>JAKSDA010000314.1 GCA_022360315.1 Pseudomonadota bacterium
ACCCATTACGGCCGACCAGCCCGCCGATGGCTGTGTTGCTCATCGGTCACGTAGGCCCACTATGCTCCCTCTTCGCGCCTTGCCCTCGACGCGCTGGACCGACCCTACTGGGCACTTACTTACGGGTCGCGGTACTTAGAGTCGAGCGTCACCGAGGGCGAAAACCGCTGGTTTTTCACATCTCTCGCGGGTAGCTGTCGAGGGCTTGCGCACTTGCGCAACAAGACCTCGCTCATCGCGCCAGCGCCATAGATACGCGTGCCAAGGCTACCGGCCAGCAAGGACGCCGCACGCTCGCTTGCCGCCGGCCAGGTTGTGATAACCATTGGTTTTCATACCTATCGTCGTCGTTACAGTGAGCTGCCTTGTACCCCGTAATGGCGCGTAATGGCGCGTAATGGCCCATAACGGCAGACCGTGATACGACGGGTGTATGAGCATGACTCCCCTGATTCGAGGTGCCGCCATGCCGCCTTATCAGGTGCTACCAAGTTGTTTTCAGGTTATCGGAGGCTGCGAGATGCGGCCGCCAATACCATTGACCGTGCGGTCGTCGCCGCGGTGATAAATCTGCCCTGGGCTTCTGTACGATAGTGCATCGCTGAACGCCCCCCATGAAAGAACCTTATCACTGCTACATAATGGAGTATTATCCAGCACCATTTATAAATTCAATAAAGGAATGTTTAAAAAATGAAATCCGTGCTTGGAACTATTTTCTTGATGCTCGCTTGCATTGCCTGCGATCTGGTCTCTGAAGAGGAGTTTCCTGTGCAGCACGCCAATAGGACTGTGCAGGAAACTCCCGAGGCGGCGTTATGCGGTCTTGCCTGCCGCTCCGGCCAGAGTGATACCCGCGCCATAGAGCGATATATGCCACCGGATGATCCAAATCTCGATCCAAACTGGGACTGGACGCAGGATGGACCGGGACATACATTGTACTATACAGATCTGTCTGGAATCATTCGCTCTACGACCCGGCAGCTTCCTTTTTACGTATCGGGCCACGCCTTGAATACGATTGAGAAAGACATGTATCAGGAGGATGGATGGGTACTTGCGTTTAGAGATTTTGGTACACCCGATTCCGCCCCGGATATGCCATTTTTTGTTCTCTACAATAAATACCGTGGGATGCTGCGAATCATGTTATTCAATACAAGAGAGTTGGCATATTCTCGATTTAAACTGGAACTATCGTTCAAAAGCCCATCTGCAAGCGGTGCCTTGTTCACCTATTCTGCTCACGAGAAAGCTGCCCTTGATGACTACGATTCGAGCAAGTTCGAGGTGTTTCTCGTCGAGGCAAATGCGATCAACGGCTGGCTTTATGGTGACTTCATGCTCACCGGGTATGATCCCAATTTGAGCCCGCTGACCCAGCTTCGACTGCATATTGTCGGGGTAAATGTTGCCAATTTGAGCCTCGAGTCCGACGAGTTCACACTGTCAGAGGTACTGCGCGATGCCAACCCCGGGGCGTCCAATGGTGGCAGTGATCTGGTCGGAGCGGTCAATGAGGGCCACAAGTATTACAAGAACGTCAATGGTGCTGCCCGGTCGCTTCGCGAAGCTGCTGACAAGAATCCCGGTAAATGGTGGTCAGATATCTTGAAATCGGTCGTGGGTACACCTTCCAAGCCCAGCCCACTTGCTTCTGTGGCGTCCATTGCCGGAGGGTTGATCGGTTTTATCGGTAGTTTTATCGGCGGCTCAGACGATCCGGCACCTCGTGAACCTCTGTATTTTGAAGGTGCTCTCAAAATGTCGGGTTCTATAATCGAAGAGAATCCGCTCTACAGTTTGGATTTAGGTTTAACCTACTCTGCTGGCTCAAACCCATCGGATCATTATCGTCCACTCCGCAGTATTCGATGGGGCATATTTAACTTGAGAACGCAGCCAGTCGTCGAGTATACCAGCCGCAGGCTGTGGGATGCATATTATTGTGAAGCCGAGCTAAAAGAGATCCCGGCTTATGTATTTAACGGTCAAGCAGGGCTTCAACTCGTATCGGTGAAGTATGCGTTGACGAGAGAAGATGCCGAGCCAACCGAGTTCTCCTCAGATCCGCAGTATGGGAATGCGGGCTATAGTTTGATCCCCTGTCTTCCCAAACATGTTGCTGTAGAAGTAAAGATGCGTACGACCAGCCCTACGCGTTACTTCGACAATGACATTGTATTTTACAAGGCGTACCCGCGAACATTGGTCCGGAAAAACTGAAGCACGGGACGATTTCTCGGATTGCGGGCCGGGCTTCGATGGCTTGCACCTCGATTGAGCGGCATTGCGGCCGGCCCGGATTGCCGCGGTCCTCTGCGTCTTGGGAGGACGTCATAGTTTGACTTTGCCGACCTGCCACGGAGAATGCGAGCGTTGAATCACTGTGGCAGAGATAGCCTACCAGAATGCGAAAACGCGGAATGCGCTACCAGCGCGCGGACAAAAACGTGATCACCGAGCGAATACGCGCCTATATCGTTTTGTCGAACAGCCTCTGCCTCTTGGCTGGAAGTACTGCTTCTGGCTGTTTCGAGTCGCAGTCGCCGCTTTGTCCCAGCGGTCTTCGCTGTCCCGCAGGGACATTTTGCGCCGCGAATGAAGATATTTGCATTGCTTTCAGCTGCGGCGACGGAATCGCAGACGAGGGCGAGGTCTGCGATGACGGCAATATAACCTCTGGGGATGGCTGTAGGTCCGACTGCAAGTCAAAAGAGACATGTGGCAACGGAGAGCTCGACGAGATTGCAGGGGAGACCTGCGACGACGGCAATACTGTTGGCGGCGACGGCTGCAGGTCCGACTGCACGGGTGAATTATGCGGGGACGGGATCGTGGACGCACAGTTTTTTGAAGCCTGCGACAACGGAGCCGAGAACTCGAATGCACCTGATGCCGAATGCCGGGTGAACTGCCAGCCGGGCAGATGCGGCGATGGTATTGAAGACTCCGATGAAGTCTGTGACGACGGCAACAACCTGTCCGGCGACGACTGCTCCGCCGATTGTCAGTCGAACGAGATATGTGGCAATGGCTATGTCGATGGGATCAGCGGTGAGCAATGTGATGACAACAATGGGCGTAATCACGATGGGTGCGCCAGTAACTGCACTCTCGAGCAACCGTCATGGCACGAGCGAAACGTCGGCGTCCCTCCAGCTCGCCACTCTCACGCCATGGCTTACGATACCGCCCGCCGCCGCATCGTTCTCTTCGGTGGCGGAGGCGATTCAGTCGCCGACGACACCTGGGAGTGGAACGGCACCTCCTGGCACCGAGTAAACCTCTCTGGCCCCCGTCCCTCGCCTCGAACGGACCACGCGATGGCCTACGACGCCAGTCGCGGCCGCATCGTCCTTTTCGGCGGATTCGACAGCTTGCAACACCACAGGCTCGACGACACCTGGGAGTGGGATGGCGCCTTCTGGCACCGAATCGCCCCCCGTGGCTCCTCGCCCGCGCCTCGCAGTTCCCACGCGATGGCCTACGATGGTGCCCGCAGCCGCGTTGTCCTCTTCGGCGGAACGGTGTCATCGGGGGGGAGGGGACGCTCTGCCGACACCTGGGAGTGGGACGGCACCTCCTGGCAACTCATCGACCCGCCTCGTTCTCCCCCAACTCGAAGGGACCACGTGATGGCCTACGATGTCGCTCGCGGCCGCGTCGTCCTCTTCGGCGGCACCGCGGACAGGGCGACCTGGGAGTGGGATGGAGCCACCTGGCATCGCATCGTCACCCCCCACTATCCGCCGGGCCTTAATAACCATACGATGGCCTATGACGCAGCCCGGGGCCGGGTTGTCCTCTTCGGCGTCCGCGACAGCTCAAGTCATGGGGGCGACACCTGGCAATGGGACGGTGCCAGATGGGAGCTGATAGAACCCCTTGGCTCCTCTCCCTCGCCTCGCAGGGGATCAGCGATGGCCTACGACGCCAGTCGCGGCCGCGTCGTCCTCTTCGGCGGAGCGATTGGCGGCTCGCAGAGGCTTGACGACACCTGGGAGTGGGATGGAGCGAGCTGGACGGAGCTGTCCGCCACGGATGCCTCTCCCTCTCTTCGACACGGTTCCGCGATGGCCTATGACGCCGCCCGGGGCCGCGTTGTCCTCTTCGGCGGAAGAGATGACTCGGATCTTCTTGGCGACATGTGGCAGTGGGACGGCGCCTGGAACCGCATCAGACTGGCCGGCCTTTCTCCGCCACCTCGCTTTGACCCCGCGATGGTCTACGATGCCGCGCGCGGCCGCATCGTCCTCTCTGACCAGTATGGCAGCGACGTCATGTGGGAGTGGGACGGCGCCTCCTGGCACCGTATCGACCCACCTCGCCCATCTCCCCGGCTGCGCCGTGGCTACGCGATGGCCTACGACGCGGCTCGCGGCGGCGTTGTCCTCTTCGGCGGATATGACAACGTGGCCAACTATGATGATCTATGGCAGTGGGATGGTCTTTCCTGGCAGCTCCTCACCCCCTCGGGCTCCTCGCCCTCGCCTCGGTTCGGGCACGCGATGGCCTACGACGCGGTCCGGAGCCGCGTCGTCCTCTTCGGTGGAGCTGAGACCGCGGGTTCTCATTTGGACGACACCTGGGAGTGGGACGGTGCCTCCTGGCATCTCATCGAGCCCTCTGGCGTTTCTCCCTCGCCCCGCTTTAATCACGCGATGGTTTACGACAGCTCCCGAAGCCGCATCGTCCTCTTCGGCGGAACCGACACCTGGCCAAAAAACGACACGTGGGAGTGGGACGGCGCCTCCTGGCATCGCATCCGAATCGCTGGCCGCTCTCCTCCGTCTCGCTCTGACCCCGCGATGGCCTACGACGCTGCTCGGGGCCACGTCGTCCTCTTCGGCGGACACGATTTTTCTGTTCACAAAAACGATACGTGGCTCCTCGGCTATGAAAGCCCCTTCCAGACCTACGAGGATTGCCGCAACAATGTCGATAACGATGGCAACGGCTTTGTCGGCTGCCAAGACCTCGCCTGTTGGGCCTACTGTACGCCGTCCTGTCTGCCGCCGGCCACATCCTGCGATGTCTCACCCCGCTGCGGGGATGGCGTGTGCAATCGCGCTGTGGAGAATTTTTTTAACTGTCCAGATGATTGCACCCTATGCGGCAACTTCCTTTGTGAGCTCGACGAAAGCCAAGCCACCTGCCCAATGGACTGCTACCAACTGCGCAGTGCCAGCGAGCTTGAAAGGCGCGATGATAACTCGCAACGAAAACCGGCAACCAGTTCGCCAGACCCCGTCACTGCGGTGTCTCTCGAAATAACGCCGTGAATCTCTCATACCTCCGGCGCAGGCGTCTCATGCTCGATTGTGGTGAGAATGGAGCTCCTCTATCGCTGCGGCGAGGACTGCGAGACAAAATGCGGCGAAGCAGGTTTCTCGGACGACCACCGAATGTCGCGTAGCGGACTCGTGCGTCGGGGGTATGGAACGTACCAAACGTATCAGTATAGTTGTGCACGCTCAGCAGAACGTTTTCGGCGAGACGCTGCACGACGGAAACGGAATCCATAGATATGTGCAACAATCTCATCTGGAATCTCGGTTGGTCAGCTCGGTCCTTTCTCGTTGTCGGGTTGATGCTAGCAATCAGTTCATGCTCCGAGACAAGTGCAACCCAACTATGTGGCAACGGCACTGCCGACTGCACCATCGAAGTGTGCGGTGATGGGCGCATAGATGCCCAGTCCGAGGAATGCGATGACGGTGCACAGAACTCGGATGACCCCGGCGCTGCATGTCGGCCAAACTGCCAGCTACGCAGGTGTGGCGACGGTATCGCAGACTTCGACGAAGCGTGTGATGACGGCAACAACCTCGATAACGATGGTTGCTCTGCCGATTGCCGCTCGAACGAAGTCTGCGGCAATGGCATCGTCGATGTCTCACTGGGCGAGTCGTGCGATGATGGAAACAACCTCGACGGCGATGACTGTCCGGCGAACTGCGTGGCCCCGTTCTGTGGTGACGGCATCGTGGACGAGCAATTGCTTGAAGTCTGTGATGATGGCCAGGCAAACTCGGACACACCTGATGCCCACTGTCGAACGAACTGCCAACCGCGCAGGTGTGGCGACAAGATTCAGGACTCCGATGAAATCTGCGATGACGGCAACAACCTCTCGGGCGACCAATGCTCCGAGGATTGTCAGTCGGACGAGACCTGTGGCAATAGCTATCTCGATGCGATCAGCGGTGAGCAATGTGACGATGGCAATACCCGCGATCACGATGGCTGCTCGAGTGGCTGCAAGCCCGAGCAGCCATTGTGGCGCGAGCAAAGCGCCATACCCTTGCCTCGCTCTCGCTCCACACACGCGATGGCCTACGACGTGATCCGGGGCCGCGTCGTCCTCTTCGGCGGATTTGGCGGCTCATTCGACGATACGTGGCAATGGGACGGCACTTCCTGGGAGCTCATGGAACCGGCTGGCTCCCGTCCCTCGCCTCGATGGGGCCATGCAATGGCCTACGACGTGATCCGGGGTCGCGTCGTCCTCTTCGGCGGAAGCGAGGTTGGCAGGCAAACAGATGACACATGGGAGTGGGATGGCGTCTCCTGGCACCGAATCACCCCCCGTGGCTCCTCGCCCGCGCCTCGTACCTCCCACGCGATGGCCTACGATGCTGCCCGGGGCCGCGTTGTTCTCTTTGGTGGAACGACGTCCTCGGGGGGTGGAGGACCCTTTGCCGACACGTGGGAGTGGGACGGCATCTCCTGGCAACTCATCGAGCCGCCTCGTTCTCCCTCAACTCGAAGGGACCACGCCATGGCCTACGATGCCGCTCGCGGCCGCGTCGTCCTCTTCGGCGGCACCACGGACAGCGCAACCTGGGAGTGGGATGGAGCCACCTGGCATCGCATCGTCCCCGCCCGCCCCTATCCCCCGGCCCTTTATTACCACACGATGGCCTATGATGCAGCCCGGGGCCGCGTCGTCCTCTTCGGCGGCCTCGACGGCTCAGGTCGTTGGGGCGACACCTGGGAATGGGACGGTTCTGCTTGGGAGCTGATGGAACCTCTTGGTTCCTCTCCATCGCCTCGCTGGGGTTCAGCGATGGCCTACGACGGCGCCCGGGGCCGCGTCGTCCTCTTCGGCGGAACAATTGGCGGTTCAGAGCGTTTCGACGACACCTGGGAGTGGAACGGTTCTACCTGGGAGCTGATGGACCCCCCCGGCGCCGCTCCCGCGCCCCGCGACTACACCGCGATGGCCTACGACAACGCCCGCGGCCGTGTCGTCCTCTTCGGCGGATATGGCGGCGGACGAAGAGACGATACCTGGGAGTGGAACGGCACTTCCTGGCACCGCATAATCCCCACAGGTGTCTCTCCCTCGCATCGCTATAATCACGCGATGACCTACGATGCCGGGCGGGGCCGCGTTGTCCTCTTTGGAGGAGAAAGCCCACTCACTAACGACGAGACGTGGGAGTGGGACGGCGCCGCCTGGCACCTCATGGACCCCGTCGGTCCCTCTCCCTCGCCTCGAAGGGATCACGCGATGGCCTACGACAGCGCCCGCGGCCGCGTCGTCCTCTTCGGCGGACACGACGGCGCATTCAGAGATGACACGTGGGAGTGGGATGGCAGCTCTTGGCAGCTCATCGTCCCCGCTGGCCCCGCTCCCTCGCCTCGCTCTAGACACGCGATGACCTACGACGCTGCCCGAGGCCGCGTCGTCCTCTTCGGCGGCTCACGCAAAGACGACACGTGGGAGTGGGACGGCAGCTCTTGGCAGCTCATCGTCCCCGCTGGCCTCTCTCCCTCGCCTCGCTCTAGACATGCGATGACCTACAACGCCGGGCGGCGGCGCGTCGTCCTCTTCGGCGGATACGATGGCTCACTCAAAGATGACACGTGGGAGTGGGACGGCAGCTCTTGGCAGCTCATCGTCCCCGCTGGCCCCGCTCCCTCGCCTCGTGCTTCCCATGCGACGGCTTACGACGCCGCGCAGGGCCAAATCGTCATCTTCGGAGGAAACGACGGCTTACGAAAAGACGACACATGGCTGCTTAGGTATGAAAGCACGCCCTAAAGGGCGGCGTACAAACCCACCCCGCCGGACACGACGTGTCGCCTTTGCCGGCAACCGCGCGCCGAAAATGCCCTGCTCTGATGCCGAAACGACGCGCTTCCAGATAACCGGCCGGGCCCGGCCGAAGGCTCGCTGGCATCACGGTCGCGACTTCATCGACCGCTGCTGAGCTGCGGCAATCGCCTTGATACCCAGGTCGGTCTCCAAGGTGGCCTGGGTGCCGGCAATATGAATCAGCGCCTGCAAATCGCGCAAACCCCTCTCATAGGGCTCGGCGCGGTCGTAAGCAGCGCCCCCGAGTACGTAGACCAGGGACTGGGCCACCCGCGTCGCCTGCTCCACCGCAAAATACTTCGACACGGTAATCGATGTATCCCACACCGGATCGCACCCCCCACTGGCATACCGGGCCAAGGCGTCGTACACGACCGTCCGCGCGGTTTCGATCGCCACATACATCTGACCCATCCGGGCTTGCACCGACTGCATTTCCGATACCGGCAAACGATAGCGAATCCGCTCCGACAAATCCGCAACACATCGCTCGAATAGATGCTGGATCCGACCCACGGCAGCACACGGCGCGTGCAGCCGGCGCCCGTTAAAAAACTGCTGCGCATAGGTGAGTCCGTCACTGCGGATGAGCACGTGGTCGTCGGGGATAAACACGTCGTCGAGATCCATCCTGGCCACTCCCATACTGCGCATGCCCATGAGATCGCGAGCCTCTATCTTCACCCCGGGATGCGCCGCGTCGATCACCACGACCATCAGATCCCGCTTCTCATTGCCCACAAAGGCCAGAATCCAGTCAGCCGTGAGACCTCCGGTGATCATCGATTTGTAGCCATCGACGGCATACCCACCGTCCACCTTGCGGGCCGACGAGCGAAATGAAAATGGATCGGCCCCCTCGGTATAGGCAACACTCATGAATCGCTCGCCCGACAAAATGGGTTTGACAAAGCGGTCGATCACATGCGGTTGGGGCCCGGCACCGCTCACCCCCTTCCCGCACCCGAGGTCGTACAACATGGTGGACAGGGTGTGGCGATAGCCGAGCAGAATCGGCAGGGCCAGGTCGTCGCACGCATAGCCCAGCCACTCGAGCAAAAGACCCCAATCCCGCGCCGATCCCGCCCCGTCCGGTGTTGCGGTATCGGTCGCGAACCCGGCCGGAGCGCAGTAATTGGCCAATCCGATCGCGATGGCCTCGCGCTGGAGTTCGCGCGAAAAGGGAACGCTGTCACGGTCGCGCCGAGCCGTGCCCGAATTGATCCGATCCCGGATGAACCCGCCAAAGCGCTCTTGGGCCCGGGCAAAAATCGCCTCGCGCACAGCGCGCGGATGAGTCGACGAAACCGCCCCCTGCCCCATCAGAACCGCTCTACCACTGTGCCGTGCAGCTGCCCGCCAGGCTGCGATGAGCACAGCTTGTGAATCATGGCCAGACGCCCGTCCACATCGTAGGTCTCGGTGTCGACTCGCCCGCTGTCAAAGACAAAGTAGGGTCGCTGCAACTCGACGTCGATGGACCGCAGTGGCTTGCTCAGCCCGTGCCGCAAAACCGGGACATCTTCGTGCCGGGCCAGGGCAAGAGACTCGCGGGCCGACTCGCAGATGCACGGAATTTCGGTGAATGACCACTGATCGGCCACTTCGCCGTAGTGGCGATGGACAAAAAATGGTTGCGATCCCGAGGCCAGCTCCCGGCCGCGCGCCGCAATGGTGGAAACCAGGTCGGGCACGACTCGCGGAGGCGATTGCTCGCCCCGCTCGTCGGGCAAAAAATACTCCTGGATCGACTCGGGAAAGGCCGCCGGCCGGGCAGCCAGAGACACTCCATCGTCGATGGCAACCGGACAGAGGAGAAACGACATCTCGGCAGCACGCCGATCGGCGGCAAAAAACTCGGTCTGCAGCCGAACCCGCGAGCCCCGGCGAAGCAGCGAGACACTGGCATCGACCCGCACAGTGTCGGCGTCGAAAAATCCCAGCGGCTGGTCGTAGCTCAAATGAATGCCCAGAAAAACCATGCCGTACCGCTTGTCGCCGAGAAGCTTGGGAAAGCTCACCACATGGGCCTTGAACCAGCGGGCCAACCCGTTCCAGCTGTGGCTGAAAAGAGCCCTGGGTTGCAGCCCGAGCGGCGAGAACAGACAGGTGTCGACCACGATGTCCCAACTGATCGTGCGCACCCGGGTCAACCTCCGGCGATCGCCGTCAAAATGGTCACATCCGCTTCAGAAGGCACCGCCTCGCGCAGCCCCTCGGCGGCCAAGGGCTGGCCGTCGAGAAATAACCGATGAACACCGCGTACCTCGTCGTCGCCGTCGAGCAATACTGGCCGCAAATCGGGATATTGGTTGATCAAACCAAAAATACCCTCGTAAATCGTCGCAGCCTCGACATCGATTTCACGATGGTAGTTGGAGAAACGGAGCAGGTTTCCCGACAAGAAAAATCGCATGGATACACCTTTCCTCTCCGGCACGGGACAGTACGAGCCCGGCCTCTATAATGTTGCCTGTTGCGTCTATACAGCCCCACCGGATCGCAGATCCACGGCGCAAACGTGCCTGCATTGAATGCTACGGCGCCTGCTCACGCACTCGATGTACGCTCCGCAGGCACTCCTCGCAGCCGCCTTGTTTCGCCTGTGTCTCTCGAACTATGTGAGACTATATAATGTTGTTTGATGGTGCCCGATGTCCAAGTTCGTCCAATCAGGTGCCGACGCCGGCTTCGACAGTGATTGAGAGTTTAACACCGTACCGTGAATAATTGCAGTATAATCTGAAATATCTTATCAAGACGACCGAAGCATTCGACTTCTTGCTACTTTGGTTGTATCGTCGGAAAGTTGGTGGGCTCGAAGACAGTAGTTGCCCAGGCAATCAAACCGACCGGCTGCCCGGTCGAGCCCGACTGAATGGCCGGGCCTCGGGGCATTGTGTGGGCGACATGCTTCCCTTATCCTGCCCCGATGCACCGACCGTCAGTTTTGCTCGTGGTTCTCGGCGTGTTTTTATGGAGTTGCGCGCCCACGACCCCGGCCGTCCAACCGGCCGCCGGGTCGGGCAGCGACACCAGATCCCGGGATGCCGTTCTCGCCGGGTCGGATCTGCCCGAGCCACTGGCCCGTCCGCTGCCGGGCGATCCGCTCGGCGTCACGGTCCATCGCCTGACCAACGGCCTGACTGTGTACATCAGCACCGACCGGCAAAAGCCGCGCATCTCAGCATGGATCGCAGTGCGCGCTGGCAGCCGACACGATCCGCCCAATTCGACCGGCCTGGCTCACTATCTGGAGCACATGCTGTTCAAGGGCACCGACGAGCTCGGCACCCTGGACATGGCGGCAGAAAAACAGCATGTCGATCGCATCGCGCAGCTCTACAACGAGCTGGGCGAGACCTCGGATCAGGCCAAGCGAGAGCAAATTCTGGCTCAGGTCGATGCCGAGACCCAAAAATCGGCAGCCTACGCGATTCCCAATGAGCTCGACCAGCTCTACGCTCGGATGGGGGTGCGGGGGTTAAACGCGTTCACCAGCGACGAGCAGACCGTGTATATTGCCGACGTTCCAAAGAACCGTTTCGAGCAGTGGGTGCGGGTCGAGGCCGAGCGCTTTCGCGACCCGGTATTTCGTCTGTTCTATCCCGAGCTAGAAGCGGTCTACGAGGAAAAGAACCGCTCGCTGGACCGGCCGCTTTCGCGAGTATTCGAGGCTGTGGCCAGGGCGCTATTTCCCGGCCATCCGTACGGCACCCAGCCCACCATCGGCCTGGTCGAGCATCTCAAGACACCGGCGTATGCCGACATGGTGGCCTACTATTCGCGCTGGTATGTGCCCAACAACATGGCCATTGTGCTGGCCGGTGACATCGACGCCAAAACTGCTCTGCCCATCCTCGAGGGCGGGTTCGGCACTCTTGTGTCCAGGCCATTGACAACCGAGCTGCACGGCGAGGTGACACCGGTGGCCGGTCGGCAGCAGCGCGACATCACGGCCAGCGGCGAATCGGCGGTTTATCTGGCCTGGCAGACCGCACCAGTGGGCCATGCCGACGAGGCTGCACTCGAGGTCATGGACTGGCTGATGGACAACGCGGCCTCGGGTCTGATCAATGTCGAACTGGTGCTCAGTCAGAAACTGCCCCGGGCGGGTTCGTTTCCCAGCATTCTGCGGGAAGCCGGCATGTGGCTCATGTACGGGGTTGCCCGGGAGGGGCAATCTCTCGACCAGGTCGAGGCGTTGCTGCTCGGCGTGGTCGACAAGCTCAAGGCGGGTGCATTCAGCCAGGCCGAGCTCGACGCGATCATACTGCACGCCGAGATGCGCGAGATGCGCGAGATCGAGTCTAACCAGGCCCGGGTCGGCAAGATGGCCAACGCCTATATTCACCGCGTGCCGTGGCCCGACGCGGCGCGGCGCAGCGAGAAACTGCGCCGGGTTAGCCGGGACGACGTGATCGCGGTGGCCAAACGGTACCTGGGCAAAAACATGGTGGTGGTGCGGCGTCACAAGGGCGAGCACCAGCCGCCCAAGATCCCCAAGCCAACGATCACTCCGATCGCCATTGACCCGGCCAAAAAAAGCGCGTTTGCCGGCGCCCTTGAAGCCATGCCGATCCGCCCACTCGAACCCAGGTGGCTGGTCGAGGGCGAGCATTATGTGCGGCAAGCGCTGCCCTCGGGCGAGATGATGGCCGTGGCCAACCGGCGCAACCAGCTCTTTGCGATCGACTACCGCTTCGAGGTCGGCTCGCGCAAGATACCGCTTTTGTGTTTTGCTCTCGACCTGCTCGAGCAATCGGGAACCAGCAGCCTGTCGCCCGACGCACTCAAGCGCAAGCTCTACGCCCTGGGTACGACCATCTCGGTGCAGTGTGCAGCGGACGAGACCTGGCTGAGTGTACGGGGCATCGACCGCAACATGGAGGCCAGCATCGCGCTTTTGGGCGAGTGGCTGCAAAGCGCCGCGCTCACCGAGGATCTGTACAAAAAGCTTCTGGCCAACGAGCTCAGCAAGCGCAAGGACGCCATGGACGACCCGGCCACGGTCGGGCGAGCGTTGTCGTCATATGCCGCAGTTGGAACGGACAGCCAGTTTTTGCTAGTGGCGTCCAACGCCCAATTGCAGCAGGCGCGATTGGCCGAATTGCGCGCTCTTCTGGCCCGGCTGCCCAACCACGTGCACCGCACTCTGTACTTTGGCCCGCGCAGCGCTGCTGATGCGAGCAAAGTCGTGGTCCTTGGCCGCGCGCATCAACCGCTCGCCAAACGACCGCCTCGGACCTATCGCCGGGTCAACAGCTCGCGCACCTACTTCTTGCATAAGGAGGTCGCCCAGTCATCGATCTCCATCACCATTGCCAAACCGCCGCTGCCGGCGGCCGATATTCCGCTTTCGCTGCTCTACCGAGAATATGTCGGCGGCGGTATGGGATCGTTGGTCTTTCAGGAGATCCGCGAGGCCCGCGGTCTGGCCTACAGTGCCTTTGCAACCCACCGCTACGGCCGGCGGCCCGGCGATCAATCGGCGATTTCTGGCTTTATCGGCACGCAGAGCGACAAGACAGTCGAGGCTCTTGCCACCATGCTGAATCTGATTCGCGCCATGCCCATGCAGTCATCGCGCCTGGCCACGGCTGTGACAACGATCGACGAAGAATACCGCACCACCCGGATCGATCCGCGTCAGGTTGCCAGGCGAGTACTCGAGTGGGAGGAGCGCGGTCATCGCGGCGATCCGCGCAAGGGCCACTGGTCGGTCATTCGCGGCCTCGACCAGGCAGCCCTGAAGGGATTTGCCGCGCGCTCATCGAGCGGACCGGTCATCATCGGCATCATGGGCGACCGCTCGCGCATCGACATGGCCAAACTGGCCGAGATCGCGCCGGTCGCCGAGGTCAAGATCGAGCAAATTTTCGGCTATTAGCTCTCGATAGCCCGGCACGCCCTCACCTCCGCCTGCGCCCGACCTCCGCTCACGCTACACCGCAGTCTGAACCCGGGGTGCGACAGGCCCGGCCTACGACAGGCTCGAACCCGAGTGGTGACAGGCCCGGCCGGCCGGGTCGGAAGGAAGCGCCGACGGCGAAGCCGAGACGGAGCCGTCCCCCAGGACGGGAGAGCGGTCGGCAGCGCCGGCCCGGCGTCCGGCCGGGCCGGTGGCACCCGGTCACAGACAAGCACCTGTCCAAGCTCTGCAGTGTGCAACAAGCCAGCACCGCCGCCGCGGCAAAGCCGCGGCTATTTCGATCGGGATTTTTCCCGAACGCAGCTAGGAGGGCACGCATCGCGCCGGACGACAGATCCAGCGCATCGCTGGGCACAACCACCCACCAACAATGTGCTGCACCACAAAATAGCCCATTCGCCTGATCAACTCCCAGAGCCGTTGTCCAGTTAATGGTCATGTCTGGCTTTGTCCATAGTATGACGACCAAAATTGACCGCTTGCTCGCGCAAGCCAGGGCTGTTCTCACCGACGTTCGAATCGACCTGGAGAAGCACATCTGGGGGTCGCCCGCGGGCAAGTTTTACCTGGCCGAGAAGCTCGTACCGCTTGTCCCCGCACACAAGGTCTACGTCGAGCCGTTCGCCGGCGGCGCCCAGGTTCTGTTCCGCAAGGAGCCCTCCGAGGTCGAGGTCGTGAACGACATCGACCCGGAGATCGCCTTTGCGTTCCGCTTCGCGTCGAAGCTGACGAAACGCCAGCTCGAAAACTTGCGCCATCGGAACTGGACGTCGAGCCGGCACCACTTCAACCAGTTGAAGGGAAAACGGCCTGGCACCGACCTGGAGCGATTCTATAGGTTCCTCTACGTGAGCCGCTTTTCCTGGGACCGCAATCGCCGGGACTACGCCCCCCGCGAACGCCGGGGTGACCGCGCAGATCATTCCCCGCCTCGAGCGATATGTTCCAAGAATCCGGAACATCAAGGTGCGATGCACAGACTATGGGAACGTCATACGCGAGTTCGACGGCAAGGACACGTTCTTCTTTCTCGATCCACCGTACAAGGGGTACGATGCGTTGAGCATCGTGGGCCCGGGGCATCGGGACTGGGACGAGGATCGGTTCATCAAGACCGTACGACGCATTCGGGGCAAATTCCTGGTGACGTACGGGACACGAAGCGGCACTGACTTGTTCCAGGGGTTCCATCTCCGGCGTGTGCGGCATCGAGGGCGCGTGAAAGGCCCGACGGGAGGGTCGCGCGAGTTGACGACGTTAGTTGTCACAAATTTCTAACCATGAGCACGACCGAGGCTCAAGCTGTCACTGCGTTTGCCGGCGCAGACGAATTGGTTGGCAACTGGGGAGGCTGACGGGGCGGGACTGGAATGGAGCCTTGGATGTCGATTGCCGTCTGGGCAGATGCTGATGCCGAAAGGCTGATCGCCTGGATGACCGATTCGATGATGGCTTTGCGATCCCTGCTGGTTGCTGATCCGAAGCCGGCGGCAACCAGCGATCAAGTTGATTACTGAGTCCCGACGAGTAACCCCAAGAAGCATTAGCAGGTAGGGGAGATTGCTACTCCTGAGAAATCCCCCTCCTCTTTCGGGGGCAATGACTCGATTTGCTGTTGTAGCTGCTTCAGCCTTGCTTGACTTTGTTCGCGCAGACGAACCCCAGCGCGTAGGCTATTGACCACCTTAATACACTGACCGCGTGGACTGCTACTTTGCCAGGCTTGATAATCCTCGACGCATCGGCGTCGTACAGATGTTATACACTGCTTCCATTCTTGCTGGCCTATCAACAGTGTAAATGTAAACAGAACCGCGGTTGTCAGCTCTTTTCCTTCTTTGAGCGCGTCCGCTGTAGCTTGCTGAAGCATGCTGGATGCCAATGACTGCAGCACCTTGATGAAGGTGATTTTTTCCCGTTCGACGACTTTCGTAGTTACCAAGGAACAGGCGAACCCTGTAGGAAGCGCGGCGCCGTCCGGGACTAGATTGGAAATGGCGCTGCAGCCAAACGTTGCTGCGCCACATGCAAAATTTGCATAGACCTCTTGCTCTCCAGGTTCGCACGCAAGCAGCGGTCGCGGCTTGCGTGGAGTCGTGTCTCCGTAGCACTGTCCATTCCGATATAGATTGGGGTGCGCAGTGAGCCACTTCCGTGCTTCATCTCTCCAAGCTGTGGCCATTTCCACCGATTGCTTAGCTTCCTTCGCTTTGCGTACAATTTCCTCGCGATGCCTCTTATATCGAAATTTTTCCCACGTAACAGGATAAAATCCAGAACCCCCTTGAGCATCCTCGAAGAGCGGGCGTCTGCGATGGTCATACGGAACAAAGCACATCGTATTCGGCTTGAGTCGCTTACCTGCGCCGTCGGGAATTGTGAAAGAAACTCCCTCCGGACGACTTCTGCCGTACAATGTTAGGTTGGTGGTCCTATCTATCATGACTCCTGGGCGGCGATTCCTCTGTCGCGATTTAATTAAAAAACCATCCTTCGTCGAAATTACTTGTGGTCGTTCGTCTGGAGATTGGGACAGGTTCGATCCTGGCATCGAGACAGGTTCCCTGCTTGGCAAACGGGTCGATCGCGGCCTATGCGGCGGATTCCGTACTACTCTCGGGCGGGGAGTTCGTAGTCTATGCGCTCGATTCCTCGTCTGTCTCGGCGGTGGAGGAGATAACAATGGTGTTCGCGTTGGTGAGTGCCTTGGATACAGTGGAGGTAAAGCACACGAGAGTAGCAAAAAAGATAGCACTCCAGTGAAGTACTTGTATGTTGTCATAGTTCCCTCCCAATAGTTATGGTGAAATAGCTGCCCAAATAAACCACATCAGCGAGGACGCATGGTGTGAAGGCGTCGCGATGCCTTTGTCGGGCGACTTATTCGATCCCAGATTGGCGCTGTATACTCGAAAATGAGCTTCCTGATGCGAAGCGGCTAAATGGCACTAAGACATAGCGACCATCACTATGTCGGCGGCTGATTCACCTTTTCCCATCACAATACTAGGCCCTCTGCCTAATGTTGCGTTTTCGTGTGCAATGCTGCCTAATTCGAACGCTGTTTGGACAGAGCACCCAAAGCCGAGTGCCCGATAGAATGGTGACGCAAATTCTATGGCAGCGACATCGCTGTTGGCTTCCTCGTATCCTATGGCACATCCGATATACTTTGTAATCGCCTCAGCTTGTGCACCCGGTAACTCCTACTGCGGATTGGGCTCGGCCAGCAACGCAGGAAGTGCCCGGAGCGAAATCTGATAGTCGCCGGCATGCCCCGATTGAAACCGAAGCGTAACAGTGTATGTCCCGGTAACGCGGACAAGATACGTTAATGTCGCTGTGTCGGCACCAAGAGCACCATCGATACGAGCGCCTCCAGCGTCGAAAAGATCAAACCACGGAAACATGTTGGTCGCAGCTGTTACAGCAATCTGCACTCTCGTGTCTGCGATTGCAGAGAATGTGTAGGAGCGCATATCACCAGTCTCTAATCGATCGCTAACGACCGACCCGTCTGCTAACGAGCCACCATCATTCGCCCCTGGATGATGCGCAAAGTACAACCGATAATCACCGCTGGACTGCCCACTGCCGTTCTGCACAACGATGGTATACCTACCCGGAGTCGTCCAGGTTCCACCATGGCGCGCCACAATGGTGCCCGGTCTCGTACTGCCTCGACTGTTGGGTGGAAATAGCGTGAGCCGTGGCTGAAAGAGGCTATCGTCCAAACTAGCGACAGAGATGTACGTGGTCTCCCCAGCGTCGGCGTTGAATACATACGTATCGATGCCTCCCACATCGATCGTTGCCTCCACATACCGGCCATTCGGTGGCATTCCCCCTTCGTTCGCACCAGGAATGTGCGCAAAGTAGATGCCATACCTACTGTTCACCCATCTGCGATTCGCATCTTCAATGGAGAGAGTGTATTTACCGGAGAGCTCCAAAAACCGAGTCATCCTCATGAGCGTAGAGTTGCCTGATGTCGATATCGATTCGCCCTCCGGATCACGGAGAATAATCCGAGGTGCGAAAAGCCCCTCGTCCAAGTCTACGGCCGAAATCATCACGGTCTCTCCAGCATTGGCAGCAAAGGAATATGAATCAGTGTCTAACCCGTCGATACAGCCCTCTGTAAACCCATTCTCGATTCTATCGATAATTAGGCATGCGTCGAGATAGTCTCCCATGCTTGTCTGTCCCGTCAGGTAGTCTTTAAGTCTTTGTGGCTGTTCACGGCAAGCATCGATTTGGTTCTGTATTTGGTTGTCATCAAACGCCATAAGCCGTTTAGGGTAGTTTTCTCTGTACTCCTTTTGCAAGCGAGAGATGCGTTGGCCCTGCTTTATCCGCTCTATGAATTTGTGCTTATCACAGCTCGCAGCGTCTATCGCATTTCGCGTACTGTAGCTGTAGGCTTCATGGAATGCTATGGGCCTAGAATACATAGCAAGTCCTTCCTCCTTCGGATTTCGGCTGCTAATCGTTCCTATGAACCCGTTCATATTGGATATACCGCCTCTCCAGTGCAATAGCGCACGAGTCGTAGGGTTCGAGCGAGTGAGCTTTACCAGTTCGTAGCGGTGGTCCCCATGATCTCCAGTGCTGACCCCCAACGTCTCGGGTTGAGCGGGCATGTAGTCTATCCCTGCCCAAGAGTGAATCTTGCCTTTAAAACCGCAGGTCCCGGGCCATGTTCCGTAGTGGGGATACGCGTCGAACTGTGGCGAAAGGTAGCTTGCGTGAACTCCCTCAGCTACATATATTGCAGGATGAGTATCGTCGAGAATAGTATGCAGATCTTGCCACGGGCGACCTTCACCGTAATAATGCTGTGATGCCGTAATCGCAACGGGGACCAGTTCGTCCGCTCCAACAAGCTCGTCCGATCCGCAAGGCGCTGGCGCGAAAATGACTTGGACCATCTCGAGATCTGCATCATGGTAGACGTTGTATCGCAAACCACTAAGAGATGACCCGCTCGCGGCGTAGAAGAACCAATACTGCACAACAAGCTCGTGGCCGCGATCGCGTAATGCATAGTAGACTGTTGGTTTAGGGCTATCGGCATTGCCAATCTGATTCATGCCACCTACCGGTAAATCACGCCAGGGCAAGTCAGACGACGAAACTGCAACAGAATCAAGCCAGTAGCGAGAACTGTTCCGACGGTGCAGCGCATCCACTGACGGCCGAGGTGAGCACTCTTTCTTGCTAGATTTGTAACTACACAAATTTGCATGTCTCAAATACTCATCAAAGGCTATGGGGTGGAGATCGTGTGGCGAAATATGAAGGATAGGCGAATACGTTTCCGCGAGCTTCTCAAACTCGGCAGTGCTCTTGAAAACTGCAAATGAGCTCAGATGTGTGGTTTTAAACCGAACCCTGTTCCCTTTCGGCAACCAATGGCCGAATCCCGACAGGCGCCAACGACTCAATGTTTCGTCATAGTGCATGATCTTTACGACTGCATCCGGCTCACCAATTTCGCTGGTCGCGACCTCAACGTGGAGCGGGATCTCGAACCGCTCTTGGCCTTCTACGGTCACGGTGACACCTCCCAAGAACAGCCCCGCATCCGGCAATGAGCCTGGTAGCTCCGCCTCTGA
Organism: Pseudomonadota bacterium; assembly: GCA_022360315.1. GTDB lineage: Bacteria > Myxococcota_A > Polyangia > Haliangiales > Haliangiaceae > JAKSDA01. The sequence goes on from JAKSDA010000314.1 coordinate 19,661, forward strand.
TAGGGCTTGGCTTGTTGTCACACGAGAACTTGCCGCAAGGGCATCTGGCGGTACGTACACTGATGCATCGGAGCTCGCAACCAAGCCACCGGTTGCTGGAGTCAGTACGGACGGAGACGGTTGCGGCAACGCCACGATCAGCCTAAGTGCTCGCTCGAGACCGCTTGCTTCATCGGCGATCACGATATCGGTTTGTCCCTCGGCAACAGGTGTCACCGTGCCCGTGTCGTCGATGGACGCTACATCCGGGTTGGTCGAGCTCCACTCTAACCCTGGTGGTTCGTCGATCTCAGCTCCGTTCTCGAGCTTGGCCATCGCGCCGATCACCATGGGGGCGACGCTATGCACGACCACAGGGTCGCCAGCGAGCAGCCAGAGTTCGACGAGTTTGGCCAACGCATTCGGGATTACAACGACTGTGACCTCTCGTGTACGGCTTCCGTGAGTGACACGCAGTGTCGTTTGCCCGGCTTCTCTTGCCGTTACGACACCGTTCTCTATTGTGGCAACTGTGGAATCCGTCATGCCCCAAGTGGCTCGATCTGACACATTTTCGATGCCCCCAGCGTTGATGTCGTTTTCGAAAACGGCTGCTATCAGTCGTCGTTGATCCCCGGGCTCTCCCAAAACAACGCCGCTTTCTGTGGCATTCTTGGCGCCCCCTTCCACGAGTTCGTAGACCTCGAATGGCACCTCGTCGATTGACGTGGCAGGGTTTCCCTTGCAACTACTGGCAACGGTGAAACAAAAAAAGACGGCGACGACGGTTCCCTGTGCAGCAAAGCTGCTTTTCTTACTCATACCAAAAACTTACCCAGAGCGGATGGCTCATTGCAATGGACAGATTTTTCTCTAGTGAGTGACTCAGTATGTCTCAGTCCGCGAACCGAAACATTGAATACTTCGGATATCTCGTCCACCTTCATCTCCTGTTCAACATGGGCATGGACGATCCGCTCGCGCAGCTCGATAGGTAGTGCCCGTGGCATACTCTCTGTCAGATCATAAATCGCATGCCGATGCAAGTGGAATCCTTCGATCAACCTCCCTGGATCGGACAATAGTGCAATGAATCCGAAGACTAAGGGCAGCAGTACCCCTTTACTTCCTTACTGTAATTTCGCTTTTCTATAAATTTTATGGCGCCGAATTTGGTAATGTTTCGCACTTAGTATATGTGTTTTCCGGTTTTCACAGTTTTACGACTGATCTCGAATGTATCGAATGATTCGAGTGCTTGATTTTCTGTATTGCTGTTTGACCTTTCAGCTTCTTTTTCCATCCTTTGCCCTCATATATTTGGGTGAGCAAGTCACCGAACTTTCAATAAGCATAATGCGAATTAAACTCTCTTGCGACATGAAATAATTGCTGGCATCATTACTGTTTCATTGCGAGAAATAAGCGAAAGGTTATAGGATGTCCACCGAATGAGACACTCTTCGAGAATTTGGCATTCAAAGTGTCCACCTGAGAGGTCATGTTTTATGAAGGTAATCTAATTGTTTTCTCCAGCAGGGGAATGCTAGTCTCAAAATAGGTCAGCTCTCTCGCCAGAGCACTAATCGAGGCTGTTTTCAGAACAATGGTGTGTATCAGAGTTACACAATGTCGCAGTTTGACTCCAACGTATCATCCGAAAAGCTGTCGATTTGACGAGGGGCCACTGCATGAGGCACACAGCTCGACACAGGGATCCTTTTCAGGCCCCGTTGAGACAAGTCAGCAAAAACCGGACGACTCCTTAATTTGCATCTGCTGATGTCGTGAACTCGCGTTCGTGGGGCTGGCGGCGGTGCGCGAGCAAGCGAGATGCTGGTGGTAGCGGAGCACTCATCTGGTCACCGGCCCGTTGCGCGAGCCGTCCCGCATAGCCAGGGCATGCCATCGCGTCGACGCCCGTGTGCTCGCGAAGTACTCCCACCATGAAACAGGCTTGAGCGAGGCTGCGCCCTGAACAGGCTCGCTAGGTCTGCCGGACTGCAGAAAGCGGCGAACCGCAACGGAAGAGGCTGAACGACTCAAGACGAAGCGACATTAGCCCAAGTCAATGTAGTCCCCAGTCCCACTGCATGCCTCCGAGCTCTCTCCCTTCCCCATCGGGTACTGTGATACTATAGGAAACTCTGAGTGTCAGAAAAGGACAAGTACGATGAGACGGCTCCTTGTAGTTCCCATGCTTGTGGCGCTGTTCGGCGCATGCGACCTGGAGGCGCCCCCGACGGTGATCCGCGGGTACCTCGTCGGCTCGCAGCCGATTGATGGGGCAACGGTCAAGATCTTCGAGCTCGATGAGAACGGCGACCCAGTCGACCTCATTCCCGAGAAGCATGGCATACTGAATCCGGACCACGATTCGCCATTCCCCGGAGCTGTCGCTGTCAATGGTGAATTTGAGATCAATGTTGGTGATTTCAGCGGGCCATTTTTGCTCCAGGCGACGGGCGGTCAGATAAAAGAATATTGGCACGCGTCTCCAAGGCCATTGGGCGAGGATATTCATACGAATGTTGTCGTACAGGATTGGTATGCAGAACACTACACGAATGTTACCATGTCACCACTCACAGAGATTGCATATCAGTTGGCACGGAGTCGGTATGCTGAGAAATACGAACCTAGCTTTTTGGAAGTAATGCGCATTTCTAATCGAATTATTGAAAAACACGTACAGATGTATTCTGAAGAAAAGCTGTATTCGATTAGTCGTACGCGACCTTCCAATAAAATGAAATTCGACACAGCGCCAGAGCTCTACGCAATCGCCCTGCATGCGTTTGCCTCTGTCGCGCACGATTGGGAATCGAGATTGACAAGTGGCTACTTCACTAGTCGTGCAGATCCCAAGTTCGTCGGGGGTTACAGCTCATATGGGCTGAAGCGTCCACCCGAAATCATTGACAAGCATGGTCAAGAGTTCGTCGAGGCTGGCTCGTAGCGGAGTGGCCTGCCAGCGACCGCTATGAGTGGGCATCTCCAGTTGCCAGCGGTGTACGCCGACTCGACGAAAGCGAGCGCACGGTATGCGGTCGTCCTTGGGGCCGGATTCGATGGTGAGCAGGTCGGCGCGGTGGCGCATGCAGATGGGCGAGGCCGTGTTCGGAGCACAGGAACTTCTCGACGTCCCGGGTGTGACAGCTTTCGACGCGAAATTTGGAAGCGCGGGAACCTGGCATGGTGAGTATCGGCGCGGCTATGCCGCCAACCGAGACTCATCTTGCTGGAACTGACCACGGAAGGTCCAGCGGAAGGGGTGGCATTCGTAGCGGTTCCACTGCGCGATGAACGACATGATGCGCCTGGTCGGCTCAGCGACGGTGGAGAAGCTGCCGTGGCGCAGGACTCGGCGCTGCAGAATCGAAAACCAGATCTCGATCTGGTTGACCCACGATGCATGCAGCGGCGTGTACACGAAATGGAAGCGGCCGCCATGTCGTTCGTTGAAGCGGGTCCAGCGTTCATCACGCCCGTCGTAGTGGATGTTCAGATTGTCCCAGACGATGTAGACATCGCCGGTGGGATATCGTCGAGCCAGTTCCTCCATGAAGGAGACGAGATTCGCGGCAGTGCGCCAGAGTTCATACGTGGCCTCAATGGTTAGTATGAATTCAGGCAGTTGAGGGCGCACAATTTTTTAATGAAATGTGGGAATGTGAGCGTGAGGCGATGGGTTGTGCTGGGTGATGCCAACCGCGACACTTCCACTTTCGTTGGAAAATACCTCAACAGACTACGACGAGCTGAGGTGGTTTGCAGCTCATGGGTGCGTAATTCAGCGTGGGACGCAGTGTAACGTGATGGTGGGCGGAACGCTGATCGGCCAGTATTGGACGGAAGACAGCGAACTGGGGCCTCGGAATGTGCTCATGGTTGCGCTGTCGAAGGAGCCACGTATTCGGCTCGGAGCCCTCGCGGCGGCGTTCAGCGTATCGGGCGAGCACCTGCGGCGGCTACGGCGCACGGCGGAGCGCGAAGGCATGCAGTCGCTGTTCACGCAGGCGCGCGGGGGCAGTGAGAGCAAGCTCCGTCCGCGAGTAAGAGCACGGCTGGAGGCGATGTTTGCCGACGGTTACACTGCGTCGGAGGCATATCGGGCGATCCAGCGCTACTAGAAGCTGGGGATGACTACGGTCTGGGCACAGCGCAAGACCTGGGAGACCGCCCAGGCACCGGTGGCGCCAGAGGCCGCAAGCGAGGAGCCCGACGCAACCCCGGCGACGCCAGAGGCCATAGCAGAGCCACACGGCAAAACGCCAGAGATGGCCGTGAACGTCGCCAATACGAGCGTAGAAGACAATGACGGAGCGGATTTGGATATCGACGGGGACGGCGAGTCTCCGGCGGCGCCAGAGGCAGCAGGCGAGCCGCGCAGCACAACACAGGCGACGCCAGAGGCGGCGAGCGAGTCACTTGGCACGACGCCAGAGACGCCTGCGAACGTCGCCAGTGCGAACGCACGAGCTCTTGACCCGGCGGCCGTGCGCAGCGGCGCCAATATACAGCATGCAGGCACGCTGCTGATGATCGCGGTAGTTGCTCGGATGGGCCTGCATGCGTGCCTCGAGAAACTATGGACGCATCGTACTGGTCGCAAGACGCTACGGATCGTGACCGATGCAGTCATCGCGGCCTTGGCCCTCGGAGAGGCGTGTGTCGAAGGCGTACGCCGGCTTGCGACGCCCACCGCAGGCCTGCTTCTACGCGCGAGTCGTGCTCCCTCGGCGAGCTGGGTACGCCGCATGTTCCATCGATTCGCAGACGGGATGGGCTCGTTGCAGCTACATCTCACAATGGCCGGCGAGCTGTTGCGAGTCGCCCACGACAACGATGACGAGCCAGCAGTGTTCTACGTCGACAACCACCTGCGGCCCTACGCGGGCAAGTTCACTGTGCGCCGCGGATGGCGCATGCAGGACAAGCGCGTGCGTCCCGGCACGACGGACTACTGGGTCCATGATGAAGACGGCAGGCCTGTAATGCGCGTGGATGTGACAACCCACGACTCGCTCGCGCAATGGCTCACGCCAATCGCTGAATTGATGCGCCAGGGCCTGGGACAGGACACGCGCATCTTGTTGGCGTTCGATCGCGCTGGTGCCTATCCTGAGCAGATGGCCGAGCTGCGCAATCGCGACTTTGAGTTCGTCACCTATGAGCGGCGACCGTATCAGCTGCTCGCCGCCAATGACTTCGACCGGAGCATCTGTGTCGGTGATGAGGTGCTCGGACTGCATGAGAGCCGGTTCACAAACCTCAAGGCCGGTCGGGGCCGCGTTCGCCGCATTGCACTGCGCAAACCCGATGGCAAACAAATCAACCTGCTCGCCAGCTCGACAGCCACCGCTGAGCGCCTCGTCGAGCTCATGCTTGGCGCCCGGTCACCGGTGGAGGGCGTTGGCGCCAGGAGAACGCATTCAAGCATGGCGTCGAGCGATGGGGCTTCAATCAGCTCGACAGCTACAAGGTCGAGGACTACGAGCCCGAGGTGGTCATTCCCAACCCCGCTCGCCGACGCATCGACCATTCGCTGCGCTTGGCCAAGGTGCGTGAGGGACTCGCCCGCAACGAGCTAGCACGTCGTGAGCTCGACGATCCAAAACGTGAGCGCTTCGAGCGCGAGCTACAGGACGCCATGGAACTCCGAGGCCAGCTCGAGCAGCTCCGCCCCAGCCAGCCGAGGAAGGCCCCTCTCGCCGACACAGAGCTTGCCGGCAAGCTCGTCCGACATGACGGCCGCTACAAGACGGTTCTGGATACCATCCGCATCTGCTGTGCGAACGCCGAGACCGACCTCGCAGGCGAAATCGCCCCGTAATTGCCCCGTTCCGCCGAAGCCAAGAAGTCCTCTCCAACTTGCTCGCCGCACCTGGTAGCATTCGCGCACAGCGCGATGGTATCTGCATCGTCTTGACCCCAGCCGGTACCAAGGCCGAACTCGAAGCCGTCGAGACAGCGTTCGCAGTGATCAACCGCTGGAACCTGACCATCCCCGGCGATCCACGCGGCCGTCCTCTTCAGTTCCGACTCAAGTTTGATCCGAAAGGATGGTATGAGCTCTGGTGCACCGTGATAGGGCAAAGCTACGCTTGAGAAACGAGATGGTCGCTTCGATACCCGCGCGGAAATTACGCAGCTTCTTGTACACTCGCCTGCTCTTGGCCATATCCTCGATTTCGATGCCGCGGCTTTTTTGGAAACCACGTCTTGCACGCCGATCTCTTTGATGGCCGCGAGGTTGTCAATGGAGCTGAACGCACCGTCAAACGTAGCCTGGCCGGGTATCTTGCCGTACATCTCTTTTAACTGCTCAATCATCTG
>JAKSDA010000279.1 GCA_022360315.1 Pseudomonadota bacterium
CAACAACAACGACGAGTGCCCCGATGACCCGACCCCGCCCCCGGCGGCGAACCCGGGTCGATGCCAGCTGGCCTATTGCGGGGACAGTTATTTGTGGGCGAACATAGAGGCCTGTGATGATGGGAATCGTGACAACAACGACCAGTGCCCCGACGGACCCGGGATTGACGCTGGTCCCGATGGAGACGGCGGCACTCTCCCTGGCACGTGCCAATGGGCTCGCTGTGGAGACGGTTATGTCTTTGGGCCCGATGCAGGAACCGAAGAATGCGACGACGGCAACGGGGTCAACACGGATGGGTGCCCCGACGGGCCTGGCGGCACCTGCCAAAACGCTCAATGCGGTGACGGCCATACGCACAACACCAATGGCGGGAACGAAGAATGCGACGACGGCAACCACAACAACACCGACGCGTGCCCCGACGATCAAAACCCAGACGCCGGCCCAAAGGGAACATGCAAGCTCGCTCACTGTGGCGACAAATTTGTACGGGCAGGCGTGGAAACATGCGACGACGGCAACAAAGCGGTCGGTGACGACTGCACGCCGGATTGCCTCTCTGATGAAACCTGCGGCAATGGATACCTCGATTCGCACCGCGGTGAGCAATGCGACGACGGCAACCACAACAACCGCGATTCTTGCCCGGACGGCCCCGCTATCGACGCCGGTCCTTCCGGCGACGGCGGGAGTCCCCCGGGGGAATGCCAGCGTGCGCGCTGTGGTGACGGACATATATGGGATCAAGATGGCGGACCAGAGGAGTGTGAGGATGACCAAGATTGTGCAGGCGACAAAGTCTGTATCAATCCTGGGCTCACCGGTCAATGTACCTGCAATAATCGTTGATGGAGTTCTTTCAAGGGTTACATGGTTCAGAGACAGAGTTCTGCTCCCCTCTGGCCAACAATTCGCGTTGGGTATCATAGTGCTCCTGTGCTTTCTGCTGCGTGCACCGAACACAGCTAATGCGGAGGATTTGCCAGAAGTCAAACTCGAAGGAGGATTGAAAGCATCACTGAGTTCTACGAATTTTGATTCCTTCAATGAGTCAAGTGCGGAATCCAAACTTGGCTTTGGACTAGGCGGATTCGGGCGGGTTAATATATGGATGATTACGGAGTCTATTAATTTTGATCTACAAGCCGAGCTTTTGTACACTCGTAAAGGATCGGACTCTGTTTTAGGCAGGGATGTGATCGCTACGTATAACTTGGATTGTCTAGACCTTCTTCTGCTTAGTAGGGTCAATTTCCCACCGTTTTCTCTTCCTCTGTTTTCCAACCTGGATCCAGAAGTAGTATGGCATTTCGCGTTTGGGCTTGATTTGAGTGTACCGTTCCAGGGCAAAATCAAGGAACCTGGCGAAGTGGGAGAAGATATTGATACAGCGTCCATCGCGCTGGGGGCAATTATTGGCGTTGGAGCGACCTTAGATATAACCCCGAAGGTTGCGCTAACCCTTGAATTGCGCGGAGATTACGGCATCACGGAGATCCTCCCGAGCGGCCAAGAAAATCGCAGTCTTCTATTAATGATTGGCATTGGTTTTTCTGCAGGGAAAGACAACGATCGCGACCGCATCGCAGACATTGATGATGGCTGTCCGTACCGTGCTGAGGATCGTCGAGGCCCGTATGATAACGATGGCTGCCCTGACCACGACGGCGACGGCATTCATGATATGAGCGACCAATGCCCGGTGGATTTAGAAGACTCGGATGAATATGAAGACGAAGACGGCTGTCCCGACCCGGACAATGACGGTGACACAATTGTCGATGAGTTTGATACGTGCCCGAACCTGGCCCTATGGGAGCCGTTTGATAGACCTGCGAAGTGGAGCAAAGAGATTCCAGCCGCGATCAAAACGCTAGGCGAAGAGTTTGGAGGATATGGTTGTCAGCCAACGTTCAAGTATATAAAGATTACCAAGGATAAGGGTAGACTAAAGTTCGAGCTCAAAACACCGATTGATGGATTTGACAAAGAAGTCTCTGCTTTCACTCGCCGCGGCAAAGACGCGGCTCAAGTAGGTGTGTTTCACCAAGATGTACTCGATGAAATAGCTAAGGCTCTCACGTACTATCCAGAACTTAAGCTAGTGATTCGCGGCCATGCGGACCATGATGGCGATGCCAAGGTCAACTTCAATGTTGGACAAGAACGGGCAAATGCTGTTCTTGACTACCTGGCACGCAACAAGGGCATTGCCATCGACCGGCTGGAGGCCAAAAGCATGGGCGAACAAGCCCCAAGTGTGCTCATGCCAAAGCCACACAAGCCAGTTGAGAAGATGCGCAAAAAAGAAAAAGAAAAGTGGGAATCAAGAATCGAGCCCTATCGCAAGCAAAACCGGCGCGTCGATTTCGTTATCAACGAAGATTCCTGAACCGCGGGAGCCATCGATCAGATGGCCTTCGCTCGGCTGCCAGCAGCCCAAGAAAGTGAACGGTGATCCAGCCTGCAACGAACAGCACCGGGCAAGCCAGATCAATGACGCAGCCTGTAAACAACAGGAGCAGCCCCGTTTCTGGAGACCGGCAGCGTTAGCCGCAAGCAGGAAATGCCCCCCATTCTGGATGCTCTCCGGAGAGCGGGCTCTAACGCACTGCAATCCAAGCAAGATTCCGGAGACTCTAAGTTGAAACTCTCTAATTGCTCTCCGGAATCGGGGTTGGTCTATTGACGAAAATGGGGAGCCATCGAGAGTCCCCGCAAGGGGACTTTTTTATTGGGGAATCTTTCATTCTTGCGGGACCAGGCGCAGATAGGGTGGTCGGTTTGCCACCGAATTGGTGGCACTCTGGTGGCAGTAACTGCCGCCGGTTCAGGTTGCCGCGCCCGACGGTAGGGTTGTTGGGTCCACCAGAACCGGCACCTTGACGTTGATCGCGTTGACC
>JAKSDA010000064.1 GCA_022360315.1 Pseudomonadota bacterium
GTCGACTACGAGCGCGACGACGACGGTTTTCTGACCCGGGCTGGCGCCTTGTCTCTCTCCCGCAACGTAGCCCACGGCGCCCTCGAACGTACCGATCTCGGCGTTGTCTCCGATCGCTGGACCCTGTCATCCCTTGGGCTCCCTGAAGATTACAGGGTCACCTCCAACGGCTCTGACGTCTATCGCGTCCAGTTCACCACGGATGCCGGCAATCGCATCACCCGAAAAATAGAGACCCTGGCTGGCGAAACCACCGTCCACGACTACACATACACCGCGTCCGGTGCCCTGGACACCGTGCATCAAAACGGCGTCCTGGTCGCCACCCACGCCTACGATGCCAACGGCAACCGCACCCATGTCAACGGACTCTCGGTTGCCACCTACGACGACCAAGACCGCTGCCTGGCCCACGGCGACGTCGAGTTCACCTACACCCCGCGCGGTCAGCCGCACACTCGAACTCAGGTCTCCACTGGCGCCACCACGACCTATTCGTATGACCCATTCGGCAACCTCAGCCACGTGGAACGGCCCAACGGCACCACCATCGACTACATACTCGACGGACAACAGCGCCGCATCGGCAAGAAGGTCAACGGCACCTTGCAAACCGGCTTCCTCTACCAGGACGCTTTAAACCCCGTCGCCCAGCTCGATGCCACCGGCACCGTCACAGCCCGCTTCGTCTACGCCGAGCAGGGCCACGTCCCCACCTATCTCATCAAAGACGGCGCCACCTACCGCATCATCACCGATCACCTCGGCTCTGTGCGCCTGGTCATCGACACCGCCACTGGCGTCATCGCCCAGCGTATTGACTACGACTCCTGGGGCAACATCACCCTCGACACCAACCCAGGCTTTCAGCCCTTTGCCTTTGCCGGCGGCCTCTACGACCCCCAGACCGGCCTGTACCACTTCGGCGCCCGCGAGTACGACCCCACCATTGGCCGCTGGACCACCAAGGACCCGATCGGCTTTGCCGGTGGCGACACCAACCTCTACGCCTACGTAGCCAATGACCCAGTAAACCTGCTCGATCCCTCCGGCCTGGCCTGGTACGAGTATTTCGACTGGGTCGACCCTGTCGGTAATTTCGTCATGGGCGCAGTCGATACCGCCACCGGCGGCGCCACCGCCTGGTTCCGCACCAAGGTGGGCCTCGGCGACCAGGCCAGCCCCTGCAGCGGCGCTTACCGCTACGGCGGCTACGGCGCCCAGGCCGCCGAGCTCGCCTTCGGCGGTGCCGCTCTGGTCAAGGGCCTGGCCCGCTTCGCGGCCAGGCGTGCTGCCAAAATGTGCTTCGGCGAGGGCACATTGATCGAGACCAAAAAGGGCTACAAGCCCATTGAGGACATCATCCCTGGTGATGA
>JAKSDA010000008.1 GCA_022360315.1 Pseudomonadota bacterium
GATTTCGGTCTCTGTCCTTCTGGATTACAAAAATCAGTGCCCTTGTAGTCCTGATGCGCCAAGAACCACGTCGCAGCGCCAAGGGCATCCGTGCGCCAGAATACTGTTTTTAGCCGGCTCTCCCATGAACAAGGCATTTCGGGGCAGGCACTAGCTAGCAATGCTCTGGCCGATCAGGTGCACTCGGGAGTCTTGCATCGCGACCACTCGAAAGTCACGAGTTCGTACCCACCGGCCACCAACCCGATTCTCGCCAGGACTTTTGACCCATCTCGGCCACTCCACTGCCAGCGGCGAGAACATGTAACCGAGCGGGTGGCATCGAGGCAACTTCTGTAGTAGGGTAACTGTCATCTAGCGGAGAGAGCGCCGGTGACCCGAGAACGTGCATTGGCAAAAATAGCACTGGGCGAAACCAGCTCGCTACTGGTGAGCAGCGAGGTATTGGCTCAGACCGAGTATCGAGGTCCACCGTGGGACCTGTCATTGCTCGAGGGCATCGAATTGCTCGAAGACGATGGGGTACCCATGGCTAGTGATCTGCACCGTCGGCAGATGAATCTTCTGGTCGATGGGGTTGGCGCCTTGATGGTCGCACGCGGACGGTCAAATTATTATGTCAGCGGAGATATCTTTATCTACTATACGCCTGAACAGGCGCGCCATGTTGCCACTCACGAGCCATCTGAGGAGCGCGCGTTCATGGGACCGGATTTTGTCTTTGTCGACGGCGTAACACCGGGGCCGCGGCGCAGCTGGCAGGTATGGAACGAAGAAAATCGATATCCCGATATTATCGCCGAATTGCTTTCGCCCAGCACGGCCAGAATCGACCAGACAGTCAAAAAGTGGCGCTATTGCCATATCTTTCGCACCCCGGAATACTACCTCTACGAGCCGGACAGCGACGTATTCACCGCATATCATCTGGTCGATGGCGAGTATTGCAGAGCCAGGCGTGGCGCCAACGGCCGGGTCTACAGCGAAAAACTCGACGTATGGTTTGGTCTGTGGCAGGGCACCTCGCACAGCTATACGGCCAGTTGGCTGCGAATCTATGAAAGCGAGCACGCCACCGATCCATTTCCAACCAGTGAAGAGCAGGCTCAGGCCGAGCGCCAGCGCGCCGATGACGAGCGCCAGCGCGCCAACCGGGCAGAAGCCGAAGTCGCGCGCCTCCGTGCTCTGCTGAATCAATGAACAAACTATTTGCAAGGCGTCGTGAGTGGATCACGTTTGCGCATACCTCGCGCGGATCCTGGAATCAATGAACAAACTATTTGCAAGGCGTCGTGAGAGCTCCTCGTCCTGATCAGAAATCGGGGACGGAAATGGACGTGCTTGCACGCGGGTCGACCTCTACGCAATCACTTCACGCAGCCCGCCCCGATGCTCTTGCCCGCTTTTTCGAGGGCTGCCCGGCGCAGCTCGCGACCAGTGGGGCCGTCGCCGAGCTGGGCGCGGAATTCCTCGCCGTGGCCCGGTCCGGTCACGTTGCGAAGATAAGCGCGATAGTCAAACGTGTCCGAGTGCTCGCTGTTGTGGCAGGTCACGCACAAAGCCTCGGGCGGAACGAGAACCACCGTGGCGGGCTCGTCGGCACCATCCTCGGCGACGTGAATCGAGCCCGGGCCGTGGCAGACCTCGCACTGCACATCGCGCAGATTCTCGTTGACCGCCAGGTTGGAACCACCGGGCTGATCCCAGCCGGTGACGTGGCACGAGATACAGTCGTAATTGAACTGTTTGTTTCGAACTTCGAGGGTTTCCCAGGCCTTGAAGTGCCGGGTCTTTTTCCAGAACTCGACCGCCTCGTCGTGGCAGTTTTCGCACTCGTCAACCCCGGCATAGCCCGGCTTTCCCGGGGCCGGAAGGGGAGGTTTTTTGCCCGCCGCGGCCTTGCTGTTGGCCTGTCCGGCAGCCCTGTCATAGGCCTGCTTGGCCTCGTTGACCGGGCCATTGCAGGGCAGGCCCTTGCGGATGCTGATCTGCTCCAAAGTGAAAAAGCTGCCCTTGTCGGGCACCTGCAGCGGCTTGGCCTGAAGTGAGGTCTTGCGTTTTTCGAGCTCGACGAGTTCACGCTCCTTGGCCGCAACAAAGTCCGGATCGGCCGATGGATCGGACTTCCACCCCGCCAGATCGCGATTCAGCGCCGCCATCCGCTGGCCCAACGCGGCTATCTCGACAGCTGCGCGAGCCTCGCCCACCGCGTCGGACAGCGGTCCCGTACCGCGCACCGTGACATCGAGCCGGGTGATGACCTGCCCCCGATTGGCCGGCGCAATCAGGTAGGTATCGCCGATTCGCTGGGCAGTCCGAGTGATCTGATCCGGCTCGGGGGCTTTTTGCCCGACCAGCAAAAAGTCGATGCCCGACACCGCTCTGGCCAGTTTCGCAGCCTCGGGCCGGGTCATGTGGGCAAGCCCGATGATCAGTCGAGCACCCTTTTTGCGCAGTGAGGCCACAGCATCCAGAGCCGCCTGGTCCGGCGCCGACGCCTTGATGCCAAACGGAACCAGCGCCGCAGGAGCAATCACACCAAATATGCCGATCTTGACGCCGCCCGCGTCGACCACCTTGGGGGGCTCGACCGCAAGTCCACTCTGCGATGCCACGTTGCTAACCTGTCGAGGAGGTCGGACCATTGCCAACCCCGCTCCCAAATCGTAGGGACCCAGGCCGATCGCAGAGGCGCGCAGCTGTTCGCGATAGATCGTCTCGATGAGCGAGGACTTCAGAGCTTCCTGGGCCTTGAGGTAGTCGGGAACGCGGACCTCGCTATACAGGAGCGACCCGCCGTCCAGGACCAGCACGTCGCGACCGTTTTGGCGCGTTCGGGTGATCAGTTCGGTGGTGCGCGCAATGTCGCCGAGCGGGTCGCTGTTGCAGCCGCACGGCTCGATGGTGCCGCGCAGCTCGGTCGTCATGAATACGGTAAATGCCTTCGGCTTGGAAGAGTTGTTGGCCGTGGACGAGGCCGAACAAGAGGACAGACAGAGAGCTGCACAACCGAGCACGGCCGCGATGGCGAGACCACCGCGGGATACTCGCCCGGCATGTCGGCACCCTTGGAGGCGGTCGTCCGGGGGGTTGAATCGGGACATGAGCGAGATATAGCACGCTTGACACCTCGGAGCGGCGCGGGTAGATTCCGCCGCTGCTGTTGTCGAATCTACTGAAATTTGTACAGATGATCGGACTTTGCCGCGCATGCAGAGGTGAATCATCCGTATACTTCGACTCCGGTGGTGCGGGCCATCGAATGGTTCGGGCCGCGTCAATAACCCGCTCAGCAGGCTAGCTATGGCAGTCGCATTACGTCTAACCCGCAAGGGATCCAAAAAACGGCCGTTTTATCGCGTGGTCGCCGCCGAGAAGAGCAGTCCGCGCGACGGACGGTTCATCGAACTACTCGGCATCTACGATCCGCGCACCAAGCTGATCCGGATCGATGGCGAACGCTACAAGCACTGGATCAGCGTCGGCGCAAAACCCACTCCGACCGTGGCGTCGCTGGCCAAGAAGGTGGCCAGGGCCGCTGCCGAGGCCGAACAGGGCTGAGCTGGAGCGCCATGTCAGCCGATATCAGCGAACTCGTCCGCTACGTGGCCGCCAATCTGGTCGACGAGCCCGATAACGTCAACGTCACCCTGGTCCAGGAACGCACCGCCAACGTCTACGAACTGGAAGTGGACGAGGATGACCTGGGCAAGGTGATCGGCCGCGGCGGAAAAACCGCGCGGGCCATTCGAACTTTGGTCAGTGTGGTCGCGCCCAGGTCGCGCAAGCGTACCCTGGTAGAAATTCTGGAATAGCGGGCCGGCACGTTGGACCTCATCGAAGTGGGATACGTCGCCCGGCCGCACGGAATCCGCGGCGAGCTGCGTGTCGTGACCCACGCTCCAGAGTCCACCACGCTCGCTCAGGTCGATCAGGTGTACATCGACGGTCGATCGTTCGAACTCGCCGGAGTACGCCCGGTCCAGGGTGCATACCTGATACATCTGGCCGGGATGACCAATCGCGATCAGGCCGAGTCGATGCGCGGCAAGACAGTCTCGGTAGACCGCGAGCTCATCGCTCTGCAGGAAGGTGAGATCTTGTTGGCCGATCTGGTCGGCCTCGACGTCGTGCTCGTCGATGGCTCGCCCTATGGCACGGTTGCGGCAGTCCATCCCGGCGCCCAGGATTTGCTCGTCATTCACGATGGTCCCGTCGAGCGCCTGTTGCCGCTGGTCTCCGAATTTGTCGAAACAGTCGATCTGGACAGTGGCCAACTGGTTGTCGATCCGCCCCCCGATCTGCCCGAGACACACCTCTAGCTGAGGTGTTCCCCCGCGCCTTCACCATGCGCTTCACAGTGATCTCCCTCTTTCCCGAGATGCTCGGCGCAGCACTCGCCGCCAGTGTGACCGGACGCGCGCAGAGTGCCGGCATTCTGACCTTCAACTTTGTTAATCCCCGCGACTTTACAAACGATCGCCATCGCACAGTCGACGATACGCCATACGGTGGTGGGCCGGGTATGGTGATGAAAGTAGAACCGCTGGCCGCGGCCATCGAAGCTGTCAGCACGGCCGATCCGCCTCCTCACCGCGTGCTCCTGTCACCGCGCGGGACGCCTCTCACCCACAGTCGCGTCCGTGCCCTGGCCGAGTTCGACCATATCGCGCTGGTGTGCGGCCGGTACGAGGGCATCGACGAGCGGGTCTGCCAGCTCGGCTTGATCGACGAGGAGCTGTCCATCGGCGACTATGTGCTCAGTGGAGGTGAAATCGCAGCGCTGGCCGTCATCGACGCAGTTTCTCGCCATGTCCCCGGGGTTCTCGGCGAAGCCGCGTCCATTGCCGAAGAGTCGTTTGCCGATGCTCTGCTCGAGTATCCTCAGTACACGCGTCCGGCCGTCTATCGCGGCCTGACCGTGCCTGAGGTCCTGCTCAGCGGCCACCACGGACGCATTGCCGAGTGGCGACGGGCTCGTTCCCTGGCCCTGACCGCCGAACGCCGCCCGGACCTGCTGGCCAGGCAGCGATTGAGCCATGGCGACCGCAAACTCATTAACGACAGTCCCGCGGCCAGGCTCGCCCGGCGCACATCCGTGATCCTGCTGCACTACCCAGTGTACGACCGCGCCGGTCAGATCATCACCACCGCAATTACCAACCTCGACCTGCACGACATTGCTCGCTCAGTGTCGACGTATGGGATTGGCGCCTACTATGTCGTCACCCCGGTCGCCGCCCAGCGAGACAAGATCGAGCGCATCCTGGACGCGTGGCAAAACTCCGAACAAGACCGGGCCGATAATCGCATCGAAGCACTCGGCCGCATTCGGGTCGCTGCATCGCTCGAAGATGTGACTCGGGACGTCGCCGAGGCCTCTGGCCATCGCCCGATCGTGGTCGCGACTTCGGCCCGACCAGGCCGCGAGGCGATCGAATTCAACACTCTTCACCGCATTGCAAACGACCGTGCAAATCATCCCATGGCGCTCGTCTTCGGCACTGGCTGGGGCCTGAGCCAAGAAGTAATAGATAAGTCAGATCAACTACTTAGAGCTGTATGTGGGCCTACAGACTTCAACCATCTCAGCGTCCGGAGCGCGGTGGCCGTGGTCCTGGATCGACTCTTTGGACTGCGCGAATCGTGACCGTGGTCTTGACGTGCGCGCCCGGTTCTGGCAAGTAATCGGCCCGCCCTGTGTGAGTAGCAAGTAGTCGAGAGGATTGCTGCTGCCCGCCCAGCAAGGACACTTCAACTGCCTGTGCGCTCGAGAAGGAAGTAGTGATGTCGGCTCCTGTCCCGCTCATTCAAAAGATCGAGAATCAATTCCGTCGCCCCGACCCACTTCCCGAATTCCGCGCCGGCGATACGGTCAAGGTGTGGGTAAAAATCCGCGAAGGTCAAAAGACACGCCTCCAGGCTTTCGAAGGTGTGTGCATCAAGCGGTCGCACGGCGGAGTGCGGGCGACATTCACCGTACGTAAGATTTCCTACGGTGTAGGTGTCGAGCGCGTTTTTGCTGTCAACTCACCCAACATAGAGAAAGTCGAAGTGGTGTCGCGGGGCAAGGTCCGCCAGGCTCGGCTGTATTATCTCCGCAAGTTGCGCGGCAAGGCGGCCCGTATCAAAGAGCGCTCCTACGACAAGGGCACCGAGACCAAGAAGCGTCGGCCGCGCCGCAAAAAGCGCAAAGCGGCCAAGGAAGCAGCCAGGCAGGCCAGCGAGCAGGCGGCTGCCCAGGCCAGCGCTGAACCGGCGACCGGCGAGACAGCTCCGGCCGAGCTGGCCCAGGCCGACTGAGTCACAGGTGCCAGGTCGTTCCCGGGTCGAGCGTGGCGTCGCGGGCGAGGCGCTTGCTGAGGCGTTTTTGCGGGCTCGGGGCTACCGCATCGTGGAGCGCAATTTTCGCTGCAAGGTCGGTGAAATCGACATTGTGGCGCGGGACGCCAGCACGCTGGTATTTGCCGAGGTGCGCAGCCGTTCGAGCTCTCGCCACGGCCGCGCAGCTGAGAGCATCACTGCGGACAAGCAGCGGCAGATCGCGCGAGTGGCCAGTGCCTATATCGCGATCCGCCGGCCCACCTTCCAGACCTGCCGATTCGACGTCGTGGATATCACGGCTGGCGACATCGACCTCATCAAAGACGCCTTCCGTCTCGGCCTGTAGAACGTTTGCTCGCGATTACCTGTACCAGGTGAGTGAGCCACAGGGTATGGCGGGCGATATTTTGGCGCGAGGTGAATTCTTTCTCGCTCTCCGGGGCAAAATATCCGGTGCCCAGGTTGGCCACCGGGATGTCTCGCTCGAGAAAGGGGTCCACTCCTGTGCCGCCACGGATGGGACGGCGCACGGGGTCGCGGCCCATGGCTCGAAGCGCCTCCTCGGCCCACATCACGAGTTCGGGGTACGCGGCCAACTTGGGTCCCATGTTGGTGTATTGCCGGTCGACCTGTAGAGCGGACTGGTCGATTCCGCCGTCGCGACAGAGCTGGCGTAGATGTTCCTCGCGACCGGCCAGGCCCTGCGGATCGAAATCGCGCAGGCGATAGTGCAAGACCGCAGCCCGATCATCGGCAACCACGGCGTAGGGATTGCTGTACCCCTGGAATCCCTCGCTATCCTCGGCGAGCAGAGGCTCGACTCCCGGCGAGGACAGGAAGCGCCGGAGATGCCGGCCGAGCTTTAGCACGGCATCGCTGTGGTCGATACCATCGAGCGAATCGGTCTTGTCGGCGCCCTCGGCGTTGCCGCGTTCGTCCAGTTCTGTGGACCCTACTCGAACTGGTTCGAGATAGGCTCCTTTCCATTTGTGGGGTTCGATCTCGGCGGTGAGTGCCGAAACCAGATCGCGCTCGGCGGCGTCCAGCGCGCCGGGCGAGTCGCCACAGAGGAGAAAGGTGATCTCGGCGTTGCACTCGAGCCGCGGGTCGCTGACAAACCCCACCGGCCAGATGTCGTCCCGATCGCCGAGGCCGTCGAGAGCTCGCGCCCACATCACTGTCGCGTTGCGGTGGCCTTCGGCCTTGGCCGTGGCACCGTGAGTGTTGACGCCTCCGATGCGAAAGCGCAGCCGACGTCTGACGCCATTGCGGTCGATGGCGAGCGGTGTATGGGCAAAGCTCACCCGTCCCCGGGATGCGTTGAAGTTCTCGGTATTGATCTCGAAAGGCTCGATGCCATCGATCGTATAGCCGTACTGGATTCCCCGCCGGGCCAGTTCGTCGGCCAGACTATCCACCGCTTCCATGCGGCTAATTTCCTCGTCGGGCCGGAAAACCAGAAGCAATGTGCCGTGCGGGATGTCGGGGTTTTGCTGCAGCACCTGGGCCAGGGTCATGAGCTCGGCCATGCCGAGTTTGTCGTCGAGCCCGACCGGGTAGCGGCCGGGGCCGTGAAGCAGGTCGTCGCCCTCGAAGCAGGCAGTTTGCGGGTAGTTCTTCGCGCTTATCTGCAGCCGGTCGTTGTCGGGATAGCGAATGCGACTGCCGTCCCAGGCCGCGGTGGTCTGAAGAGACGGCACGGCCAGCGTGCCCTCCGACGTATCCATGTGCACCATCATGGCGATTGCCGGTGCCGTGGTGCCAGCGGGCAAATTGGCCGGAATGGTGACCATCAGATTGGCATTATCATCCTGTTCGGCGTCGTAACCGAGCGCATGGAAGAAGGCCCGCAGATGGTCTGAAAGGTCTCGTTGGCCTCGAGAACTCGGAATTGTTTCGCTGTTCTCGTCGCTTTGAGAGTCGATGGCAATCACGCGAGTGAGGTTGTCTGTGCCCCAGCGGGCAAGTACCTCGGAGTCTTCATGGGGGGTACGGGTTTGGCTCATGATGATCGCTTGCAGAATAGAGTGGGCATCCATGCCCTGAGCCGGGAATTATCGGGCATTGTCGGTCATTATCAAGCCCGATTGGGTCGGCGATGACAGGGGTCTGCGCATCGGTGCACTGGTCGGATTGATCGAATAGCCGACTGCCCGGGCCCAGCTGTGGAGTGAGCCTGCTGGTCGCACGAAGTGAATTCGGGGTAGTCTCGTGGCCATGTCAAAGCGCCAGATCGCGGCTTATGGGTCCTGGAAGTCACCGATTACTGTGCAGGCGATCGCAGCCAAGACCATCGGGCTGGGCCAGGTCGTCACCGACAGTTCGGACATATATTGGGCCGAACTGCGCCCTGCAGAAAATGGCCGGACCACGATCATGCGACGCACCCCCAATGGCGAGACGAACGATGTCACGCCAGCTCCGTTCAATGTGCGCACTCGGGTACACGAGTACGGCGGCGGTGCATTCACAGTACATCAGGGCACCCTCTATTTTGTCGATTTTGCCGATCAACGCCTCTACTGTCGCGAGCCGAGCGCACAGCCCCGCGCGCTGACGCCACAGGACGCGCAATGGCGCTACGCCGACAGTGTGGTCGACCCACAGCGCGGACGTCTGATCTGCGTCCGCGAGGACCATTCGCATCCGGACAAAGAGGCGGTCAACACAATCGCCGCGGTCGATCTCGAAACCGGCGCAAACCGCGTTCTGGTCCAGGGCAGCGACTTTTTCGCCGCACCGCGGATCGACCCGAGCGGGGCCCGGTTGGCGTGGTTATCGTGGAATCACCCCGACATGCCGTGGGACAGCACCGAGCTATGGGTGGCCCCGATCGGCGATGACCTTTCGCTCGGCGAGCCCAAAAGGGTAGCTGGAGGCCCTGGCGAATCGGTGGTGCAGCCGATGTGGGGGCCCGACGGCAGTCTTTACTTCGTTTCCGATCGCCAAACCGGCTGGTGGAACCTGTACTGCTGGCAGGACGGCAAGGTCGCACCGCTCACCGAGCTCGACGCCGAGTTCGCCCGACCGCAATGGGGGTTTGGCCAGGAGACCTACGGCTTCGATTCGCGCGGGGATATCATTTGCGTGTATTCGCAAAACGGCATCGACCACCTGGCCCGCCTGTCGGTGGCGACCCGCAAACTCGAACCCATCGAGCTGCCCTACACGGTGATCAGCAGGGTTCACGTGAGCGGACAACGCGCTTTCTTGCTCGCCGGATCGCCGACTCAGCTGCAGCTTCTAGCCGTCCTTGCTCTCGATCGAATCGCTGGCCATCGGACCAGTGGTGATGGCCAGAGCGGGGCGTTCGAGGTTTTGCGCTGGACCAGCGAGGCACCGCTCGACAGGCGCTACATCTCCGAGCCCGAGGCCATCGAGTTTCCCACCGAGAACGGCAAGACGGCGCATGCCTTCTACTACAGACCGGTCAATCCCGACCACGCCGCGCCCGCGGACGAACGGCCGCCGCTCCTGGTATTCAGCCACGGCGGGCCGAGTGCCTCATCGTCGTCGCTATTGCGGATGACCGTCCAGTACTGGACCAGCCGAGGCATTGCGGTGGTGGACGTCAACTACGGCGGCAGCACCGGCTACGGCCGTGAGTATCGAGAACGCCTGCGACAAAACTGGGGCATCGTCGACGTCGACGACTGTGTCAACGCCGCGCGCTACCTGGTCGGCCGCGGCGATGTGGACGGCAATCGCCTGGCCATCCGCGGCGGCAGCGCGGGCGGCTACACCACTCTGAGTGCCCTGGCGTTTCGCGATTTCTTCCACGCCGGAGCCAGCCATTATGGCATCAGCGCTCTGGAAGTCCTGGCCGCCGAGACTCACAAATTCGAGTCGCGCTATCTCGACCGCCTGATCGGCCCCTATCCCGAGATGAAAGACCGCTACCGAGAGCGTTCAGCCCTCTACCACGCCGATGAGATATCGTGTCCAGTCATCTTCTTTCAGGGCCTGGAAGACAAGATCGTGCCGCCCAATCAGTCGGAAATGCTGGCCGAGGCACTGCGCAAGAAGGGCATTCCGGTGGCCTATGTCCCCTTCGCGGGCGAACAACACGGCTTTCGGCGAGCCGAAAATATCGTGCGCTCGATCGAGGGCGAGCTCTATTTCTACAGCCGAATTTTCGGTTTCACAACGGCCGAGCCGATCCCGCCGGTGGCCATCGACAATCTGTGAAACCGACCAGTCGAGCGATATGAATCCGAGGCACCAGCATGGCACATATTCTCGTTGTAGACGATGAACCCGACATCGTGCGGGTCGTGGTCCAGATCATGAAAGAACGCGGTCACGTGGTAGAAACTGCGCTCAACGGAGAAGAGGCGCTCGAGTGCGCTCGGGCCCAGCCACCGGATCTGGTCATTTTGGACCTTCTCTTGCCCAACATGGATGGCGGTGAATTGTGCTGGCGGCTGAGGGACGAGCCGGTGACCAGGCACATCCCGGTGCTCATGATGACGGCCAAATACGTCAGCCTGGACGAGGTTAAAAGGGACACCGGGATCGGCGCCGATGCGTACGTGATGAAACCATTTACCCGCGACGTCCTCTTGCGCAATGCAGAGCGTCTGTTGCCGGGCTCCGATTGACATCGCGCCCGCGCCACCAAAAACGCCCTGGTTCATAGAGAGTTGCAATAGCCGTCTCATAGATCGGGTATGATGGGGATCCCTGTTGGGCAGGGAATCACTTGTCAGGAATCATGAGTTGAGCCCGTCCCTTTCTTCAACACGTCGTCCATCTCGGCTATCACGCGATCTGCATCGTTCACCGAAAACGGCATCGGAGGCTTGATCTTGATGACATTGTGATATGGACCGTCGCTGCTCAGGAGAATGTGCCGGTCCCGCATTTGTTCCACCACCTCCCCGGCGGTTTTTGCGTCGGGGGTGCGCGACGCGGGGTCTTTGACGAACTCGATGCCGAGAAAGAGCCCGTGGCCCCGGACGTCGCCAATTCCCGGGTGCCGTATCTGCAGGTCCCGCAGGCCCTGCATGAAATGGTTGCCCACGGTCCGGGCGTGTTCCTGGAGTCCCTCTTGTTCGATCACATCGAGCACCGCTAGTCCAATGGCGCAGGACACTGGGTTTCCACCAAAGGTGTTGAAGTACTCCATACCGTTGTCGAAGGCTCGGGCGATGTCCCGCGTGGTGAGCACCGCACCAAGGGGGTGCCCGTTTCCCATTGGCTTGCCGAGCGTGACGATATCGGGGACCACATTCTGCAGTTCGAATCCCCACAACCACTCGCCCACCCGTCCAAAACCCACCTGCACTTCGTCGGCGATGCACACTCCGCCCGCGGAACGAGTTGCCTTATAGGCTGCATCGAGGTAGCCGGGGGGCAGGGGAATCTGACCTCCGCAGGACAGGACTGACTCGTGAATGAAGCCGGCGAGATTCGGTTTATCGGCCGTTGCGATTGACGCCGCGTCTTTGACCTCGCGCGCATAGGCCGGTCCCGCCAAACTCGGATCCCGGTGCGTCCCGCGATAGGTGTCCGGCATGCTCACTGTGTGCACCCAGTCAGGTGATCCCCTTCCGCCGGGACCATCGTGCTTGTACGGGCTGATATCGACCAGGGCCGAGGTGTTGCCGTGGTATCCGCCGTCCACGACGATCAGATCGTGTCCGCCGCTGGCAGTTCGAGCCAGACGCAGTGCCAGTTCGTTGGCCTCACTGCCCGAGCACACCAGGTAACACACGTTCAGGGGGTCGGGGAACCTCGACGTCAACTCCGTTGCATAGTCGACGATGCTGTCATGGAGGTACCGCGTGTTGGTGTTCAGCTTCGCCATCTGCCGCTGACCGGCCTCCACGACTTTCGGGTGACAATGCCCGACGTGGCACACGTTGTTCACGCAGTCCAGATAGGCTTGCCCGGTGTGGTCGAAGAGAAATTGCATTTCTCCCCGCACCATCTTGAGCGGGCGACGGTACGAGACCGAAAGCGAAGGACCGAGGTGCTGTGCCCGCAGGGCGAGGATGTCCTCGGGAGATCGACCGGCATCGCTCAACGTTGTTCTCCCAGCGCAAACAGGTCTTCAGTGATCTGTCTGGGATCGCGCGGGACCAGGCGTTCCAGCGCTTCCCAGGCCGGTCGTTCCGATACCGTGAGGTACGGATTATCGGGTTGCAGGGCTCTCTGGTTGGCGCAGATGGACACGCTCATCCCCAGGCGCAGCAACACGAGATCCCACAGCACCTCCCGCTCCACGGGGCGCAGCGGCTGGAGCCGCTGGTATCCGTGCACGACCTGACTCGTGACAGAGATGTGAGCCGTTTCACCAAGGATGGCATAAGCCACGGCGATGGCCAAATCGGCCACGGTCACACTGTAGACCATGTCGCCGAAGTCGATGATGCCCGTGACCCGACCGGCAGGTGCCACGAGGAGATTGTGATCGTTCGCGTCATTGTGCACGACGCTCCAGCGGCATTCCGCAAGACGAGGAACGACCGTGGTGCTCACGCGGTTGTTCAGGGCCACGAGCAAGTCGCGTCGCGCCTTTTCTGTGATCAACGGGAGATACTGGCAGATCGTTTCGACCCCGGTCGACAGCTCCCACTCGAACGGTCGATGCGCCGCCGGATCGTCGAACCCATCCAGGCCCATGCTCAGGATCGCCAGGCTCTTGCCAAGGCTCTCGAGCAGGGCAGAGGACCGCGGCGGTCGGACGGATGCGAGCGGGGTTCCCGGGACGAACGTCACGACCCGAACCAGGTGTGTAACCCCGGCGTCGTCGAAGGTCGTGACGAGGTCGGTGCCGTCCAGGCCGGGAATCACTCGCTGTACGTTCAGGTCCGGGGCTCGGTCCGCCAGTGTCCGCATCATGCGATGCTGGCTTTCCAGTGTGACTCGTTCTTCGGTGGGATTCGCAATTTTGAGCACGAAAGCCGGCCGACCTTCGATGTCGAGCCGAAAATTCTGGTCGCGATCCCCAGGCAGCAGCGTGGCGCGGGCCGAGATGCCGAAGTGGTTGGCGGCCAGCGTCTCCGCCTGGATGGTCGTGAACGTCGGAGTATAGCGAACGGCAGTAGACATCGGGCGTACGATCAGAGTCTGAAAATAGTTTACTTTTTACTGACTACCTGGGGTAGGTCGCGGTCAGAAGTTTCTCGAGTTTCCCCCGCGACTCGGTGTCCGCCGAGGCAGGTGGGACAGATTGGCAATTACGCCACTGGCAGCAGCGCACTTCGGTTTCGACTGCTCAAGAGGCGCGAGAGCAAGCGATCGAAGCGAGAGTACGTCGGCTGAGAGCGCAACGAAGTCAAGACAGCCCGTAGATCGTCGCAGAAGCCACCTGTACACAGTCGACAGTGGTAATTTGATTCGGAATCAACCCGGATCGGGACTTGCGGGATTTGCCGAATCAACCCGGGTCGGGATCTGTTACTGGCCGAGCTGGCCGCGAACCGCCATAGATGTCTCCCTGCGTTTGCGACATCGGCGCAGCGCCTCGACCAGTATTTGGACCTGTACCGGCTTGCTCACATAATCGTTCATACCCGCCTGGTAGCAGTCGTCGATGCGTTCCTTCAACGCATCGGCAGTCACCGCGATGATGCGCGGCTGGTCCCGGTCGGCGAGCTGGGCGCGAAGCTGGCGGGTCGCCTCCATGCCATCCATTTCCGGCATCTGAAGATCCATGAGAATGACGTCGTACCGCTGCCGGCGCGCAGCCTGGAACGCTTCCAGGCCGTTGCCAACCACATCCGGCCGATACCCCAAACGACTCAATACCAGTCTCATGAGCTTCTGGCTCACCGGGTTATCCTCTGCTACCAAAATGCGCAAGGGTGGTAAGCTGGCCTTGTAATCGTCGTATTCGGGTTTCTGACGGGTCCGCTCGACCAGCCCCGAAACTGGTTCGCCGCTCGCCACAGCCTCGATGAGGGCACGGTATAACGCCGACAGCTTGACTGGCTTGGCAATTGTCGCAGTCAATCCATCGGTCGGGAGATGCCGGCGACCTCCCCTGATCGGGGTAGTCAGTGCGATGATCGGTACCTGCCCGGGTAGCACGCCGACCAGCTCGGTCGACGTCGCAACACAGGGTCCCGCCGTGTTAAAATCGACCAGGACCACGTCGGGCGGCTGCCCGACCGAGGCGAGAGCGATTCCTTCCCGGCATGATACCGCTTCGCGGGCATGCATCCCCCAGGCTCGAACCTGCCGGCTCAGAAGCCCTCGTAGCGTCGCGTTGTCCTCGATCACGAGGACGCTCTTTCCAGCCAATTGCGGTTGCTCGCCGGATAGGTAGACCGGGAGGTCGGACGACGCCGACGAGGCCGTGAGCGACAGGTAAAACGTCGTCCCCTCGCCCTCTTCACTGTCCAGCCAAACCCGGCCGCCCATCAACTCGGCCAACCCCCTGCAGATGGCCAGTCCGAGCCCGGTACCGCCGTATTTGCGCGTGGGCGAGGTGTCCACCTGACCAAACGATCGGAAAAGCTGCTCCCTGTGCTCGGGCGAAATGCCGATACCGGTGTCCCTGACCGCGAAACAAACCTCGTAGGCCCGCGCTGAGCCGCCACCAGCCGATCCAGCCGCCTCGTCCGCGGCGTTTTGACTGCTCACCGGCTCGGCACTCACGCTCAGCATCACTTCGCCCCGCGCGGTGAATTTGACCGCATTGCTCAAAAGGTTGACCAGAATCTGGCGCACTCGGGTGGGATCGCCGACCAGCGCCCCCGGAGTGCCCGGAGCGACCCAGTAGGCGAGAGCAAGCCCCTTTTCCGCTGCTTTTGCAGCGAGCAGATCGAGCGCCGACTCGACGCACGGCAATAACTCAAATGGCCGGTCGACCAGGTCGAGTTGCTCGGCCTCGATCTTTGAGAAATCGAGAATGTCGTTGATGACGTTCAACAGTGCATCGCCACTGTCGCGAATGGTCTCGACAAAATCCCGCTGCTGGTGGGTGAGATCCGAGTCGAGCAAAAGGCCGGTCATGCCGATGACCGCGTTCATCGGGGTGCGGATTTCGTGGCTCACATTGGCGACAAACCGGCTCTTGGCCCGAGTCGCTGCCTCTGCCGCCTCCTTGCCCGCGATCAGGGCCGCCTCGGCCTGCTTGCGCTCGCTCACGTCGCGAAACGTGATCACATTGACCTGCTCGCCACGGTACGGGTGCCCGGTCTTGACAAAAACGTCGACCGGAAACGTCGTGCCGTCTTTTCTATGCCCCACGGCCTCGTAGTAGCGACGCTGATCACCGCGCTCCTCCCTGGCCTCCGGCTCCGCTCCTCTCGATGCAAAATCACTCGTGGCCATTCCTATGGCGTCAGTCGGGCCACGGCCAAATAGGCGCTCAAACGCCGGATTGACGTCGATGACGATGTCGTTGCTCTCGATCGCAATGCCCTCGAGGGTGGCCGAAAACAAGCTGCGAAAACGCTCCTCGCTCTCGAGTAACTGGCGCGACTGATCCTCGATATGCTCGCGATCGCGATCGCGCAGAGCAGCTGCAGCCGTGGTCAATACACCGATGACCGAGACAAACATCAGCGGTCCGGTCACGGTGTACAACGTCATGTCCGGCCGCACAAAAGTGACCGCCAATAGCCCTATCAGATCACACAGAATGAGCACTAGCGTGCCCCGCACCGACAAGAACATACTGCTCGACGCAATGCCAACAGCCAACCACGCACTCAATGCCATGGCCGTGAGAGGTACGCTCATGTCCCGGGCCGGGTCGAGCAAGGTGAGAAACGGATGCAACGTCAGCATCACGACGGTCAGCGAGGCCGCCGCGGAATAGTGCCTGGTCCGGCTGAGACCGTAGCTACATGAGATACATATCAGTAGCGCCCATTTTTCAGCCTCGTTCAACGTGGGGACGGAAATGGTCAGCGAAATGACCACTGTCGGTAACATCAAGAGCAAGATCTCCGACAACACCCGGGCACGGCGACGCCTGTCCGTGGCCGTAATGGTCGGATGGGGCTCGATCAGGCGAGTGGCCGTGCGTCGCAGCGCGATCAAGATTCTGTGCACTGTCTAGCTCCCTGTCGTGGCGCAGGGTTGTTGCGCGTTTGCCAATAATCTCGGTGACTTATTGTATAAGTGAATGTACTATAGTTGATGCCAAAAAAATACTGAGTATCGGATGTTACACAAACCGCGCACTATTTAAAAAATTAACCCCGTAAGAATTTCATTATTCATTCAATGAGTTGGCGTTGATGACCACCGAGTGGGACCGGGCAGGGGGAGCTGATGGCCATCCAAGTTCGGGACAGGCACTGACCCGTCGGGCGCAGCCGGAGAGGTACAGCGAGACGGCCGAGACCGAGACCGGGGCGATGGGTTGGCGTAGACTACTGGATTAATGTGGTTCGGTCGTCACGCGGAGATATAGAGAATGAATCGATTTGTTGTTGTCCTGTGTATCGGGGTCATGGGCGCGAGCAGTGTACGGACCGCTCGGGCTGATGACGACAAGGGTCCCGCGCCCAATCGGCTCGGCATCGATGTCATGCTCGGCCAGCCGGTTGGCGATATTGCCGACGCGGCGGGAACGGCCATTGGCGGTTTGCTGCGGTACCAGCATCGCTTCATCGGCAACATCGCAGTGACCGGTCGGGTCGGCTATATCCGCCATGGCGAGAAAAACAGCGTCACGCTCGGCCAGATTCCGCTGTTTGCGGGGATCGAGTACTACCTGAGCAAATTTGACAGTGGCCTGTTTATCGTTGCTGAGGCCGGTTTGAACAATCTCAGGACGACACAGGACCTCATGGGAGATTCGACGACCGATTCGGAAAACGAGATCGGAGTCAACGTCGGTGCTGGGTATGCGATGGGCGCCCTCACTGTGCGCGGCAGCTTGTTGGTTCCATCGCTCGGCGATGTGGGTGACGGTGTAGTATTCGCTGCCACAGTGGGGTATCGAGTGACGTCGTTTTGAGTAGTGATGCCGGCCCGCGACGGTGATGGAATGAGGTTGAATTAGCTGATGCGATCGCCGGGTTGGCTATCGGGTGAGAGTTCGACAACTGTGATCGCATCATTTTTTTCGCCAGCGGCCAGGATCATGCCTTCCGAGACGCCGAAGCGCATCTTGCGCGGCTTCAGATTGGCGTAGACCGCGACGTGTTTGCCGACGAGCTTATCGGGGGCGTAACTCCTGGCAATGCCGCTCAGAATATGGCGCTGGCCGAGCGGACCGAGATCGATGCGGAGGCTGAGCAGTTTGTCGGCGCCGTCGACCGGTTTGCATTCGATCACTTTGCCGACCCGCAGATCGATCTTGGCGAAGTCTTCGATCCGAGTCTCGGCAGCCAGCTCGGGCACCTCGTAGGGCGGTTTTGTCGGTTCTTTGGTCTCGAGGCCTTGTTTGCTGGCCTCGATAATCCGGTCGAGTAATTGGCCCTCGAGCGGCTGGGCGAGCATCTCGTAGGCACCGATAACATGTCCTTCGGGCAGTCGGTCGCCGCCATTGGCAAAATCGAGCGGTGCTGGCAGGTCGAGAAAACGCTCGGTCTTTTGCGCCCACTCGGGCAGCACGGGCTTGAGGATGGCGGCCACGATCTTGCTCGCGTGCAGGCAGGCCGAGCAGACCGCGCGGGCGTGCTCCGGGTCCTTTTTGATCGCCTTCCACGGCGCTGCCTCAGTCAGATACTGGTTGAAGTCCTCGGCGATCTCCATGGCCAGACGGGTGGCGCGGCTGAATTCGAAGCGCTGGTACAGTTTGGCCGCCTCGGCAAGTCGGTCCTCGGCCCGTTCGATCAGGCGATCGGCGTCCGGGGGGAGCGGGCCCAGGCGGCCGTCGAGCCGGCTACTCACGAACTTGGCGCATCGGCTGGCCAGGTTGGCGGCCTTTTTGACCAGGTCTGCGTTGACCCGGTTGGCAAAATCCTCCATGCCCAGATCGATATCGTTCTGGCTGGCGTCGAGCTTGGCGGCAAAGTAGTAACGCAGATAATCGGGCGCCACGTGGTCGAGATAGGTCCGGGCCAGGATGTAGGTACCGCGCGACTTGGACATCTTTTCGCCGTTGACCGTGACCCAGCCGTGCACATTGACCCGCGATGGTGTGGTGTATCCGGCGGCGTGGAGCATGGCCGGCCAGAACAGGCAGTGAAAGTAGACGATGTCCTTGCCGATGACGTGAACGATCTCGGTATTGCCGCGTGGATTCTTCCAGTACTGGTCGAAGTCGACGTCGTTGTCATCGCACCATTTTTGGGTCGCGGCAATGTACCCGATCGGTGCGTCGAACCAGACGTAGAAATA
Organism: Pseudomonadota bacterium; assembly: GCA_022360315.1. Taxonomy (GTDB): domain Bacteria; phylum Myxococcota_A; class Polyangia; order Haliangiales; family Haliangiaceae; genus JAKSDA01. Next base: position 18,577 of record JAKSDA010000008.1, read on the forward strand.
CTTGCCTGGATGTCCTGGGATGTTGAAGCCGAAGTACGGCCCGTCGCGGGAGATATCCCAGTCGCGCAGACCTTGTTCGACCCACGACATGACGTAATTGCGCACTGCGGGCTCGAGGCGATTGCGCTCCGAGCTGAGCCATTCGCGCAGGAAAGACTCGTGACGGGACAGCGGCACGAACAGATGTTCGGACGACTCCATGACCGGCGTTGCACCACAAATCGAGCATTTTGGCGATTCGAGCTCGGTGGGGTCATAGGTGCTGCCACAGACCTCGCAGCTGTCGCCGTATTGATCCTCGGATTTGCAGCGCGGGCACTGCCCCCGTACGAAGCGGTCGGGCAAAAACATCTGATCCTGGGGGCAGAAGAGGTTTTCGATGTCGCGGACCACAATGTCGCCACGGGCTTCCATGGTCCGGTAGATGGCGCCGGCGTGATGCTCGGTCTCGGCCGAGTGAGTGGTGTAGAAAATGTCGAATCCGATGCCGAAATCGCGGTAATCAGCCATGTGCTCGGCGTGGGCGCGCGCCACCAGCTGCTCGGGCGTGATGCCCTCTTCGCGTGCACGCAGCTGGATCGGGGTGCCGTGGGTATCGTCAGCCCACATGAAGATGACGTCGTCGCCGGTCAGTTTGCGGGCGCGCACATAGATGTCGGTCTGGATGGCCTCGAGCATGTGACCGAGATGGATGGAGCCGTTGGCATAGGGCAGAGCCGCGGTGACCAGGACTTTGTTGGGCATGGCCGGGGGGTTTATCACGTGCCCGCGGGCCACGGCCAGCCCGGCAGAGGGGACCGCCGCAGGTGTTGCGGTCGCCAGCGCGGCGAACTCGGTCGGTCTTCAGCTGTCCAGCCCCGCACTGGTGCTCAGAATGCGGGTATACGCGGCGCGAACTTCGCCAGTCCAGTGCTCGTAATCGGCGGTGAGCGATGCGCCGTCGGGATACCCGGCGCGCCGGGCCAGCTTGTCGAGCTCGCGGTGGTCCTGCGGCAACATGTGGACCGAGCGATCGTGCACGATGCGCATGCGGTTTTCGATCCGCTGAAGAAAGCGATAACCGTCGATCAACAGGGCGGAATCGTCGCCATCGATCAGGCCGAGCCGGGCAGCTTTGGCCAGCGAATCGACCGTCGAGCGGCTGCGCAGGTCGGGGTGGTCATGGCCGTAGACCAGCTGCACGTACTGGCTGGCAAACTCGGCGTCGATCAGGCCGCCGCGGCCGGCCTTGAGGTCGATCGCGCTGTGCTGTCCGGCCAGTTCGCGCTCGATCCGGTCGCGCATGGCGGTAATGCGCGCGGCGATTTCGGCAGCGCTCTCGCCGTTGGCCTGCCCCCGAGCGCGGCCGTACAAGAACTCGACTGCGGCCGCGGCCACCTCTTGCCCGAAAGCGACATCGCCGGCGACGGGACGCAGTTTGATCAGCGCTTGACGCTCCCACAGCCCTGCATCGGTGCGGTGATATCTCTTCCAAGCGGCCATGGTCGATACCAGCAGCCCTTTCGACCCGCTCGGCCGCAGCCGGGTATCGACCTCGTAGAGCCGTCCGCTCGGGTGCATGGCGTGCAGTCCGCTCATGAGCCGCTGGGCCAGTCGAGTCATGTAGATGAGATTGTCGAGCGGTCGCTCGCCGTCCGACTCGCCGTCAGTCGAGTACACGAAGATCAGATCGAGATCCGAGGCATAGCCGAGCTCCCCCGAACCGAGCTTGCCCAGGGCCATGATAGCCATGGCCGCGGGGGCGCCGCTCCCGGCCTCGCGGGGCGTTCCGTGGCGAGCGATCATCGCTCGCTTGACCAGATGGTACGCGTAGTCGAGGCAGAGGTCGGCCAACCGGGTCAGTTCGGCGGAAACCTCGTCGGGTTGCAGCTCGCCGCCAATGTCGGCCAGCCCTATGCGCAGTATCTGGGTATTCTTGAATTCGGCCAGGCGCTTCCACGTTTCTTCCTGATCTGCCGGCTCGACGTTGCCCATTGCGGTGTCCAGCTCGGCACGGAGCTCGTCGATCGTCCGGGTCGGCTGAACGCGCCCGAGGTCGACCAGAACATCGACCAGCTCGGGGTGAGTTACGAACCTCTTGGCGAGAAAACTGGAGGTGCCGAATAGCAACACGAGACGGCGCATGATGGCCGGATTGTCGTCAAACAGCGGCCACATCGACGACCAGATGCCGCGCCGGCTGATCAGATCGCTGGTGTAGCACAACGCCTGGTCCGGATCGGGTGAGCGAGCGATCTCGGCCATGAGCCCAGGGGCGACACGGGCGGCCGCACCAGTGGCGTGTGGACCGAGCGGAGACAGCACACTGCGGCGGGTCACGGTCAGCACGTGATGGGCCTGGGCGGGATCGGCGAAGCCGAGACCGCCCAGGATGGCCATTTCGCGTTCCTTGTCCTGGGTACCGGCAACCAGGGCTATGATCTCGTCCGGGGGTTCGCTTTCGGGCTCGCCCAGCGTCGCAAATAGATGCGCCACCTCCTTTGTGTGGCGGGTGAGAGTGGCCAGGAAGTCGTCTGTGTCGGCGTGGCCGAGGCGACGCGCAAATAGATCGAGCGTCTCGGCCCGGGTCGGCAGGCGCTGGGTCTGCCGCCCGCTATCGAGCTGGAGCAAATGCTCGACCCGGCGCAGATAGCGATACGCTTCGCTGAGTACACGGTGCTCGCTGGCCGAGATCAGCCCGACAAAGAACAGCCGACTGAGCGCAACCAGGGTATTACGCGGGCGCAAGAACGGGTTCTGCCCGCTGTGGATGAGTTGCAGAGCCTGGGTAAAGAATTCGACCTCGCGGATGCCACCCACGCCGTTTTTGACGTCATAGCCGGCGTCTACTCGAGCTTTGTCGAGGTCGGCCTTGATGCGCCGGTTGAGATCGCTGACCTCGTCGATGATCGTCGGTGCGGTGATATGCGGGTACACAAAAGGTCGCAGGGTGCGCAGCACTTCGGTCCCCAGAGCTATGCTGCCAGCACACGGTCGGGCTTTGAGCCAGGCCTGCCGCTCCCACGGTTTGCCCCAGGTCTCGTAATAGCGCTCGACTGAAAGCAGCGAGTTGGCGATCGTGCCCTGCGAGCCCTCGGGTCGAAGCCGGAGGTCAACCCGGAATACCACGTCATCGCTGGTGAAATCGCCAATGGCCGCAGTGATCCGCTTGCACAGCTTCGAGAAATACTCGTGTAGCGACAAGTCGCCCGCACTGCCCGCATCCGACGTGTATATGTAGATCACGTCGACGTCGGACGTGAAGTTGAGCTCGAGGCCGCCCAGTTTGCCCATGCCGATCACGACAAGCTCGGCGTCGTGCTCGCCCCCACTCTCGTCGGTGTAGCGCGGCGGTCCGTAGCGGTCCCGCAACACCTGGTCGTGAAAGGCGATGGCCGCGTCGAAACACACTTCGGCCAGATGGGCCAGCTCACGACCGACTTCGGTCCGATTGCCCAGCGCGAGCTCGCGTACGCCCAGCCGCACCATCTCATCGGCGCGATAGTTGCGCAGGCCACGGGCCAGCTCGTCGTCGTCTCCACTCGTACCCACACTGCTGGCCAAATGCCGGGACAGCTCTTGAGCCATGACCTCACGCGGCTTCTCGCGGCGCAGATACGAGTCGCCGGCCACTCTGGTTATCCGGCCGGGGTCACGGGTGATCAGATTGACCAGGTATGGAGCGCGCTGGCAGACCAGAACCAGGACTGAGCGCACGTTCCTGGCCAGCCCGGCGGCGCGCTTTTCCGGTTTGTTGAAGTCCGCCCAATCCGTCCCGCCAGGGTCGATTTCCCGGGGGCCCAGAATGGCACCAAGGTCGATCCCGGCATCAGCGCAGGCGTCGGCAATACGTTCGAAGCGGCCCTGTGCTTCCCGGGGATCCGGGGCCCCAATTGTGAGATCGAGGATCATGACGCGACCATACCTTGACAGAGTGGATATGCAGATTTACCTAGTGCGTGGCTAATTATCTCCGCCCGAAGCTCTATATGCGTGATTTTTATGAAGTTTTGGGAGTCTCTCGGGACGCTTCGCAGAGCCAGATGAAAAAGGCGTACCACCGCCTGGCCATGAAGTACCACCCGGATCAGAATCCGAACGACCCCGAGGCGGAAGAAAAGTTCAAAGAGGCCGCCAACGCCTACGCCGTGCTTTCCGATCCGGACAAGCGAGCTCGGTACGATCGCTACGGTCACGATGCCTTCGAGCCCGGCGGCATGAGCATGGGGGTCGATGACATCTTCTCGGCCTTCAGTGATATTTTTGGCGACTTCATGGGAGGCTCGCGCCGACGTCGTGGCCAGCGTGGTTCTGATGTGCGCGTCGCTGTTGAACTGACCTTTGCCGAAGCGGTGTGGGGGACAACCCAGGAGATCGAGATCCCCCGGCACGAGCCCTGCACGACCTGTTCGGGTAGCGGAGCAAAGCCGGGAACGTCACCCAAGCCGTGCAGTGCTTGTGGCGGCCGGGGACAGGTGATGCATTCGCAGGGTTTCTTCATGATTCAGACCACGTGTCCCAACTGCCGGGGCGAGGGCATGATCATCGACGAGCTCTGCAACAAGTGTCGCGGCCGTAAATCTATCAAGAAGTTCTCCACGCTGAGCGTGTCAGTCCCCCCTGGTGTCGATCACGGCCAGCAATTGCGGCTGGCTGGCCAGGGCGAGCATCCGCCGGGCGGCGGCGCGCCAGGCCATCTATTCGTATTGCTGCACGTGCAGCCCGACGAGCGTTTCCTGCGCGAGGAAGAAAACGTCCTCACCGACGTGCCGATCAGCTACCTCAGAGCTACCCTCGGCGGCGAGGTCGAAATCCCGACTCTGGACGATGAGTGCCAGGGCACGGCAATGATCGACGTCGAGCCGGGCACCCAGCCGGATACCATCATCGTGCGTCGCGGTCAGGGCATCCCGCGGGTCGGCCGGTCAGGTCGCGGCGATCATGTGATCCGGTTCAAGGTCGAAATCCCGACCAAGCTGAGCCGCCGCGAGCGCGAGCTTCTGCGCGAGCTGGCCGAGGAGTCCGGCGAACAGGTCGGCAGCAGCAAAAACAGCTTTTTCAGCCGACTGAAACGATAGTCTTCTGAAAAAGATACCAGGCGAGCACAGCGTACTACTTCGGCCGCGGCAGCGTGGCCCCGTTCGATAGCAGTGCATCGGGCAGGCTCGGCGGTTGGCCGAAGCGGCTGACGAAGCGCATCATGAGGTTGTCGAACTCGGCAGCCATGTCCGGAGCCGGGCCGGTGATGTGACGGCACAGCCAGGACTCGATTCGAGCGCCGTGTGAGTCCGCCCACGCCCCCGCTCCCTGCCGCAGGTCATCGGCATAACCGTAGTGGATCATGGCACTCTTGCCGCGCGGGTAGCCGACCAGCCCGAACTTGAGTCGCACCTGAAAAACTCCCGGCGCCGCCGGCGCGTGGTCTTCGATCTCGGCGACCGGATACCAGGGACAAAACCCTCGTGTCTGCATTGTGATATACTACATGGAACGGATTTTTGCATGTTGATTGCACTCGGTTCGGGCAGGTCTCACAACTGCTCGACCAGCTGGACGAAATGCGCGGCGGATTTTATACGGAGCGGTTGCGGTGGGGTGGCCGGGCGGTCCAGAGAGCTGATGTTTGTCCGATTCTTGGCGGTTGTATCGGGCAGAGAAGTGGCAGTGGCGTCGATTGCGAGCTAACGTGCATACTCGAATGCAGGGCAGTCGCAGTCGCATCCGCTTCGGCCGTCCGGGTCCGCACGCACCCGACCAGCTGTTTTTGGGTGACAATGCGGTGATTCTGGCCGAAACACCAGATGCCGCGATCGATCTCATTTACATCGATCCGCCTTTTGGGACCGGTACAGTTCGCCGGGGCCGCCGTGGCCAGCCAATGCAGCGCTTTCGCGATGTGCCCGACGATCCCGAGGGCTACGTCGAGTGGTTGAGGCCGCGCTTGAGCGAATGCCGCCGCGTTTTGGCGCGACACGGCTCTCTATTTGTGCACCTCGACTACCGGTCAGTGCATTACGTCAAAGTCGAGTTGGATCGTCTCTTCGGGCGCACCTGTTTCATCAACGAAATCATCTGGTGCTACTCGATCGGCGGCAAGAGCCGGCGTCGGTTCGGCCGCAAGCACGATACTATCCTGTGGTATGCGCGCACTGGCGACTATGCATTTTTTCCCAATTCAGTCGTGGTTCCGCGCCGGTCCGGTTCGCACATGCGCGTGGTTCGGTCCGGTGATGGCGAGCTGGTCCAGGAAAAAACCGATCGAAGAACCGGCAAGGTCTACCGCTATCCGGTCGCGGCTGGCAAGGTACCAGAGGATTGGTGGAGCGACATCGAAATCCTGAACCGCAGCGAGACCGAGCGGACTGGCTGGCCGACTCAGAAACCCGAGCGGCTCCTCGAGCGCATTCTCAGAGGAGCTTCGGCCGAGGGCGCGCTGGTCGCCGACTGGTTTTGCGGCTCGGCCACGACAGCCGTGGTTGCCCAGCGACTGGGCCGTCGTTTTGTGACAGTCGATGCCGAGGTTGCAGCTGTAGAATGCGCCGTGCAACGGCTCGAAGCTACCGGCTCGGCTCTGGCCAGAGCTGGCAATCCGCCCCGGGATATCGTCGTGCAAACTGGAACTCGCCAACAATCAACTCTATCCCCGCCTGTAACGCCGGCGACTCGGGGTCTCGAGGGGGGATGAATTGTCTGTAATAACCTGGACAAGCAACTGTCTCCATGGAAAAAATGCCCCATAATTTCGCCGCGAGGCGGCCCGCGATGGCTAGCGAATTTGAAGCGAGAGTTCAGCTGCGAGCGGCGATGCAAACCGACGTCGGCGTGGTCCGAGATCGCAACGAGGACGCTGCTCATGTTGACCCCAAGCACTGCTTCTTCATCGTTGCAGATGGAATGGGTGGTCATGCAGCTGGTGAGGTGGCCAGTGCGATGGCAGTGGACCAGGTCCGCGAGGCGCTCGAGAGGGCCCGCGATGAGATTTCGGCATTTTCGGATACGCCCGACGAGGACAAGCGCAAGGCTCTGGTCAAAGTGCTCGAACAGGCGGTCCGGACCGCGCATCAGTCGGTCTATGAACGCGGAAGTCGCGAGACCGACAAGCAGGGGATGGGCACCACACTCGACGTGGTGTTGGTTGCCGGTCACGAGGCGTTCGTTGCCCATGTCGGCGACAGCCGCACGTATCTGATACGCGAGGGCAAGGCCAACCAGATCACCACTGATCATACGGTGGCCGAAGTACTGGTCATTGAGGGCAAGTTGTCTCTGGAAGAGGCTCAGATCTCGCCGCTCAGGACCATACTGGTCAACGCCATTGGCGTGGCGCAGGAAGTCGGTATCGAGATGGCGCATGTGCAGTTGCGCAAGGGCGATCAGTTGTTGCTCTGTTCTGATGGACTTCACGACTACTTCCCGGTCGACCAGGAACTCGCCGATCAACTCAACAAAAATTCCCCCGTCGATGCACTTGCCGAGCTTGTCGCAATGGCTAAGGAGCGCGGCGGTCACGACAATATCACCGGCATTGTCATCGACATTGTCAGCTGCGAGCCGGGCCTGGACGCCCCGCTATCGGCCGAGATCACCCAAAAGCTGCCGTCCCCCGGGGGAATTCCGGACGAGATCGACCGCGATGACACGGTTCCGGTAGAGCGGCTCGAAGACGATGGCACGGGCAAGAAAGCAGTCCGCCGCAAAAAGCGCAAGCGAAGCCAGAAGAGCAAGCGCAAGGCGCGCAGCAAGGACGCCAAGATTCGCATCGACGACGAGTCGAAGGAGAAGAGCGCAGCAGCTACCCGCACGACCGATCCGATGGACGCCGTGAGCCCACACAGTGAAGGGGACGGCGACAGGGGAGGCGGCGACAAAAACGTCGGCGGCAAAAAAGACAGCGACAAAAAGGCCAAGAAAGAGCGCAAAGAGGGCGCGATCGACGGCCAAAAAACCGATATAGCTGCCGCCAGTGACGCCGGCGGAGCGCGCGATAGTGAGTCCGCAAATGGCCAGTCGGGCGATGGCGAACCCGGCAAAGAGGCCGAGGCAGGCGACAAGCAGACCGGCGATCGAGCCAAAAAAGGCAATGAGGCTGCGCAGGCGGCGAGCGGTAGCAAAGCCAAAAAGAAAAGCCGGGTCAAATCGAGTCGGACCAAGGACTGATTCACCTCCCTGCCTGGCAATAGGCAAATGCTCGATCTATCCCTGGAAGGTAGGCTGCCTTTCGGGGGCAGGTCGTGCTAACGTGCCCCTATGAGTTTATCGAGAGAGGCGACCTGGATCTCGTATACTGACCAGGTGGCAAAAGCGCCGTCCGCGTCGAGAGAGTCTGCCCGGTCGTCGACCGGGCAGCCGGGGCCCCTGCGGGCCGATCAGGTTCATGATGGCGATCCTATCGAGCTTTCCAATGGCCATCTGATCCGCTGCATGACAGCGGGTCGGCGTCATGCCAGCGCCCACATCGAGGGTGCCAAGGTACTGGCCACAGATCCGGCTGTGCACGACAACGCGGGGATCGATGCCGGAGTGGCGTGGAACGACGGCAAGAATCTGCGCGCACCCGACATTGTCGTGGGTGGTGTGGAGCGAAAGCCGGGCTGGATGGACAAGGCGCCCCCGCTCGCCGTGGAGTACGCCGACACCGGGCAGGACGAAGACTCGCTACAGGACAAGATCAGCGAGCTTCTGGAGATAGGTACACGCATGATCTGGGTCGTGCGACTCAGCGGCGAGCTTCGTGTGGAAGTTCACGAGGCCGGTATTCCCATGCGGGTTGTCGGTGCAGATGAGAGCCTGGAAGCGCCGGGCATCCTGCACAATCCCGTGCCGGTACGCGCCCTGGTCGACCCCGGCGAGTCCAACCGAGCAGCGCTGCGCAATCTGCTGCAGCGCCTCGGCCATGACAGCCTGGAGCAGATCCAGCGCGATAGCGAGCAGCATGGCGAACGCGGTGGCAACATCGACGGGCGGCGCAGCGCTCTGTTCACTCTGCTTTGCGCGCGTGGTCTCGAGATCGATGCAGTCACGCGGCAACGCATCGAGATGTGTACTGACATCGAGGTGCTCGACGGCTGGATCGCCTGCGCTGCGACAGCGACCACCATAGCCGAGGCGATCCCCGCGGGCTCATAGGCTGTGGTCGCGCGGGTCGAGACGCACCCGGGTGATGGGGTCAGCCGGGCGGACATCGCCGCCTGCAGCGATGTCGGCGGGGGCGACGACCAGATCGCCCCGACTCAGGCGTTCGACTGCCCGGTTGGCCGAGGTGCGATGCCGTTTCAGCAGACGCACATTGACCCGTCCGGCCTCGCCGCAGAGAAAGCATTCGCTCTTTCCCTTGGATTTGCGTACCTGTGAAACCACGCGCAGCACCGCCGCTCGGCCTGGCAAGACCGGCGTGTGTCCGGCGGCCCTGGCCAGCGCAGCGTCGATCTGGCTCTGCTCCGACGCAGAACTGCGCAACACGAGATAGGCGAACTTGAGCCCGTGGCTGCGCAGACCTGTGGCTGCACTGAGCTCTTTGGCCCGCCGCGGCAGGTCTGTGGGACGATCTTCGTGGCACCAGTCGCGATCGTCGGCCAGAGCCGGACACGGCCGGGCTGTCCGCACGCAAGGAGCAAACACGCGCGCTGCGCCGGTTTCGAGAATCCAGTCGCGGAGCTGGTGCAGTTGACGGGACGTTGTGCGCAGCGCGGGCTCGACCATGATCACCGACCCCGAAGACCCGGCCGCAGCGAGCGCCAAACGCGCCAACTCGGCGCGGTCGCCTTCTGGTAACTCGTTGATAAGAGAACCGATCAGGACCAGATCGGCAGGCCGAGATAGCGCCATCCGACCGCTTGCACCGGCGGTCGCGTTCTGGCACACGACATCGATCGCGACGGTCATGGACCACTGCTCGGCCAATGCATTGACAGCGTCGGCCATGAGCGAAAGCGACCGAGCGTCGCGATCCACTGCGCGAATGGAGATTCTGCGCTCGCCGTGGCCGGGCCGCAGTGCCCCCTGGCGATGCAGATAATCGAGTGTACCCAGCGTCATGGCGCCGGTACCGCAGCCCACATCGAGCACAGACAGCTCGCCCTGGCGCGGCAATAACTCTTGCCGGTCCAGCTCGGCCAGGGGAATCATCACTTTGGCCGCATCAGCCACAGCGTAAAACAGCGCCCGAGCTGCCAGATCCGCGCCTTTTTCCGATTCGGCCACCGGGTCGAACATGTGGACCCGCTCGCTGGTATACAGCCGCGAGCGGGTCGAGATGGCGGCGGTGAGCACACCCCGACGCAGCGCCGCGGCCGGAACGTGACGAGAGGCGGCGGCCCACAGCGCCTCTTCGACATCGGGCGAAATCGCCCAGGGCACGGCCTGGTTTGGTTGCGTCCACATTGCAGTCCAGACCGACTGTAACCCGGATTTCCCATCCCGACACCGGCGATCGCCGTGGCCACACTGGCGTACCGGTCCCTGTGGGCAAACCAGCCGGTTCCGTGTATAACCCGCGCCACGGGGCTGTCTGCCGCTCCCTTGCGGCCGGTCGCCCGCACTTGCTGCGATTGCAAACCTCGTCGAGGAGAGAGCGATGAAGACAGAAAAGATTTCGTATACCGAAGGAGGCGTCGAACTCGAAGGGCACCTGGTCTACGACCCGGCCGGGGCCGACAAGCGCCCCCTTGTCCTAGTCTCGCACGCCTGGGCCGGACAGACCGATTTCGAGCGCAACACGGCCGAGAAGCTGGCTGAACTCGGTTTTGTTGGATTTGCCCTGGACATGTACGGCAAGGGGGTGACCGGTCAAAGTGTGGAAGAGAATTCCAAGTTGATGCAGCCGTTCGTCGACGACCGCATGCTCCTTCGCCGGCGCATGCTGGCCGCACTCAAAGCGGCCAAGGGACACGCGCTGGTCGATTCCAATCGCATAGGAGCCATCGGGTTTTGCTTTGGCGGCATGTGCGTTCTCGATCTGGCACGCAGCGGCGCGGACATCAGTGGCGTGGTCAGTTTTCACGGACTGCTCGGGGCGCCAGATCTGCCAGATCAGGACACACCCACCGTCCGGACCAAGGTACTCGTCCTGCACGGCTTTGACGACCCCATGGCCAAACCCGAGGCAATGCTTGCATTTGCCAACGAGATGACCAAGGCCGGTGCCGATTGGCAGATCCATGCCTATGGCGGTACTGTTCATGCGTTCACCAATCCCGAGGCCGATGATCCCGGGTTTGGCACGGTGTACAACCGCGCTGCTGATCAGCGGTCGTGGATAGCCATGAAGAGTTTCTTCGAGGAAATCTTCACCGGGTGATTGGATCGGCGGCCGCGCTGGTCTTGTCGTGCCCCTTGACAGTCGTAAATGGATATCTACCATGCCGGCTGATGAGCACGGAAACCGCTGAATTCACCGAGAATCGAGAACACAGTTTTGCGGCCGACGTGAACGAGGTACTCGGCCTTGTCATCAACTCCCTGTACAGCAACAAGGAGATCTTTCTGCGCGAGCTCCTGTCGAACGCATCCGATGCGCTCGACAAGCAGCGCTTTGCCATGGTGACCCGGCCCGATGCGGACAAGAGCGAAGAACTGCGTATCCGCATCATTCCCGACGAGACGGCTGGAACGATCACCATCGAGGACAACGGCATCGGCATGGCTGCCGAGGAGTTGGTCAAAAATTTGGGCACGGTGGCCCATTCGGGTTCCAAGGAGTTTCTGGCCCAGCTGAAGGCGCAGAAAGAGCAGAGTGACGTCGACCTGATCGGCCAGTTTGGCGTCGGTTTTTACAGCGCGTATCTGGTCGCCGATCGGGTCGAAGTGATAAGTCGCAGCGCCGACTCTGATCGCGCGCATCGCTGGCAATCAGACGCCAAGTCCACCTTCACCGTAGGCCCGGCCGAGCGTGCCGGACGCGGCACCACGGTCATCCTCCACCTCGAGGACGAAAACAAGGAGTTGACGGGCGAGTGGCGCATCCGCGAGCTGGTCCGTCGTTACTCGGACTACATTGGCCATCCCATTGAGCTCAAGGTCAAGAAGGGTGAGGGGGCCGAGGCGCGCGAGGAATTCGAGGTCATCAACCAGGCTCGCGCTCTGTGGCAGCGGCCGGCCAAGGAGATCACCGACGAGCAGTACGAGGAGTTCTACAAGCATCTCACCCACGACTGGGAGGGTCCGCTTTGCCGCAAGCACTTTCACATCGAGGGCGCAATGCTCTTTACCGGCCTTCTCTTCGTGCCCAAGCGGCCTCCGTTTGGCCTGTTCTCGATGGACGCCAAACACGGCGTTCGGCTGCACGTCAAGCGGGTGTTCATCATGGACGACTGCGAAGAACTGCTGCCGCGCTGGCTGCGCTTTGTCCGCGGTGTGATCGACTCGGATGACCTGCCGCTCAACGTGTCGCGCGAGATCTTGCAGGACTCCCATGTGGTCAGGACCATCCGCAAGCAGGTGGTCAAACACAGCCTGGATATGCTCGACAATCTGGCCAAGGACGACTCCGAGTCCTATGCCAGTCTGTGGCAGAATTTCGGCGCTGTACTCAAAGAAGGTTTGCACTACGATCCCGAATACAAGGACCGTCTGGCCGGCCTGGTCCGCTTCAGCAGCTCGGTGGAGTCCGGTCTGGTCTCGCTCGCCGATTATATCGAGCGAATGCCCGAAGAGCAGCCAGCCATTTATTATGCGATCGGCACGTCGCGGGACGTGGTCGAGGCCAGCCCGCATATCGAGGCCATCAAGAACAAGGGCTACGAAGTCCTGTTCATGACCGATCCGATCGACCAGTGGGCAGTTGCCGGACTGGGTGAGTACAAGGATAAAAAGCTGGTATCTGCTATGACCGCCGACCTCGGGCTGAGCGGCGATGACGATGACAAGGCCGGGAACAAGAGCTCTGATAAAGCCGAGGGCGATAAAGAAAACGACTCCTCGGGCCACGCCGAACTCGATCCGCTGCTGCTTTTCATGCGCTCGGCGCTGCAAGAAAAGGTCGATAAGGTGCGTGTATCCGAGCGCCTGACCGACTCGCCGGTGTGCCTGGTCATTCCCGAGGGCGGAATGCAGCCTCATATCGAACGCATGCTTCGGGCTCAGAACGCCGATATGCCGGCCACCAAGCGCATCCTCGAAGTGAATGCAAAGCATCCGCTGATCGGCGATCTGCGCCAGTTGCACAGCCGCGACAGCGAGTCGAGCGATCTCAAAGAATGGGTCGAGGTGCTCTACGAGCAGGCCCTTCTGGCCGAGGGCAGCCCGGTGGACAACCCGGTCCTCATGGCCTCGCGTCTCACCAAGCTGCTCCGAACCGCGGCCGCGCAAGCCGCGCAACCAGAATCCTGAACCGGGCGCGGCGAGAACCGGCCGAGTCCCGGACCCACGCTCACCCGGGCGCGGCAAGAACCGGCCGAGCCCCGGACCCACGCTCACCGGGCGCGGCGAGAACCGGCCGAGCCCCGGACCCACGCTCACCCGGGCGCGGCGAGCACCGGCCGAGCCTCGAGGTGAAGGCAGTCGACCTCACGTGAGCTCGATGTTTGCCCAGGGTGCGTCGACATCTCGGTTTCGCGAGCACAGATCCTGCCCTGGCAGGAGAGATTGCTTGCCACCAGAGGCTCAGCTCGGTTGCGCGGCACTTGTCCCCCCGGCTCCGCGAGCACTCATTCTGCCCGGGCAGCAAGCCTTGTCGACCACCCGGGGCTCGGCTGGTTTGCCGGGCACCTCCCCCCCCCGGCTCCCGAAGCAAAAATCCTGCCCTGACTGGAGCCAAGAGACCCCATTTGAGGCACTGCGTCTGCCCCTGGACACATTGTCATTTGCCTCCTGGAGCAAACATTGTGCTCTGACTGGAGCCAAGAGACCCCATTTGAGGCACTGCGTCTGCCCCGGAGCAGCACCGGGTCTCGGTCTCGGCAGTGGATTCACGCACTCTGACCACTCAAGAGGAACTCTTGTGGCGTGGGAACAGCTCGCGATAATCGGCCGGCACATCGACATCGAATGCGAGCCCGGGGCTGCGCTCGACCCAGACGCGCAGCTGGTGCTGCCAGGAGCGCCCGAGGTGGCACGAAAAGCTATCCTCTCGGCCAAAGCACGTGGGCATACGGCTCGGCAGATCGAGGCCCAGCGCATTGGTGCCCCGTTCGTGCCGGTCCGGTGCCAGGACCACGTCGTATTGGCGCATGGCAGTGATCAGCCGGTCGATATCGTCACCGGCCAGGGTCGGCAGATCGGCCATGAGCACCACAGCCGCGCCAGCGCCAGCTGTGGCCAGATGGGTCAGGGCAGCGTCGACCACGCCGCTCAGGCCTGGCTCGGGCCTGCCAACCGTGTCGCGCAGAACCGAGCAGTTGCGATGACTGGCCAGGGCAGCCACATCGTCACCGTTGGTCGCAACCAGGATTCCGCCGAGCTCTCGCGACTGACCGAGCAGACTCACCACATGGTCGAAAAACGACTCGGCCAGCTCGACCCGCTCGGCGGGCGACAGGTTGCCCAGCCTGGTTTTTGCGCGGGCAAACGATTTCACAGGAACAACCGCCCAGGTGTTCACAGCAGCGACTCACCGAAGGCGAGAACCCGGCCGGCCAGGCCCATGCGATCCTCTCGGTTCTTCATGATGGTGTCGGTGGCAAGGGTGGGCAGGCCGGGGATTATACCCTCATCACCTCGCTCTACCACGATGCCATCGAGCAAAGCACCATAGTGTCCGGCAATGGCACCGGCGCTTGGCTCCTGGCCGCCGATCTGGCGGATCATGTCGGCCAGAGGGCCCTTGACCGCCTTGCCAGCCACAATGGGACTCACCGCCACGACCTTTTTGGCGGCCACAGCATCGCGCACTCCATCGAGTGACATGATCGGGTCGATCGAAACATACGGATTCGACGGTGCCACGATCACGAAGCGGGCCTCGTCGATCGCTGGCAGCACACCCGGAGCCGGCTCGCTCGTGCCGCCGAGATGAATGCCGCGCAAGACCGGTCGGCATCGCTCGCGTACGAACCATTCTTGAAATAGCAGGGTTCCTCGCTGGGCGGTGTCGACAGCGGTGGGGTGCGGCTGGTCGGCCATGGGCAGAATGCGCTGCTGTACGCCGAGGTCGCGGCACAGGCGGGCAGTGATGTCAGATAGCGACTCGCCGCGGGCCAGCGCTTGGCTGCGGACGAGATGGGTGGCGAGATCGCCATCGCCGAGCCCGAACCAGCTCGGTCCGCGGTAGCGCTGCATCATAGCGAGGGCGCGAAAAGTCTCGCCACGAAGCCCCCACCCTCGATCGGGATCGGCCAACCCGGCCAGGGTGTACATCACCGTGTCGAGATCGGGACAGATGGTGAGCCCCCAGTGAATGAAGTCGTCACCGGTGTTGATAATGGCAGTCAAGGCCCAGTCGGGCAGAATCGCGGCCAGGCCGTCGACCAGGCGGGCACCTCCAACGCCCCCGGACAGGACGACAATGCGATTTGCAACGCCCTTGTCACCCCGTCCGTGTCGCCCTTTGTCTGGCGCAACAACGTCGCTCATGTGTAGAGATCCTGGTCTGGCGGACGCAAAAGGTCGCGTGCCGAATACGCGCCGGGCTCGAAAGAAAGACCGCGCAGATGAACCACAGCTCGCCCTTCATTGCCCTGTCCGGCGACCAGGTCGGCAACTGCCGCGATCTGGTCGGCCAGTGCAGTCTGCGTGTACTCGAGCGGCCGGCCAAACAGATCGGGCTGTCCGCGCACATCGCAAAGAGCCGGGATCCCGGCCACACCGAGAGCCACACCGACCGAACCGAGGCGAAACGGGCGGCCCAGCGAATCGGAGATCACGACCCCGATGGCGGCGCCCCGGACAGCGTGAAGGGCGGCGCGAATGGACTCGGCCGCGCGGTCGGGATCGCGCGGAACGAGCAATACCCACGGCCCGCTGCCGGCTTTTGCATCCGGCGGCTGGGCATTGCTGGAATCGATACCGGCATTCGCCGAAACAAAGCCGAGGCGGTGGCGGACCACCAGTACGCCCGGAGCAGCCCGCGATATCGCGCTGCTCTCGCGCAGAATGAGCTCGACCAATCGCGCATCCTTGTCCACCCGGGCAGCCAGCTCGCGAGCCCGCGACGATACTTCGACAGTGGCCAGATCGGTAAATCGCGCCTCGGCCCGGGATACGATTTTCGATGTCACAACCAGAACGTCACCATCCTGCAACGCGATCTCGCTGCGTTTGAGCTCTGCGGCCAGGAGCGCCGCAAGATCATCGCCCGGATTCACCAGGGGCAAACCATCCAGCGCCGTGATCTGGACTCGCTCGGCACACGTAACAGTCATGAGCGCGAATTATTCTCGAACCGCATGCCGAGTCGACCTCTCTTTTGCCCGTTGTCTAGCACGAGCACCGAGTCGACCACAGCGGGCCACTCCGCAATGGTTCGATCTACCTGGAGCGATTCCCGAGCTCGCTCTCAAGTGTCTGATATTCCATACTCCCTGTCACAGGCCCTACTCCATGTCACAGGCACCGGTCACGTGAACCGGAGCGAATAGCCGGTACCGATTTGCCTGGTCTGACGATTGCGTTATGTGACATTGCCCGCGCGAATTCCAGTGATATGAATTCCGCAACCAGAGCTTTTGTAGCGGCGATTGAGGTAGAGCAGCACGGGGGTGAGCGACTCGAGTGCAATGGCATTGCGCAGAGGTCCGGCGTCGATAGCGCGCACACCGAGATCGCTGATCAGGGCCATGGACGAGGCACGAGTGTCGTCATCGTCGGCGCAAACCAGCACATCGCAGTCGATGGGGTGATCCACATCGGCCAGATGGACCGAGCTGACATGGTGCAGCGCAGCGGCCAGACGCACGTCGTCGCCGAGGATCTGCCGGGCTTCCAGAGCGGCTGCCTGGCCGGCGGGCAAATGCACCTGGCGCACCCTGGGCGGTGCCAATGGCACGGTGATATCGATGAGGATCGTGCCGGCCAGGGCGTGCCGCAAACCCGTCAACGTCGCTTGATGCGCATTGTAGGGCACAGACAGAATGGCTATCTCGGCGCTGCGCAAGACCTGCTCGTTGCCGCCGCCGACGATGGGTTTGCCAGAGCGCTCGGACAGTTCGGCTGCACAGGCTTCGCCGCGCTTTGCATCGCGCGAGCCCACAGCCACGTCGTGTCCGGCCCGCGCCCAGCGCAAGGCCAAGCCGCGGCCTTCTTTTCCAGTTCCTCCGATCAGGGCGATTTGCGTCATAGAACCAGCTCCGCAATCATACGAATGGCTTCAATATTGTCCGAGCCGACCAGCATTGTAGTGACTGGCGACTCTGTCCACACCTGCAAACGATCGCGAATTCGCTCCCTGGGTCCGCACAGGTACAACGTGTCTACCAGCTCATCGGGTACAGCCGCGATTGCAGCTTTCTTTTTGCCAGCCAGGTATAGATCTTGAACCTCGGCGGCGGCTGCCTCGAAACCCAGGCGGCCAATGTACTCGTTGTGGAAGTTTTTTTGCTGTGCGCCCATGCCGCCCATGTACAGAGCCAGGTGGGCCTTGAGCGGTAGCCGGCATGCGTCCAGATCGTCGCCGGGACGAACCGCTACATTCACGGCAATATCGAAGTCGGTCAGACTCTTGCCACCTCCAGCTCTGGCCAAGCCGGTCTCGAGATGTTGCACGATCGCCTCGGGTCGCTCGGGGTTCATACAGGTGAGCAGCACGCCATCGCAAAGCTCCCCGCACAGAGCCAGCCCCTTGGGGGCCAGGGAGCCGGTATAGATGGGAATGTCGGCGCGGCTGTGCAGGATACTCTTGAGCGGCTTGCCCAGCCCGGCGGAGTCGGCGCCACGATAGGGGATCTGATATCGCTCGCCGTCGAACCTGAGCGGCTCTGCGCGGGCCAGGATTTTTTTTACAATGGTGATGTACTCGCGCATCCATGCCAGCGGCTTGTGCCACGGCTGGCCATGCCAGCCCTCCACCACCTGGGGCCCGGATGTACCCAGTCCGAGCAAGAAACGCCCACCCGACAGCTGATCGATGGTCATGGCAGTCATGGCAGTGTTGGCCGGAGAGCGGCCGGGCAGCTGCATGATCGCGGTGCCGAGCTTGATCGTCTCGGTCTGCGCACCCATCCAGCACAGCGGCGCCACTGCGTCCGAGCCCCATGCTTCAGCCGTCCACACCGAGTCGTAACCCAGCCGCTCGGCCTCGCGGATGAGCTCCATATCGATAGAGATTTTGGCACCGGAGTAGCCGTACAAAAGACCCAGACGCATCGATTTTCTCCTCGTGGGGAACAATCGTACACCGGACGGCTGGACAGCTCGATGCCTCAGCTGGCAAATCGTCCCCCCCGGGGCGCGAGAAGCGATCCCGACCCCCCGCGGATGCCCCGCAGATGCGTCCGCGAACAGGAGTATGTCCGGGCATTACAGCCCGGCAGCGGCGGTTTTTTGTCGGCCATGAATGCGCGGCGATTATTCCTCCGCGACGATTATTCGGCGTCGCCTTCGTCATCCTCGCTGCGCTGGGTCTCGGCGGCTTTCTTGCCCCGTTTGGTCTTGCTCTTCGACCCGCGCTTCTTGGTGGTCTTTGTACCCCGTTTTGCGCCGTCTTTTTCTTTGTCCTTGTCCTCCTTGTCGGGCACCTTCTCGAGCTCCTTGACGATGATTTCAGCCACCCGCCAGGTATTTTTCGACGACTTGCGCAGTCGGCGAAAAAGCCGTTTGAGTTCCGGAGGGTCATCGGGCTGCGGCGCCTTGTATTGCTCTATGGCGCTCTCCACGTCATCGCCTTCGGCGATTCCGAGGAGCTTGTCGGTACTGACCCCGAACGCGACAGCTATTCGAATCAACGTCTTGAGGCTGGGAAGAGCGCGTCCCCGTTCGATTCGCGAGTAGAACTCGACGCTGACCCCGATTTTCTCTGCGGCACCTTCCTGGGTCAGCCCAAGTGCGACGCGTGCCTTCCGGGCGACCTTGCTGATTGTTTTGGTTAACGCTTTTTCCATCTACCTGGACACTCTTCCATCGGACACGTTTTCCTTCGCACCCTAACTCAGTGTTAGGGCAAGAGAGATAAGACCTATCTGCGCAGGAGAACAGGAACCGGGCGTTCAGGTTCTTTCCACTGAACTTTTGCGTGTTCTGACCGGGCTGCGGATTTGCCGGCAGATTTGCCACGGCGAGCGGATTAGACGGGCGAATTACTCGCGCACGGGGCGCGTAGTACGCTGCTGCGGCTTGTATTTTGGCTGTTTGAAGAGCGCGCGTGTCACCGCGCTGAGTGCCGGTCTGACCACACGGCGAGCAGATCATCAAACACGCGTGCGCTATTGCAGAAGCCTGCGAAGTGGCCGAGCCCGGTCAACACGAAAAGGCGGCTATCGGGAACGAGTGCGGCGAGGTGCTTTGCGTGGTCGAGTGGAACGATCGGATCGGCTTCGCCGTGCCACAGGCGGATGGGCAACCGAATGTTGCGGGGGGAGAACTGCCAGGGCCGGCTCAACAGTGCCAGATCGTCCACAGCGCCGCGCAGGCCCCCACTCATGGCGATGAGCAGATCGGCGGTGAAAGCGGCCCGCATATCGGGACGCTCCAGTACTTCGCGGTCGATGCGGGCACCGTAGCGGGCATATACATCGAAGAGCGGCGAGCACCATGGACGGAGCAGTTGTGCGGCGGTGTTGACCATGGTGCCGAGGGGGCGGCGTGCGATGGTCAGGGCGCGTGCAGTGCCGGACAAAAGGGCTGGATATCCCGGAGCCCGTTCTTGTCCGGCAGTGGGGCCGATGCCGCCGAGCGAAGCGCCCACGACCATGCGATCGCGGAGTTCGTGGGCGCACGCCAGGACATAGGGGCCACCACCGGACAGGCCCACAGCGGCAAAGCGTTCTATGGCCAGCGCGTCTGCGCATTGCTCGATATCTGTTGCCCATGACAACAGGGTTCGCCGCGGTGTGTGTGACGAACCGCCGGTACCCGGTCGGTCGACGCTGATGATGCGCACTCCGCGCTGACGTGCCAACTCGGGCGCTTCCGGGGGGATCTGCAGGCGGGCTCCGGGTGTGCCATGAAACCAGAACACCGGTATACCGTGACGGTCGCCAAACTCTGCGACCGCGAGTTGCCGGTTGGTGTGAAGAGCGATGGCTACATCGCGATAGGGTATAGGATTCGCCTCGGGATGCTGGTCTGATCGGAGTCGCCTGCCTGAATTTCGCCGTCCGGGCACGTAGCGGGCCAGCCGGGCAGAGACAGCTGAAAGCGAGGCGCGGACCCGTTGTGAGCCGCCCGCGATATACGCGTCCGGGGTATTTGCGCCCCGAGTATCCGAACCGGGTATATTCGAGCCGGGCATGTCCGGGTCTGGAGTATCGGCGTCCGTTATGTCGGCGCCTGGTATGTTCGATCGATTGCGGCTGGGCATGGCAAATCACGGCGTCGAGTGGGTGGTGCGGAGTGAATTTATCATCGACAGTGGGCCACCGATACGCTATCCCGAGCCGTACATTGTGCCGACGCCGCCGCTGGCCACGGCCCAGAAGGCGAGGAGAATTGCCAGATCGACCAGGGCGCGTCTGGTCCCGGTCTCCGGGATGACCAACCCGTATGTCTCGGCGACGAACCGGAAGTTGCGCAGCACGCGGACGACTCCGCTCCGGTGTATGTGGCCATGCCAGTACACCACCCGCGAGACCAGGATATCCTGGTGTCGGCGCAAGAATTCGCCCATGGAGAGGGCATTGTTCGTGCGTCCCGAGCGGGGCTTACAGATCTGCATCAAGTCTTCCAGATAGGCGTCCCAGTGTTTTGCCAGCCCTGCGTTTTCCGGGCGGCGCAAGAAGCGGGCGCGTTTCACTGAGAACATGGCCTTGACCGGTACACGAAACCGTGGTTTGACCGGGTGCATATCGTAGAGTGGCGTGGGTTGCTCGTCGTCGTTTCGGTATTCGAGATATTGCCAGCGGTTGCGCAGCCGTGGCCATTCCATGACCTGCAGTACTGGCTCGTGGCGCGAGTCGAGGATCACGAATCGTTCCCGTTCGTGTCTGACCACAGTGATCCAGTGATCCCATTCATCCACGCAGAGGATCGCCGGCAAGTGGTTACCCACGTGGCGGACCAGGGCGATCCGGGCTCGTTCTGCGTTGGTGCGGCGTACGAGCGGCAGATCGCAGCCAAAATGTCGAGCTGCCCGGGCCAATTTGGCCTCGTTGGTTCCGGACCACCAATGAGGATGGGCCACGCGAGAAATCGCGTTTTCATCGGCTGGTTGCCCAATGGCTACAAGCGCGTGTTTGAGGGCGAACGGCCCGCAGCTCCATTCATTTGGCTGCCGGTAGAAACCCATCCCCGTAAAACCACATTACGAACCTGACATCGGTTGAACAAGATCAATTCTTCACCGAAGATGCCGGCGATGCTCCGCGGAAACGTTCTTGTGTTGTGGAACCAGGTCGAAGAAGACATTTACGAGCAATGGCGTGCCGAAGGTCCCAGGCCCATGGCCTGGGACCCCCAGCGACTCGTGCCTGACGTCGGCACGGTTGCCGAGGAGATGGAGGCATTGCTAAAGGGCATACGCGGGTGTGGTTACAGCGTTCGGGTGATCAACATAGAGGACGAGCTCGAGCGAATCATCTCGGCTATTCGTCTATACCGGCCCGATGTGGTTCTGAACCTGGTCGAGTTTTTCAACGACGACTCCAGCCAGGAGGCGTACATTGCGGGATTATTCGAGCTCATGGGTGTGTCCTACACCGGCAATACGCCCATAAACCTCTCCACGTGTCAGAACAAGTACCGGACCAAGGTCATTCTCGAGGCCGCTGGTCTTCCCACGTCGCCGTATTTCCTGGTCGAGCGAGCGCCGGTGCCAATCGATCACGAGCTGGAGTTTCCGCTCATTGTCAAGCCGGCGTTAGAAGACGCTTCGGGGGGGATCGAGCCGGCCTCTGTGGTGCATGATCAAGCTCAGCTCGAGGACCGGGTGCGGCGTGTATTAAAGGAGTATCAGATGCCCATATTGGTGGAGGAGTACGTGGACGGCCGTGAGATTCACGCGGCGCTTTTGGGCAATGATCCTCCTGAGGTATTGCCGTTATTCGAGATGGAGTTCGACGATTCCGAGTTCAACCCCGAGGACGAATGGCGGCCGCAGATCATTTCGTACCGGGCCAAGTGGGACCCACACAGCCCGGAGTTTTACTCGATGGATTCGGAGTGTCCGGCTCGGGATTTAGACGAGGAGATCGAGGTTTACATCCGGGATATTGCCAGACGTGCGTTTTTTGCGATGGGTTGTCGGGACTACGCCCGCATCGACATGAGATTGGATGAAGAAGACGGCGAGGTATACATTTTGGAGGTCAACCCCAATCCCGATCTATCCGACGGTGCGGCGTACATGCAGTGTGCCACGGCCGGCAATCGCACATTTGGGCAGACGTTGGGTGAGATTATCGAGATGGCGATGGAGCGATCTCGCAAGGCAGCCATTTTCGATCCTGCTCGAGCCGGGCTGCCGACGGATCATTTGATGCGCGAATGGGTGATAAGCCAGCGTCGAGGCCAGCGTACGACTTTACAGCTCGACGGCACGCAGGTATCCGAGCAGGCGGGCCCGAGCGGCGAGGCCGGGGGGCCGGATGTATTGGATGCTGGAGTTGCGTTAAACTCAGCTGATTCAGGACAGCGAGGAAACCTGGCAGAGGGGGAGGGGGAGGGGTCTTGGGTGTCCGGCGATGCGGGTGAGCGAGTCGCCACGGCGGCTGGTCGTGTTTCGGCGCTTGAGGCGGGCAGCCGGGCGGCCTCACGAGTTGATGCAGCGGCCTTTTCGACGTCGGAGGATTTGAAGTCCAAAGGTCGCGGGGCATCGCGAGAACCCGATGCGGACCGTTTGGCGGCGGAATCATCGAAGCCTGGGGTTCGCAGAAAGCCCACTCCGGTTCGATCTGGGGCAGCTTCATCGAAGCCCAAGCGGCGCCGGCGGAGGGATGCGTCCAGTTCGGAGGGTTCCGAGGTGGCAGCCGAGAAGTCTGCTGGGCGCAGACAGCGCGAAGCGCGTCGGGGGGGGGGTGCAGCCCGGTCGGAGGCAGAGGATTCGAAGCCCGGGGCGACTGGAGAGTCGGCTGCGGCCCACGTTGCTGCAGCGGCGAATCGGCCTGACAGCGGCGGATCACCCCGCGGCGACACTTCCCATTCCAGTGCGGCCCGTAAGCGGTCGGAGATTGCGTCATCTGGGGCGCGAAAGGAGTTTTCCCGGTCGGCTGATGCCAAGCAGAGTGCGGAGTCCAGTGTCGAGCCAACGCAGCAAGATGCGGCGCATCACAGATCGTGAGCAGCGATGATCACGATCGCCAGCAACCACCGACTCGGCAGTGTATCTTCCCATCTAAACTGCCCCAACCTTCTTGACACGACTGCGTCACTCGCCCACATAATTGCTTCCCCTATAAATCATCACGGAATATTCCGGCGTAGCTCAGTCGGTAGAGCAGGTGGCTGTTAACCACCGGGTCGGCGGTTCGAGTCCGTCCGCCGGAGC
>JAKSDA010000046.1 GCA_022360315.1 Pseudomonadota bacterium
ATTCGCCAGTCCGTCACGACCTATTCGGTGGAAAACTGGCGGATCCTTCGCTCCGATGCCGGGCGCCCGGTTGTGGTGGCCGAACAGGTGCGCACCCGGCAGCACGACGCGGACCCGGGGCTTGTCGCCGGTTCTGTCGGCGACTCTGTTCTCGAGGCTACCGGCGAACCGGACGCGCAGATTCTGTCCACGACAGACACCCGGGTGGAGGTCGACCCGTACGGCAATACCACGCGGCGCCACGTGATCTGGTCCAGCGGCGACGGTGATGTGATCGAAAATCTGCTGGTAGAAACCGACTTCGAGGTATCCAGCGCCCGCGCCGAGCAATGGCTGGTCTCGCTGCCCGATGCGATGACCACGACCCGGACCCGGCAGGGCACGACCCAGACTTTTGGCGAAATCTATCGCTACCGGCCAGCAACCTCGGGCGGACCCGAGCCCGGCTGGCTCCTTGCGTCGATCCAGACGTGGGCGACTGCCCCGGCGGCCCGGACCGAGTCGAGCTTTGGCTACGACCAGTATGGCAACGTCACCACCACCACGCATCACGACGCCGCGGATACCGAGCGCACTGAGACCACGTACTACGATAGCCGCGGGTTTGCCCCTACGGCGCTCGAAAACGCCGAGGGGCATCGCTACGAACTCGCCCACGATCCAGTGTACCGGCAGCTGCTCACCCTTCGCGACCCCAACGGCGTCGTGGTCCAGAACGCGTACGACGGGTTTGGCCGCCACCGCAAAACCATTGCGCCGGGGCATGTATCGACGACCCGCTACGAGCCCAGACCGGCGTCTCCCGACCTGGCTTCCATGCAGTTTGCCGTGGCGACCACGGTGGACGGACGAGGCACCACCCGGACCGAGTTCGACGCTATCGGACGGCAGATCCGCACCCAAGACACCGGATACCGCGGCAAAATCGTGGCTCGGGACTTCACGTACAATCCGGCAGGGCGTCTCGCCGCGGTAAGTGAGCCGTTCGTTCTCGATGCGACCCGTTCGTCGATTCACTGGACTCGGTACCGATACGACCCGGCCGGCCGCATGATTCGCGAAGAGCGACCAGACGACAACGCAGCCGGCGGGGTCGCGGTAACCACGTTTGCCCGGGGTCTGCCGGGAGAGCTATCGTTGGCGTCCGCATGGAGGTCCTCGGTGCGCGCCGTGGCCACATGGGCGATTCGCTCTATCGATCCCCTCGGCAACCAGCGGACCCTGGTGCTCGACCACAGAGGCAACATCGTGGCGACCGTGGACCCACGCGGTAACGTTACCCAGCACGAATACGATCCGTCGG
>JAKSDA010000095.1 GCA_022360315.1 Pseudomonadota bacterium
CATTTCCGTTAGGTGCTCCTTGCTTGCCCTGGCAGTTCATCGCAATCGTCGCTCCGCCAGGCGGTACCTGGCCCGGGGGCCCGCCGTTGGCGCCGGGCTCAAGGCCAACCGCATTGACGTAGATGACTCCGTTGAGAACAATGTCGCCGCTGGCCTGGATGACCAGGGGCTTGTCGCCGATCACTCGCAGCCGCGCCTCGTCCTGGATAGTCACCTGGCCGAGTTGAAGCGTGGCCAAGTCAGGCGCATTGGCTTGTTGCGCCGATGTCAGCGCTGCATCGGTCCACGCAGCGCCATTGCGGAGGGTGATCGAGCCGGCCCCGGTGGTATCAATGGTGAGATCGCAGTCGTCGGCTGTGCTGTCGGTGCCACACCCGGCACTCCGAGGGATGCCAGCCACAACTGTGAGAGCTGGTGGTGGGTCGATCGGCGGTGCATCGATCGCCGGAGATTGACCATCTGGCGGCACTCCCCCATCGGCAGATATCCCCGGAGCGCCGGTAAACGTGCATGCGCAGAGCAATACGGCACATCCTGCACCCAGGTGCCATTTTGTTGCACTTATCAGCTTCATCATCCACCTCTCGAATTGGAAGTCCCTTGTCCGGCCACATGGGCACCCGCGCACCCATCGACCGCCGAAACCGTATCAGAATCGGCTGCTGATCGCCATTGCAGCATCTCGCATCCGGTTACACATCAGCAACACAATGGTCCGCTCGGCTCCCGCCCTAAAAGTCGATGTACGACCCTCCAGCCGGCGTTTTGCGCCGGCGAGACCGACGTGGTTTCTTGTCGGCAGATCGGCTCGCTCCGGGTCCAAGTCTCTTGTCGGGCTGTTTTACATCGCTGTTCTTGGCCGGTCTGTAGCCACGCATCGTGCCTTCACCGTCTTTGTCGCCATTGCTGTTTTTCTGATCGTCTCTACCACCTTGATCACGATCCCCGATCGCACTCGCTCCAGACCGGCCGGCCGACCCGGGTCCCCCGTCGGCACCCTGGCCAGACTGCTCGACCGTGGTCTGGCCGTTGTGCTCTGTCTCGATGTGGCCAGGTCGGTCGTTTTCTGTCCGGTCGGATTGAATAGTTTCTGCGCCGTCTGATAGCTCATCCGGCCCTCGCAATGACTCACCCGATCCTCGAGCGTCTTGAGGAGCAGCATCGGGCGGCAGCGGCTGATGAATGCCGGCATGCTGGTCGTCGCCGAGAAAGATCATGGCCGCAGTCAGCGTGAAAAACGCCGCTGCAAAAAATCCCCCAACCGCATAACGACGCCGCTGCTCGACCGTGGCATGCCGCAACAGCAATCCAGACGCTTTGGTGATGGTGCTCTGGCGATCGGGCAGGTTGGTAATGCCGGTGGGCGTCGGCTGACTCGGCTGCACCACGACCGGGGGTGGCGGCGGTGGCGTTGCCCGCGAACCGCGCGCCAGTTCTCGCCGAGACGGCGAACTGGCCATCCGGGCCCCGCGCCGATCCGACCGGGCGCCCGGACTCGCACTCTCCATGGTCACTGGCGGCGAACTCGGCATGCGCGCCGCGCGCGGCCGCGGCGGTTTTTCTGCCTCACTACCGACCGATCCCTCGATGATCTGCGATGGCGTGACCACCGACTCGGCAGCCGACGACGACGCATCGCTGTCGGCCACACCCGCGCGGCCCGGCGTCGACCTCGCTCGTATCTCTGCCATGACCCCGAACGGAAGCCCATTGTCGATCACTGTCGAGTCCTCGGCCGATACATCCTCGAGCGAGTGAGCCAGCCCGGCCGGCCCATCCCCATCGGTCCCGCGCCTTGCTGCCGGCCCGGCCGGCCTGTCGCCGCCCGGTGATCCGCTCGCCATCGGCCCAACTGTGGCCACGCCCTGGCGCCGACCCGGCGACGGCACCGGCCTGTCGGCACTCACTGCAGCTCTGTCGCGCTTGCTGGTCGGCCACTGCGAAAGCGATGGGCTCGAAAGCATGTCCACTCCCAGCGGTAATGTCGTCTGATCCGATGATGCGAAATTGACCGCGCGCGGAGTACCATCGCTGCCGATCGCTTGAAGCGCCCTGTCCACCTCCCTCGCACAGGCAAATCGATCGCCCGGATTCTTGCGCAAAAGACGCTCGATGAGCGCATCCAGAGCCGGTGGAACCGTCCGATTGGTCTTGCTCGGCCGGGGTGGCTCCACATGGATGTGGGCGGCCAAAATCTGCCCGGCTCCGCCACCTCGGAACGGTGGATGGCCACACAACATGGCAAATAACATACATCCCATGGCGTACAAATCAGCCCGGCCGTCGATTCTGGCCGCGCCGATACACTGCTCGGGCGACATGTACAAAGGCGTGCCCAACAGAATGCCCGTGCGCGTGGAGTTGGCCGATTGACCGCTCTCCATCAACAATTTGGCCACGCCAAAATCGAGCAGCTTGACCCGCTCCTCGCCCGCCTCTTCTGACCCCCGCCCGGAATCGAACAACAACATGACATTGTCCGGCTTGAGATCGCGATGGACAATGTTCTCTTCATGGGCCGCAGCCAGAGCATCGGCAATCCGACGGGCAATCGATATCGCCAACTCCACCGGCAGTCTGCCGAGTCGCCGAATGCGCGCATCGAGTGACTCTCCGTCGACATACTCCATGACAATATAGGGAATCCCCTCGCCGTAGTACCCGCAATCCAAAATCTCCACAATCCCCGGATGCTCGATCGACGAGGCCGCCCGGGCCTCGTTAAAAAATCGCTTGACCAGCCGCGCGTCCGCGCTCGCCGAAGGACGCAGAACCTTAATAGCAACCCGCTTGCCAATCAGCTTGTTCTCAGCGCAATACACCGCGCCCATACCGCCCACACCCAATCGCCCGGTAATACGGAAGTTGCCGATCTCTTGGCCGATTTTCAGATTCATGGAAGCGTCACTGCGACCTGCCAAGCCGCTCTCGCAATAAGGAGCCAACTGTCATTACAACCCCGCTTCTACGTTGCGTCTATAGTCATTTTATCGACGTCCCATTCGTGGGCATCCTCCGGAAACAAAACAAAAAAGCAAACGCATTCGTACATTGAACAAGCCGTTCTATACCAAGCTCCGTTTCAGCTAGTATCATCGTCCAGATGGACCAAAACTATCCACCCTGGCCGTCAACCTGGTCGGGTGAGGCGATACGCCAGAGGTAGTACTCACCAAGAGACCCGGCCACAGTGTCGGCCAGAAACTAGAATCGGGTTCATTCGAGTCGGGCCGAACGGGCAGGTCTACCCGACCCAAAAAATCGTGCAAATTTGGGCTACCCAACTTGCTGTAGCGTGTGCTAGAGTATGGTCCAATAAGGTTGGGTTGTAAGAAAAACAAAACATTGAATTTTCGATGCCCAGTATTCGAGCTCGCTGGATCGGGTTTCTTCAGGTCACGCCATTGGACTGTCGTCTGGTGGGGGCACTTCGTCCGGGGGGCATGGTTGTGTGGAGAACGATCTCGAGCGATCACGTATCAAGGGACAGGTAGAGCATGGGAATAGCGGATATCAATGGCTATAGAGTCCTGCCGCGCGTTCCGGTGAAGTGCGATAAGCCTCTGTATACGCAGTATCGAAGCCAGCGCAAGGCGCTTTCTATCACCAATCAGCGCCTTGCCAGCGAAGCCGAGGTCGCGTTGACCACTGTGGCGCGCGAACTGGGGGTCGAGCCATTCAAACCGATGTCGCTGCAGCTGGCGCAGCGGCTGGGCAACATGCTCGGATTCGACCCCGCGCACGTCGCCTTGGTTCACGCCCGCGACATGGCTCGATTCTACGAGAAGTCGCGCAAGCTCAGCGAGCGAGTCAAGCGGCAGTTTCAGAACATTCGAAGGCGCCTCGACCGCTATTTGCTGCGGCAGATCCCATTTGCGCTCGAGAGTTCGGGGCGTCGCCTGGCCCTGACACTCGAGCGTTGTCGGCGCGGTATTTCCATCGATCGCCTGGCCCGGGCCGCGCATGACGAAACCGGGGTTTCACCGCTGCAGTTGGGCCGTTACGAACACGGCCTGAACACGGTCTGCGACGATGTACTCCGCTCCTGGCTGCACGCTCTATCCGATCTGTCACCGAGCCTGGAGCCGATCTCCCTGGGTGTACTCGATCGCATCGCCCAGTCGCTCCATACGGTGCACCATGCGTTCGACACGCTGGAGTGGCGCAGCTACAAGAGCATCCTGAACGACGGGCACAAGTTGCTCTGTCCCTACGAGCCCGGTTACGAGCTTCGCATCGGTACCTCGGCCACTCTGTACGGGCCGGTCGAAATCAAGTATGTCCAGGCGATTCAGCCCAAAAAAGTCGCGCGCAGTCGGGTCCGTATCATCGGCGCGCGCAGCCGTGGAATCCAGCTCGGTGTGCTGGTCAAGGGAACAGCCGAGCTGGTCCTCGGCCAGCTGCCGTTCTCGAATGAGTCGACCGACGATCTTCCCCGCTACGAGGTGGGAAAAAACGGTATTACTCATAAGCGCATATGCGGGCCAGGCGAGGTGGTTATTGTTCCAGGGGATATCTGCCGCCGGGTTGAATTTCGCTCGCGCGACTGTTTGCTCATCATTATCAGCATTCAGAGCAATTTACTCCTGTCCCGACCGCAAGACCGCCAGGGTCCGGGCAGTACGGCCCGCAGCTCGTAAACCTGGCTGCACAAACGGGGGAAGGAGGAATCGTGATGAAGACGTCTAAGACCAACCGCGCAGATGCTGCTCGACGGGATGACGCTCGAGCGAGCAGCACGAATCGGGATGACGCTCGAGCGAGCAGCACGAATCGAGAGGAGGCGTTCCGAGTACAGGGAGCTGCGAGGGCCACGTCGAGCGGGCCGCCGGTGCTCGGCTGTCGCATCGAGGCGCAATGGATGCGGGTCGGCGATGACGAACTTGCCGTGCTCTGTGTTTCTGTGGACGACTCGCTATTGCTAGAAGGCCTCACCACAGCCGAAATGCAAGTTGCGCTGGAACTCATTCACGGCAAGTCCAATGCTGAAATTGCCAGGCAGCGCGGCACCAAGGAGCGCACAGTGGCCAATCAGATCACCACGATCTTTCGCAAGCTCGGCGTCGCATCGCGAACCGAGCTACTCGCGATGGTCATGCGCACGCGATTGGGCCCCGAGGGCAAAAGCTCACCAATCCGAGAGCTGAGCCTGGCGTCAGAGCAGTCATCCGACTCTGCCAAATGGCTGGTCGGGGCGATACGCTCCGGCCGCAAGACGTGAAGGAGGGTCGATTTGCCATGGCTGATAGCCGTGCACCGAAGCGTCTGTCGCGCCAGCAGTTGCAGGTCATGGTCCGGACGCTCGACCGCTCGCGCGATCGCAGTAGCGACGACGAAATGGCCGAATACGCATTTGCAGTCGAAGTATGGCAGGGAATGCTGGCCGGCGAGTGGTCGCTGCTCGACCATTTCGACCTGGATGGCCGGCATTACATCGTGGTGCGACGTCGTCCGCCCGAGCCGTCGCGGCAGTTGAGCGGGCGCGAGCGGTGCGTCGTGATCGACGCCATTTGCGGCCGTTCCAACAAGGCGATTGCGTACCGCCTGGGCATTGCGCCGTCGACCGTGGCGACCTACCTTCGCCGCGCTCTGGCCAAGCTAGGTGTCCGCTCTCGCACCGAGTTATTGCGGGTCATTCCCCATGCTGCCCTGGCATCTGAGAGTGCCGAAGCGGCCGGGCCGAACCAGGCCGGGCCGGGCAGTGGCAGCGGAGACGCGGTGCTCGAATCCAGCTGAGCTCAGAGGAGCGAGGAGCTTGTAGGAGTGATCGTCGTGCGGCAGGTCTGGCAATGGCCGGCATGATCCGCCAAACCTGCCATGGCCGGCTGTTCACCGTTCCGGAGCAGGGTAAGATTTGCTGCGATGTCAGCTGTTTCGCGCGTTTTCTTGCTCGTCTCTGCAAGCCTGGTGCTGTCCGCTTGTTATTCTCCTGTTGGAGTCGACAGCAAGGATCCCGTGGCCCGCTGTCCGTTACCCGCGACTGGCCCTCGGACCCCGTGGCGCAAGCGAGTCAGGTCCTCGGCCGCGGCCACTCTGCTCGGCCGGCCGCACCACTCGGCCGACGATCCGGTCATCAATCCGGGCCACGACGCGATCATTCGGGGCAAGTTTGCCTATGGCACAGTGAGCAAAGACCTCCAGGACGAAGAAGTCGCGCTGTGGCTTCGCATGCGGCCGTGCGGCGAATGGAAAGAGATCGGTCGAGCCCTGACCGACAGTGACGGACGCATCGACATAGCGGTGCCCCGAAAGTATGTTTCAGGTCCCGGTGCGTATCCCTATCAGCTGGTCGTGCGCGGCGACCTATCCCGCGCCAGCGGCACCCTGTACGTGCTTCGGCCCGACACTCGGGTCGTGATCTTCGACGTCGACGGCACGCTCACCACCGGCGATGGCGAGATCCTCGAGCAGATGGCTCTCGGTGCCGACCCGGACATGCGCGAGGGTGCCAACAAGCTGGTCAACCGCTACGCCGAAGCCGGCTATGTGCCGATTTACATCACCGGGCGGCCGTACATCTTGCGCCGGTCGACTGCGTCGTGGCTGCGGCGGCACGCGTTTCCGCCCGGTCCCCTGATCACCACCGATCGCTTCACCGACGCCAGACCGGGCAACAGCTACGTGGGCCGATTCAAGCGCAATGTACTGGCCGAATTGAGCGAGAGTATCGGACTCGACATCGCGGCTGCGTACGGCAACGCCAGCTCGGATGTATGTGCCTATGCCAGGGCCGGGATCGCGCCGGACCGGACGTTTATCTTCGGCGCCGAGCCCAAACAGTGCCCGCCTTACCCAAAGACTCAACCGGTGACCAACTACGTCGATCACGCAAAAACCCTGGCAGTCCAGCCTGCTGCGCGCTAAGAGCCGGTCCAAAAACTGTCCGCGTCGCCACAGCGCCGATCCATCACCGCCAGGGGGATTGCTCGTCGGTCAAATACACCCAGTATTGTCCACTCCTCGCCCACCCACTGGCAGCGCGCCTCGTCGCTCTGGCTCGGTCCGAGGTTTTGGACCGGCTCTTATTCGGCCACAACGAATGCGCTTCTGTTCGGCAGAACAGGGTAGGATAGCGGATCCTGCCAAGAGATGTGCAGAGGCGCCTCGTCACGGGAGTGGACATGCAAAAAGCCGAGACCTATCAGAAAAAACTACTGGAACAAACCCAGTACATCTATTATGAAACCCCGATCAGCGAATCCACGCAAACAGCATATTTGCAAACGCCCAGGCATATGTTTGTGAAGCGCTATCGAGATTGGGGAACCAGGGAGTGGCGCGAGGTAAAGCAAGCCAATCTGGAAGAGCATGTGGCCACGCTTTACGCCGATAGACCTCTTTGTCTCTTTGGTGATGATGATGACGACGTGTCCTCGACAATCTCGCAACCATCATTTGTTCTGCGCATGTTGGACATGCTTCAGATTAAACGCGGCCATACTGTATTCGAGCTCGGCGCCGGCAGTGGCTGGAACGCGGCCCTGATGGGACATTTGGTCGGCCCGGAAGGGCGTGTCTTCAGTCTCGAACTCATTCCCGAGGTGGCCCGGATGGCCGCGGCGACGATCGAGGGACTCGGCCTCGATAACGTGACGATCATCGAGGCCGATGGAGGAGATGGCTATCCCGGGGGAGCACCGTATGATCGGGCTATCTTCACTGCCGGTGCTCATGATCTGCCCGGTCCGTTCTTTGAGCAGATGAACGAGGGTAGTCTGTTGTTAATGGTGATCAAAAACAGAGGAGGCGGTGATAATCTGTTCCTGTTGCGAAAATTTGCCGATCATTTTGCCTCGCTCGACTCGACGCCCTGTGGGTTTGTCCAGATGAAAGGCAGACACCAAGTCGACAGTTTAGAGCCCATCGTCCTGGACTCGCTGCCGGATTGGCCCCAATTGAGAGACAAAAAAATATCCGAAAGACCATTTTGGTGGGGCGGCAAGGGCAGAGATGGCATTCGCTGGCGAACCCTCGGCATTCGATCATTTCTCGGCATTGTCGAGCCGTTGTTCCAGGTCTTCAAAACCGAAAAAACCGGCGAGCAAACCCGTGAGGAACACTACTTTGGGTTATGGGATGAGAGCGAGCGCTCTCTGGTCATCGCCAGAGATGACTCGCTCATGGCCTATGGCAATTCGACTGCCGAGGAACGCTTGATGGAACAGGTCAAGTACTGGGTGGAACTCGGTATGCCCACTGCGGCCAGTTTTGAGGTGCAGATTCATCCGGTTGGCGTTGCCTTGACTCCGGGTGTGAATCAATGGGTTGCCAGACGCACAGAGGCGCAATTTCTGTGGAGCTTGAATCTGTGAGGCCAGTGCGGAACTATACCGGCATGCGCTGGGCTCGCAGACGCGTATGCCGTACGAGGGTTTTGCCCGCAGAGCGGTCCCGCAGCTGGATACCCAGCAAAGCCCAGGGCGGACGACGCGCCGGCCGGGCGCTGTCTATTGTGGGCGCCGCGGCCTGCCCGCACAAGCCATTAACACTGTGACGGTTGTGGCGATTAGCCTGGATCACGAGGCCAAGATCGGCGGCACGGCCGGGACCGGGGTATCTCTGTCGGATGTTAACGCAGCACCCTAACCCCGTCCCGCCAGCATCTCGCCGCTACTGCGCACGGTCGAAGACGGCCCCTGAACGCTTCACCGCACAACGGTACCGCCAGCCCCTCGCGGCCATTGAAGAGTGACTGGCTCCATGGGGTCGCCCTTGAGGCGATACGCCTTGAAGGTGCGTTCCTTGCCCGCATTAGGGTTTGGAACGAGTGTAGTCTGGAGTTCGTTCGTTGTCAGATCAAAGCTGTAGGCCACCACGATCTGGTCGACTTCGCGCCGAGTCAGGGTACCGACTTCGACCAAGTCTGCTCCAGCCTCTTCGTCCTCCTGAAGGATCAACGTTCTTCGATGGGCCGTACCGTCGGCGAGCGCGAACGGCGTTGGCGCAACGTACATCTTTCGATCTCGAACGAGGATATCGCCGTAGCTCCCGAAGCCCCGGAAGCTCTTGTTCTTGTGGACGTATTCGCTGTTGGCGTTCAGGAAGGCGCCGTCACAGAGAACGAGGTCGAGCACGGGATAGCGATTTCCATCGGGTTTGGCTGGATACCTGCCGAATACGTAGTAGATTTTGCGGCCGTTGTGTTCGCCGAGCGGGACCTGGCTGTTGCAGTCGTAGTTGGCTTCGCGACCCGGGTAGCCGAGCCCTTTGAGCTCATATCCCTCGGCGTACTTGACCAGACTGAAGTCGGGGTACGAGTTGCGGCCAGGAGAGTCAAAGTGGAGCGCTAGGGATTCCAGGCGCTTCTTGAACCAATTCTGGAAGTGAAACTCCTTGTCGGCCTTGTCTTCCCGCTCGATCAATTCGCCATCGCGGATTGCTTGGACGCAGGTGGTAAAGATGGCGGGTGCGTGCGGCACCTGACTATCTCCCGTCCCCGCCCGCGTGGAGCCGTTCAATGAGGTCTTCAACCTCGGAAGCGCTCGCATCAAGAAGGGCGAGGGATGCAGCGGATGTGGGGTCAATGGACAACTGGCGCAGGACCTGGGCCATGACGATGACGCGAACGTCGTTACGGCTAAGTCGACGTTCGGATCGGCGAAGTCGCTCAATCTGATCGCCCGCGCTTGGCGCGACCACACCCCAAAGGTCCCCGTTCCAACGCCGCCGTTTGAGCTGCGAGAGCTTGCGACAGACGATAATGACGTCAAGATCAATCGGTTCCTTGGCCTGATGCTTCGGCACAGCAACAGACATTTCAGACTTGATGGGATGGGTGGCCGTAATGCCAAAGCCTGCACGACCCAACGCCTGAAGGACCGACCGCCAGCCTTCGGGGCGTGAGTGGTGGTAGGAGAAGACGAGAAGTCCATCGTTTCTAAGTACGCGGTGTACCTCGGACCAGACTGCGCTGAGCCGGTCCGTAAACGCCTCGACATCCGCGTTCTGAACCTCGTCAATGGAGCGCGTCGTGTGAATCGCGCGGGAGCCGTGTGATCCAAGCGTGTGACGCTGCCAGACATGAAAGAAGTCCGCGAGTTGCGAGTAGTGGACGTTATCAAAGAACGGCGGATCGGTGATGACCACGTCGACGCACCCAGCCGCGAGATCGGTAGAGCTGGAGTCTCCGCATGAGAGATAAGCGTTTTTCCCCGGAACAAACGCGGAGAAACGTTCTGCGACATCAACGCTTATGGGCTCAGAGAGTCCGTAGACTTTGCCGCCCGCGTTCTTCCCGTTCTTCTTCTCCTTAATCTGCAGCTCGAACGGATCGGCGGCGTACTCGATTGCGCGTCGAATGCGTCCGTGAAACATCGTCGAGAAGGATCCAGAACTCTTCGGGGTACCCCATAGATTCGCTTCGAGAGGCGTACGTTCAGGCTTCAGGATGTGATGGGCGAACATGTGGCGGACCGCACCGGTCCCCTCACCCTTGAATGAAGCGAACATGTTGTTGAACTCGAGAGTGCCCGAGAGCAGACAGGTGAAGAGATCTCGCTGGATTGGGTCGGATATGGCAGCGATTCGCTCCGAGAGAATCGATAGGCCAAGAAGCTGGCGGGCATTGAACATTTGATGCCAATGCGTGTAGTTGTATCCGAGCGCCTGGTTGGTGTTGTAGCCGGGTTCAATAGCAACTATAGGAAACGGGTTCTTCCTGCGCTTGAGCGCGCGCTCGGCCTTCTGATAGAGCGCATCGTCCGCCGACGTCGTAGCGAGGTACTGCTTCGCCCCGTCGGGCCTGAGCACGAGCTTGGCGTAGAGACGATGGCCCGGGGGCTGGCCGGTCTCCCGGATGGTCTTCGCAATAGGAAACGTTTCTTGACAGGTCGGGCACGTGGCTTTCTGGCCTCGGGCGGGTCCGTCTTGGGGGTTAAAAGTGTGGCGACAGCAAGTGCAGGTCGCGCGTGTCGCGTCGTAGCGAACTCGATTGACGTCGCCGCAATCTGGACAAACGCATTGTGACTCCGGGTAGCGCTTCCTGTACGCATGCTGCGCAAAGACGCAGGAGGAAAAGAGATCGACGCTGTTCGAACATGCCGGGCAATCGACTGTCTTGACCCAGAAGTAGTAGAGAACTTCCGCATCAGTACCGTCGGGCAGGATGGTCTTGTAGAAGCGCCGGAGTTTGGCAGCTACATCCCGTTCGATCACAGCGAAGGTTTTGCTGGCGGAGTGCCAGTCGTGGCGAGAGATGGCGTTGCGTACCAGAAAGTGGGCTACGGGATTGATGTCGCG
Source organism: Pseudomonadota bacterium (assembly GCA_022360315.1). Classification (GTDB taxonomy): domain Bacteria; phylum Myxococcota_A; class Polyangia; order Haliangiales; family Haliangiaceae; genus JAKSDA01. The sequence goes on from JAKSDA010000095.1 coordinate 11,239, forward strand.
GCCAATGGCCCCAGCGCCGAGTTTAAGGGCCTCGCCGATCGTGGTCCCGCTTCCCATGAAAGGATCGAAGACAATGGCGTCTTTGACCCGCACAGGCTGGTGGAAGAGGTCCATGATGTCGGAGCCCGTCGGAGCCAGCGAAGCAATGGTGATCGCACGAAAGACAGTGCCGAGACGCTGAGCCCACCACTTGTGGATGTGGTAGATGGGGCGGTTTATCTCCTTACGCCAGCTCTCGACTTCCGCGATGTCGCTGAGGGTCTCGAAGGGGAATGAGTTATCCTCGATGGCACGAGGCCCGGCTCCTGGGCGGATTACAACGTACGCGGATTCGTGAACTCGAAGAGGTAGGCGTTGTTGCGCCGCAGGCTGTGTTTGTACTGGCATAACCCTTGCTTAGATTGCGAATTGTGTAAGTATTGGGCCACACTCAGGAAAAACGTTCAAGGGGTCGCGGGGGCGTTGTGAGGTGTAAACGCCGAAGCTGCTCTGGTGAGCGGAATGCGGGGAAAAACGTTCAAGGGGTCGCGGGGGCGTTGTGAGACTGGAGGAGCATTGAGTCTGCAATGCTGGTCGGCGCGACAGCTGGGGCCGTTTGATGGGGGGCGTTTGAATACGGCGTCCTGGACTTTGTGCCCAAGCCCTTTCCGCCGAGCGATTGCACCGTGCCCTGTCCCGCTACCAGGACGCGACCGCGAGCCGCGTCCTGGCAGTGCGCAAACGGGGATGCCTGTACATGATCCGGGTCGAAGAGCTGGTCCGGGTGGCCGGAGCTGGAGACTATTCGGAGCTCAGATGCCGGGACGGATCAAATAAGATGTTTCGGTTGCGTTGCCAGCCGCCGCGCCGGCTGGCAATCCGGCCGGCCGGGGTCTTAGAGCCGGTCCAAAAACCTCGGACCGAGCCAGAGCGACGAGGTGCGCCGCCAGTGGGTGGGCGAGGAGTGGACAATACTGGGTGTATTTGACCGACGAGCAAGCCCGCTGGCGGTGATGGCTCGGCGCTCTGGCGACGCGGAGAGTTTTTGGACTGGCTCTTAGCAGCGCCGCTAGGGTGCGTCGAGACCAGACGCAAACCCTCACGCTATCCCCTCGGCACTTCGTGCTTTGTTCTTTTCCGTACAGACGAGTCGCCGCACAAACGTATGAACGCCGTAACGGCAATCTGGTTCTAGCCCTCAATACTCGACCACCCTACTCCTTGCCGTACGGCCAAGACCGTCTTTTGCCAATCTGGATCGCGACGGCTTTCCAGGCGCAGAACTGTCCAAAACACAACACGATTGTGTTTCGCGCCAGTCGTGACATCCTGGATGCGTTTCATCTAGCGCCCAATGGTCAACAGTATCGACGGTTGCTTGAACGATTTGAGCATGTGTTCAACGCCACCATTTATGTCGAACTCCAAAAAGGCAACACACGCGTCGTCGAACGCTACCAGCTGATGCAGCGCCTTGCGTTAACAATTGGTCGCCGAGATGCATGCAATCAGTACAATCTTTGGCAGAGCCAGATCGTTCTCGATCCATACTTCGCCGAACAACTGCGCAGTTCACCGGTTCCGATTGATCTGGAAACTGTCATCGCACTCAAGGACAAGCCTTCAGCGCTCGATCTGTACATCTGGCAGAGCTATCGATCATGGACTCTGGCACAGCAGGGACGTAAGCGACACGTAGCGGTCCCACTTGATACTGCTGTCGGCCTGTTCGCACAACTTGGCTATCAGATTCAGTCCCACGCGAGAGCAGTGCAGAGCTTGAAGATTGCACAGAGGTATGTGCGTGCTGCATGGCCAGAGTGCCGGAACGGATATGATCCGAAGACTGGCAGGTTCCTTGTCTACCCGAGTCGCGCAGTTCATAGACAAGCCCGCATACAGTTGCCAGGCGTTCGCAATCCGCCGCCACCGCAAGAGCGAATCATCGCTGGAAAAGCGGACCTGACGCTCGAACGCAGTTAGCCTAGTTCCCGTCCCTAAATCCTTAATGTGCTGATATTACACGAAAATTCGCCCATTTTGAGCCCTTTCTGTGCAGTGTGATTTGGCCGAGAGCAGCAAAATTGGGCAATTGAGGCGAAATTCGGAGAAATTTGTACGGTCCCGGTGATGGGTGAGGCTGGGTTTTCACGGTTCCGGTCACTGCAAGTAGTGCCGGGTAAGGCAGCGATGGGTCAATTTGCAGTGCTGAGCCACTGGCGATGAATGGAGCCGAGCCGGCGGCACGCTCGGGTCTTGGCGGACGCTCCGCCAGAGCGGCGGTCCTCGACTCACGAATCTTGGATTCGCTCGTCTTGCGGTCCGGCGGTCACCGTCGCTCGGCTCTCGGTTGGCATCCGGCGGACGGCTCGATTTAGTGAATATGGCAGGAACGCCGGCGTAATCGTGGTAGGCGCC
>JAKSDA010000112.1 GCA_022360315.1 Pseudomonadota bacterium
TGCCAATTCCAGGAAATGCCTTAGATAGCCCCATATAGTCATTAATGCTATTTAGCCCCTAGGCGCATTCAGGTCGAACCTATCCGAGTTATCGGAGCAATGCGCTCAAAACCATGAAGTTATTTTTGCGTGAGCCCTTAGCGTATATTTTTACACGAATCTGCCTGGCACCCCTTACCCCAACAAATTACGCGATTGCAGCCAGGACCCCCAACTGTGGGAGTTGGTCTAGCTCTTTTCAAGAACAGCGAGCCAGGTCTTCATGGCCAGAGACAGCCGGCGCCCCTCCTTGTCATCCAGTGGCCGCGGTACACTAGCCAACTCGCGTGCAATTGTCTCCGCTTCGGCGCGGCTACATAGTCGAGTCAAATGGGCATGCTGGTCACACCGGAGGTATGTCTCGTCACGAACATACATAAGCCCTCTCACGCTTGGTGTCGATGTGCTCTCTTCAAGATACTCTGACAGGTACCGTCGCGATGAATCCATCGAAAGTAGGTCGTCCAGGTATTCGGGAAATTCCCAAGATGGGTGCCCACCAAAATGCCTGTGGAACGGCGGCATGCGTGCGAGGCGACGCTCGGCGGGGGTTGGTATCTTAAACCCGCTAATACCGTACACCAGTGTTGCTCCGAAGGCATAGGCGTCGGACGCAAGAGTAGGTGCGCCCTGGATCTGCTCTTCAGGTGTAAAGGGTTTGTGAATCATCGGCGGGCTCTTTGCAGCCTCATGCACAAGCAATGCGGAGGTACAATCGGCAAGCACCCAGCGGAAACCGAGTCCGCTCTTGCCAAACAGAGTTAGTCGGGGTGGGTCAGGATTGACCCAATCCTGCCGTTGATCTTCCGGCGTTGCCTTCTCGATGACCATGTAGATATTGTGCGGGTGGACGTCTCGGTGGATCAGAGAGGCTTGGTGTAATGCACGGATGGCGCCGGTTATGTCCGGGATGAATCGTAGTAGCGGCGAGCCGCCGAGACCTCCACCATCCGCGAGTACAGCATCGCATAGTCTTGTTCCATCGATAAACGGCATCTCTTAGTATACTCGGCCGCCTTCCCACCAAAGGCGATGTGGTGTAATAAGGTTGGGATGATGAAGTTGGACGAGTCTCTCAAGTGCAGAAGGCGACACGAGCTCCTCTCGAGTGCTTTTGATGACACATGGTTCACCAGTGTCTCGGCTAACCGTCTGGAAGACTTCACTCGACTGCCCCTGATAGAGCAGTTGAGGCGGTGGAACGCCTGCTGAGCCACGTAACATCCGCGGCGGTCTCATGAATGTTTTAGTCCGCGCTGAGACGGACGGTAGCTCGCGCAGCTCAGCACTGTCTACCATCGCCGATTCCAGTGCCTGTATCTCCTTGAATCGCTCCTGACGAGCTTCACGCAGTGCCGCAAAGAGTGGAGGCTTCAACAATCCGCGATCCAAGAGGGATTGAGCGACTTTCGCCGCGTATTCGTTGCGTGATGTGTTCTCCGCCAAAGGCAAGGCATCGACGATCTCATGGGAGATGTGATGGCGAAGAAAAACGCTCAACTCGCTGGCTGAGAACATATCGGCTAGGCACTGGGCCAGCTTAGGTTCGAGATTCGCGCGCAATGGATGCTGTCCTTATCTCGGTGGCGAGTACTTATGCTACCGTACTACGATCCTGGTGATCTGAATCGAAATGACTGGCAGAGCTCTCCTCAGCTCAGCGCAGGGGGTATATTTTGAGGCCCCGCGACTCGTCCAGAATCGTGCACCAACGCAGCTGGCCATGCGAATACCAGGACTTTCGACTTGGTGCTCGAGCAGGACCGTCGACAGTGGACTGTTGACACTCTGGCCTACAAAAACCGCGAGTTCCAGTTGCTTTAGATGTCGGCCTGTACGGCCGACATCCTCGGGGGTCGCCTAGCGCTGGCGTGCGACGCCAGAGACATCGGACACAGCCGATCGCGTACATGGCCAAAATTACATTGGAAGCATGGGACGGCCGTTCTCATGACTCTCCCATGATTCCAACGGCTTACGCTGTTCAGCTTTTTCCCACTCGAGGGCGCGACGGGGGATGCAGCCCAGCGCGCTGGCAGTGTCTGTGTGTGATCTCCTCGATGGGTCGGGATATGTGGTGCGTCCCCGTCGTGACCACCAGCGCGATAGCGCTGGCCTCCATCGCACGCGGGAGGTTTAGAGTTCAAGCGCTCGTGCGCGCACGCGACAGCCTCAGTTGAGACCAGACCGCCCGCTCAAGGGAGCTCCTCGGCCACTGCCACGACGGCCGAGGGCCAACATCGACGAGGCCCAGTTCAACTGACCCAGGCTCTTGGCATTACCGTTGATCCCAAAGTAGTTGTAGTGTCCCCGCAGTCGTCGTGTGAGCGCGGCGTGCTGCTCCTCCAACGGCCGATGTCGATGGCGTCGGCACCAGTCGCTCAGAGCCTTTATGGCTCTGCGAAGGCTTGCCTTGCGTGTCTTCATGCCCAGCACCCATTTTCCTCGTCGGGATCGACGCCAGTAGGCACTGAACCCGAGAAAGTCAAAGGTAGCGCGAGCACCTCGCCCTTCGTTGCACCGTGGTCGGCCGAACGGCAGGATGCGCGTCTTGTCCGGGTGCAGCGCGAGTCCAAAGCGAGCCATTCTCTTGTGGAGAACTGCCATGACTCGCTCTGCATCGCGCTTTGGTCGCGAAACCGATCACGAAATCGTCGCAGTACCGGATCAATCGTGACGGACCCGCGAGCCGGCTCTTCACTATTTCCTCGAACCATTGGTCCAGTACATAGTGCAGATACACGTTGCCGAGCAGGGGTGAGATGATAGACCCTTGCACCGTTCCCGCTTTTGGCGTACTGAACGTCCCGCCGTCGAGAACGCCCACATGAAGACACTTGCCGATTAGGCATCTCAGATGCCCATCAGCCACTCGACCTTCGAGCATTTCGAGCAGCTTCTTCCGGTCCAAGCTGTCGAAGAAGGATTGGATATCGGCCTCCAAAATCCATTCGATTCCCTCGTATGACACCATCCGGTTCAAGGCTACGATCGCGTCGTGCGCGCCCCGTCCAGGCCGGAAACCAAACGAGCACGGTCGAAAAATCGGCTCGTATACCGCTCCCATCACCTCACACAGGGCGCTCTGTACGAGCTTATCTTCCAGCGTACAGATGCCGATTGGACGCGTCTTGCCTTTCCCTTTGGGAATGTGCACTCGACGGAGCGGCTTATGCCGGTAATGCCCCGACTTTAACCTTTTGTGCAGTTCCTGGATATTCGCTTCCACGTTCTGCTCGTATTCCTCCTTGGCGACGCCATCCACGCCCGCAGCCGCATCTCGATGGATTCGGCCGAAGGCTCGTTTCAGCGCTGTCTCATCTATGAGGTGCGCTAGCGAGTTGAATCGTGCTTTCGGGTCTTTCTTCGCTCGTTCCATTACCTTCAAGAGTTTTGGTGACATGTCGGTTCCTCGTCTGTGCTCGGTCATGGGTCTGTCTTGAAGCTCTCTTGCAGCACTGACCGCCTTCGCTCCAGCGGCTCCGGTGCCAATCGTTACCCGCCTTCATCCCTACTATTCGGTCATCGGAATCCCTCATCCCGTCGGCTCGACCTCCGGTTTTCCCTCGGCTCGAGCCTACCTCGGGGATCGATGCTCTTCTGTGTGCCAGGTGATCGACCAAACCCGACCACCACACCGGCCGTTCACGTATCGATAGGCGAGCGGCGCGTTGGAGGCTGGTCACCGGTCCTCCGTAGCCCGGACTTCCCCAAGGAAGTGTGAGGGCCTCCCAAGTTACCGTGGCGTCCTCTTCGAGCGTGCCGTGGTCGAACACCCCGCCGATTCCTCCTTTGGCTCGCCTTGTCGCCGCGGAGGTGCTGCTTTCAGGGTGATGGACCCCTTGAGCAACCGGAATCAGAAAATTTCGGAGCTGTATTCCCACGGCCCACTCGCTCGTCTACCTACGCATCAACCGCATCGTTACCGATACCGCTGCAAGGCTGACTACCCGCCTGCTGGCTAGGCTTTAGCTGGACGGGGCTTGCACCCGCAGGACACCTGATCCGAATTTCATATCGTCATCTCTTCGATAGTCCCTCCAGAAACGGCATTGCTTGGTCGCATCCCATCGATTTTCGTGATCGCACCTCCATCAAAAAGCGCGATCACTCTCAGTGGATTCGTTGCTACGTACCCTCTGTGCGCGTCTTTCATCCCTATCCCGGACAGCGTCTTTTCGTTTGACCCGAGGCAGGAGCCGGATGCGGTAACGCCGCTTGTCCGGATCTGTGGAGGGGGTGACCAGAAATGGTCATTCCTACTCCGACTGTCCTCATAGGCGCGGTGATTGACAACCATGCCCAGTTGCGGAGCGATGCAGCAGACCGGGCAATGTACCGCCCGAAGTGTCAATGCATCAGCGGGTTTTGCGAGGCGACCCGACCGCCTAACAGTCCGAATCTGTCATTCTATGGCGCCAGTAGTCAGGCCGCTGCCTGTCGTGGGCCACCGCCAGCACCCGCACTTCCTCCGGAAGCACGGTGAAGATGATACGGTACGGGAACTTCTGAACAAAAACGCGTCGCACCTGAAGGGCACGCGGGATGCTCGGCTCGAATGTGCACCGACTCGGACCGGAGCGGATGCGATTCACGGCGTCGTTCACAGCGAAGAGTAGGCTGCGCGCGAGGCCGGCTTGCTGCTTCTCATACCAGATCGCGGCGGCCATAAGCTCTTCCTCAGCTTCATCATCGAAGCGAACGGGCTTGGTCATTGAGGGGTCAGTTTGCTCGCGATTCGCGCCTGGACGGTTTCCCAGTCTGTTCCAATGCTCTCACCGGCAATAGCTCGACGCGCTCGACGCTCAATTTCGGCGGCCCATGCGCGTTCAGCGTCTTTGTCAGGCTCGCCGTCGATACTCGCGATGAGTTCGGACGCAAGGCTGGCCCGCTCCTCCAAAGTCAATTGAAGAGCATCTTCCAGTAGCTCTTTAGTTCGAGTGCTCATTGGTCATAGAATAGCGTGACGGCGACCGCCCCGCCAGATGGGCTTGCCGCGCCAAGTTCGTCGAGGAGGCTCCCAGTTGGCAGGTTACCCGGAGTTTCTCGATCCTGTCGCGGCTCGCGCAACCAGCCGAAAAGGCAACACCTTCGCCCCACCCAACTTGTTGTCAATGTGTCGCGCTTGTCCTGATGAATGTCTTGAAATCTCGGGCGATGAACTGTGGGCCATTATCCGAGATAATCCGCGGACGTGCATTGGGGTGCTTCTCCCGCGCACGCTGCATTGTAGACGGCAGCGCAGATCCGACGTTTTTTGACGGTTCGGTCGACCGGTGTGCCGGCGTGCGCCAGCAACCAGCTCAGAGCCCGAAGGGCTGAGCCGGGATGCACGTGGGCTTGGCGAACGGCGAGGTGGTTCAGAAAA
>JAKSDA010000138.1 GCA_022360315.1 Pseudomonadota bacterium
CACTGGCGGCGCGCCTCGCCGCTCTGGCTCGGTCCGAGGTTTTTGGACCGGCTCTAAATTGTCTCGCCCTGACCATCGCCTGCAAAAAGCGCGACCTGCCCCGCAACGGCTGACCTGCGTTTGCCGAGCCTGATATAGGCCGTCAAAATTGGTGGCTGAAGTTGATGTAGAGACCGCGGTCCTCACTGCTCACACCGTAGTCGACGACGATGATGGTGGCTTGGTTCCAGGCCACGCGAAATCCTCCGCCCTGGCCCCGACGCCAGTCGCGCACACTGAGATCGTCGAGGCCGTCGTAGACCCGACCGACATCAAAGAAGGCCACTGCGCCGAGAGCAAATTTTTGTGAGCGAACGCGGAAACGATAATAGGTCCAGCGCAGCTCGAGATTGATCAGGGTGAAATAGCGGCCGAGAAAACGGTCCTGTCGATAACCGCGCAGAGTGCGAATACCACCCAATCCGGTGCGCGGATCCTCGGTCCATGGAATGGTGTTCATCGAAGTGAATGGCGTACCCTTGCTCTGCGCCTGAAACGTACCGCGCACGCCAAAGACCAGATCGGTGAGACGCGGCAGGATGCTGTGATAGTACCTGGCGGCGACCAGAAAACGCGCGTAATCGTAGTCCGAGCCGAGAATGGCGGTGGCCAGATCGAGAGCCATGTCGATGAATACGCCGCCATTGGGGTCGGGCTCGAAATCTCGAGTGTCGTAGGAAATGCCGAAGCGAAACATGTTGTCCCAGCCGCCGCCGCATCCGACCACCCGTCCCATATCACATTGCTCGCGCAAGCGGGTCGGACCCATGATGGCGTCGGCGTCGATATTACCGCCGATTTCCTGGCCAGTGTAGTCGGTGACGTCGGCATAGGTAAATCCGATACCGACAAGCGGCCGCACGAGCCCTTTGAAGAAAGTACGCTCGATGCTGACGATCCAAATGGGGCGACTGAGATCGTAGTCGTCGTAGCGTGACAGGGTCGTGCCGTCCGGGCGCATGACGCGCAACGCATCCCGATAGTCGCTGTAATTGTCGAAGTCGCGTCCCGCACCGGTAAAACTCAGCGGCTCGAGGGTCTCGTTGCCCACGCCGAAAAAATGCTGTTCGGTATTGCGCAAGTAGATGAGCTGGGAGCGCAGCCGGTAGGCAGTGCCGGCAACCGCGGGAGCGTCGTAGTCGAGCCAGTGAAATTGCAGCCCCTTGGTGGTGACAAAGGTCTGGGCAAATATCCGATGCAGATACGGTGTATAGGCAAAGAGCGGATCGTCGCGATCGCCGTTGAAGTAGTAGTAGGCCCGCACGCCACCGCCGATTCCGGTATTGGGATCGAAGTTGGCCAGGGGCAGACCGGTGACATATCCGCGCTCTTTTTTGCGCTCGAGGTCAGCGCCGTCGATGGGCGGTTTGGAGTCGAATCCAGACGGCGGCGCAGGGATGACGATCGGCGTTTTTTGCGCTGGCTCGGCCTGCGCAAATCGGGAGCCATTGAGCTCGACGAGCGACCAGCTGGCCAGCAGGGCAATGAACGCGATCCGAATGGTGTGAAGAGTGGCAAGCTCTGTCATGCACGCCGCGCAGTATAGCCCAGCGCTGCCAGAGTGACCGGGCTCAGCCCCGTCGGCATGGCAGCTTTATGGCTCTACAAGCCGATTTACTCGCGATCCCGGGCCGACCATCACGACAAAGTTACACGGTTGTACAATGGCTGTCACCAGGCTCAATAGCGGCATGGCCGACGGATGCGTATCGTTGGCCAATTTTTAAGCTCTGGGCACCGCTCCCCGCAAGCTGGGCGGTCCCACATGGCGGGCCAGTCAGAGCGCGCCGGGAGCAGGCGGACTTCACACCGTCGAAGCATCCGTACTTGCCGCCGGCCCATGCTTGCCTCTCCCCTCCGAAAGATGCGAAGCTGACCGGGTCAACGCGGAGGCCGCTCAATGGCTCCAAAGATCGCCATTCAATCGATCCAACCGCTGGTGCGACGGTTGCAGTACCTCGGCCTGAGCCCGCCGGCACTGCTTTTGCAGTACGGCCTGGAGCCGTCGTTACTGGACGAGGTCGACGCGCGCCTGCCGCTCACCCACCTCGATGGTCTATGGGAAGAAGCAGCCATTCGCACTGGCGACGAACTTTTCGGGGTGCACGCGGCTGCCGACATTTCGGAAGACACGTTCGGCCTCATCAGCTACCTCGGAGCGACGAGCCCCACCTGGGGTGCGGGACTCAGGCGAGTCTGCACGTACTTCCGCATTTTCAGCGACGCGTCCGACTATCAGCTGATCGAGAACGATGCCGCTGTAGCCGTGCTCGCCCACCAGGATTTGCCACGTAGGGGGCCCTTTCGCCACCGATCGGAGTTTACTGTCGGCGTCCTGCTCGAGTACGCGCGACGGTTCTGCGACGCTCCCTGGTGCCCACTGGAGGTCTTCTTCGAGCACGAACGGCCGGCGAGCGCCCCGGAGCTCGAACGCATTTTTGGGTGCAGAGTGCGCTTCGGGACGCGACACCAGGGCTTCTCGTTCAACCCCAGCTATCTCCACGTGCCGCTCAGGCTGTCCAATCCCGGCCTGGTGAAGATCCTGGAGCGGTTCGCTGGGCTGCTCCTCGATTCAACAGGGGATCACCCGACCTGCGTCCAGGCGGTTCGCGCCGTGCTTTTGCAGCAACTCGCCCGGGGTGCACAGTCGCTCGACGCCGTGGCGAGCGAATTGGGGATGAGCGCACGCACACTGCAACGCCACCTGCGAGGCGCGGGAACGACATTTCGAGTGGTCCTCGACGAGGTTCAGTTCTCTGCCGCCAAGAGTGCACTCGCCCGAGCCGACCTCAGCATCGACGACGTGGCGTTTCTCCTCGGCTTTTCGGAGCCTTCAGCGTTCCACCGCGCCTTCGGTCGCTGGTCCGGCACCACGCCGGGGCGCTACCGCGCCCTGCTTCGAGGATCCTCACCATCCTCGACGTAGTCGAGCACGAGCGGCACCGTCGCCGAGTCGCTGAACGCCGAGCATGACCCCGGCGTGGCGATCAAACCTCGAGCGCCGGCACGGCCGAGACCATCGCTGGCCCCCTCCTCGCCCGCCTCCCGTTGTCGCGTTCCGTCAATAAAATGGCGCCTTCGGTCACTGAAAGAGCGGCGCTGTCCATGTAGCGTGACCCGGAAGAGCGGCGCTGTCCATGTGGCGTCGCGAGGTCAACGAAAACGCCCACAAGGGCATGGCTCGAGCAACATCGAGAGCCCGCAAAGGCTCACAGGAGTACACCTCATGAAGAATGGTAGACGCATTGCCATGGGTGGAACGCTGATCGTATCAGCCATTGCTGCTGGGTTCCTCTGGGTCACCGTGGCCGCAGAGAATGCGAGCGCCGGTCCTTGCATCTGCGATGGTGGCTATTCCACCGGTGTTCTGGGTGTGTCGAGTAGTGGCTGCGCTCAGGTGCGGGCGAGTTGCATGACCGGTCTGACCAGGGCTGCGGAATCGACCTGCAGCTATACCGACGGCGTCTGTAACATGAACTCCTGGTACGTCGGGTCATGCACTCAGAATAGTGGCGGCTCATGGGAACAGGCCTGCGCCGCTACCTGGGACTGCAGAACCTGCCTTTAGCGTTGCACGTCCGACGATCGGGGCTCGAAAGCGTTTCCCTGTACAATGGCGTCTGGACCGCATATTTGGCCCAGACACGCTGCCAGCTCGCGGCTGGTTTTGGCGCGGCGTCCCCGAAGGCCGCTTTTCTTTGCAGTCAATGAACTGCCCATACGATGTCCTTTCTGCGGTGGATCTGGTCTAGTTGGGTTCTTCGGTCCCGGTCAGGCGGCCTGTTAACCGAGCTTGATATGCGTGGTCTTATCGCTCAATCGCTCCAGTTCCTCCCTCATCTGGGTGCGTTCGCTGTCCAGAATTCGCGCGGAAGTCTGGAGGAACTGCACCAACTTCGGCCCACGGGGATCCTCGGCGAAGAAATGCGCGAGGTCTTTCTGTTGGCAAAGCAGGGCCACGCCTTGCTTGATCCCGTAAAGAGCCCGCGATCGTGTTAAATCTCGAGTCGCCTCGACAGAGATACCAACGCTGTTCAGCACGTTGCCCACGTTGTGGAGCACTCCGGTGGCGACCTCGGCCATCCCGGCGCGCCGAGCCGCATCCACCAGCCTTCGTTGAGTATCGACCAGAGTGCGGCGCATCGTCTCCTTGGTCCGCTCGTAGTTCCAGACCGCCATGTAGGTGAACACCACGATCCCGATCACCTCGACCAGGTGGGCCTCGCGAAGCTGGGCCGGGGACAGCAACTGGGCTGTCATGACGCCGTATTGCGAGGTGATATGGCGCAGAATCATGGAGATTATGGCGATTCCAGCCCACACTCCACCGACCGACCGACCCCCCATGAGCGTGACCGAGAGGACAGCGAGTCCAAACACCGGCAATCGTGGCGATTCGATTCCTCCTTCGAAGGCGCTTGTAAAAACGATCGCCAGCCAAAAGACGAGGCCCATCCAATGCGCCGCCCAGGGTTTCCTATCCGCACGGACGAGCCACGGGCATGCCGTTGCGAGCAGCACGCAGCCGAACACCACCATGGCACTGTGGAGAAGACCCGAAGCCCTAAACTTGATCCCGACCAGCGTAGCGACCATCATGAAGGCAAGCGGCACACCCACCGAGACTCTCGCGCTGCGCAGGCTCGGCGTCTGTGTGCGCCGAGTCCGGAACCCATCGATCGAGAATTGTTATCTTGTTTGGCTTGTGCACGATCCTCCGGCGTGGTCTTAACAATCGCGCGGCGGCGAATGGTACCTGGCTCGCAGATCGGCGCAACCGTGCCAATCTTTAGCCTGCCTGCGAGTTCCTCCGACTCTGTCTCGGGGCGGTTCAAGGCATCCTCGCCGCGCAGTGCTCTCTGACCATCGACCTCATGTCAGATTGGGTGGCCAGAATGCCAGTAACGCGACGCGAGCTGATACGCCCGGCGCATTCGAGAGGCAGACATGACAGCAGACCCACGCATCATTTTGGCAGAGACTCCGATGAGCCGCGCACAGATCACGGCAGTGATCATCTGTGTATTCCTCACTGCGCTGGACGGTTTCGATGTGCTGGCCATCAGTTTTGCCTCGCCGGGTATTGCTGAAGAGTGGGGCATAAACCGGGCAGCACTGGGCATTGTGCTTTCGATCGAGCTGATTGGCATGGCCGTGGGTTCGGTATTGCTCGGCAATCTCGCCGACCGTTTTGGCCGACGCCCCACCATTCTCGTATGCCTTTTCTTGATGACCATCGGCATGTTCCTCGCCACCCAGGCCGTGGGCGTGATAACTCTGTCGGCCATCCGTTTAGTTACCGGGTTGGGTATTGGCGGAATGTTGGCTTCAACCAACGCCATGGTGGCCGAGTATTCCAACACTCGTCACCGCAATCTGGCCGTGGCCCTCATGGCTGCGGGTTATCCGTTTGGCGCGATCATTGGCGGTTCGATATCTGCCCAGTTATTGACCGCGTTTGACTGGCGTTCTGTGTTCCTTCTGGGCAGCTTTGCCACGGCGATTTTTATTCCGATCGTATGGTTCCTGTTGCCGGAATCGATTTCCTATTTGATGCGCAGTCGGCCTGCCGACGCCATGGCAAAAATCAACCGCATCATGCAAAGCATGGGGCATCGGGCGGTAGAATCGCTGCCTCCCCTTCCGACCCACATGCCAAAAGCCGGCATTACACAGCTATTTAGACCCGGTTTGGCGCGCACCACCATGTTGCTCACGTTGGCCTATTTCACCCACATCATGACTTTTTATTTCATTTTAAAATGGATACCAAAGATCGTGGTCGATATGGGATTTTCACCCACCGCAGCAAGCAACGTACTGGTCTGGGCCAACGTCGGAGGTGCCGGCGGCGCACTGCTCTTGAGCCTGCTCACCAAACGCTTCAATGTACGCGCGCTGGTGGTAGGTGCGCTGATTCTGGCCGCGATCATGGTTGCCGTATTTGGCACCCTTCAGAGTGACCTCACCCAGCTTACTGTGGTCGCCAGCATCGCGGTGTTTTTCACCAATTCGGCCATTGTCGGACTATTTGCGATCCTTGCCCAGTCTTTCCCCACGGAAGTGCGCGCCGGCGGTACGGGTTTTGTCATCGGCGTGGGTCGCGGCGGCGCGGCCTCGGGGCCGATCGTGGCGGGTTTTTTATTCGCCCACGGCCATGGACTGCAGGCAGTGGCCACGATCATGGCGATGGGATCTCTGCTGGCAGCCGTTGCCTTGATGCTGGTTCGCTACCGGGAATCCGAAGATTTCGGCTAACAATATTGCCAGAGCTGTGGGGTGGTCCTCCGGGCCGGATCCACATGTAAATTGCTGTAATCGATATGTCTATAGATCCGAACTGAATCACGCCCCGGCAGCGTCAGGGCCCCCGTCAGGGTCCACGACTGCCACCTTTTTTGCGCCAACTTGCGGCTCCGCTCGATCTCCTGCTCGTGATTTCGCTGTCTGTGAGCAGGTACATCGATCTCGGAGATGCTCGACGCCCAGAAGGCACTGCCCATAAACCCCACTGCCAGGCGGCAGCTGCGATGCCTGGCACTGCCGGGCAATAAACCATGCTCGTCGGTCTGTATCGAGCTCCAGTGCGGCCTCGAATAGCTCCTCCAGGCGTTGATTGCGGGCAAGAGAGCTCATGGTCGCTCCGAACGCAGCGCTTGCCGGCCTTGTCAGCGCCTGCCGGCCTTGTCGATGATCTCGCTGATCAAATCGGCGGACACCACGCTGAGTTTCTGCATGGCTTGATCGAAGATCTTGACATCGAACTCGGTATTGTAACGGTCTACTTTTTTGCCGCCGTAACCGAGGATCATCTCCTTGGTCACGCCCTCGGCGCGGTGGATGCTGTGGAAGGCTTTTTTTAGCCTGGCCTTGACATCGGCGGACAGGCCGGTGTGCATGGCGAGCGGCGGTGATGGGATGGGATCGCTCTTGGCCAGAAGCGCGACCTGCTTGCCGTCGACCGCACCGGACTCGACTACCTTGTCAAAGGCGTTGAGCGACACTCCAGCGGCGTCTACGTGACCGGACTCGAGCTGTTCGAGGGCGCCGGAATGACTTTTGGCCATGACGATTTTGCCCACATCATTCGGCGGGTCGATCCCTGCAGCCTTGAGCATGGCAACCGGATAGCGAAAGCTCGACGTCGATTTTGGATCGCCGAGTGCAATGGACTTGCCCTTGAGGTCCTTCAGCCCGGTCATACCGGAGTCGGCACGGTGAAAGATGCCGGAATAGTACACCGATGTGCCCTTTGTTTCCTCGACCGCCAGGAGTTCGGCAGCGCCCCGACGCTTGGCCTCGTCAAACGTGACTGCGCCGAGAAAGGCGATATCGACATGACCGGCTACCATGCTCTCGATAACCCCGTTATACGATTCGCCCATCTTGAGATCGAAATGAATACCGTGAGTGCGCTTGATCGCGTGAAAAAGCGGTGCATAGTCATCGAGCACGCTCCTGGAACCGGTCTCTGTGGGAATCAGCACAACCACCAGAGGTTTGCCTTCGCTGCCATCGCGATCGGATCCGGTTGCGGCACCGCTGGAACTGCCTTTCGAGCAACCGACCGACGAGAACAGGAGCCCGATCAAGGCAGCCGACCAAAAACACGTCACGTTGTTTCTTACTACCTGCATCACAGTCGGCCATTATATCCCACCGGCTCCCGGTTCATGAATAGTTAGGCTAGCCGGGTCGTACGGTGCCCTCTCGGCTCCCCGAGGTCTCACGTCCGGCCTCTTCCAAGGCTCTGATGAGTTCGTCCATGCGAACCGGTTTGCTGACATACCCATCCATGCCGGCCTGGAGGCACGCTTCCCGATCCGCCCTGGTCGCATTTGCTGTGAGAGCAATGATATACGGCCACTGCTCTTCGGGCCAGTCCCGTCGAATGCGCCGGGTCGCCTCCAGGCCATCCATCTCGGGCATCTGCACATCCATCAGAATGACGTCATGGTCATCGCGCTTCAGGGCCTGTAACGCCTCGGCTCCGGTACCCGCCGAATCGGCCTGGTAACCCAATTTATCCAGCACGCGGAGGAACAGTTTTCTGCTGATCATATTGTCTTCAACCACCAATATGCGCAGCGGCAGCCGCTCGGCCATGCGCGATGGGGTCGCGGTAAATTCATCGGGCGCAGCCATTGCCGCGGCACCGCCCGCAATTACCCGACGCAATACATCGAGTAACGACGCAGGCCGGATGGGCTTGGTCACCATAGCCGCGATACGCTCGGCCGGCCACTCGGCAGACGGCGTCCTCGGACCCAGGTCAGAGTATACGACCACCGGGGGCACGGGACCCCATGCTCGACGCTCGCCCGCCGCAAGTAAAGAAGCCCAATGGCCATCGTTCATATTTTGATGGATGATGATCAAATCAAATCGATGAATGCCGCCGGGCAGATCGACAACTCCTTCGGCCACCTCTATCTCCTCTACCTCCATTCCCCATAGCTGGGTCAATTGAGAGATAACCCACCGGTTGCTGGCACAATCATCAATGATGAGGAGTCGCTTGCCGCGCAAATGGCGATCGCTTCGGTCGAGCTGGGCGTGGGGAGTATCGGACGTCGCACGAGCAGTGATCGAAAACCGGAACGTCGACCCCTCGCCGACCTCACTGGCCACCGATATCATGCCCCCCATCAGCTCGCTGAGCTCCTTGCTGATCGACAGCCCCAGGCCAGTCCCTCCATAGCGACGCGTCGTCGATACATCGACCTGGCTAAACGATTGAAAGATCTGATCGATGCGATCGGGAGGGATGCCAATACCCGTGTCTCGGACGCAAAATGTCACCGTGTAGTAGGGCGACGCCGCATCAACGCCATCGTCTGCGTCTGCGGTCAGCCCTTTGTCTTTCTCCTTCTCCTCCGCTTCCACACATACCGCAACCTCACCGCGGTGGGTGAACTTGATCGCGTTGCTGAGCAGATTCATCAGAATCTGGTAGACCCGGGTGGCATCACCGACGAGTACGTGGGGCGTTCGAGGATCAATATAATAGACCAGATTCAGGCCCTTTTCCGCCGATCGGCTGCTCACCAGGAGGAGCGCCCGCTCCACACAATCCCGCAGATCGAATGGCGCTTTTTCCACTTCGATCTTGCCAGCCTCGATCTTCGAAATGTCGAGCAAATCCGTAATGAGCTCCAACAAAGTTTCACCACTGAGTCGGGCGGTTTCGGCAAATTCACGCTGTTCATCGTCCAGCTCGGTGTCGAGCAGCAAGTTGGTCATTCCGATCACCGCATTCATCGGTGTGCGCAGCTCATGGCTCATATTGGCCAGAAAGCTGCTCTTTGCTTTGGTTGCCAGTTCAGCCTCCTCCTTGGCCCGGCGGTTTTCGGCGAGTAGGCGCACATTCCTTATCGCAGTGGCAGCCTGATTCGCCAGGGACATGAGCAACTCGACTTGGTGCTGGGCGCAAGGGGGCCCGCCGACCGAATTGGCGGCCATGATGGTGCCGATGACCACTCCCTTGGTGATCAGCGGCACGACCATCAACGAGCCGATACCCAGGCGTTTTCGCCGCGCTCTGGTCGCCTGGGGCTCGATGCCATCGTCGGCACTCTGCGAGATGATGGGCCTGCCGGTCCTCATCACCATACCGGCTAATCCCCTTTCGAGTTCGGCGTAGTCGATGTCCGGCTCGCAGACCCCCTTGCCGAGCTCCACATTCAGCACGATGACCCGGCGCCGGCGATCGACGAGGCGCAGATTGATGGTTTCGGCCTGCATCAGGACGCTGAAGTGTTGAACCACATTTTCGCAGATCTCCGTGAGCCTGCTAGCTCCCGAGATCGCCCGCGCCGCCGCGAATAATTGCCGGGTCTCACTCAGCGCGGCCGACTGCTCCTGCACCAGCAATGCCCCTTTCAAGGCGTTGCTGATGTGTCTGCGCAGAACCTCGTAGACCTCGCCGTCCTGCACACAGCCATCGAGCACGACATAACCCAAACGATCGTCGCGAAAATAAATCGGCTCGACAACGAATGTATGTCGCCCCGCCTCCGGCCAGAATCGCCCTGGAACCAGCTCCTCGATGGAAAACGGTATGCCCTCGCTGGGGATTTCGGCGCGCCGATCTCCACAATAGGCCAACATCAATCGCCCTCTGTCGGCGGCGAGTTGGTGCTGCTGGTACAAGACCAGATAACAAATGCGGATGTTCAAACGCGGCAGCTCTTCGACCAGAATGTCGGCCAAGTCCATGATGTCGAAGGTGCCCAGTAGTGCCTGGTGAATTTCGTGCAGGAGCAGCCCTCGTCGCGCGTCGAGAAGAGATCGATGGGCCAGCGCCCACTGCACTTCTTCGCCGATCAGTACGCGGGCCTGCTGCAGGAGGTCCGCGGCGCGAGACAGAATTTCGCGATCGGAGACCAGTGATAACATATGATCGCGCAGGGCAGATATCGCGTTCCGGACCGCGTCTATATCGCCGCCCACCTTGATGACCTGGCGCAGGGTCTCGTCCAGCCAGGGTATGAACATATTGGGTGACCTGCCGTTCAAGTCGGCGATGAATATGTCCACCAGATGCTCTGCCCAACCGGCAGTGGGCCCGATATCCGCGCTGCCGAGGGCACTCACAACGTCGGCGATCGCCTCGGCGCGCCGTCGGATCACCGACCTGGACAATGGTTGCCCGGCCACCACCGGATGGCGCGGGATAGTCGTCGCCGCCCGTATCACTGTCGGCGGCAAGCAACCGCACGACCGGCGGACCATCAAGCTGGGCGCAATCGGCATCACAGGCGGCACGTCGCTGTCGTGCAACTGCCGCAAAAGCAGATCGATCGCGACCCGTATCTTTTCGTAATGGCCGGGATTGATGGTCGTGATCGGAGGCTCGGCCGCTCGACTCTCCAATGCGTCGTCGAAACCACTGAGCGCCACGTCGTCGGGTACCTTGATCCCGCGGGCGTGCAGCCCCTGCAACACACCCAGCGCCAGACTGTCGCTGGCCGCCACCACCGCATCAAATTCGATATCGGTTCTGTCCAGAAAATCGTCGACCATCCAGCGTGGGGGGAGCCCCCATTCGGGTGGAGTGGGCAGGGTGACCAAATGCGGATCAAACGATATGCCATACTCGCGCAGAGTCTCGATATAGGCCCGATACCGCTCTTCTGCTCCCAGGTGATCCTTGGGGCCCCGGGCGAAGGCGATACGCCGATAGCCGTGTACTTCGATCATGTGGGCCACAGCGTCCCGGATGCCCTCGTATTCGCCCATGATCACGCTGGGAATGCCGCGAAACCGGGCCTCGACGCTGACGACGGGAAATAGGGATTGATAGCGCCGGCAGAATCGCTCTACCCCCTCCATACCGACAAACGAGCTCAGTCCACCCGAATGAATGATACCTCCATCGAATTTGTCCCTGTTGACCAGGTCGAACACCGCATTGGCCTGAGCCCGAAAATTGTCGGGACAGTTTAACGCCTGACCGGGAAAACAAACCAAATTGATGTCCCGCTCGGTCGCCACGTCGGTCAGGCATTGCCACTCGGCAAGCGATGTCTCTCGAGAAATATCGTACGTCAGCACCGCTATCGTCGGGCGCTCACCGTCCATCGGCCCGGACCACTCGATCGCTTTTGGTCGCAGTTTCCTGTAATCCATGTCAAGACTACTCCACCCTCTATACAGTCTCACCCAGTCCGACGATCCACAGCGCGATACTGCATTGCCCGCTCACGTACTTGGTGTACGCTCCGGGGCACTCCTCGCATCGCCTTATCTCGCTTGGTTCTCTCGAACTGTGTGAAACCATATAGCCCGGATTGATCTCTCGCCGCTGTGATTGCCCGCCCTCGTACCACCATGCCGGCAATCGCCTCTTTCCATTCTGACCAGCAACGATACACATCAGCACATTTCGCCCTGGAAGGAAATGACCCAGGGTCAATTTATGGTTAACAGATGACCAAAGGTCATCTAGGGAGTCTACGTACCTACACTTAAGCACAAGAATATACGCGCGAGGGGTGATCGTCGTGGCAACCAGGTCTTCCGACTCGGTCGGGACGAGCTGTCCAAAAGCGGTTCTGTACCAATGCCTCGAGCCTTCGCGTGTGTTCTGAAACCGGAGTACAAACTGTGAAGAGGATAGCTAAAATATCGTTGTTAGTCGCCCTGGTTGGTTCGCTTTTGGCTTGCGCCGGGACAGGCGAGGGTCAGCTGGACGATCGGGTTGCCAACGGCGACGAAGCCTGGTTGGGTGCAGCCGTCAAGGATGTTCGCTCGGCGAGCCGATGGGGCAATCTGGCGGCTCTGGAAGAAGCACTCAGCGGACGGGCGGCCCTTGCGATCACCGAGCTGAAACGGTCGTATGTAGCTGAGTACGGCAATGCGGTCGAGTGTGCCATCCGTGGCTACGACATTGGGATCATTGGTTTTCGTGGTTCTGACCTCGATGCTGCTCTGGATCTTCTGCACGGCGCCCAGGCCCATGTCGATGCCGGGCGGATTTTCGCGCGTCTGTCGGCCGCTGGTGATATCGGCGATGCCGAGATGCGGGCCGAGATCTATCGCATCATGAGTGTGCTTGGCGGGCTCGAGCGGGACCGGCTGCGAGCGATCTATGCCGAAATGACCGGCAGCGATCTCGACGCCGATCTGGCCCGGGTTGCGCTTGTCAACCCGCACTACACTCGAGTCGATGAGCGGACGGGCGTGTCGACCATCGTGACCGGCACCGGGCGCAAAGCAGCTGACGACACAGCCCGTTCACTGGTGCAGATTCTGCAGCGCTGACGCGCCATGGACGCCAGCAGTCCGCCCACCGACGCAATCAGGGCGTGGCGACGATGAAGGCGAAAGAAGAGAGATGGAGCTGCGGGAGGACAGGTGCAGCCGCGGCAGGCAACGTGAAGGTGAGGGAGGACAGGGTCGGGAGCCGGAGAGGGGACGCGATGGTCGGCGATCGAGAACGGGCAAGGAAGAACGGGAAGGAAGATGGAGTAAGCGATTCAGTAGTTCGGTAAGGACGGGAACGTAGGAACGGAACAGTAAAAGCGAATATGGACCCGGCTTTTTCCAGGTTGTTAAATGAATACGGCCTGTTTCGATTGCAGCCCTTCGTCTCGGTACTGAACCGATGCGTATTTGGCGCGCTCGATTGTCCGGTCGATCATGGCTGGATCGGCCTGGATCAAGCCTCCGACTTCTTTTATGAATTCTTGCTCTTGGCGCGAGAATGAGTAATCGGCGAGGGCAATTTTACTCAGGTCATCGAGGATCATTTTCTGCTCCATGAAGGTCAGGCCCGATGTCGCTTCGATCTTCAATTCTTCGCCGAACATGATGGCCTGCTCGATTTCGTGGGCCAGATGGCTATTTCTCGTCATATGGACAGCCTCTTTGAAGTAGCCTTGCTCGTAGACGCCGATTCTCCCATGGATCAAAATCATCTTGATTATAGACTTGAGATACACCGCTTTTTGCGATTGCTTGAGATGATCGAGGAGGTCGTGATTCAAGAAATCCTCACCCTCCATGGTGTGGCGTTGCTCGCCGAGAGAAGCCAGGGCCTTTTGTGCGGAGAGAGAGCCGTGGTTGGCGGCCCGGCGCAGGCACTGAACTGCTTTTTGGTGCGAGACCTCGGTGCCAAATCCCAAGAAGTGGAACGAGCCCAGCTTGAATAGTGCCCGGCTGTGTTCTTGCTTGGCGGCCTTTCTCATGTACCTGAATGCCGCGTTCGGGTCTCGATCTACCACGTGGCCATGGGCGTACATCATTCCCAGGGTATACTGGGCCTCTGCATCGCCTTTCTCGGCTGCAACGCGGATATCCTGGGCAACATGGGTCGGATCCGCATTGAGCATACCGTCGTAATTGCTGTCCAGCGCGATAGTTTCGCGGTGCAGATTGGGGACAAAGATATCTCCTTCGATGCCATTTCCAGTCAGGGTGAGAAATATAATCGAGTAGCCGGGCTGGACAGGCATATCTGGCGCCGGAGATACGATGAGTCGTTGGTCCTGCTCGCTGAACAAAGCCACGGGCAGGTATTCGTATTGGGTCTTGAGCGCGGTGATGGTCTCGCTCCAGGTCTGCGTGACCCAGTTGGCGCTCAGCTGGGCGACGAAGAGACTCTCGCTCTGCGGGGTTTGCGAGATAATTTCCTCGACCAGAGTACCCATGCCATAATGACGAGCAGATTGCGTGAGAATGGGTGCGATCAATTCGTTGGCATTTAATGCGAAGTCGCAACCGACGTTGCGCAGACGCTTGTCGAATCCCGGCTGCCGGTAGCTGGCGATGGCAAAGCAACCGAGATTGGACAGTTTCTCCAGGCGGAGCACGGCCATCAAGGTGTGGCTATCCTGTTCGTGGTCGATAAACGCCACTCTGGCCGTTTTGGCATTGGCCAGCTGCAACCCCTCGTCCGAGAACGAACTGGCGTGTACCCAGCGGTATTTATAGCTGGAGCGGTCGGTCAAGTGGGCAAACGGCTCGAGCTCCGAGACCACGACGATCTCTGTGGTCACCTGAGCTGCATCGAGCTCGTCGAGTATGCGCGCAATGAATGCCGGTTTGTCGGATAGAACCAGGATACGACCCTTTGGTGGCGCCGTCCCTTTCAGCTCGATCTCGCCGGTCGATTTGCGGTCGCGGGGCGGCCTGATGATCAGGACGCGTTCGTCGCTGTCGAGAGAGTGTTCACTGAGAGGGTTGGTGTGCACCACGCCCTGACGGTCGACCAGGGCCAGCGGCAGCGATCGCTGCATCGCGGGCATGGCGGCGATCATCTCGCCCCAGGTTTTTCGGATAAAACTGCGCGGGATCGCCTGGTTCTCGATAGTCGGCGTGGCGCCGCGGTCGAGAATGACCTGGCGGATCCATTCGGGCGATCCCGGGGATAGCGACGCCTTGACCATGAGCGGGACGTAGATGTCGTAAGGATGCAGGACAAAGTCACATCCGACATCCTCGAGATGCTTGCGGCGATCGGCATGGGCGACCAGAGCCATGATGCGCGTCTTGCCCTGGGTGACGCTGTGGATCTGCATGGCAGTCATGGTGGTCGCGCTATCGTCCTTGTACGAAATATAGGCCACCTGGGCGCGGGACACCGAGGCCCGATTCAAGACATCGGCCAGATAGCCGGGCCCCGAGACCCAGTGGCACTTTTTCCACTGCGTCCCGGTGAGAGGATTCTCGGTCGTATCGGAAACCACGATGATCTTTTTCACAGAGTAGAGGTTTCGCTGAGTGTCGAGAATCGAAAGGATGAAGTCGGGATCATCGGAACAGATGAGAACGTGATCCCTGATCCGGATCTTTTTGAGCCCGCGATCTCGATGGGACTGAAAGTGAAAATACCAGTTCGAGATGAGAGTGATGACCGCGGAGTTGATGACCACGCCCATGAAGAGGACGAAGATTCCAAACAGCCTTCCCTCGACCGAGCTGGGCGATAGATCGCCGTAGCCGACCGTGGTAAAGGTAACGATGGTCCACCAAAAACTGTCGAAGAGGTTGTCGAATTCCAGGGCATAGCTACCCACCGTGGATAACATGACCAGGAAGGGGACGATGACGAGTACGAGCAATCGAACTTTCACGGTAGCCTCGGCTCTGCTTGATGCGCGTGCAGAAAGTCATGATGCGCGAAAACTGGTTGATCAATACGAAAACTCACATCGATTGGGCAGATTCCACAGCGGTGTGTCAGGCGTCGTCGGCGCCTTTGATCTTCTTGAATCCACTCACGCTGAACAGCCAGAACAGGGCTTCCGAGAAGACCGGAATGAAGGCCAGGCAAAGTCCATTGCGCAGGAATGTGTTGCGGAAATCGAGATTGTTGTACACACGCAAGAGGAAGAATTCCTGGTCGGGCGATTTAAATAAGAAGCCGAGGGCCGCGACCATGAGGAGGACAAAGAGCGCGCCGGGCATGAAGTCGGCGTAATCCTGTGCGTAGGGGTAGCGAGCGTAGGCCATAACCCGGGCGGAAAATGGAATGGCGAGGGCGAGGAGCGGTAGCAGCAACAGATTCTCGTAGGTCACCGGTAGATCGACACCTGCGCTCCACGAGACGAAAAACAGAGCTTCGCTGAACAGGACCACGTAAATCCAACTCATCGCATAGATGAGAGAGAACGCAAAGAGCATGAATATGGGCTGATCTGGGTAGATCGTCGTCGGTTGCGGCAAATGCTCGAATTTCAGCAAACCCTGGAAGAATTCCTTGAACTTGCCCTGTCGCATGGTCTGGACGAATAGATCTTCGAGCATGCGGAACGAGTACACGTTGCTGATGATCTGGGTGTACAGCTTGGTTGCAGTGAAGACGATCAGGATACCGACGCCCAGGCCGACTGTGAGCAGTGAGCCCAGGATAAAATCGTCGCTGATGGTGTTCAGAATCTCGATGAATGCCACCCCGGGTGACATCCCTTTGGCGAATAAGTTGTAGAGGAACGTCCAGCTCAAAAGCAGGCTGATGACGACCAGAGAGAGGCGCTTGCGCTGCTCTGCGTCCAGGTTGCGGGACTGTTCCTCTTTGTTTTCGCCGGTCGATCGTTCCAGGATCGCACTGGGCGATGAAGCCGCGGGCTCGCTGGCTGGCGACTCGCTGGCCGGTAGTTCGCTGCTAGAGGCGGCCGACTCGCCGGGCGACGGTTGCGCTGGCGCGCTGGCCGATGGTTCAATCTGTTGGCTGGCCGAAGACTTCATGATCTCTCTCACCGCTGAATTGGTAGTTTCGTTGTCCAATCGATTTGTGTTTTCGCTAGATGATTTCATAGAACGCGGCCGGTATCCGATAATGGAAGGCAAGCGCGATGGGCAGGAATGTGCCCAGCCACATGAGCTTGCTGTTCTCCCATATGTGTCTGCCGTCCAGCGGCTCGAAGGGAAATGAAAACACAAATGCATGCAAAAGGAGCAAAACAGCGACGTGTTCGAGAAGCTCGAGGCCAAAGGCCGCGCCGATCATGCCGACCACGAGATGGAGCGCGAAAAGACCACCGATCACGATAAGAGCGACATACTTCCGCTTCCTGCGCGGGCCGTGATATTCTGCCTCAGAGGTCAAGGGGAGATAGGAAGCGGCTGCAGTGAAATAAATCTGCAAGACCAGGCCATCGATCTCTGTGCGTGGGATGATGCGAACGTCGAGGGCTTTGCCGGCGCCATAGGCCAGGCTGTAGTAACAAAGGAGCGGGCAGGCCGACACGGCGGCGAGCACTGGGAGCGGCGATGAGCCGAGCAGAACGGTGCGACTGGCCGGATCGACCAGACTGAGAACCGCACCGTAGGAGATAGCAAGGGCCACATATCCCATGACGATGGCCGCGATCGGATGCGGAGTTCCATCTACCCTGGCCGTGGGCTCGGCGAGGTTAAACGTACGAGCCACCCACTGGATGATGAGATGGGTCCAATGGCGCGAAATGGCGCGGGCTGCAGTCCTCGCGGCCACCCCGAAGGAGGTCCGGAGAATGTCGCGCGAGGCGCTGCGGAAGATGGCCGCAATGCCAACCGCCGCTCCGCCCGCACCAGCCGCGGCACTGAAAGAACCATCGCCGCCCAGCCTGGTAATCAGCCAGAGAGGAAGCACCATGATCAATGCGACGACGGCAAGTCCGATGGTGAGAATCAGAATCGACTCGTGGTCTTTGCTGTGCCACCAGATCCCGAACTTGTGGAGTCTCGATGGACTATCTCGAGTCTCATCGATCGCAGAATTGTCTGTTTGCAATTTGCTAAATGCGCTGCCCATGCCGCTAGCATGAGCACGAAGCGTGCCAGAGGATTCCACGGTCAGGATCTCGCCGATTCGAGGTCGTTTAGCAGCATTCGGGAAAAAAGGTTTTTCCCGAATCTGCGCGCGCCCCGGCCGAGAGCGGCGATCGGCCGATTTCGGGCACATGGGGCGCCCGGCGGAAGTCCGCCGGAGGGCTTTGCCCAATAATGGTAGCAGAGTTCGGGATTTTTCCCGAACTCTGTTAGGCCGCTAAACAGAAATGCCTTGGTTGTGGATCAGACAGGGCGTTTCCGTTGTTAAGCCCACGGCCGAGCCGGCCGGGTGTCCGGCCATCCGGGGCGTTGCCCAAACATGATAGCCCGAGCGCGAAGCTCTCGGGCCGTGTCTAGAGTGGCTTTGAGGCAACGGATCGGAGCAACGAGGCGACTGAGACGGTGCGGAAGTACCGTGGGCGCGACCACAAGCCGTGTATCGCATGCTACGCGAGAGGGCCATTCGCCACCGCTGAATGGCCGGAGGGAATGGTCGAGATGAATTGCCGAGGTCGCCGGCGACCATCGCCGACGACCTCGAACAAACGACAGGAATAATAAGGACGGTAAAGGAGAAACTGGCCAGGCTTGCCGAGTACAGATAGAATCCCGTCGATGCAGGCGGTGAACCAGCTCACGGGTGTCGTCGCCCCCATCGGTGTGCAAGCCCGGCGCTATCGGGCGCGACGAGATGAAACAGGGCATCTTCAAAACTCGAGGATACCCCGATATCGACTGAACACTGTAGCTGGCCGTCGGTGCGGGCGGGAGGTTAGCCCCACCGAAGCGTTTTGGACGACCTGTTCGCGCTCGCCAAACTCTTTGGGCGACTGTCTCCATGCGCCATCCAGCGGAGGAGCGCCGTCATTGCAACCAAAGCCAAACAGGCACGAACAAATGTTGACATGATAATCCTCGATTAATTCGCTAATGATCGATAATAGTCAGTTTCGTAATAGGATCGATGATCCCGGGTAGCGGCCGACTGGAGCGCAGTCCCCGAAAGACCCCGGGGACCGGCTTCCAGACCGACAACCAGGCTAGATGGTCTCTATAGTGTTTCGCAGCCCTCGACTTCATTTGACCGAAAGCCGATTGCTACGGTCAGAGAGAAAAGGTCATACTTCGGTGAAGTGAAGTTGGATATCGCGATATCCAAGAACCCTTGCTATCGGCCGGATACCTGGCAAATGCTGCCCATCGAGCATCCGCACTCGGCGGCAAAAAGAACTCTGCAGTGAGGTATCGAGCACGATTCATAGTCTCTCCAATCTCTCCAACGTTGTTACTCACCGTGTAAGAGCAAATTCCATGCCCGCTCGAATCGATGCCTCATCCGAGCTCCTCGTTTAACCAGCTGAAATCACTTTGCAATTTTTTGGGGCCCGGAGAGCGAGTTGCATACCGGTGTAGCATCGACGTTACGCTTGACGTAGCGCCGAGGTTATGTACCGGCTATTGTGGCGGGCGGGACTGTGGCGCGCGGCTCTGCTCTCAGGCAGTGCCGCACCAGGGTTGGCGTTGCATCAGAGCGGCTGCGCGTTCGCGGACTGCCGGGGTGAGTGCGCCGCGTGCTGCGTCGTCGAGGTGGTTGGCAAACTCGCAGACATCGTCGAAACGGTCGCGCGGGTGTTTGGCCATGGCGATGGCCAGGCAGGCATCGACGTCACGCTCGAGGTGAGCCAAGGCGCTGGGACGAATCGGCATCTCGTGGACGACCTTATAAAGGATGTGGGGGACCTGCGAGCCGGCAAATGCGGGCCGGCCCGTCAAGCAGCGATATGCGATGACCGCTAGGCTGTACAGGTCGGCACGGTGGTCGACCGGCAGACCTCTGGCTTGCTCGGGAGCCATATAAGAAGGAGTCCCGATGATCTGGCCGTTGGTAAGACTGGTCTGTTCGCCGCTCGGCTTGGACACACCGAAGTCGAGCACTTTCCACACCGGGCCTTTTGCGCGGAAACCCGCAACACCGGCCGGCTGCTCCGCTGGGCAACGCTCTGCTTTGCCCGGCCGGCCGGAGCGTTCCTCGCACCGACCATTCGACTCACAGCAAAACAGATTCTGCGGCTTGAGATCGCGATGCACGATGCCGGCGTCCCGCATGGCACACAACCCGGTACTCACCTGCCTGACCATATCGAGGACCTCGTCCATGGGCAGCCTCGGCCGCTCGCGCAGGATATGCCAGAGATCGCTGCCTTCGAGCCTCTCCATGGCCAGATACGGCACCGGTGCATCGATGTTGGAGACCTCGTTTACCTGGACCAGATTGGGCGCTGATAGCGATGCAGCGACCCGCACTTCGCGGACAAAACGCGCCACCTGCGGCGCGCCGCCGAGGGCATTGCCGTGGAGCAATTTGACCGCTGCAGGCTCGCCGGTGACCAGGTGCTTCGCCTCGTAGATCTCGCCCATAGCACCGCGACCGAGGATGACCCCGAGCCGATACGAGCCGATTACCTGGTCTGTATAGCGGCCCGGGCCGCCTTTTTCGGCCCGGGCCAGAGCCATCTTGGCCTCGTTCAAGAGCGCTTCGCGGCGAGTTAGCTCACGCACTGCGGTTTCGAGATCGCATACCGCCTTGACCGTGCGCCGGCGCCCCATACGACCGAGTAGCAGCGCGATCAAAAATACCAGTTGCTCACATAAATGGATGGCGATCAGCTGAGAGGCACTGAGGTAATCAGCGTTGACCAGACCGCGGTCGATCAGCACTCCGCCGATGATGAGCCCGGCCATGATCGCCTGGCCGACGGCAAAGCTGAGATAGGCCAACAATGCGTGTCGCCGGCTGCTGCCGAGCGCAAATACATAGAGTGCAATGGCCACAATCGCTGGGCACGGAGAGAAGACACCAAAATAGTAGGTCACTCCGTGGCCCGCCGAGGTGTGGACGACGAACATCTTGCCCGCGCGTCGCGGGTCGAATCGAGCCGGAATACGCGACGACCACAGCAACCATCCGTAGCCGATCAGCGTGATGAACGCCGCCGCCAGCAACACTATTCGGGCCAGAGGATCGCCGCCCAAGAACGGCATCAAGGCCAGAGAAAACAGCACCAATACAATGATGAGCCACGAAAATACGTGAACCCGTCCGGCCTCGTCTCGGCGCAGCGCGTCGACGAGCGACATCGTTGTCCCCTCTGCCCCCCTTGCAGAGTCGCCACTGCACGTCACAGTGTTTTCGTCTGCGGTCGCAATGCCGCCTTCTGCACGCTCCTCCTCGCATTGCCCTGTGCCGCCAGCCATCGCGCCGGGCAAGGTGAGTCGCTGTGTTCGATGCAAACCCGAGTACAGGCCATCGTGGGCCAATTCCCGGGTTTCTGCCGTTTCCTCAGGGCGATACGGAATGCGATTTGCCGCGATATATGCTGCGTTTGCCAGCGCCATGACAACCCCACGTGGTGCGGTACGAGGTTTGTGGGTAAGGGAAGCTACACCATTCATTGGGCTTGAAAAACATCGAGCTGGCGATTTGTAAAAAAAATGATCAAACCTGCAACCGCTGAACTCCAGAATGCCGAAAAATCGCATTTTCGGAGTCAACGTCGGATTCTGATTCAATCGAGTAGCGACGGCATTACTTTGCCCATTTCAGAGTATTCATGGTGAGCACCAGTCAGTAGATCTTGCGGCTGCATGGCCCGACCGTTGCGGGCTGCCACGACTGCGGCCCGCACGATCGCATTGCGTATATGGCCGCCGGTCATTTCGAAGCGTTCGGCGAGAGTTTGGAAATCGACCCGATCGGCAATTCCGGTATCGGGTGGCAGCAGGCGTCGCCACAGTTCTTCGCGTTCTTCGACCTCGGGGCTGGGAAAGCGCACGCGAAAGTTGATCCGGCGCAAGAATGCAGGATCGACTGCGCTTTCGAAGTTCGTGGTGAGAATACTGATCCCGTCGAAGTTTTCCATGCGCTGCAGGACGTAATTGACTTCCAGATTTGCATATCGGTCCTGGGCCGATTTCAACTCGGTTCGTTTGCCGAAGAGGCTATCCGCTTCGTCGAAGAGGAGCATGGCGTTGGCCGACTGGGCTTCGTCGAAGATCGTGGCCAGGTGTTTTTCGGTTTCGCCGACCCATTTAGAGGTCACGGCCGACAGATCGATACGGATGAGTTCGAGTCCGAGCGCGCCGGCGATCACGCTGGCGGCCATGGTTTTTCCCGTGCCCGGCTCGCCGGAAAAGAGCGCTGATACGCCCCGGTTCAGCCCCAAGTGTTCGCCGTAGCCCCAGCGCTCGAGGATCTGGGTTCGTTCGCGAACCATTGCGATCATATCGTTCATGGCCTCGACCACGTCTTCGGGCAATACCATTTCATCGAGGCGAGCCTTGCGGGTGATCAGGGTGCCGAACGAGCCCAGGCGCAGGGTCAGGCGGCGGCCGACCGCTTCTTCGACACTTTTTCGGGTTGCCGGCTCGCCGGTGGCCCGGGCAAATGCGCGCACGTTCTCGATGACCTCGCCGATCGCGCCGGGTCCGATGACGTAGCGCGCAGCCAGTTCGCCGGCTGCAGTATCGGCCAGGCGCGGCGAATCGGCGCCCTCGGCCAGAGCGGCCAGGGCGAGGGACCAGGCCTTTTGTCGCGTCTCGACATTGGCTGTGGGCAGCCGTATGAGATGAAACGGCCGGGCCATTGGAAGCGACGGCATTCCGCGTTCGGCCGTGGCCAGAATGACAATTCCGCCGTAGCATTCGATGGTTCGTATTGCGGCCTGCCGGCTCATCCCATCGTCGGGGCCAGCGCTATCCGACGGGCTGGTCCGCAATACCTCGACGCCGGCAAGATAGGCCAGTGCATTGCGCAGGCGCGCTTCGCTCAGGGCCCGGTCGAGCGCGCTGAATTCGCGTTCGCGGACCTGCATGGCCACAGCGCCGCGCAGCGAGATCACGGCCAGGCAACGGCCGAGCTTGTTTGCCAGGCGATGTGCAACGGCCTGTTTTCCGGCTCCGGGCGGCGCCTGGATGAGAACGGCGGGAAGCGTCTCGCCGCGGTCGAGTTGTCGGCTCAGTGCCCCGGCCACCCGCTCGATATCGGCCAGCACCGAGTCGTCGATATGAACTGGTGGCGGCCCAATCGGGCCGGTTGGGTCATACAGGCGTATCAGCGCATTCAGCGGCTCGGCGATGCGATCGTCGCCGAGCAGCCAGTCGAGCACGCGTCGGTCCACGGCCACGGTAGAGCCGATGGAGAAATCTCCGCCTGCACCGTGTTCATTGCCGACCGTTACCAGGTGGCTGCGCCGGAGTGCGCCGCCGGGATGGAGTGCGCGCAGCAAGTCGCGACTGGTTGCCAGTTCGGGCGCGAGATCTCGGCATACATCGGCAAAAAGAGCCGAGCGGCGGCGCCAGGCCAGGGCGTGACACAGATCGCGCACATCGGCATCGAGCTCGTATGCCACGGCCACGCCGACAAGGGCCTGTTCTGCGGCGTCGAGGGCAAAGCGCTTGCAGAGTTCGGTGAGCGGCGACAGAGCGCTCTGCGCAGCTGTGGTAGCATCGGCGATAGCTGCAGTAATTTCGCCGTACTGGGCCGCGTGGCTGGCCTGGGGGCGGAGCGAGTCGCGGCTCATCCGCTCTCGGGCCGCATCATCGCGCAGGTACACCTCGGCCGGGATGCGGGCATCGGCAAAACCGTATCCGGCGTTGAGACGCCGCACCAGGGCTGCTTCGGCGCGCAGGCGGACCAATTTCAGATGTGGCGCTAATGTGAATTCGAGATCGGCCGTGTCGTCCATGAGGTTGCGCATTATACTTGCCGACCAGCACAATCAGCGGGGAGTGCAATGCGTCGATCGAGTCTTCTAGCGAGTTTTTTGGCGAGCAAAAAAGCGACCGCAGTCCTTTGCGGAGTATTGCTGGCAGCGAGCGGGTTTTTGGCTGCGTGCACCTCGTTCTCGGGGTCTGGCTCGGGCACGAGCCGGTCCAGGACGGGGCCAGAAAAGGCCGCGCCTATGGTGGTGCAGCTTCATTCGCCGCCGCTTTATCGTTCGTTTGTGAGTCGATCAGTGCCGTATCAAGCAATTGCTGAAACCACCCGCCGGGCCGCGGTCATCTCGCGATTGCGGGTGCGCGAGCTCGACACCGTATTCGACGATAAATACGAGCGTCACGGCACGATTGTCATCCTGGGCATCGAGGACAACGCGGTGGTTGGTTTCACCACGCGTTACAGTGTGGACATCACCTATCCCGACAATGACCTCATACGCGACGGCATGGGTTTGCCCGAGTTTCACAATCGCGATCTCATCATCACGCCGGGCAAGAACCGCTGTGCTCGGCGTGGCCGGCGCTGGTGTTCGCTGCAGTACGCGCTGGTCAAGGCGCCACCTGGACGATTGCGATTTCCCAGCCAGGCCACCGCCTATTACCGGACGTTTGGCGACAATGACGCGGTGCTGATCTATTTTCCGCGCCGCCTGGCCGATCGTCTGGCCGAGGCATCGCTCCGGCCGATGGGCATGGACAGTCCCACCGTGGCGGTGGCCCGCACGCTGAGTGATGCCACCGAGATCCTGGGCAAGGAATTTGTTCTGGTATCGCCCAAGAGCTTGCAGTTATTGCGCAAGCACGCTCATGCTGACAGCGTTGTTGCGACCTATGCTCCCGAGGTTTTTTCGTGGGCGGCCGGGCTTTTTGGTGCGGTCAAGTTTGTGCAAAAACTGATCGGCCGGGGCATGGAGCATTTCACCATGGATCGGAACAAATTGCAGGCTGCGCTGACCTATCGACTGGGCGCTGCGTACGCTGCGCAAATGCTGATTGCCGGATTTGATTTCCACGGTTCGGTCGTACCGGATGGGCGTGGTCGCATTCATCTGCCACCGCTTCATCTGGCCGAGGTTTCGCCCCGGCACAGCGAGCGGGCGGTTGCGTTCATGCAGCAGATCGTCGGCAGTGCCAGGGTTGAAATGGTCTTATTCGGCCCGAATTCGGGCTCAGCCAGGCGCGGCATGCTGTTTGTTCCGGCCCGCCATGTCAATCTCAATTACGAGCTGGTGCGCAGTGGTCTGGCCCGTCTAGCCGTAGATGCAGCCAGTCGAGAGGCGCTCGGTTTGTTTCCGGAGTTTGTCGACGCGGCTCGCGACGCCCTTGCCGACGGGGTCGGTTTTGCCGCCGAGTGGCGTGGTGATGCCGAGTATGTCCAGGCAGTAGAACGGGCCGGAATCGCGTCGCGGTAGAGAAGCGCGTAAAGCTTTTTACCAGCTTCTTGATGATGCCGGGCTCACGGTCTGTATCTCGCTGGCCACCGTGCACGAGATCGCGCAGTCACCGTCAGGCGCAGAGCAATCGACATCAAAGTCGGACCAGACTGACATCACGGACCTGGTCCGGCGTCTCGTACTCGTTAACAACGACCTTTTTCCCGCCCAGGATGATCAACATCCGAAGTCGGCATATACCTCTCTCGGTTCCTTGGTAAAGAAGACGCGAAGTCAATGTGACCTTGCCCGGTGACAAAGTCGGCTGGGACTGATACTATCGACGCTCGGGCTAAGGTCAGAAATACACGTTTGACACAGGAATGCCATGGACGACGGATTCTCGAGACGCAGGAGCAGAGATGACCAATCCAGCAGCTTGCCAGATGAGGAGGAGTGGCCTGGCATTTCACCCGGTAAACCAACGCGGACCACAAGCCTGAAACAGCGCCCGGCC
This sequence comes from Pseudomonadota bacterium, assembly GCA_022360315.1. Taxonomy (GTDB): domain Bacteria; phylum Myxococcota_A; class Polyangia; order Haliangiales; family Haliangiaceae; genus JAKSDA01. The sequence goes on from JAKSDA010000138.1 coordinate 25,465, forward strand.
GGTGCCGTGCCGATGCCGCGTCCGCTCGACCCGGCCGGCGCAGCGGAGCGCGCAGGCTTGCCGGCCGGGGCTGGAAACGTCACCCGTGCGCAGCCGGTCTAGACGCATGCCATGGGTTGTATCGTCCCAGGGTCGAGCATCGGCATCCGTGGCGGCCGCGGCCGTCATGGCCCTATGCGCGTCGTGTACCAATTCAACCACTCCGCGCCGCCAGCACGATCAGCAGGCGGAACTGCAAGAAGGCCACATGGCAACTAGCAATACCGGTGTGCCGCCCCATCTCAGGGAGTTTCCCGGCGTTTTCGTGCGGGACGGCGATGGCCGTGTGGTCGACGCCCCCCAGGCAGACCAAGAGGTCGCTATGGGCTATCCCGCGTGGTCTACCAAGGGCGCCCTAAAAAACGGGCGTCGGCTCACCATCATGACCGCTGCAAGCCGCTACGCCGTCGGGGACGAGGTGCGGGTGATTCACGTTGTCGAGACATTGTCTACCAAGGACGAACTGTACGTGATGGGTCCAAAGAGCGTGCTCGGTGAGTATGTCGACGGCTCGCTGAGAACGGCTGAGCCCGCCAAGGGCCAGGACCCGCTCGGGCCACCCATGATCTACGATGGCCCTGTGTTGTCGGGGCCCGCGGTCGACTATAATTACGAGATCACGTCGTATCGGTTTTTGAGCCCGGAAACGCACAAGATCGTGTGGAAGCTAGGTGAGCTGCGTTCGAACCAACTCGTGATCGAGGTCGAATGATGCCGGGCGTAATCGAGGTTCGCGGTCGTCGGTCGCGCCCCTCCCAGCATTCGCCGTGAAGCGGCTCAACGCATTCCTCGATCGGCTCCCCCGGAGTGATCTCTTGCTGGTCGACCGGCTCTGGCCGACGTACTATGTCGCCAGTATCATCGGCCTCTCGGCCGGGACAGCTTACACGTCGTTTCTAGCGCTTGTTGGCGGCCTCAGCATCTTCGTCTTGCTCTTGCTCGCCTCGGCGGCGGTTGCGCTGCTCGTGTCACTCGGCCTGATTCGCAAGTGGATTTCCGGCCGTGAGACCGCCGAGCCTCGCCAGCGACCGACGCCTCCACGGGAGAAACTGTCTGATACCAACAGGCCCCCGTGATTCTGACTCCAACCGATGCATTCTGACTGGAGGTAGGCGATCGCGCGCTGCGGTTGTCGCACCAGTTCCCGAGCGTTATGATGACGCTCAACCATGGGCCGGCTCCGGTAGGGTCCATATCTCGTCGTCGTTTAGATCATGATCACAGGTTTACACAGTCCTCTATCCTCCGATGGGGTCGTCTTGGCGCGGGACAGAAACAAAAGGCGGACCGGGCCGGGCGATGAAGTAGCCCTGTACCAACTCGCAACCGACACTGGCCAGGAAGTCGTACTCGGCCTGGGTTTCCACGCCAGTACCGATGACCACGATTCTCTGCTGGCGAGAGAGATTAGTAATCGATCGGACCAGTGTTTGTTTCATCAGATGGGTATCAATGTCGCGAACGAGGCTCATATCTAACTTGACGATATCGATATCGAGCGGCTCAAGGAGATTCATGCGGGCGTGGCCTCTGCCCATATTGTCGACGGCGATGCGAAATCCCATTTGTCGCAACTCGGCGATCCGGAAACGCAAATCCGACACGTCTTGTAGCGACGCCCTCTCGAGAATCTCCAAAACGACTCGACGTGCGATCTTGGCCAGTGGCGAGAACGGCGACCATAACGACTTATCGAGCAGATCCAGGGGGTGCAACTTGACAAATACGACCCCGTGATGTTGTTCGGCGCGGGCAAAGATCTGGGCGATTTGGGCCCTTACGTGCCGTCCCAGCTTGTTGCGGCGGTTGAGCCTCTCGGCCGCCTCGAGCAGGGAGTCCGAGTCCGGCAGATCGGGATCGTTGGAGCGAACAAGCGCCTCGTAACCGAACACCGCTCGAGTCTCCGTGAAGACAATGGGCTGAAAGTACATTGTGATAGCCGACAGAGCCCGTTCGAATTGAACCTCTAGCTCGCGCATTTGCTGCGTAAATGTAGGTAGGCTGGGTTCGGTCCAACTAACTTCTGTATTTTCCAACAATGCGCGCAGCCCCGGTGGTGTTTCGAGACCGGCGATTTCCAGAACGCCACGCAAAGCTGTGCTCTGAGCGGCAGACAGTTTCGCTGGGCGCACTGGACCCGTTGCTGAACCGGTGCAATGAGCGAGAATCTCGTACAGAATCTCCTGGGAAACGGATTCTGATCTGGTTTCCTTCAGATACTTGTAGACGGCAGCGCAGATCCGACGTTTTTTGACGGTTCGGTCGACCGGTGTGCCGGCGTGCGCCAGCAACCAGCTCAGAGCCCGAAGGGCTGAGCCGGGATGCACGTGGGCTTGGCGAACGGCGAGGTGGTTCAGAAAA
>JAKSDA010000615.1 GCA_022360315.1 Pseudomonadota bacterium
GACCAAGTCGTCGAATCCTTCGAGGTGCTTCAGATCTTGCATAGTCCTGGCCTTTCTGATCCAGGCCTGAGCCCAGCGCAATGCGAGTGGATCGTTGACCCTGGCCCGGTCATGGGTGAAGAGTCGGAGGAAATCATCGCGCTCGGCATCGGCTACCTGATCAAGGAGTACAACAACCATAGTATAGACCGAGCCAGTGAGACGCACATAGCCATCGCCAAGGGGCTGGGGCTGTAGCGCACAGGAGTCGTACTCATGCAGTAGAGTGGGAGTCTCTTTGGGTATGGCGAGAACAAGGCTCAGTTGCGACGGTTTGACCGGGCTGGTGTCGTCTTGCGACCAGTACTCCCAGCCATAGCTGAGCAGCTTGCCCAGCTCGCGGGGCCGAAGGCCGTGGGTAGGCCCCTTGAATTCGAGCAGAGCGACATCGGTCAACAGCGGCCACAGACCACGCATGACGCGAGCCTCGTAGTCGAGGCGTTTGGCGCCCTTGCGGCGAAGGAGCAAGAGATCGACGGCGCGGGGAGCCAGGGACAGAAGCTTCTCGACCACGACGTCCCAGTTGGCGGGCTTTCGCTCCTTGACCAGGCTGGCGTAGGGATAGTGCCAGAAGGTTTTGAGGACCGGCTGCGCACGAGGGCCCTTGTGAGCCTCTGCGGTCGGGCGTTTTTCACGCTCCTTCACGGTTCCTCAAGAGTAGTCACGAGAGCCGGGGCCGAGGCAAGCGATAGGGGCGACAAATCGAAGGATGGGACGGAAATCCGGCTGCTGGTTCGCGCTTGTCTGTGAATTGTGTCTACAAACGATCATTGGCGGGGGCGGCCGCGTGGGGCACGGAGCGTGTTTTCGTGGGACGAGGACAGGGTGCGCGGGCGTCCCGCCCGGCATTTACAATCCGCTACAGACGGACGACGACGGCGATAGTGTCGGAGATGCATGTGATGACTGCGTGGGCACCGTAGACGCTTTCGGTACCTGCCAGCCGCTGATTTCGGCTGGGGCAAGCTGTGCCGAGCGCTGCGGCCAGTTCAATACGTCTGCGGGTTGCCAATGCAACGATTCCTGTATCCTGTATGGCGATTGTTGCCAAGATTACCCAGCGGTTTGCCAGCAGCTCGACTGAACCGAGCGAACGGACACCGCGGGTGAAGCTCGTCGACTTGAGCGAATTCATCTTGACTTCAACCCCGACGCCGCCGGAGACATAAAAGTATTTGTGACCCTGACGCGCTTTGGGAGTCTCCTGACGCAGAAATAGTTCCTTGAGGAACGTTTGGAAACAAGATCGCCCACGGCACCGGAGCAAAATCTACAGGAGGAGCACTGGAAGGCCGTTTCAGCACTTCTCCAATGATTTCAGTAAATCACTTCGCGCTAATTTGACCAGCTCGCCCCCGCCGCTGCCAGAATTTCGGTGAGTTGATCGCCTGTGTCGCCCAGCAAAGACTCAGCGCAGTAACTGGTATCAACTCATTGCGTAGGGCATAGTTCACCCGTCCCATGACGTCTACTCCCCA
>JAKSDA010000462.1 GCA_022360315.1 Pseudomonadota bacterium
TGCCCAGTAGGGTCGGTCCAGCGCGTCGAGGGCAAGGCGCGAAGAGGGAGCATAGTGGGCCTACGTGACCGATGAGCAACACAGCCATCGGCGGGCTGGTCGGCCGTAATGGGTACTTACTTGCGGGTCGCGGTACTTAGTTGTTGTGCTCCCGTGCATCGGGATCATCGGCATCGGGCTCATTGTCCGATCCGCGCCATGGGATGACATTGACCACCTCGCGCAGTGGCCGGTACAGCTCACTGTACCCGCGTGGGCGCCGACTGCTCAGCATGATCGTGGCGCATGCTGCGTCGCGCGCCACGCTCAGCGCGATGTCGCCAAAAACCTTGCGTCCCCAGCGCGCGCTCTGTAGCCCCAGGACGACCAGATCGCTACTTCGGGCCAGCTCGAGCACGGCAGCGACCGGATCGTCGCTGCGCGCGATTTCGACTTTAGGCGTGCCCGGGACCTTGACCTCGGCCAGCCCGCTGATGTTGCGCAGGGCCTCGGTTGCCTTGGCCTCGCTAGCCGAGGGGCTCAGGACCGTGACGAACGTGATCTCGCGCGGCATGGTACGACACATGCTGCCAAGCAGTCGCGCGCGAAGTTCGTGCTCACTGCCGCGGCCCCCTAGCGGCACCAGAATGCGCTTGGCTCGATCGAGGCGCCACCCCATGGGGGCACGCATGAAAGCCAAGTCGCAATCGAGCGAATTAAGCAAATTTTCGGCCTCTGTTTCGAGGGTGGGCGAGCCCTTGCCGACTTCGCCGAGCCCGAGCAGTACGCTCTCGCAGTTGTGGTCCTCGGCAATGCGTCGGATCTCCTCCCACGGGTCCGGCGCTGCCGTGATCAGGGCTTCGGGCGCCTGTCCTTCGGCATACGATACGGTCAGCGCCTCACGGACAACACGTTGCGCGTCGGCCAGCTTGCTCAGCGGATCGCCACTGCCGTCCTCGGGAACGGAAACAATGGACAGGAGCAAAACCCGCGCGTACTGGCTCGGTGCCATGGCATTGGCCACATCGACCAGGCTGCGTGCGTGGGCGGGATTGGCGATGGGCAAGAGCACGAGTGGATTTCTGCCGCGCAGTCTGACCAGACTCGGGTCCATCGCTTCCGCCGACGCGTCGACCGTCTCGGCCTTGTACTGAAACAGGGCCAGATAGAGAATGACCCCGAGGCCGAGCCAGATGATGACGATGCCTCCGGCATCGGGTACCACCAGGGCCTGAAAGATGGCCAGCGCGACGCAGGCCAGTCCACCAGCTACCGGGATGAGGGGAAAATACGGAGTGCGGTACTCGGCACGACGTGCTCCGCCGCGAGTACGGGCGAGATACGACATGAAATGGGCCAGAGCAAAAGAGATCAAAAAGATCAGGCTCGCCGCCGCACCAGCCGCACCGATGTTGGGCACCATGAACACGATGGCAATCAGGGTGAGTGCCGTGGCGTAGATGGCCATGACCGGAGTACCGCGGGCCAGGTGAATACGGCCGAGTACTGCGGGCAGGGTGCGGTCGTGCGCCATGGACAGAGCTACCCGCGAGGCGGCCAGAATGTTGGCGTGAAGCGCCGAGAGGGTCGAAAGAATGGCTGCCACGATGACCAGCCAATACCCAATCGGGCCCATAAATTGGCTCACGGCCCGGGCAAAGACGGTATCGCCCTCGCGCTGGCTGAGTTCGGTGATGGTCTCGCCGGGCTCCACGCCCACCGCCGAGACCAGAAAAAGCAGCGGCAGATAGATGATCAGCGCGGTCCCGAGCGATAAGAACATGGCGCGCGGGATCGTCCGGCCCGGCGATTTGACCTCTCCGGCGATCGCCGCGATCAAGTCGAATCCCTGCAGTGCAATAAATGTAAAGCCCATAGCTGTGAGCAGGCCCGACGCGCCGCTCGAGAAAAATGGGACCAGCGCGTCGCCAGTTTGGCCCAGTGGTTGTCTGACCAGCGCGATCAGGCCGACGACAATGATAATGCAAAAGACCGTCACCTTGCCGATGGTCGCCCACTGACCTCCTCCGGTATTCTTGCGGATGAGTGACGCCGCATACATGACAGTAGCAGCAGTGGCCAGGAGCAGAACAATGCGGCGACCGGACAGCCAGGCGGGGGGTGTACTGCCCAGGGCTTGAAGTGCCTCTTGCATTGCCAGCACCGCAAATGCCGCGAATCCGAGCGCGTACAGCACGCCAGCCACGATGTAGGCGAACCAAAGGACCCAACCGACCGCAAAGGCAGCGCGGACCGACAGTACTTTTTTGGCAAACGTGTACGCGCCGCCCGATTCCGGAAACGCGCTCGACATCTCGGCAAAGCTCATCGCGGTGATCAGCGCGACCAGGCCATTGATCGCAAACGCGACCAGTGCAGCTGGACCTGTATTGCTGAAGGCCACACCAGCGAGCACCATGATGCCACCGCCGACGATCGCACCGACCCCCACGCCAGTGGCGCCCAACAAGCCGACTGTCCGCTGGTCGTCGCGCCCCGTGTTATTCATAGGCCGCGAATTATATCAGTGCTCAGCAGGTCCCGCACGTCCCGGTGCGGGGAGAAAATGCCCATAAATATCCTCCGCTACGCCGAGGGTAGCGGCCGCTACCCGTACGTTGGCGCAGTACAGAGTAAACCGCCAGAGAGTGTGACATGGCCCGGATCATTCCCGACACCGCAATCGATGTCCCGATCGCTGTAGCAGTGGATATCGCCTTATTCTCAGCCGATCCTGTGCGGAGTCATCGAGTATGAGTGGCCTGTCACCTGGTCCGACGTCCATCGAGTCGTACGTACTGTCCGATGATGGCCGCCATGTGTTGGTCAGTTTGGACGGGGCGACCTATCGTTTTCGCCGGTTACTGTGGATCGAGCGCAACCGAGCGGTACATTGTGCTGTGGATGGCGGCAGCCGGGCAGACGAGCTGAATCCGCTCTCGTTTGCCCACCGTTTGCTCGAAGAAAGCCTGCAGGCGGTGATTTGCGACGGCCAGCCCGAGCTGGAGAGTCCCGCACAACTGGCCGGGCGCAATGCCGACCTCAGCCAGCGCTTGCTCGAAATTGCCGTCCACATCAACCGGCGACAACCCCGCGAGGCCGAGAAACGAGTCTATTGCGACCAAAGCGTCGAAGTGCGCATCTCGGATAAACTCTACAAGCTGGCGCCGTGGACCTGGGGAGTGCGCAACTCGATCGTCGCTGATGGAATCCCCGGCCGCACGGTCGCTCCGCTCCGTCACAACTCCACCGCGCCTCGCGTGTCGGGACATTCAAACGAGGCCGGACGAGTTGGCAAACACCGCCCGGCCGGGGCTGAAACTGTCCATTTTCACGAATTGGTGTTGCGAACCATGTGTGTCGCGGTCGACGGTTTGTCGCCGTCGAGCAATTGGCTGGCAGAATTGCACGCCGATATCGGCGACGCCTTGCTCGATATCGCGCTGTCTATGAGCGGACTGGATCGAGATCAGGAGATCGACGTGATCCGGGCGCTTCAATCCGGGCATGCCAATGACGGACTCACGATGTACACTCTGTGCAAGGAATTCGGCTGGACCCCGGCGCAAATCCGACAACAGCTGGCCACAGACATCGATGTCCTCGTCGCTGTCCACCGCGCGTCCCGTGGTGGACAGCCCAGCCGAGCAGATGACCAGCCGCGGACTGGCGATGAGCTCGCCATCAGGACGACAGACGATGAATAGTACCAAATCGCCGGGAATGGTACATGGTAGTGCTGCGCCGGTCGCGCCTCGGGACATCGCATCATGTCGTCGGACCACCGTTCCTGGACCGCTCGAGTAAGTACAGGACAGCAGGGAGAACCACTGTAGAAGAGACAAACGCACACATTGCACCGATGACCGCGGTCAGCCCCATGGCCTCGAGCCCACCCTGACGAGCTGTAATCGTCGCGCCAAAGCCCACAGCAGTCGTTAATGAAGCCAAAAATACGGCTATCCCAGTGGTGGACAAAACCCGGGGCAATGAACCGACTCCACCGCGATGGTAGGCGTGCTGGATATGAATGGCATTATCCATTCCGATGCCCACGATGCATGGTATGATGACCGCATTGTAGATATTGAGCTGAATTGCAGTGGCCGCCAGGACTGCCAATGTGGCCACGATGGCCAGTGCGATGGCACCGGCAACCACAACAACAGATACGACACGGCGAAAGTGGCCGATGAGTATCAATACCACGAGCAATGACGCCAAGGCCAGAGCCGCGGGCAAATCCCGCCGTACCATGTCCACCACGTGAAGCGGCAAGCGGCGTTCGTCGAGCACGCGAATCGCGGCTGCGAGTTGGTCGGATCGAGACCCGTTCACCGCTCTGCCACTGGCCTGGATTGCACTGCGCGCCCGCGCGGTGAGTGAGTCCAGTACGCCCAGCCATTCTCTCATCGCTGTGTCGCGATACAGACGGTTGTTGGGCCACACAAACACAAAGAACCGGGAACCGTCCCGGGCCATCAGACGGCGCCGGACTGGACGCGGGACATCATCGACAGACCACGGCTGAGCCCGGGTGAGTTCGACCAGGTTTTCGATCGCCTGTTGGTCCTCCTGGTTCAGCTTGCCAAAGGCGAGGACACGTTCGAGCACGTCGCGCATCTGAGTCATGAGCGAGAGTCGCTCGGACACATCCTCGGGCAACAACCGGGTGATGGCCACGGCGTCTCGGATGGCGGTCGGAGCACCCGACAGGCCGCTGGTCGGCTCACCGGCCTGTCGGGCCATGGCGAGAGCGATCGCTTCGACCCGACGCGCGGTCTCGAGATCGGACACCATGATCACAGCAGGAGCCAGGATCAAGCCGAATTTAGCCTCGATTCGCTCAGTGCGCGCGATTGCGTCCGCCTTTCCCTTGAGGCGGTCAAAGTCGTTCTCGAACGACAGGCGGGGTAACTGCCAGAGGCTCCACAGGCCGGCCAGAACGGCACTGATGACGATGAGTAAGGCAATTCGGCGCCGCCACAAACGGCGGTGACCGCCATGCGATCCAACACTGGTATTACCATCCGCCGGTCCCGGCCGGCATTGCGGAGCGAAGTCGACACCGGATGAAGCCATCACATGGCCAGTTTTTCGATGGCTTCGCTCGATGCCGGTCCGGACTCGGGTGAGCGTGAGAGCAAGCGGCGGCAATACGGCATAGGTGGTGAGAAACGTCACCAGCACACCGAGTCCTCCGAGCAGGCCCAGTTCGCGAAATCCCCGAAAATCCACCGCGGCGAGCGCAAAAAATGCTCCCGCAGTGGTAAGCGCCGAAGTCGCCGAAGCGCCTATAGTAGCACGTATCGATTCGCGCATTGCCGCTGTTGGCTGACCGTTTTTGGCAATTTCGACAAGAAATCGGAAATACAGATGAATGCCGAAATCGATACCCAATCCGACCAGAGCCGGCATCATGAATCCGGAGATCAGATTGAGCCGATCGACCAGAAGCGTGGAGGCAGCCAGGGTGATCTCGATCGATAGAACCAGGGGGACGGCAATGATAACCGGTCCGGTCGTGCGCCGGGCCATGGCCGCAGTGATGAGCACGACCAGCACCAGGGCGATCGCTGTGGCCCGAGCCAGATCTTCCGAGGTCGCGCGCTGCTCAGCCAGGTGAATGGCCAGGCGTCCGGCGTACCTCACCTCCACGTCGCTGTGCACCGCACCGAGCCGGGCCACCGCTGCCTGTACTGCCGACATGAACTGTCGGATACCGGCGAGTTCAGTCATCGACACCTTGGGTCGGACGAACACGTAACGGGCACTGTCGTCCCCATGTCCAGATCGAGGGCGCAATTTCTGCGCCCGATCGGCGAGTCGAATCTGGACATCACGGACCGGTTGCCACGGGTCGGACTCTTCTTCGAGATCAACGATCGCGACCGCTCGCCCAATAGACTCGCGATAGGCCGATTTGACGGCGCGTTCGAGCTCTTTCAGGTCACTGAATGGGATGAGAAGCAACCCGCGTTCGGTAAAGAACGTGCTGACAAAGGACGTACCGGGCAATTCGAAATCAGCGAATGCGATGCGTGGATCGCGCTCGAGGTCGCCGGCCAGCTGTCGGGCGAACGCCTTTCGCTGTGCCTCTGGTCCGCGCAGTTCGAGGATGAGATCACTGGTCCCGCCGCCGAGTTTTTCGCGCACAGCCTCAAACTCGCGCACCATGGGCGAATCATCGGGCAGAAGCGCGCTGTAGTTGGCGTCGAAGCGGAGCTGCGCGAGCAGCGCAGCCGCACCGATCGCGATGATCAGGGCCACACCCAGAATCTGCCACCGATGGTCGATACCTCGTTCGAGCCAGGCCCGGATCATCTACTCCGCTCATTGTACTCCACGACAAACGCTGGCGAGAAAAGACGCGCAAAACTTGCCGGCCGGCCTCGGGCCGCGCGCGCGGATTGCGCAGAGTTTGCAGACAGTCGTGACCATCTCGGAGCTGTACGGGTGCACACGCGGGAAGACCGGCCGATAGTCGGCTCCGTGGCGACTCCCGGCTACCCTGGCCAGCCATTTGCAAATGGAAAAGGCAGTGGATCGACTGTACGTTGTTTGCGTGTCGCGCCAGCTGGCAAGACACATTGAAGAGTCCGGCCCCCCAGCAGCTTCGCTCCGCCACAACTCCGCTTCGCATTGCTCGCCGGGACGTCAGGACGACAGGAAACGCTCATGTTGAAGTGGTCCTGGAAAATCGCCACCGTCCGTGGAATCGGCATTTTCATTCACTGGACCTTCACCTTGCTTTTGATCTGGGTGGGTATGTCGTACGCCTTGTCCGGCGCTCCGCTCCCCGCAATCATCGAGGCCATCGCTCTGGTCCTGGCCATTTTTGCCTGCGTTATTCTTCACGAGCTCGGCCACGCGCTGACCGCCAGGCGTTACGGCGTGGGTACACGGGATATCACGCTTCTGCCCATCGGCGGAGTGGCCCGACTCGAACGGATTCCCGACCGGCCCATGCAGGAATTCTGCGTCGCGCTCGCCGGCCCGGCAGTCAACGTGGCAATCGCTGGAGTACTGGCAGCCATGCTCATTCTCTGGCATGGAGTCGGCGTTTTGACCGATATGGGCTTTGTCGAGCACAGTTTGCTGGCCAAGCTGTTCTACGTCAATATCCTCCTAGTTGTGTTCAATCTGCTGCCGGCCTTTCCCATGGACGGGGGCCGTGTACTCCGCGCGGTTCTGGCCATGCGACTGGACTACGATCGAGCGACGCAAATCGCCGCGACCATCGGCCAGGGCATGGCCATCATCTTTGCCACAGTCGGAGTGTTCTATAACTGGTTTCTCCTCTTCATCGCTCTGTTTGTTTACATTGGCGCCCAACAAGAAGCCGAGCAAACTCACACTCGTTCGCTCCTTGCCGGCGCCCGGGTCGCCGATGCCATGATCACGCGATTTCGCACCCTGGCACCACAGGATTCCATTGCGCTTGCAGCAGACGAACTCCTCAATGGCGATCAGCAGCATTTTCCGGTAATCGATGCGAGTGGCACAGTACTCGGAGTCTTGACCAGACCCGACTTGATTCACGCGTTGGCCGACCATCGTCACCAGAGCGAGGTGGCCGCGGCCATGCGCAGCCACTGTAAACCGGTATCTGCTGGAGCACCGCTTCCGGCTACCGTTGAAGAGATGCGGCAGCAATCGTGCCCGGCGCTTCCAGTGCTCCACGACGGTCGTCTGGTCGGAATTCTCACCCTGGAGAATGTCGGCGAGTGGCTGATGGTTCGCTCTGCTTTGCGCCAATCGGGTGATCCCATGCCACCATTTCATTCGCCGATGGCCGGACGCGCGGCATGAGCGGCCATGACGGCAAATGACGCGATGCCGGCTCGAGTGCCCTTTTGCGCCGCAGTGCCCTCGGCATTACCATCGAGGAGCTAGCTAGCCATGAAACTCAGAGACATAATGAGGCGTTTCCCCAAGACGGTAAACGTGGACGACACCCTCGAGTTTGCCCGCGACATGATGGTTTGGATGGAACTCCGCCATCTGCCAGTCACACGCGACGGCAAGCTGGTCGGAGTGCTCACCGAGCGCAACCTGGCCGTGTATCAAGCAGCCATTGGCGACAGTTATTCGACAAGCATGGGCGATAAGGTAGAGTCGGCCATGCAACCCGAGCCGCAAACCGCACACCCCGACGATCCAGTGGTCGAAGCCGCGGGACGCATGGCTGCCGCCAAGATCGGATGTCTGCCGATCACCGAGAAAGGTGCGTTGATCGGCCTGGTGACCACGACCGACCTTCTTGCCGCGCAGGTGCGAAATGCGATGGAACCGCCCCATCGGGCAGGGCCCACTGTCGGCGACGTGATGACACACGATCCGTTGGCAGTGCATCCAGACGACTATGTCATCAATGCTGCCGCGCGAATGCAGCAGCGCAACATACGCCACCTACCCGTGGTCGATGGTGACAGAACCGTACTCGGTATGCTGTCGGATCGCGATGTTCGCGCAGCTATCGGCGACCCGACGCGCGCCCTGGACTCCGAAGCGGAAGAATCGCCGGACGAGACCTTGCACCGGCTTCGCGTCCGCGACGCCATGACCAGACCAGTCGTCACCACAACACCCGACCAAAGCTGTGCCGCGATGGCTCGAGAATTCGTGTCTCTGCGCGGCAGCGCTGTGCCAGTCACCAACAAGGACGGGCGATTGATTGGCATCCTGTCGTATATCGATATATTGCGAGGATTGGCCGACGCGATCGAATTGCGCGGCAGATAATGACATCCCGTCCCTGCAGCCCCAATTGAAGGTCTTGATCGTCGATTATCTATCGTGCTGTTGCCGGAACAGACGTCGGCAATACGGCGCGGACCAGATTGTCGATGGCAAACACCGGTTCATCGCTTTTTTTCCCCGGGTGAACATGGGTTGCTCTATCGCTGCGTGGCTTGACCTGGCGGCGCACTCGCTCGGCTTTTTCGACGACCAGGCCGCCCAGTTGGGCGGCGACCTGGTCGGGTCCGTAGAGCACCGCAGGGTCCTGGGGGCCGCCGTGGCCGTGTTCCAGATTGCTGCTGTCGTGGCCGACCAGCAGAAATGTACCACCGGGCGCCAGAGCGTCAGTAGCGTGGCGCAGAGCAGCACGCATATCGGACCACGGCATGTGCAAATAGAACATGAGCACCAGATCAAATGATTGTGCCGATGGCAGATTTTCGCGCACATCCGCTGTATGCCAATCGATCACGACTTCGCGCGATGCTGCGAGCTGACGCGCTTTGTCCACAGCGATCGGCGAAAAATCAACTGCGACGACCTGCCAGCCTTTTTCTGCCAACCATATCGCGTTTCGCCCCTCGCCACAGGCGACATCGCAAGCCCGTCCCGGCTCGACTCCCGCCACCTCGGCGACGAGAAACTGATTGGGATCGGCAGACCAGAGCAGATCGGTCGCCGCATAGCGCTTGTCCCAGTCTTCGCGTTTCATGATAAGGGCGATGGTAGCAGAGTGACGGTCGGACGAGGTGCGAGCGTTACCTCTAGCGCTCGGAGTGGGTGAAGAGGCGGGGCAGTCGGCTATTCTATAACTCGATTGCGGAGCTGCTGGTGGGAGATCGGTAGATCGCAGTTCGGCTCTACTTTGGACAAGCTGCGCCCGTGCTTGCCCAGGCCGCGATGAGTGCCGCGAAAGTTTTCTGGCTGCCAGGGGGGGGTTCGCGGCCAGCCCCCGGCGACCAGGCCCAGCCTACCAGGTGATCGTCGGTCATATGTTTGACAATTGCCTGGAGGTTGCGTCCGCCGTTGCGCATGGGGTCTTTGAGCTGGGCACAGATATAAGCGAGTGACTTGCCGCGCCAGGCCATGCTCCTGGGCGCCAAATGCCATCCGGGACTGCTCGGCACTGCACCGAAGTTCTCGGCCACATGACATGTCCCGCAGCGCATGCCGACCACGCCAAAGCCGTCGGCTCCGCGCTGGACCGGCGGCTCGTGAACATGATTGCCATTGCCCTGGAAGGGGCGATCTCCGTTGGGATGACAGTTGGTGCAACGTGGATGAGTGAGCACCTTGCCAGCCTCGGTGAATAGCGCAGCTGAGCGCTTGGCTTGGTTGGTGATCGACGCAAAGTCCCCAGGAGACTTCAATGGAACCGCCGAAACTCCCCCCGCCGAGCCCGATGAATTGTCGCCTATGGCCGGACTGAGCGCAAACGGCAAAAACAGCGCCGCAAACGGAACCAGCCAGAACAGACGAAAAACCCGTGTTCTCATGGTCGAGCACCTCCTACGTGTTTAGCAGGCTGCGAAATGGTAGCCTGCGGACAGGCCGTCCTGTGAGTTGACGGTAGGCATTGGCAACTGCCGGCGCAATCGGTGGGACTCCGGGTTCGCCAATCCCGGTCGGCGACTCGGACGACTGGACGATATGGACCTCCACCCGGGGCATCTCATGGATGCGCAGCGATCGGTAGTCGTGGAAATTGGATTGTTTCACCCGGCCCTTGTGGAGAACCAGTTCATTGTGGAGCGCAGCACCAAGGCCGAAGCCAACACCGCCCTCGACTTGAGCAGCGATATTGTCCGGGTTGATGGCAATGCCGCAGTCCACGGCGCAGACCACTCGTTCTACCACCGGCATTCCATCTGACCCCAGCGAGATTTCGGCAACTTCCGCCACGAAGCTGTTGAATGACTTGTGCACCGCAATGCCCCGTGCCTTGCCCTTGGGCATCGGTTTTCCCCAGCCGGATTTCTCGGCGGCCAGATCGAGCACGCCGAGCAGGCGACGATGCTTTTTGAGCAGTTTCCGGCGCAGCTCGACCGGATCATGTCCTCCGGCCCGGGCCAATTCGTCGATGAATACCTCGGTGGAAAACGCAGTATGAGTGTGACCTACCGAGCGCCACCACAGAACCGGCACCTGAACGTCTGTGGTGCTCAACTCGACAGCGATGTTCGGGATGGCGTACGGCAGGTTCATGGCCCCTTCGAGCGAGATCGGGTCGATACCGTTTTTGACCAGCAGTGGCTCGTAGGGGGTGCCGCGCGCAATCGATTGACCCACGACCCTATGGTGCCAGCCCATGATGTTGCCGTTTTTGTCGAGACCGGCGCGGAGCCGGTGGAAATACATCGGCCGATAGCGGCCACCTCGAATATCGTCTTCGCGGGTCCACACCAGCTTGACCGGTGCCTTGCCACCAATGGCCTTGACAATATTGGCGGCCTCAGACGCAACGTCGGAATTGGGCGTTGCGCGCCGGCCGAAGCTTCCGCCGGCGAGCAACGTGTGTACGTGGACTTTGCCGGGCGGGAGCCCCAATATGCTGGCCACCACTGACTGGTCGCGCGTCGGCGACTGGCAGCCATACCACAGGTCGCAGCTGTCTTTGTTCAGCCGGATCACGCAGTCGAGAGGCTCCATGGGGGCGTGGGCCAAAAATGGGAACTCGAAGTCGGCCGACAGCACCTTGGCCGCTCCGGTAATGGCGGCGCTGGCATCGCCATCATTGCGCGCCGAGTTGCCCGGCTGACCGGCCAGCGCCAGGTATTCGGCGAGCAGTTCGCTGCTACTGCGAGTCTCAGCCGAGCTGGTGTCCCACTCGATGCGCAGGGCGTCGCGTCCCTTTTTTGCCGCCCAAAACCCCCTGGCAAGTACCGCCACACCACTGGGAACCGCCACGACTTGGACCACGCCGCGCACTTTCCTGGCCAGTGCAGAATCGAAATTGACCAACTTGGCCCCAAAGTTGGGCGGTCGAGCAATGATCGCGGTGAGCATGTCGGGCAGGTGGAAATCCATGGTGAATTGTGTCTCACCACGGGACTTGCCCGGTACGTCCACTCGTGGCACCGACGTACCGATGAGCTTAAAGTCTTTCGGATCCTTGAGTTTGACATCCTCGGGCACCGGGATCTGCGCGGCAGCGGTGGCAAGTTCGCCAAAGCTAGCATTCTGGCCGGAGACCTGATGGGTCACGCGCCCGCGTTGCACGGTGATCTCGGCGGCGGGAACGGCCCAAGCCTGTGCGGCCGCGGTGACCAGCATGGCCCTGGCCGTGGCACCTGCTTGGCGCAACTGCTGCCACGAGTTGGGGATTGCTGTGCTGCCGCCAGTACCCTGGGCCGGGCCGAAGAAGAGGTTATTGTAACGGGAAGCGTCGGCAGGCGCTGATTCGACGCGGATTTGGCTCCAATCAGCGTCGAGTTCTTCGGCCAGGATCGTGGCCAGTCCAGTGTACGTGCCCTGACCAAACTCGATGTGTTTGGAGATCACGGTAACGCTGTTGTCGGGCGCAATACGCACAAACGCATTGGGCACGAACTCAGCGGCCGGCGGCGGTGGAGTTGGAGGAGTGGGAGCTGTTTTCGACCCGCAGCTGAACTGAAAGCCGACCACGAGGCCCGCACCCACAGCGCCGCTGCTCTTGAGAAACTGGCGACGACTCGGCGAATTGATCGCATCGGCCGACAGCTGCGACTGGGATTGCTCGCGCGGTTGTTTTTTACTCATGACTTACTCCCCCGCCTTCTGCGCAGCTTGGTGGATGGCCTTGCGAATCCGCAGATAGGTCGCACAACGGCAGATATTACCGGCCATTGCGCCGTCAATGTCATCGTCTGTGGGTTTTGGGATCTCTCTCAATAGAGCGATCGCGGTCATGATCTGCCCCGACTGGCAATAGCCACATTGCGGCACTTGAGCCGTTTCCCAGGCGCTCCTGACCGCATCAGCGGCTGGTCCGGCAACTCCTTCGATGGTCACGACCTTGCGGTCTCCAACCGCCTCGACCGGCACCACGCACGAGCGTACTGGCTGCCCATCTACATGTACTGTGCAGGCACCGCATTGAGCCACGCCGCAGCCGAACTTCGTACCAGTGAGCCGGATCTCGTCGCGCAGCACCCAGAGGAGCGGAGTATCTGCATCGACGTCCACTTCGCGATGTTCTCCGTTTATATGGAGTTTAAACTGCATTGCATCTCCTGTGGAATCTCGAGCCAAATCGCATCTGTATCGACTGGCTCTCCGTTCTAGTAGCTCGGAACGGTACTATGCGGCACGCTGCTCACTGCCGCAAGGGGCGAAGCAGAGGGGGGGACGAAACCACGGCTGCACTTTTCTGCACCTGCACCGCAGACGCAGAACTACCGTATTGGTAAAATTGCAATAGGAACGCGAGTAATCGGGTGTCGGCCTACCCTCGCGCTGTGCGAGGGTAGCTGTGAATTTTCTTCTCAGCCAAGTACTGCTCCCCGCGAGTAAGTGCCCAGTAGGGTCGCAGTACTGAATGACAGGCGCTTGCGACCAGCTGCATCGACCGCTATCTTGCTGATCCTCGATATCGGTGGCGCTTTCTCAGAAGTGTCGGCCCGTCCCATGAAGGGATTACGACGCTCGAGGCAGACCCATGCACCCGCCAAGAAAGTAAAAAAATGGACCAAGCACTCCAAATTGGAATTATCGGCACGGGTATGATTGCCAAGGTTATCGCCGATGCGATCAGTGCCAGTTCGTCGGCGATAGTTGCAGCTGTGTCGAGCCGCAGCCGAGAGACTGCCGAGGTTTTTGCCGCGTCGTACAAGCCAGCGCGAGCATTCGGCTCGTGGCGGGAATTGCTCGCCTGGGACGGAGTCGATGCTGCATACGTGGCAACCCCTACCCACGTGCGCGAAGAGATCTGTATTGCAGCGGCGGGGCGCAAAAAACACATCCTCGGGGAAAAACCCTTTGTGAATCTGTCCTCACTGAAGCGGATCACCGACGCATGTCGCACCAATGATGTCGTTTTTATGGATGCTACTCAGTTTGTTCATCATCCTCGCAGCAAAGAACTAAAGCGAGATTTGCAGTCCACGATCGGTGTGCCGCAAGCGGTGCGGGTATTGTTTTTCTTTCCATTCATGGATCGCAGCAATATTCGCTTTGACATCAAACAGGAACCGACCGGAGCGATCGGTGATATGGCATGGTACTCGGCGCGGGCTGCGGTCGAGTTTTTGCCTCCCAGTGACGGGTTGGCGGCGCTGCAATCGGTCATACAGCGCGATGAAGAGACCAATGCGGTAATCCGCGGCGCAGGAATCGCATTATTTGATAATGGCACCACCTTGACCTGGGATGTAGGCTACAATGCCGGGGCATGTCTCATGGATCTCGATATCATCGGGACCCTGGGAGTGGTGCAGCTGGACGATTTTGTCCTGGACTGGCAAAAGGGATTTGCTTTCGACAACGCGGCCCACGAGGTGGGTTATCGCCTCCGGCAAGGCATGGCTGCCCCTCATGAGGTGCCGTACATCAAGACACCGAGCGAAAAGAGTCAGCAAACTGTGATGATCGAAGATTTTGCTGCTCTGATCGAGGTTCCAGAGCCAGGTTCGGTCGAAGCGAGTATGCAGACGAGCGAGCGAACCCAGGCTCTTCTCGATGCCATATGGAAGAAAGCCAGCAGTTGATGAGCTGACCCCGATCTCGTCATATTTGGTGCCGCCCGCCCTTTCCTTCACGGGACAAAGGTCAGACCAGAGAGAGACCGCAACCCGGGCCGAATTATACGATCGCCATTTCCGGCATGTATTCGCAGTATTGGTCCCGACTAGCCTGTCCCGGGTTATTCACCACACCGTCGGCTGCATTCGTATCTACCGGGAACTTTTGACAATACGTCCTCGCCGTTGCCTGTCCATTTGAGCCCCGCCTCCGTTTATGATTGTGGAGTCGTGTCCGAGAACTCAAAAGGCAGGCAAACCGTAGCCCGAGTGCAGCGTGGCGAGGATCTATGTGATGCCGACGAACTCGTGCGTCTCATGCGAGCTGGCGACATCACAGCGCTGGAGCAGATGACCCGCTGCTACGGTGAACGACTTTTTGTCGTGGGCAAGCGCTATTGCGGTGACGAAGAGCTGGCCAAAGACGCGGTTCAAGACGCCATTCTCACTGCCGGTACGAAGCTGGCCGACTTTCGGGGCGATGGCAGTGTGGAAGGCTGGCTGGTTCGCATGGTCGCCAATTTCTGCCGGCGCATGCATCGGGGACAGAAGAACGCCTCTTCACTACACGTCGAGTTTGATGCCGAGATACACGGAGAAACCACTGCAGAGTCACCCGCCGATGATGCAGCGCGGGGTGAGCTGCTGCGAATCCTGGGCGACGCACTCCTCCAACTCGATCCGCGCGACCGCGTTCTGGTCCTCTTGGCCGATGCCGAAGGCTGGAAAGCTCCTGAAATTGCACAGGCATTGGATATGACAGCGGCCGGGGTCAGGACCCGATTATCGCGGACACGGCGGCGGCTTCGCGACCAGTTGAGCCCGCTGGGCGATTTTGGCGACGACTGAATGACACACTTTGCCCTGCTGGCGGCTCTACACATTGAGAGCCAGGTGCTCTCGCATGGAACTGAGGAGACTAAAATGTCAGATAAACCCATCCGCGTGACTTCCGAGAGCTTCGAGCAGGAGGTTCTGCAATCCACCGAGCCGGTCGTGGTCGATTTTTGGGCGCCGTGGTGTGGCCCTTGTCGGATGATTGCACCGGTTCTGGAAGAACTCGCCGCTCGCTATGACGGCAAGGTCAAAGTAGCCAAAGTCAACGTCGATCATAACACTGACCTGGCCAAGAGATACCAGGTTCGTAAGATTCCAACTCTTTATGCGTTCGAAAATGGTTCTGTCACCGCCCACATGATCGGGTTTGGCGGCAAGGCAAAACTGGAAGCCATGTTCGAAGAGCTCGCTCAGAAACCTGAAGCCGACGACAGTGCTGCATAGCCGGCGGTATCAGGGCTAAGAGCCGGTCGTATCTACGGGTTTCGAAAGAGCATTGAATACGAACCAAACCCGGTTATGGCCGGAGGTGTCTTGCCCGATCATGTCGTAATGTCCCAGTACTTCCCACCGAGAATCGATATGCACATCCTGTATTTGCTGCTGGTTGTGGCGGCGTGGCTCTCGATCCAGCGCTGGGTTTTGCCCCGCCTTGGAGTGCCCACCTGAGCGTTGCCCAATTTGCGTCGGTCGACGCACGACGACTCGCCTCCACCCGCCAATGACTGCTGCCGAAAGGTCTGATTCAACCGCACTCGGTATTGTTTTGCCGGATGCTGTTTTTCAGAACGCCGCCACAGCCAGCTCCCTCCTCGATGCAACTCATCGTTCTACGCACGCGTTTACCAGGCGCTGTCGAGCCATGCGCGCGACATCGCGATGGTGGATTGCCCATTCGTACCGGGCTTCACGAGATCTATGAGTATCTCGTATTGGGCTAACTCCCGGCAACCTCTTCCGGGGCCTCGACGCTGTTGAGCCACGCGCGCGAGAGTTCGATGGTACGCCGGTTTTCGACCACGCGGTTGAGAAAGTCGGTTCTCCATTCGGCATTGCGGACCAATTCGGCGCGGCCGAGCAGGCGATCACGCGCTACTTTGATGGCCTGTTTAGCCCGGTCGCGCTGGCCACATGCATGGAGTGCCTCGGCGTGGACCAAACGGAGAAGGGCCTCGCCCTCTTCCATCATAATGCCTTTGTCGAGCTGGTCCATACCCAGCTGAGCGGCCGCCAGAGCCTCCTGCGGCCGCTCGACTGCCAGCAGCGCCTGCGCTCGCACAGCCTGCGCGTATGCCCATACTCCCCGCACTTGCACCTTGTCAATGGATTCGAGTGTGCGGTCGATCCGGTCCAGGGCCCGGGCAAACTGGTGTCCGAACAGCGCAATCTGTGCCTTATAGATGGAATTCGACACCTCCTGCCGCGGGTCCTCCACAGGGCCGATGGAGGTCAAACTGGCCTCTGCTTCATCCACATGACCGCTGCGCGCCAGAGAAATGACCAGATCGAGCTCATATAGAGCTATGAAGAAGCTCAGTTCAAGGCGCTCGGCATGGTCGATTGCCCGGCGCAAAACTCGACTGGCACGCTCGTACTGGCCGAGTTCGCGCAGCATGACTCCGAGGTTTGACTCGGCGAGACAAACACGGCGCTGATCGCCGACCTCGTTCCACGCATCGGTAGAATTCTGAAAGCACATCGCCGCCCGGTACCAATCGTTGGCCAGGCTGGCCGCCACACCATCTAGCTCGGCAATCGCAGCAGCGATACGCGGACTGCCACGATTCGACTCGGTGCGTGCTTCGACGAGTTCTTTCAATGCTTGCGATGTCGACGCAGCCCCGTAGTAGAGCAGCCATGTTGCGCACGACACCGCTGAACTCACATAGACACTATCGAGTTCGGGTGGAGCAAAATCCATGAGCTCCTGGGCAATTTCGTGTAGCACTGTGGTGTTGCCGAGCACGCTGCTCGCCCACCCGGTTTGCTCGGCTGCCCGGGCCCAATCGGAGGTTCCCGCCGGCAATCGCTCCATCGCCTCACGTGCCCGGGTACGAGCTGTGTTGTATTGGGAGCTCCAGTTGTGCGCTTCGGCCTGCAAAAGGCGCAGCCGACCGAGCTCTGTATCGAGTCCTTCCCGGTGTGCAGCCAGGGACACGGCGCGCTCGGCATACTCGATCGTGGCATTTAAATGACTGGCCGCCAGAGCTTGCTCGGCAGCGCGGCTGAACCAGGTGAACGCTCGCTCGGGTGCCTCGCCCTTGTGGTAATGCTCGGCCAGAATGACCGGATCGGATTCGCCCACGTTCTCGAGCCACTGTCCGGCGCGGGCGTGGGCCCGGACCCGATCATCGTCGGGCAAGGTGGCGTACGCCGCCTCACCGGTCAGGTCATGGGCTACCGCATAGGCGCGTTGCCCAGCAAAACGACTGTTTGGCAACTCGACGATAAATTCCTGTTCGACCAGACGACCCGCAATACCAGCCAGGCTACCGGGGGATTCGCCGAGCAATGCAGCGACACCGCCGAGCCAGAATTCGCGGCCAAATACGCTCGCAGCACGGAGCACCCGACGCTCGCTATCGGGTAAGGCATGCAGTCGGGCGCCTACCATGGCCAGAATCGTGTCAGGTAAGTCGTCGAACTGGCCAGCTGCCGCACTGCGGACCAGCTCTTCCAGGCAAAACGGATTGCCTGCCGAACGCGTGACCAATCGGTCGACGACATCCCGGGCAACTCCATCTGGTAGAACTTGCTGAGCGATGGCCGTGCAAGCGCGTTTGGACAGCGGGCGAAGGGCAATCCGGTGAATACCACGCATACCCCACAGATCGGGAAACACACGATTGACCTCGGGCCGGGCCAGAGCCAGGACCATGAGCGGGCGCTCGCTGAACTCACGCAGAGCGGCATCGATGAAGCGGGTGGTCGGCAGGTCGCCCCAGTGCAGATCGTCGAGGACAAGAATCACCGGGTGGCGCTGGGTTTGAGTGTCGAGCCAATCGTGCCAGGCCCGACGCAGCTGGTCGTGCATCAGGCGCGCGTCACTGCGCGCCTCGCCGAGCTGTAAATGGCCGGTGTCCGGAAAAGCAACCCCGGCCAGCTCGCCCAGGAACACGGCCAACCGTTCGGTATCCGATGCGAGGTCGGCCCGGAGTCCGGGCAACGAATGACGACCGGAGTCATACCGCGCCCAGTGACCGGGCGGCCGGCTTGCCTCCTGGAGTAACTCGGCGACGTGCGCAGTAATGGTTTGGCGCTGCCGTTCGACGGAATCACTCGAGTCGAGGTTCATGGCTGAGCGGACCAGCTGGCCGAGCATGCCAAACGGCGAGCCAGCGCGCATGGAATCGCCACGGGCAAGAAACACACACGGACGACTGTCAGCCGCGCGAAACTGTTTGACCGCCTCGCCAGCCAGGCGCGATTTTCCCGAGCCGGCCGGACCGATAAAGAGCAGCGCCTGGGCCACCGATTCTAGGACACACTCGTGGAAGGCTGTCGCCATGGCCATGAGTTCGCGTTTGCGACCCACACACGGCGTGGTCTGGCCGAGCACCTTGCGCGCAGCGCGTGGCGTGGCGTTTTCGGCGGTCATTGTGAGGCGAGCTCGTCGATCGCGCTCGATGTGAAAGCGCCGGTCGAGCAGCGCTGCTGTGAGCTCGTCGATGAGCACCGACCGAGCTTTGCGGGCATCTTCGCTGCTGTCCAGTACCCGGGTATCATGGTCGACGAGCAAGGCGACAGCGCGGTCCACAGCCTCCCCAACCGGCAGACGCCGGCCGAGCACGCCACGTCCAGTTGCCACCACGATGGGAGCCTCGGGATATTGACGCCGTACCGCCAGAGCAAATCGAGCGGCATGAGTGGCTGTCTCGCCAGCATCCTCTGCCCGGGTGAACACGGCCGCGACGGTGTCTCGGGACAACCGTTCGAGCATCACGTCCCGCGCCCGGGCCAATTCGCCCAGTGTGTTCCCGATCGCTGAGGGCTCTTGTAGTGCTTCGTGGCCGACGAGCAAAACCGAGACATAGCGCAGCTCGTCGTCCGACACCGCGATGGCCGGTCTTTCGCTCGATAAACTGGTGCTTTGCGGCACATGGTCGTTGTGGCGATCGTCGCGATCGCGGATGTGGCGCAAGCTTTCCACAACTCTGTCGGCAGAATCAGGCCGCACTTGGGGATTTTTGGCCAACAAGCTGGCAATGACTTCGTCGAGTGCTGGCAGAATTTCCGGCTCGAAATGACGCACCCGCGGAGCCTCTTCGAAGCGTATTTTGGTCAATACAGCCATGACGTGGTTGCCGACAAACAGTGGACGACCAGTCAAACAGGCGAACAACACAGCGCCCAGCGAATACAGATCGGCCTGTCCATCGACCGGTTGCTCTCCGCCCAGCTGCTCGGGGGCCATGAAGTTGGGCGTCCCCAGCATGACCCCCGAGCGGGTGATCATCGTGGCGTCACAGGTGGGGCGCGCGATTCCAAAGTCGATCAGCTTGATCTGGTCGATTTTGCCGCCGACCAAAAATAGATTCTCCGGTTTGATGTCACGGTGGACCACATGGTCGGCGTGACAAATGGCCAGGGCGCTCGCTACCTGAAGACCTACCGACAGAGTTTCGGCCTCGCTGAGCTTCGATTCGCGAATACGGAGCGACAATTCGTACCCGTCGAGCCATTCCATGACCAGAAATGGCTGTCCGTTTTCGGTGAAACCATGGGCCACATAGTCGACGATCCCGGGGTGGCGCAGGCCGGCCAGGGTCTGCACTTCGCGCACAGAGCGTTTGCAATGCTGGTGATCCTCGCTCGGCCGGGCAACCTTTACCGCGACGGTTCGACCGTCGTTGAGGTCGAGTGCCTTGTATACCGAACCCATGCCTCCGACACCGCCAAGGTGCAGGATCTGGAATCGATTGGCGATGACTGTGCCGGGCTGCACGAGGCCACGATTATCTCGAATCGAGCAAAGTCCCGGCAACCTCTTCCGTTCAGATGAACCACACCCCGACGGCAACGCCGGCCAACAAGAGCAGGAACAAGCCGAGGTAGGCCCACCATTTTGTCCCACTCGATTCGCGAGCTTTTTGCCCGGAGACCGGGGGCGTGCGTTCGAGAGTCCACTCGGTCATACCGTCGGATCGCTCTCGTTTGCGCACCAGTGTAGTAGCGCCTTCCAGTTCGTCCTGGCTGGGCAGCTCGGGCACCCGCATATCTCGCACAGTAACCCGTGACCGTCCCGGCATCGGTTGCGGCGCGCTACGCGACCGCTTTAGCTCGGAGTTGATGATATCGTCGATGAGCCGCATCGAGGTGGCCGGCGATGGTTCGTCGTACGGGCTCGCATCCTGCCCGGTAGCATGGCGCGGGACCACCAGCGCAGCCACGCTCATGGCCGTGGCCTTGACCCCATGGGCATAGCTGACATCGACCAGACCTTGCCACAGCTCCGAGGCGTGAGGGATCCGCCGGTCTCGATCTCTGGCCAGAGCGCGGGCCATGAGCTCGTCCAGCGCGGGCGGAATCCCGGGGCGCAGCGCCGACAGCCGCGGGATGTCCATCTCGTGGATATTCCTGACGATGGTCTCTGAATCGTCTCCGGGGATCAAACGCTGGCCGCAAAACAACTCGAAGAGCACCGCTGCGGCAGAAAATAGATCACTGCGCCCGTCGAGCTCCTGACCCCGGGTTTGCTCGGGCGACATGTAACGCCACTTGCCCATGATATTTCGGGCCGAGCGACTGGTAACCACCCCGGACGCTTTGGCGATGCCGAAATCGGCGATCTTGACCTCGCCGGAGCGCGAGAGAAGGATGTTGGGCGGCGAAATATCGCGATGGATGATGCCGCGCCCATGGGCAAAATCGAGCCCTTTGCACAGTTCGATGGCTATATGAAGGGCAGCGCCGAGCGGCACTTGTTCGCCGCGTTCGCCACACATGCGGAGAAGACGCGCGAGATCCGTGCCATCGACATATTCCATGACCAGGTAAAGAGACTCGCCAAAGCGACTGAAGTCGAACACCTGGACCAAATTGGCGTGGTTTAAGCTACAGGCCAGCTTGGCTTCGGCAATGAAGCGGCGCTCGAATTCACCGTTTGCCGCGAGTTCGGGCAGAATCCGTTTGATGGCGACGACCTTCTCGAAGCCGTGCGGGCCGTAGCTCATGGCTCGAAACACTTCGGCCATGCCACCCACTGCGATGCGTTCGACGAGCTCATAGCGCTCAAACTGCTCACCTGGGCGCACTGCGTTGGCCTACCAGGTGACAGGGTGTAACGCGACCCACGAGCCCGGGGCGCTGTTGCGAAAGTGGGCGACCACAGTGATGCGAGACTTTCGGCCTGTGCTTGTTCAGCTGCCCATCGAGCTCAGCTTATCCAGCTCGATGTAGTAGAGCACCCGTACCTCTTCGGGCGTGCGGAAGGGGTATTTGTCCTGGTCTATGTATTTCTTGGCCATGCGATCGATGTGATCATCTGCGCCATCGTTGGTGATCTCGGTAACCCGGCCGCGGAGCATGTAGCAGTGATACGGATTATCGGGATCTGTCACTGACAGCCCTACCCGCGCGTCGCGCCGAATATTTCTGTCCTTGAGCCGGCCTTCGGCCGAGTTGATCATGATCCGATCGCCGTCGAGATCCACCCACACCGGGCTGACTTGCGGACTGCCGTCAGGCATGATGGTGGCCAGGTGAACAAAGGACTTTTTCTCTAGAACGGTACGCAGCGTTTCGGAAATCTTGACCATTTGCCAATCGCCTCTGTCGAGCGTCTGTCGATCAATGTGAAGGGGATATGGTAACGCAACTGCCCACGCGGTAAACGGCGGGCCGCAACTTTTCAACCGCCAGATTCAGCGGCACAGGCCGAGCCGTGTTCTCGATCGCCCGCATGGGCCAGAGTTGGCGGCTCCGGGCCGGCGGCCGCGCCTGCTGCCGGCGATCGGGGCAGCGCAGGCGGGCACGCCTGTGTTGCTATTCTTACAAATCGCGCGCTGTCTACTGCGCTGCTTCGACAGTGATGGTCGCTTCGGCCTTCACCTGGGGCTCGATGATTTTGTGGTCGCCCGAATGAAGGCGGAGGATCAGCGTGTGCTGGCCTGGTGTGGTCTCGGCCGGGATTGTGACATCCGCCATGTGCTTATCGGGCATGGCGATCGGGTTGGTCATGAGGTCGTCGAGATAAATATGGAAATGTCCAGAATTGCCATCGTGATGGTGGCCATCCCCGTGGCCATCGCCATGACCATCGCCATGGCCAACCAGTTCGAAGTGCTCGGTTTGAACTGTGAATTGAATGGTTCCACCGGCTGCGATTGTGGTTGGATTGACAGTGAAAGAAGCAATCTCGGGGGCGTGTTCGTGATCATCACAAGCCGCGACACTGAAGAGTAGTGCTAACCCGGCGATGGTTGGTGAATAACATAGACGAAACATGAAGGTCTCTCCTGGTTGCTGTTCAAACAGAGCACAAACGATAGCATCCAGTGATGCAGGCGTGCCGTTCGAATGGGGCCAGAAATGTTCTGGCACCTGGTAACAAACGCTTGCGCATCGAGCCGTCGGTTAACGAGTGAGTGTCACCACGCCTGTTGCCTCTCGCTCGCGCTCCAGCAGCATGCGTTTGCGTTCCGGCCCCCAGCGATAACCCGACAGCGCGCCATCGCCGCGTACCACCCGGTGGCAGGGGATGGCGATGGCAATCTTGTTGGACGCACAAGCCCGCGCAACAGCCCGCGTCGCTGTGGGCTTTCCTATTTTTGCGGCCAGTTCCCCGTACGATACTGTCACCCCGGGCGGAATCGTGCGCAGGGCAGCCCACACGCGCTCTTGAAACGCTGTACCCTGAATATCCAGCGGAAGAGCAAGTCCGGCCACCGGCCTTTCGATAAAGTCGAGTACGGTTTCGAGCCATCCGGAAACGTCGCCGCCGGCCCGCGCCAAGGCCACACCGGGAAAGCGTTCTTGCACGCTGCGGCGCAATTCGTCGGAGTCGCCGCCAAACTCGATGGCACAGATGCCGCGCGGTGTCCCCGCCACCATGGCCAGACCCAGAAAACACTCTGCGATGGCATAATCGACCCGCTCTCCTCTGGCGGCTATTCGCTCAACCGCTGCACCGCTCGACGGCCGGCACCGCTTGCACGCCCGAAATCCCGCCTGCTCGGCCTCGGCTGGAGCGTCAAAAAACACGACATTAACGCGTTTGGGACGCCGCGATGGGCAGGACGACCGGCAATAAATGCCAGTTGTTTTCACGCCATAGACAAATGGGTCGGCAGTATCGTCTCGCCGGTGCAGAATCATTTGCCAGCGCTGGTTATCGCTTTCCAACATCGGTTTACCTGGCAAAAATGTCCTCTAGCGCTCGGTCGAGGGTGGCAAACGAAAACTCGAAACCACAACGCAAAAGAGCTGCGGGAACAGCGCGGCGACCGTGGACGAGATACTCGGCGAATTCGCCTACCGCGGCCTTGAGGGCAAACTCGGGAACTGGCAGCCAGGCAGGTCGGCCCATGGCCTTGCCGAGCGCTCTGGCAAACTCGCCGGCGCGAACCGGGTTGGGCGCGACCAGGTTGACTGGCCCGGCAAGCTCCGATCGATCCAGCGCAAACAGATACGCGTCCACCGCATCGGCGAGATGAATCCACGAGAACCACTGCCGGCCACGGCCGATACGACCACCGGCAAAGAGCCGAAACGGGGTGACGATCTTGTCCAATGGACCACCCTCGCTGGCGCCGAGCACAACTCCGGTGCGCATGAGCACAACTCGCATATCGAGTTTCTTCGCGGCCTCGGCCTCGGCTTCCCAATTGCGGCATACCCGGGCCAAAAATGTACTGCCCGATGGCGCGCTCTCATCCACATCATCGTCCTCATCGACCGGCAGCGCCGCGCCGAGGTCGACGTCGAATGGATAGTAATCGATACCCGAGGCGCTCACCAAAAGAGACGGCCGCTGGTCAGCATCCAGCGCGGCCAGACCCTCGACCAGATAGCGCGTGGTCTCGACACGGGAGTCGTGAATCATCTGCTTGTACCGCGCTGACCAACGCTGTCCGGCAACCGATTGTCCGGCCAGATTAATCACAGCATCGCACCCGCTCAGCCGTGCCTGCCAATCGCCGGCCAAATTGGGATCGCCTTCGACAAACTCGATCGCTTCGCCGCCCGCCCGGCCGACCGCTTCGCCGAGTTTGGCCCGGGCCCCGGTCCCGTTGCGCGTGAGCACAGTCACCCGAGCATCGCGACCGAGCAGGGCCGCTACCAGGACCCGGCCCATGAAACCTGTACCGCCCAAAATGAAAACACGCTTTGCCATGGGTTGACCCCTTCGCAACTCTCCGGCTAGCCGTCAAACGCTGCCATACCAGTGATATCCTGGCCGATGATCAACGTGTGGATGTCGTGGGTTCCCTCGTAAGTGTAAACAGTCTCGAGATTGAGCATGTGCCGACCACACTGGTACTCGTCGGTAATGCCGTTGGCACCCAGAATATCGCGGGCGTCGCGGGCGATTTCGCGGGCCCACGATACGTTGTTGCGCTTGGCCAACGACACTTGCTGGGGCCGCAATTTGTCGGCCTCCTTGAGCCGGCCGAGGCGCAGGCAGATGAGCTGCGCCTTGGAAATCTCGGTAACCATGCGAACGAGCTTGTTCTGCACCAGCTGATATCCCGCAATGGGCCGCGAAAACTGCACGCGATCTTTGGCGTACGACAGTGCCTCGTCATAACAGGCCATCATCGAACCGACCGCGCCGAAGCAGATGCCGAAGCGCGCCTGGGTAAGGCACGAGAGCGGCCCGCGCATGCCCTCGACACCGGGCAGCATGGTGTCCTCACCGACCTCGCAGTCCTCCATGATCAGCTCGCTGGTCACCGAGGCACGCATCGACCACTTGCCGTGAATGTCGCGCGCGGTAAACCCCTTGCTGTCGGTGGGAACCAGAAACCCCCGTACCTTGCCGTCGAGCCTGGCCCACACAAGGGCGACGTCGGCAATGGTGCCGTTGGTGATCCAACGTTTGGTGCCGTTCAAAACGTAGCCGCTCTGAGTCTTCTTAGCCGTGGTCAGCATGCCCGACGGATTGGAGCCAAAATCGGGCTCGGTGAGGCCAAAACAGCCGATCGAGCGACCAGCCGCCATCTCGGGCAGGTACTTCTGCTTCTGCTCTTCAGAGCCGTACTTCCAGATCGGAAACATGACCAGTGAGCTCTGAACAGAACAAAACGAGCGAATTCCAGCATCGCCGCGCTCCAGCTCCTGGCAGATCAGCCCGTAGGTGGTGGCACTCGAACCCGGACAACCGTATCCGGTGAGCGACGGTCCGAATAGACCCAGCTCGCCGATCGTCGGGATCAACTCGCGGGGAAACGTCCCGTCCACAAAGTGTTTGCCGATGATCGGCATGATCTCGGCGGATACGAACTCGCGCACCGTGTCGCGCGCCAGGCGCTCCTCTTCGGTGTAGAGTTCGTCTATGTCGTAATAATCCAGCGCACGAAATGCCATGGGGTCCTCGAAAAGTGGCTCTGTCGATGTGGCCCGATATACTTCCAATGTCGTGCGTTATGCAACCGATGAAACGCTCCAGTCGCCCGGCCGCTTCGCTCAACACCTCGACGGTGTCTCACAATCGGTGCTGATTCCCGGCAGATGCGCTCGCAGCAGACAACGCGCCGGGGTCTTTGCACCGGGATGGGCTGTGGTTGCCGCCCTGGCAATGCTGCTCTCACCTGTGGGGCCGGCCGAAGCCGGTCCAGCCGAGCGGCCGGACATCCCGGCAGTTAATGCGAAGAGGGGGTCAGCTCGGGACCCGATTCCCCGTTCAGTCCGCATGATGGGCGACGCATATCGCGCGTTCGTGGCCCGAGATTTTGATCGAGCCTATGCCGTTGCGTCCAGGATCGACCACAAACAGCTGCGCAACCCCGACTACGCCATCTACGTGCTCGCGCAATCGGCAGCGCTTCTCGGCAAGCATCGCATCGCCCTGAAACACTTCCGCTCTCTGGACAAACAATCCGGCTCGCGCTTTCGCTCCCTGGCCCGCTGGCGTGTCGCCGACTGTCTGTGGGCACTCGGAAGCCATTCCGAGGCCCGGCGAATGTATCAAAAGCTGCTGGCGTCCACCCGCAATGGTTCCCGGCCGGACGGCGATGTGGCATTGGCGCAATTTCGCATCGCGCTGGCCGATGCCAGACGCGGCAATACACAGGCAGCGATCCGCGAGCTGCGCTCGTTCTTGCGCAAGCATCCAGCCCATCCCCTGGCCGATACTGCCGATCGGAAACTGTACGAGCTCGGCGGCGCCAGCGCTGCAGGGATCAGCGCAAGCGATCGGATCACTCGCGCCGAACGGTTGACCGAAGATCATCGCTGGCACGAATCCATCGCCGAGCTGGCCATGGTCGGCGATCAACACAACCAGGACATCGTGCGCGAGCGGGATTACTGGACAGCCATGACTCTGTTCAAGATGCGCCGCCGCTACCGGGATGCGGGGGACATCTTGCTGCGTATCTACAAAAACCTGGATAACCGCGCAGCCAAAGCATTGTTCCACGGAGCCCGCGCCCTCTCACGCGCCGACTTTGACGCCGATGCCGTCCGCTGGTACCAGCGCCTGGTCGCCGAGTACCCCTCGACCAAATGGGCCCAAGAGGCGCAGTTCCTTTCCGGTTGGCTGGAATTCAATATGGGCAACTACACTGCCGCTGTTCCCCATCTCGAACATATGCTCGCGCGCTATGGCAAATCGAAATGGGCCGTCGAAGCACTGTGGTTCCTCGGCTTCTCGAACTATCTGCTGGGTCGATACGAACAGGCGCTGCCGCTCTTCGAACGGCTGGGCAGGCAAAAAAAGAAGCTCATCGGCGGCAAAGGCCAGTACTGGTATGCACGCACTCTCGATCGGCTCGACCGGGCGAGCCAGGCCAACAGAGAGTACCGCGAACTGGTCAGTCGCTTTCCGTTCTCCTGGTACGCTCATCTGGCCCGCGCGCGCCTGGCTGAAAAAGGAATCTCACTCGATCCGTTTGGTGATAACAAACGCGACCCACAGCGAGCTCCAGACATCGATGAGAAGATCGACAGTTCGCTGACCCGCACTCGCCTCATCCGCAAGACCGACGAGCTTCTAGCCGCAGGACTCGACGTGGAGGCCGGCGTCGAACTGCGCCGGGGCGAAAAAGCGTTCCTCAAACGATACCAGCGTTCAGCTGCCCTCGCCGTCCTGCTCGACCAATACCGGCGCGCCAATAACTTCAATCGCCCGTACATGCTGGCCATCGTCCACGGCGGGAGACGAGCCCTCAACGCCGAGCCGACAGGACACGCCCGGGTGTGGTGGCAACACGCATATCCCCTTGCCTATCGCGATCTGGTCGAGAAATGGCGTCATCTGGGCAAAAACCCGTCGTATTACCTCTACGCGATCATGCGCAAAGAAAGCGCATTCAACCCACATACCCTGTCGTACGCCGACGCCATCGGGCTGCTACAGATGATCCCACCGACGACCAAGCGCGTGGTCCGGCATCTGGATATGGAGTACACACGCGATTTGCTCTACGATCCCGCACTCAACATCAAGACCGGCTCGTGGTACATAGGAAGACTGCTGCAAAAGTTCAAATGGCAGATTCCCTACGGAGCGGGCTCGTACAACAGTGGCCCGCGACCTGTAATGCGCTGGATGGATCGATTCGGCGATCGGCCAGCCGATGAGTTTGTCGAACTCGTACCCTATCGGCAAACCCGCGGGTATATGAAAAAAGTTACCGAGACATACTCACGCTATCTATACCTCTACGAAAATACGGTGTACGACCTGCCGCTGGCAGTCGACCGCAAGTACGTCAAGAACCGGTTAACCTACTGAGGCGCCGCTGGCGCCCATGGAGAGGAACATGGCCAAATATCGAGGAACGATCAAAAAAAATGATATTGAAGGAGGAATATGGGAGCTTCATACCGAGGATGGGGAACGCTATCAGCTCCGGGGAGGAAGCAACGACCTCCGGGTAAGCGGCCAAAAAGTGCAAATCGAGGGCAAGGTCGATCAGGGCGGCTTCGGTATCGGTATGACCGGGCCCATCCTCGATGTCTCGTTTTGGAAGGCCCTATAACCCGATTCGTCGCCTATTGATCGGGCAGTGGCAGAACAACCCGATCATCGGCCTGGACATCGCCGTCGGATGGGCACTCCACCGTAACACTCTGGCCCTCTACCTTGATGATCTCGCAGGCCAGCCGCTTCTGGCTATCCTGTGCAGAAGTCAATTCTACATCAGACCCCTCGATATAACTCTCGCCCTGGGGCACGTTGAAGGTCGCCTGCAGAGTGGACGGGACCTGAATGCTCAAGATCGTTTGTTCTGCTTCGACAAAGGCATTGGCCTCGAGCTCGGTGACCACCGTTCCAGCGATAGGAGCCTTGATCAGATAGGAATCGAGCTCTTCCTCGCTGTCCGCGATCAATCGCTTTTTCGCCTCGAGCTTGGTTCGATTCTTTGCAATCTCCCGCTGATTCTTGGCTGCTTCGGCCTTGTCGAGCTTTTTTTGGTAGAAGTCTTGGCGTTCCTCGGCGATCCGAATCTTTTTTTCGATCTTCTCGTAGCCCTTGAGCCTGGCCACGATCGCATCGGAATCTACCTGCTCGCCCGCCTCGGCAATGGTCGCGAGCGTACCTTCGCGCGGTGCCGTCACCTCCTGGGGGGGGACCTCGACCATGGTAAGGGTCGCAGCGGGAGGCTCGAGCGCAGCCGGCTGCTTTACAGCTTCCTTTACTGGAGGCGGCGCGGGCGATGGTGCCTTCTGGTCCAGCTCCAGCATGTCGCGAACCCCGATAATATCGAGGAAATACTCCGCCGCTGCGGCTCCCATCAGAACCAGCAGAAAAAGCGCTACCAGCAGCCCAACATTTGAATTCCTGTCCGGCACGGCAACTGCTGGGGCTCTGGGCTGGCGCTGCGGCTTCTTGGCCGCAACTGGCTCGAGCGACGCCTTGGCCACTGCCACCGGCTTGTCGGGAAGCTCGGTCGGAGGCGGTTGCCCGGGGTTGGGCTGGGTCGGCATTGACTGCACAGGTCTGGGTTGTGCAGCTTCCGCATCGGGCACCGGCGGAGGACTGGGCGGAGGCTCGACCGCCGGAATCATCTTCGACTGACGCACCGCCTCCTTGACAGCGTCAGGACCGAGATGGAGATGATCCGATAGGTCCACCGAAACCTCGTCCTCGAAATCGCTCGCCGGTGGGGGCAATGGCTTGGTCTCATCATCGTCGAGATCAGCCGAACCGCCGGGACTCATAAGCGGTCCTGGCCCCGCCATTACCTCCGGAGTAGAAGCGATGGGACTAGGAGGCGGCAATGCATCAAGGGCGGGTAACTTGGAATTCGGCTGCCGCTTCTTGATCTTGGTGGGCTCGTTGTCCTCGTCGTCTTCCAAAATAGAGATATCCGGCGCCAGATCCGGATCGGGACGGGCGCTTTTTAGCCCCTCGTTGCCGGCATGACCCAGGCCAACATCGGGAACACGGGGAATCGACGGCCCTTCTACGTCGAATCCTTCATTTCCCGCCAAACCGAGTTCGACATCGGCGCTCTCGGGCATGGGATTCGCAGCCGCGCTGACCTCCTCTACACCGGCATAACCCAGTTCGAGATCAGCTGCGGCAGACTTGGCATCGGATAGATAGCCGAGGTCAGCGAGCGTACTGACAACCCGCTCGAGCTCCTCGGGACTCGGCCTGGGTACAATACCCAGCTCCGCTTCAGCCCATTCGGCCAGTCCGGACAAGTCTCGGTTGCCATTCATGGCACACGCGATTGAATACTCCACTTCGTAAAAGCGGAACGTCGTGCCAGAATCAGGATCGGTTACGTCGACAAATCGCTGGCCAGCTTCAACAATGGGCTGAGCTACGAGATCTGTGCGAAAACGAGGTCGAGAGAATGCGATTTCCATAGATTCACAGCGTCACGTTTTGCAGCGAGCTGTCAGCCGCCCCGTTTGAGCTCGGTCAAAACGAGTTTGGCTACCGCCTTGAGCGTGTCGAACACTCCGGTGCCAATTGTAGCCACAGCTTCAAAGTTCGCTACCTTGGTTGGGTTCAGAACCTCCTCCAGTTCGGCAATAGGGGACGCATTCGACAAATCCCGCTTGTTGTACTGCACAACATACGGAATCTTGTCGAGATCGTAGCCTTGCTCGGCCAAATTCGTGCGCAGGTTATCCAGTGATTCAATATTAGCTTCCATGCGCTCGATCTGCGAGTCAGCCACGAAAACCACGCCGTCGACCCCTTTCAGGATCAGCTTGCGGCTGGCGTCATAGAATACCTGGCCCGGGACCGTGTAAAGGTGAAAACGCGTCTTGAACCCGCGAATTTCGCCGAGCGATAGCGGCAAGAAGTCGAAAAAAAGCGTACGCTCGGTCTCGGTAGCGAGAGAGATCATCTTCCCTTTCGCATCCGGATTGGTCTTGTTATAGATGTACTGCAGGTTGGTCGTCTTACCGCACAGACCAGGACCGTAGTAAACGATTTTGCAATTGATCTCGCGCGATGAGTAATTGATGAAGCTCATGGACTCTTACGCGCCTAGTCATTAAAGAGATTATCGATATCGTCATCGGTAATCTCGGCCAGTACGGAATTTCTCGCTCCAGCCTCGCTCTTTTTCACCAGTGCTTCGAGGATCTTGGTGAGCTCGCCCGCGGCCCTGCGCACACGCAAGCGGACCAGGCCCAGAGATGATCGCTCGTCGAACAACACAAGCAAAATCACGCGACCAGCAACGATGGAAATATGAACGTTGGTGCGCTCCCCTTCGTGAAACTGTCCAGCAAACTCCTTTTCCGCCAAAAGATTGGCGATTCCACCCGTAGCCGCCACGTTCCCCGCGGTCAACGAGGATAGCGACGTAACATCGAGGTTTTCGACCTCACCGGCTTCAGAAATTGCCTGGCCGTTCTTGTCGATGACCAGGACCGCCTTGGCATTGGAGTCCCGGTGGAGCACCTCGCAGACCAATCTGATCTGCTCAAGCTCCTCTTCGTACATGACCAGTTGGTTCGCCATTTACCGAGGCTCCTTATCACCGCGACAGAGAAAAGGCATACTTCGTTTCGCAGCGTTCCTCCAATAGCGGATGACCGTAGCAGCTGGCTCCAATTCTTTCAACCTTTCCGGGCCTCTATGGGACATTGCAGGGATACCATACGTCAAGTTTTCGGACAGCTCGTCGCGCCTTAATACTTCCGTGCAGCGAAGTAGTATCAAAACTTACACCTGCCACTGGAACCCATGGGCCTGGCGGGCGAAGCCTTGTTTCTGCCCCGGATCGTGCTCTCCGAAACGTGTTCTGTGAATATTGCTCCAGGCGATGTGCTCTCACAGCTCGGAACGCCCTTCCAGGGCCTTTGCGATCGTCGCCTGATCCGTGTACTCGATTTCACCGCCCACGGGAATACCACTGGCTATCCGACTGACTCGAATATCGAGAGACTTGATGAGTCGAGCCAAATACATCGCTGTGGCCTCTCCTTCCACGCTGGCTGCAGTTGCGATGATGACCTCGGATACCTGTTCTGTCTGTTCGGCCCGGGGGCCGGTTATTGCCTCGTCGGCCCGGCCGATAATTTGATCATCCGCGGCAGTACCGCACGCCTGGACAGTGGGCGCCAACCTTCGCAGCAACTCGTCGATCCGCAGATCTTCTGGGCCGATGCCATCAAGCGGAGACAATAACCCATGGAGCACGTGATAACGTCCGTTGTAGATCCCGCCACGCTCGATAGCCACCACATCGGACGGGCTGGATACGACGCAGATAGTGGCAGATTCGCGGCGCGTATCGGCACACAACGCGCACCGATCATCCTCTGTGACGTTCATGCACAACGTACAGAGCTTAATCTTTTCAATTACTTCAACGATTGCTTCGGCGAGTTCCCTGACTTGGGATGCAGGAGCGCGGATCAGGTGGAAGGCGAGACGGGTTGCGGTCTTCTCTCCGATTCCCGGCAGTCGAGAGAGATGCTGAACGAGGCGTCGTATCGGGTCGGCCATCGATTGAACTGTTCA
Organism: Pseudomonadota bacterium; assembly: GCA_022360315.1. GTDB lineage: Bacteria > Myxococcota_A > Polyangia > Haliangiales > Haliangiaceae > JAKSDA01. Next base: position 32,380 of record JAKSDA010000462.1, read on the forward strand.
GCGGTCAGAACAGGCTGGGCATCCCGGGTATGTTCATGCCGCCGGTGAGCTTGGACATCTCGCTTTGGGCGGCCTCGCGAACCTTGACGAGCGCCTGGTTGACCGCCGCTATAACGAGATCTTGCAGCATTTCGGTATCGTCGGGATCAACGACATCCCGGTCGATCATGATTCTTACAACCTCGTATTGCCCGTTGACCACCGCCTTGACCATACCGCCACCGGCCGACGCTTCGTATTCTTTGCGGGCCAGGTCGTCCTGCATCTTGGCCACTTCACCTTGAAGCTTTTGGGCGATATTCATGAGGTTACCCAGATCGGGAACTTGACCATCAGACATCGGTATTGATCTCCTCTTTCATCGGTTTGCCGAAGGTTTCTATTACCTTGGTATAGATCGGATGTAGGCGCACCTCGGCCTCTCGCTTTTTGTGCTCTTCCTCGGCTCGCAATTGGTTGAGTTCCACAACCGACCGCGAAGCTTCCATCGAAGTCGCTTCTTCCTCGGTAAGGACGCGCACTGTCAGCTCGACTGGTCGCCCGTAGTGCTGGCGCAGAAACGACTTCATGGCGTCGATGTAGTCGGATGATGTAGCCATGTCGGCAAGCGAGCTCATACTCGGGGTAAAACCGATCTCGATGCCCGACTGATCCCAGCGCAAAACCCTGCCGGGTTCGTAGAGACCGACCAGCGTATTTTTGCGCGCATCGCTCAGCCGGTCGAGCAATCTCTCCCATTCGGCGAGAGGGTCATCGGGTGGCTGGACAGCTGACTGATCGGTTTCTACCGGCCGTTCCGGTCCCGAATGCGCGGCAGCCGGTTCCGGCCCCGAAGGCGCGGCGGAGCTTTGTGGATCCGAGCGGGTCGGCATCACGGGCGTTCGCGCCGTGTGCGGTTGCGAGACTGGTGACGCCAGGGAGGCGACATCTGATGATACCGGTGAGGCGACATCTGATGATACCGGTGAGGCGACATCTGATGATACCGGTGAGGCGACATCTGATGATACCGGTGAGGCGACATCTGATGATACCGGTGAGGTCTCGGCAGCAATGTGTTCCGCCCCCGCAATATCGGCTTCGATCGCGGTATCATTGCCCGGCACTTCGGCGGGATGAGGAATCTCTTCAAAGCCGGGCGGGACTGGCGGTTCGGCGTTGCTCGGCCTGCTGCTCTGTCCCGGAGCATCGGCGACACTGTCCGGCGATCGCGGCTCCGGAGCAGCGTGCCGAGAGTCCCTGTCAGATCGCGCATCCGGACGAGAACGGCCGGTCGAGCGAGAAGGGGACCGGGAAGTGGCCGGGCGTTTCCGTTGCTGTCCTCCCGATCGGCTTCCTCCGCGAGAACCTGTATCGAGATGGCGCTCGAGCGTCGCCAGCCTGTCGAGCAGATCGCCGAGTGGTACGACCGGTTCCAGAGTCGCCACATCGATCATTGCGAGATCGAGGACCAATCTGGGTTGCTGAGTCTGTCCGAGTTCTTCACATGCGCGCACCATGCGATCAAACATCTGGATGAGACGCATGCGGTCGAGAGACTGGGCCTCCTGTCTGATGTCGTCGCGCTCGTCGGCTGACCCTTCCACCAAGGAGTCGGAATCCGGGGCGACTTGCATCACGGCGAGGTCACGCAGATGCCGCACGATAGCGCGGGCCAGTTGCACTTCGCCGATACCTCGCTCCACCGCCTGAGCGACTGCTTCGAGAGCTGTGCGAGCGTCGCCCTCGGCCAGCGATGTCACCAACCTGGTGGTCAGCGATCGATCGGCAACGCCCAACACCTCGGCCACGGAGGCCTCCTTGATGTCGGCGGTTCCAACGTATGAAATGACCTGATCGCAAAGAGATAGGGCATCGCGAACCGACCCTCCCGATTCGCGAACAACAAGAGCGATGGCGCCGGGCTCGATTTGCAGCGCTTCAGCGGTGAAGATCTTGGTCAGATGCGCGGTCAAACGCTGAGCTGGAACCAGCTTGAAGTCGTAGCGCTGGCAACGCGATAAGATCGTGTTGGGGACCTTATGGGGTTCGGTCGTGGCGAGGACGAAGCACACATGAGGGGGTGGCTCTTCGAGGGTCTTGAGCAATGCATTAAACGCCTCGGCAGTGAGCATATGCACTTCGTCTATGACGTAGACCTTCTTGCGCAACATCGCCGGCTGATACCGCACCGCCTCGGTGAGGTCGCGAATGGAATCGATTCCTCGATTGGAGGCACCGTCCATTTCGAAGTAGTCGACCGCGTTGCCATTGGTGATCGTCTCGCAGGCCGAGCAGGTACCACACGGCTCGGCAGTGGGTCCATTCTCGCAGTTGAGGGCCTTGCCGAGGATGCGGGCGAGCGTGGTCTTTCCCACCCCGCGCGGCCCGCAGAACAAGAATGCGTGATGCACGCGCCCACTGGCAAATGCGTTGGCCAGCGTCCGGGTGACGTGCTCCTGGCCGACAACTTCAGAAAACGTCGAGGGGCGGTACTTCCTTGCCAGGACCAAATACGACACTTCAGCCTCGCCGCTGCATATCAGAAAAACAGCAAAAAAAAACACCGGCAACCGCAACGCGGTCGCCGGCGAGGACTATAGCTGCTAGTAGCAGCAGTGAAAAGATGGCCCCAAGCACCCGCTCGGTTCGCTACCGTTGCTCCCTTCCGGGCCTGGCGGGGTTCGCAAACGTTGCGTCACCTGAGACCAAAAAATATTAAAAATATTCAAGACACTATGCTCTGCATAGAAGATCGGCCAGCGGAGAGGGAGGGATTCGAACCCTCGGTACTGTTAAGTACACACGATTTCCAGTCGTGCACCTTCGGCCTCTCGGTCACCTCTCCAGTATCGGGCATACGAGCACTGCTCACAACCAACAAAAACCCCAACAAAACCCAACAAAAACCAATGGCGGAGAGGGGGGGATTCGAACCCCCGGTAGCTCGCACTACACTTGATTTCGAATCAAGCACCTTAAACCGCTCGGACACCTCTCCATAATTCAAAAGCAACGCAATATCGCGCTACTGCGGCCATTCCAAGGCTCATCACACACTGCGAGCATCACGCTTTGGGTTCGGTCTCCTCGAGCTCTGCGACCCGAAGCACTCCCGACTTTTTTTTCTGATTGCGTCGCTCGGCGAAAAAGCCCTGCAAGAGTTCAGAACATTCTTGCTTTCTTATCCCTCCCAGCACCACGACGCGGTGATTGAGTCGGACGTCTGTGAGGATCTCGTAGAGAGTGTGAACGGCTCCAGCCTTGGGATTGCTACACCCGTAGACCAGTCGCTCGACCCGCGCATTGACCACTGCGCCAGCGCACATTGGGCACGGCTCTTGAGTTACGTACATCGTACCGGCAATACGCCAATTTCCGGTAACTCGACTGGCCACACGAAGAGCTTCGATCTCGGCATGAGCCGTCGGATCTCCGCTCGCCTGGCGCCGATTGTGCCCACGCGCGATGATCGCACCGTTGCGGACGATCACTGCACCAACTGGCACATCACCTAGCTGCCAGGCTTCCCGGGCAGCTGCAATCGCCTCGCCCATCCATTTATGGTCTTCATCATTGTTCTCATCATGCACAGCAGCACATTTCGATTAGGTAACCGACCATCTGGCCCTCCAGATAACTGGCCGTCTGGCTCCGTCATGACTTCGCTTCGCATGCCTGGCTGGGACCTCCCGGCCAATTCTCCGAAAAGACACCATTGCGGACCCAAGAGGATTCGAACCTCTAACCCCCGGTTCCGTAGACCGGTGCTCTATCCAATTGAGCTATGGGTCCTCCGGAGACAACCGACCCGCCTGTGATCGGGCCAATCAGATCCGGTGGTATTCTCCACGGCGGAGAGGGAGGGATTCGAACCCTCGGAGCAGGTTTCCCCACTCGCTGGTTTAGCAAACCAGTGCCTTCAGCCGGCTCGGCCACCTCTCCTGGTTTCCAGTGTATCAGGACTCAACTATTCGATTTTCATAGCCTGCGGAGGAGGAGGGATTCGAACCCCCGGAGCTTCCGCTCGACGGTTTTCAAGACCGCTGCCTTCGACCACTCGGCCACTCCTCCGGTTGCCCCGGAGGCAAGTAAGGCGGAAAGTATAGATACCCTCTCTTGCTTGTAAAGCGTCAATGTCCACATTCCTGCTGCGCTCTGCACACTCGTCCAGTCCGGGATCTTCGAATGCCGCTCGGATGGTCCTGCCGCGCCCCGGGAACCCTTGCCCGACGTCACCGAATTCGCAATTATTTCATGATATTATTGTCCATCAGGAGAGTTTTCCAGGGGCCGTAATCCGGTGACCTCGCCCAGCTGAGCTGATAAATCGACCGTTTTTATAATAAAATTAAATAGTTGCAGGATCGCATACGATGATTCCTTTAACCCGGCTGAAGCCGGCGGGTCACAGCCACGTGTCGATAGCCATTGCATCCCTCTCTCGGGTGGACCTGATGCTCACCCACGCCACTCAGCACCGAGATCGCCAGCCCCGGCCAACAGCAGCGGCGGGCAATACAATGGTGCGGGACAGGGACGAGCTCACGGACGATGAGGCGACCCGGCAAGACGACCTCGCTCTGGTACAGCGTTGCCGCGCCGGCGACAGGCGCGCCTTCGACAAGATCGTCCAGCGCTATCAGCGTCCCATCTACTACCTGGCCATGCGGTATCTCAAAAACGACGCCGATGCCGCAGATATGGTGCAAAAAACCTTTGTGCGGGTGTTCAAGTCGATCGCGCGCTTTCGCGGCGACGCATCGTTCCGGACCTGGCTCTATCGCATCGCCATCAATCTTTGCCTCAACCATATCCGCGACCATCGCCGCGAGCAAACTGTCGAGATTCGCGACGACGCGCTGACCACCGCCCCGCTCGGCGCATCCCGGATGATTCGCGAGAAAGAAGTACAACGGGTCCGCGACGCCATCGAGCAATTGCCACCCAAGCAGAGAATGGTCCTCGAGTTGCGCGTCTACGACGAACTCAGCTTTCGCGAAGTAGCTGCCCTGGCCAGCTGCAGTGAAAATGCGGCCAAAGTCAACTTCCATCACGCGGTCAAGAAGCTGCGCACCCTCGTAGCCGAGGACGACGCTGGCAATGCCATCCCAGGAGCTACACGATGAAACGGCACCGATCTATCTCGAGCGAAGAACTCATCGCCGCATATGCCGACAAAGGGCTCGAAGGGGACGAACGCGCGTCCGTCGAGGATTTTCTCGCCGATCACCCGCAGCGCCGGGACGACGTCGCCGGGGTGAGAGAGGTCGTCGCTCGGGTTCGCGAGCTGGCGCCTCGACCCGATGAAGAGCCCAACTGGGAGCGCATGGCGGCAAACATTGGCCGCGCTTGTGACGATATTGTCGCGAGACGCGAGGCGAGCTGGCTGGGCCGGCAGCGTGCGCGGCTGGACCATCTGTTCCGGCCGCGTTACGCCATCGCATTGGCCAGCTGCGCCATTGCGGTGATCGCGCTGATCGCGGTTTTGAACCTCGGCGAGCGAGGCTCATTTCCAGACACACGCGAAACGCCGCACTTGGCTGTCGATCCAGCTTTTGATTTTTCCGTTGATTTTTCCGTACTGACCGGCGAAGACGGTCTCGAAGACGTGGACGAAGCCGACCACGATCAATTTCTGGCCCGACTGACCGGCGATTTCACTGCCGCTCCCTCTGCGGACGACCTCTCGGCCGACGACGCCGCTCTGCCTTCTTGGCCGGGACGGCCGGACGACACCGTCGTCTTGCCCGCCGATGCTGTCGTCGAGTGGGCGACAATCAGTGGCGGGACCAGTATGGAGCAACAAGGCTCGGATGAGGAGTTCTTTGGCGAGCCCGAGTACGATTCATGGCTCGGAGAGTTATCCGAAGAGGAACTCGATGCACTCGACATTTATCTGGAGGGACAGGCAGGATGACTGTGGTTTTTGCCAACCTGTGCTTTGCCCTTTGGGCCACGTCCATGGCGGCCAGTCCACCGCCGGCCAAAACGTTGGCCAAACCAACCCACCAGCCCAGGCCAGCGCCCGCGACTACCGGGTCAGACGGTTCGGCAACAGGCACGATCGACGCAGAGCGGCCGACCGAGTTGGAGGTCGACCTTCGAGTAGCAGAGGACCCGTCGCAAAAGAAGCTGGAGCGTATCAAAGCGCGCATTCGCGCTCTTCGGGCCTGGAAACTATCAGAAGAGCTCGATCTCGACGAGATCACGGCGGCTCGACTATTTCCTATTCTCAACCGTTACGATGAAAAATTCGAGGCTCTCAGAAAGGAGAAGCGCCAACTGCAACGTCGCATGCAGGCGCTGATCGATTCTGGAGCCAATGACGCCAAGACGATCGCCGAGCTGAACCGCCTGATCGATCGCAGGGTCGCGCAGCAGCAGAAAAAATGGGATCTGCAACAGGCGCGATTTCGCGACACGCGCGCCGTTCTAACTCCCCGCCAATCTGCGAAGATCTTCGTATTGCTCCCGGCGATCGACCGAAACATCAAGCGGCAGCTCCAGCGTGCCATACACGGCAAGAAAAAACGCCGCCGCCCCGCCGAGAAGCGCTTGCCGCGACGCGACCGACGTGGCGGCGCCGACCATGAGTTGCGCCGCTATCCACATCGGCGGTAATCGCTCCACACCGGCGACTGCCGCCCCACATCAGCAGCTGTCGCCGTGGTGTTTGAATATAGTCGGGTTACCGCTACACTCCTAGGCGATGTTCAACGTTTCCTGCAGCAGGTGCGGAGCGTCGCAACCAGTCGAAAGCCATGGCCTACCGCAGGACGGCAAGGTCATCGCGTGCGCACAATGCGGCAACCCGATCGTCGTGAAGGGTTCCGGTTCTGCAGTCTCGGGCAGGGCTGGAAGACCTGACTCCAACCTGCCCGGTGTCGGAGTCATCGATCTCCCGATGCCGAAGTCGCCGGGCCCGCATGGTGAAGAGCTCGACATTGTCGACCTTCCCGCTCCAGTAGGCCCGCCCGGTCTACCATCCAGTCTCGATCCGCCCCGCCGGCCGAAGTCGGCCGGTCCCGCGGGATCCACGGGCGTCAATGCGCTGGCCAGGGGAGGTGCTGGCGAGGGAATTGTCGATCTCCCAACGCCGGTCAGGCAATCCGGGACTATTGACGTCCCCGACCTGCTGGCGCCGGTCACCCGCGGGGCCTCACAAGCACCGGGTCAGCGCTCTGTGACGAAACCGATGGGCATCCCGAATCGCGGCAGTCCGGGCCGTCGCAATAGTGAAATAGATCTGCCCGTCCCTGTGGTCCCGGCTGAAGCCGCCGACCTACCGACGCCAAAGTCACGGCCGACGACAAGGGGCATGGCCGTGACATCCGAGGAGCCGGATCTCGTGGCACCGAAGAATCTTTTCAGCGATCTTCCGGCGCCAGTACGCCGCTCCGGCAGTCCCTCTGCCAGTGGTGACGGGTTTTTCGGCGACACTTCCGCATCCCCGAACTCAGCCAATATTCTGGACGTGCCCGCGCCAAAGGGATACTTCGACAATGTGCCCGCACCCGCCGCGGATTCGGCACAGCAACCAGAGGTCCCCGCGCCCAAGGGCTACTTCGACAATGTGCCCGCACCCGCCGCGGATTCGGCACAGCAACCAGAAGTCCCCGCGCCCAAGGGATTCTTCGACAATGTACCCGCACCCGCCGCCGACTCGGCACAGCAACCAGAAGTCCCCGCGCCCAAGGGATTTTTCGATGATGTACCCGCACCCGCCGGCTCTGCGCAGCAACCGGACGTGCCTGCGCCCAAGGGATTTTTCGACGATCTGCCAGCCCCGGCGAGCGGCAGTGCTTCCCCGGCAAGCAGCGACGCGTCTCCGATGGACATAAGCCTGGGCCCATCGACCGGTCCGCAGCCGGTCGATGAATCGTCGGAGCAACCGTTTGACTTCGGCGAACTCGAACTCGAGGCTCCGAGCGGAAAGCCAGCCGAAGCTGCTGCACAATTCGATATGGGCCTGGGTTTGCCCGATCAGCCGGTCAGCAGCCGCGGTGCACCTGCACAGAGTGGTCGCAGTGTACCGGCATCGCCGGCGGCACCGGTACCAGCACCACCAGTTATGCCGGAGCCTTCACCACCACTCATGCCGGAGCCTTCACCACCACTCATGCCGGAGCCTTCACCACCACTCATGCCGGAGCCTTCACCACCACTCATGCCGGAGCCTTCGCTCGAGCTCGAGCAGAATGCTCTGAGCTCTCCGAGTACATTCGAACTGTCTGCCGATAGCATCGAGCTCCCCACCGCGGGAGCCAGCGAAGAACCAGTTCGTGTCCAGCGAGCCAGAACGCTCGAGCTGGAACCGCCGGGGACCTCCGACCGCAAGCAACAGGATACTGGCCCCTCGCTGGTTCTGGAACCGCCGCGGGGGCGGAACCAACGAACTCTGCCGCCCGAGGTACCCGGTGCGCCTCTCGAAGTACCGGGCCCGACCCACGCTGGCGGGGTGAGCTTCGATGAGGTCGAGCTGCCGAGCATCCCGTCCTCCGAGCCCGACGCGAGTATTGTTGCATTCGAGAAGCCCGGCAAGAAGCCGGCGTCGCCACCGAGGCCGAAATTTCGTCCCAGTGGTTTGCCGGGGCCAGATTCCGACGGCGAGCCCATTGAAATCGACGAGATCGCGGTCAAGCGTACCGAAGGCCCCAAGGGCACGATGTCCGCGAGCGTCACCCTCCAAAGAGCCAAAAGGCGCCGCGCTCGACGCATCCGTATCGCCATCGGCCTCGCCGTGTTGACTCTCTGCGGCGCCGGGGCGGGCGGCTATTATGGTTACAATCACTGGCAGAATGAGAAAGAGCGCGCTGCATTCGTCAAAGAGCAGGTATCCGCAGCGCGCAAGTACATGCTGTCCGAAAGCAGCGGCCACTGGCTGCGGGCTGCCGCCGCGGCCGAACAGGCCCTCGGTCGCGAGGTGGGTAACTCCGAGGCGCTCGGTATTGCCGCTCAGGCTCACTACGCCGCGCTCCTGGATACCGGCCTCGCCGCCCGAGCACGACTGCGCGCGGCCAACCGGCACATCGAGGTCATCGCCGAAAACGCAGCGGCAGGGCCGGAGGTAGACAAAGCCCGGGCCCTCAAGGCCATCGTCGATGGCAAGTCGACAGAGGCGTCCGGGTACCTGCGCAGTGTTTTCGATCTCACACCCAGCGATCCGGATGCGCTGCTCTACGATGCCTGGGCGCACGCCGCGGCGAAAAAACACGCCCTGGCCGAGAAAGCCTTTCGCAAGGCCCTCGAAGCCACGCCAGGGCGCAAGCTGCCAGCCATGGTCGGGCTCGCGAAGACCCTGCTCGCGCAGGGAAAACGGGCCGAAGCGGGCCAGCTGTTCAGCGACGTGCTCGAAAAAAACCGCGATCATATCGCCGCTCTGGTCGGCAGAGCCGAAAGTTCTGATGTCGAGGACTTCAGCGCGCGCGAGGGTCTCTACCTGGCCATTCTGAAACGCGATCACCTCGACAAGGAAGACCCGCGAGCAGTGGCGCGAGCCTGGACCCTGGCCGGTACCGAAGCTCTCAAAGCCGGACGTATCGATGAGGCGACGACTCGCTTCGAAAAAGCACTTAAAACCAATCGCGACAACCTCGGAGCGCGGCTGGGAATTGCCAAAGTTGCGATGGCCAAGGAGGACCTCGCAAACGCGCGAAAGAACCTCGAGCTCGTCTTGAAGGCCGACCCGACCCGGCTCGACGCCGCGCTGACCCACGCCGAACTGTATGTGCGCGAAGGCAACCTCGACCAGGCCGAAACCCTGGCCGACAAACTGGTCGAGCGGGACGGGGACATCCCCGATAAGCTCGACGTTGCGCGGGTGTACCTGATTCGCGGGCGGATCCTGGAAGCCCGGGCCAAAGCCAAAAATACCGACCCGGGCGATGCGATTACCGCCTACCAGAAGGCGCACGAGCTGAGTGGGCAGACCGACGTTCGCCCGGGTGTATCCCTGGCCGAGCTACTCCTGCGCTCCGGTCGCAGGGCCAGAGCGCGCGAGGTGCTGCGTCAAATCGAGGATAAGGCGGCCACCGATCCGGCCATTGCGATCGCGCTGGGCCGGGCTTTCGCCGACACGGATGCCCCGGATCTGGCCGAGAAGTGGTTCCGCAAGGCAGTCGAACAGAAACCGGACGATGCCGAGGCCAAATATCAGCTCAGCCGCGCTCTGGCGGCGCAAGACCGCGCCGAGGAAGCTGCCGAGATCATGGCTGCGGCGTTTGCCAGCGCCCCCGAGCGCGAAGACATCGGCTTGCAGCTGGCTGTGTTTTACGAGCAGCTCCAGCGCGATGACAATGCCCGGGCCATCTACGACAAGTTGCTCGAGGCCAGCGAGCCATCGGTCAATGTATTTACCGGAGCGGGCCGATTTCTGGCTCGAACCGGGGACCCGAAACGCGCCCAGGAGATGGGTGATCGCATCCTGGCGCAGCGGCCAGACGACCCGGCTGGTCTCTATTTGCGCGGTATCGGTCAATACGCCGGCGGCGACTATGAGGCTGCCAAACGCAGTTTTCGCGAGGCGGCGACCCGCGGTAACGACCCGCGCTATCTCGAAGCACAGGGCCGGGCGGCCGAGCAACTCGGCAGCCACGAAGAAGCGCTTCGCGTATTCATCGAAGCCAGCAATATGGACCGGCGTTACGTGGATGCCCTGCTCGGGCAGGCTCGCATCCGGCTGGCCCGGCGCCAGTTCGACAAGGCGCTCAAGGTGCTCATCTCGGCGCGAAAGCTCTTGCCCAACAACCCACAAATCCAGCACAACATAGGCGTCTGTTATCAAGAAAAAGGAGAGAAAGAGCAGGCGATCGACTACTTTCGCCGCTCGCTCCGACTCGACGACAACAATGCCGAAACCCACTTTCACCTCGGCCAGGCCTATTACGACCGCTCCGACCTGCGGCGCGCGGCTCGCTCTCTCACCACCGCCACGCGGTTGGCCGAACCCGACTCGGAATGGCTGGCCAAGGCCTATCTGCTTCTCGGTTACGCGCAGAGAAGTCGCAACAACAGACGCGAAGCCATAGCTGCGTGGGAGGCCTACCTGGACCTCGATCCCAAGAACGAGGCCCAGGTCCGAGAGGTCAAACGTCTATTGATGAGGCTGAAGGCGTGATGAGGCTGAAGGCGATATAGACTCCCCAACCGGAAGCGGAACCCCTGTGCAGGCCTATCCGATTGTTCTGGGCACTGCCGGTCACATCGACCACGGCAAGACTGCCCTGGTAAAAGTCCTTACCGGCATAGACACCGACCGTCTCAAAGTCGAGAAAGAACGCGGCATCACCACCGAGCTTGGTTTTGCGCATCTCGATCTCGGAGACCAGCGGTTCGGCGTCGTCGATGTCCCCGGCCACGAGCGGTTCATCAAGGCCATGGTCGCCGGTGCCGGCGGTCTCGATCTGGTCTGCCTGGTGATTGCCGCCGACGAGGGAATCATGCCGCAGACCCGCGAGCATTTGGACATCTGCGAACTGCTCGGAGTTCGCAGAGGCGTGGTGGCCCTGACCAAACGAGATCTCGTCGACGACGAATGGCTCGAGCTGGTAACCGATGACGTTCGATCCGGCCTGGCGCGGAGTTTTCTGGCCGACGCTCGAATCATCCCAGTATCGGCGAAAACCGGCGCCGGACTCGACGATCTGCGAGCTGAGTTCATCCGGCTTACCAATCAGATACCGGCGCGCAACCCGGATGGAGCCTTTCGCCTGCCGCTCGATCGAGTTTTTACCATCCGCGGCTTTGGCACCGTCGTGACCGGTACCGTGCAGGGCGGGACGGTGCGGATTGGAGATACGGTGGTGGTGTATCCGCGCGGCAAGAGCGCCAAGGTGCGCGGAATCGAGGTCCATGGCGAGGCGGCCGAGACCAGCCAGGCCGGGATGAGGTGCGCTCTCAATCTATCGGGCATCTCGCGCGACGACCTGCGCAGAGGCGATATCCTCGGCCACGCCGACGCGATCGTGCCCTCGCACATCATCGACGCGCGGTTCCGCTACCTCAAAACCAGTAAGGCGCCGCTGAAACGCCGTTCTCGGGTACTGTTTCACCACACAACAGCGCAGCTCATGGCCAGCCTGGTATTGGTCGACGCCGAGCAGTTGCAGCCCGGACAAGAGGGATTGATACAAATCCGTCTCGACATCGCCGAGCCAGTGGCCGCACTGCCCGGCGACCACTTCATCACCCGCGGATTCGTGATCCAGGAGCACTATGGAACCACCCTCGGCGGGGGTGAAATCCTCCGCGTTCAGGCCCCCAAGGCCAAACGATCGGCGAAAGAAGCGGCTGATACTCTGCGGCGTATGGCCGACGCGGCCAAGCCCGAACGGGTCGCGCTCGAGATCAAGGGGGCGGCCGTGGCCGGAATCGACCTCGGTGAACTCGGCCGGAGGCTGGGATACTCCCCCGAACAGCTGCGCAACGCGATCGAGCCACTGGTGGCGGAAGGAACCGTGATCCAGACTCATCGGGCAGGCAACGCCTCGACCGGCAGCGAGAATGTCATCTACTGCCACGCTGAACCTTTTGCCCAGCTCGAGAAACAAGCACTGGCTCATGTCGATGAGTTTCGTGCCAGGCATCCTCACAAAGAAGGCATGAGCCGACAGGAACTCAACGCTCGTCTGCCCCGCTCCCTGCCCGGCCGACTCTACGAAGCCCTCGTGGAGACGCTCGTGCGCCGCGGTGCCCTCGAAGTACAAGCCGATCTGGTCAGGCGACCCAACTTAAAATCGGACAGAACCCGGACCGAGTTGTCGGGCCTAGAAAAGGAGATCGCCCGGGCATTCCACAACTGGGGAATCAAACCCGAACGCCCAAAGCAAGTACCAGCCGCGCTCGGAAAAGACCCCAAAGCAGTACGCGTAGCATTCGATCGCCTACTCAGCATGGGAATCCTGGTCAAGGTCAAACCGGATCTGTTCGTCGAAGCCAATACCATCGACGGGCTGCGCAAAAAGCTTGTCGCACATCTGGATGAACACGGACAGATCACGCCCGCCGAGTGGAAAGCCATCACCGGAGCCTCGCGCAAATACTCCATCCCATTGGCCGAATACTTCGATGGCGAGAAAATCACCCTGCGCGTCGGCGACGTGCGCAAGCGACGCGGATAGTGGATCTCTCGCCAGCCGAGAGCAAAAAAGAGCGATGGTTGATTGATGAATGAATCAACCGTTACTCGCTCCGTTGACAAGCCTGATCAGAACAAATACGCCGCGGATGTCCCAATGAACGGGACTGTGCGCAGACCGCCTTCGAACGTGATAGCCAGGTTCTCGACGGGCCGAATCTGTAGCCCCACAAGCATGCTCACGATGGGATACACCGGCCATATATCCTCTTCAGGGGTCCGATCATTCAAACGCCCCTCGTAGGGCTGGCAAGACCCGACATCAGACGAAGTGCATTGCAGGTCGGTCCTGAGGACCTCGCCGAGGATGAATCCCACACCCAGCCCCACGCCGTAACGAAAGGCAAGCATGCGGTGCAGGTTGGCCTGCCATACGAGATTTACATCCACTCCAACCCAGCTAAAGTCGTCGAACTCGATTCGATCGGGCTCGTCCGTGGGGATGGAATCGCCCTTGTCGATCCAAACCCCTTCGCCTGCCTCGAGTTTCTCGTACTCGACTCCCAAGATCAGAGCGAAATTGCCTTTTTGACGGATCAACTCGAGCCCAAAACCCGTATGCGACCCCCCACCTGCAGCCTCTTCAACAAAGATTTCCAGGACCGACTCTGGAATGAAAACCTGGCGCAGTCGCACTCCAATCCCGAGTCGAGTCGACTCGCCTGCCTCTGCCTGTTCTGTTTCGACCTCCGGCTCGTCGAGACTGTCGTCGTCATCGTCCAGCAGTACTCCCTGGACCTGCGCCTCGGCCGGGGCCAACCAGGCCACCGAGATCAGCACCACTACCATAACACCAATGATTTTTTGAATCGCCATCTGCATGAATTTACCCCAGATTCCTCTGCGACGAGTATATACTCATGGGGTAGGTGAAATAGACCAACATGAGGGATGGTAAGCTGTGGCACCATTAACAGTACGCAAGATAGCCAGATCAACTCTAGAGTTGCTTTGTATTGTCTCGCTGATGGTCATGGTGGGAGGTTGCTCGGAAGGTCTGGACGCTGGCTCTCGCTGCAGCGACAGCGGCGACTGCCAGGGGCATCTACAGTGCCTGGATTCGATTTGTACTCCGAGGTGCATCGAAGATGTGGAATGTGGTCCGGGTTCGCTTTGCAATAACTACGGCGAATGTGTCTCGGTTCGTTCGAACATCGGCGACACCTGTCGCCGCGAGCAAGACTGTGGAGCTGAGCATACCTGCCTGCTCAAGAGGGATGCCGACAATGACGGATTTCTCTACGGGACGTGCCAGGGCGAAAACGGCGGCAACTTTGCGGGAAACAGGTGTGAGCGAGACGACAACTGCCGGACAGGTATTTGTGCCGACGGGCTTTGTACACAGCTATGTCTGTCCAATCGGGACTGCCCCCTCCCCTTCCAATGTGCCATCATAATCCTCGTAGAAGATACTCTTAGGGTAACCAAGGAAGCCAAGAGATTTCGCGGTTGTTACCCGTTCGAGCCCCCGTAATCGCTATTCGTGCGTTTGACGCCGTATCTTTGTCCGACTGTTCATGCGTGTATGTCCCAAATGCCTTGCTCGCTCCGAGCATGCGAGCATTTGCCCATACGACGGCGAGGAGCTGATTGATGAATACGACTCGATGTGGGCATCATCTGCGCGCAGCGAGTCTACTGCTTCTTCGCAATCTTCGAGAGAAGCGACAATTGTCGACGAAGGCCGGGCCTTCTCTGACATTTCGAGCGCATCCGATCGCCTTGATACGGTAGTGGCGGACCCAATGGGGGATGATGTTTCCTCTTCTGGTGCTACGCATACGTCCTGGCCGGCCTTGAGCCAGCCGAGCTCCGCCCGGCACGGCACTGCAGTGCAGCGGGGTAGCTCCGCTATCCATTCCACGCCGCAGCCCTCGGATCGGCGTGGCACGCCCGGACGCTCGGGTCCTGCTGGCGCCCCGTCGGAGTCCACGCCAAAGCCGTCTTCCAGGGCCTCTATCGGCAGTGAGCATCATTCTTCGTCATCGGCCTTATCGCTGGGTCTGGCCTATGCTTCGCCACCGGCTGTGAGCCAAATGCACTCTCCGCCGTCCGGCTCGGTTGTATCGTCACCAGACGAGGCCAGCCGCCCGTTATCGAGCCCGACGCGCATCTCGCGCTCCTGGCCGTCCGGGACCTCGCGCTCCAGAGCATCGGCATCCAATGATCTGGCCGGGCAAATCATCGATTCATACCGTCTGGAAAAATTGATCGGTTCGGGCGGCATGGGCGATGTTTATCTCGCGGAGCACATTCAACTTGGCCGTCAGGTCGCAGTCAAACTACTTCGCCCCGAGTATGCCTCTCGTCCCGAGTCGGTGGCTCGATTTTCTCAGGAAGCCTGGGCGGTCAACCAAATTGGACACCGCAATATCGTCGACATCCCCCATATCGGTCGCCTGGAAGACGACACTCCATTCATCATCATGGAGTTACTAGACGGGGATAGCTTGCGTGACTGGATCGTCGAGCACAACGGCGAGACCGACCGCCTCTTGAATATCTTCGTCCAGATCTGTGACGGACTCGCCGCAGCGCACGACGTGGATATCATTCACCGGGACCTCAAACCCGATAACATCATGGTAGTAACCGACCATGATGGCAAAGATCTCGCCAAGCTGCTCGATTTCGGCATAGCCAAACTGATCAATCGCGAAGAGGAAGAGGGGTACGGCTGGAAGACCACAGAGGGCTTTGTCATGGGTACGCCAGCCTATATGGCGCCCGAACAAGCCGGGGGGTTGCCCATCGACCGGCGTACAGATATCTATGCGCTCGGCGCCATCATGTATGAGATGTTTACCGGCGAACCGGTCTTTACCGGCAAATCGGCTGGCGAATTCGTCCGCAAACATCTGAACGAGCTGCCGAAACCGCCGCATCAAACCGAGGGCGGCCAGCATATTGATCGGCGCATCGAGTCAGTGATCATGCGCTGTCTGGCCAAGGACCCCATCAAGCGCTATACGTCGGCCATTGCAATGCGCCGCGATCTGCAGCGTATTTTGGCCGGCGAAGACCTCGATGAAGCGGCTGCCACAACCCCCCTTCGCATGACAGGCCGATCCGACGTGCCTTCGGGCCCGATCAGTATAGCCACGTCACATCCCTCGGTGAAGGATCTGCACGATAGCCAGCCGGGCGCGCAGGCCGAACAGCCGGCCCACGCCGCTGGGTCCATGACGCCAGTGCACCATAAAACCCATGAGGTCGTCGGAGACCTGCGCGGTCACCGTGCCCGGGGCCGGCGCATCTTGTGGAGCATGATTTCCCTGGCTGTGACCGCCGGCGCTATCGCCGCCTGGTTCTTGCTCCCGGCCATTCTGCACGGCCAAGCATCGAGCGAATCCACGCCGGGCAACGGCAGCCAGCCAGACCCCCGTCCAGCCGAAAAGGCCGATCTCACCACCAAGGAGGGTCCGATCATAACTCGCCGCGCCCCTGAGGTGGAGAGCGCCACTCCGAGCGAGACGGTATCGATACGTTTCGAGAGCTCGCCCAGCGCTAAAGTCTACGATTTTGATTCCCCCGAGCCCAAATGCGAAACGCCGTGTGACCTAGCTTTTCCGATCGATGATCCTCTCACTCGCCGGATCATACTCAGTCGCGAGCATTATCACCCCAAGATCGTGGACCTGGATATGTCCAAACCGCCGGGTTTGGTACGCGTCAAGCTACAACGGGAACGGCGATCTTCGCGGTCGGCGCGGCCTCGTCGGAGTTCATCGAGAGACCGTCCAGTACGCGACGGCATGACAACCATCAAACAGTCCGCCTCGGATAAAAACACCGGCCGGGACATCGGTGCCGGGTCCGATTCTGCCAACGCCGCGCCACCGTCTGGTGAGAAAGACCCTGCCAATTCATCGGGCGCGGATTCAAGCGCGTCCGACGAGTCCCAATCCTCTTCGGGCAAGGGCAGGCCCGATCAAGTCTCTCCGTCAAAAACGCTGGATCCATTTGACAAGTAAAGACGAGCCATGGTGACTGTCCTAGTTTCGTTGCGCGACCTTCGCCCAGCAGGTGCGCGATTTTGCGCAGCAGCCGTGGTAGTGGGCAGTTGCGCGGCGTTTCTTGCTGCCATGAGTTCTGCTCATGCAGAGGAAAAGCAAGCTGATGGGACTGCCGACGCCAAGCAGGCCAAAGAGGGGGCCGCCAAACACCACCGCCAGGGTCAGCGTATGTTTGCCATGGGCAGATTTCACAAAGCCCTGACCAGCTACGAAAAAGCCTACCAACTGTCCAAACACCCCGACATATTGTTCAACATGGGCCAGTGCTATCGCAACCTGGGCGACTATAAGACGGCGGTTATTCTTTTTCGCGCCTACCTCGACGAAAAGCCGGATGCAGCCAACCGAGAGGCTGTCTTGCAGCTCATTCACAGGCTCGAAAATGAGCTGCAAATCGAGCCCCAAAAAAAAGTCAAAAAAACACCTGATCGTCGGTCCCTGCCGACCAAAAAGCTCAAACGCTCCGAGAGCAGTCCTTTCTACAAACGGTGGTGGTTTTGGGCAGGCCTCGCTGCGGTCGCCGCGGGTGGCACGACCGCGTATTTGCTGATCGGGCGAGACGATGGACTTCCCGGTTCTGACCTGGGAAACGTGAGTTTTTAACGATGAGAGCGATCTCCGCACAGATCATCGCGGTTCTGGTCAACGCCCTATTGGCGTCTGCCGCCGCGCTTACTGCTGCTGGCTGTAGTGGCGACTCGTTCACCGTGGTCCTGGTCAAAACCGAAGCGCGATCGAGCATGCGCCCGGCCAACCTCCTGGAGGTCTCCGGGTCCAATGGTGAGGACACGTTTACCGAGCAGTTCGATATCCAGAACAGGGAGTTTCCGCTCACATTTACCGTCACGCCGAGTGGGCGGACGGGTGACATTTCCTTCGAGATCAGAGCGGTGGATAGCACGGGTGACCAGGATCTGCTGCGTGGCCAGGGCAGCGGACGAGCGACCATTGTCGAGAACGGACGAGTCGATGTCGAGGTCATGCTAGAGCCCGTCGACTTTGTGGTAAACAGCAGTGTCGATGGTTCTCAAGCGCTCACGTTCGAGCCCGAGTCCAACGGCAAGCAAGTGGCGGTATTGCCCGACGGTTCGTTTTTGATCGCCTTTCTCAACGACTGCGCAAATCTCGGCCTATGCGATGTACATGCCCGGCTCTTTGCTGCGGACACCCAGCCCGCTCGCAACGGTATATCGGGGGACAGCAGCGAGTTCACGGCCAACCAGCTCCTGTCGCAAAATCAGATCGGTTCCCCAGTGACGGCTGCGGGCCAGAGCAGCGTTCTGATCGCCTGGGCGTCGAACGGACAGATTCGCGGCACCCTACTCGACACCAACGGCGCTCCGATCGCGACAGACATCGCGATCTCGGACTCTCGAAACACTGCAAAGTCACCTCATGCAGCCGCTCTGGCCAGCGGCCAATTCGTCGTTGTGTGGCGCGAAGATATCGCCATTGACCAGAGAACGATCGTTGCCCGCCTGGTCGAGAGCAACGGCACTCTCTCACCAGACGGCGTATTTACCACCAAAGTCGACGACAGTGAACGCGACGAGAGTCCCATCGTCGCGTCCACTCGAAGCGGCCGTGGCTTTGTGGTCATCTGGCACGATGCCAGTAACGTATTTGGCCAGTTTTTCGACAGTACCGGTACAGCGATCAATACCGAACAGAATTTGACCAAGTACGAGAGCGACGAGTTGACCGTCTACGGACCGCACGTGGCCTGGGTTGGCGACGCTGCCATGCTGATCTGGGGTGTATACGGCGATGAGGCGACGTTTGAAAAAGGCCGGCTTTTGATGCGCAGATTTGGCCCCGACGGCAACACGGACGGAGCCGAATCTGTCATCTTGACCGCCACTGACGACAGCTTTGCAAAACCGGCCATGGTCAGCCGCAATGACGGCGTTGTCGCGGTGGCATGGCACAGTTGTGAGGGCCGGGGAGACGACTCGGGCTGCGGTGTATTCGTGCGATTCGCCTATCCTTCTGGCCTGCCCATTGGGCGCAATCTCCGCGCCAACACAACCACCAGCGGCGATCAGAAGGACGCCTCCATTGCTACTGCGGACATTGCAATGGCTGCTGCGGACGACGCAATTGCTGCCAAGAGCGGTGGATTTGTGGTGGCGTGGAACGACAGGAGTGACACCGAGCCCAACGAGTCGAACGGCGCGGTTCGTGCGCGAATGGTCTACCCCGAGATTGGCGTGGCCAACGGCAGAATCGGCGCGCCGTGTCGTCTAACCGACGACGCCGGCTGTGAATCCGGCCTGGTATGTACCCCCGGTAGCGGGAAGATCCCTCGCTGCCACAGAGAATGCACGCCCGGGGAATCCGATCAATGCCTTCGCGGAGGCTTGTGCAATCTGGTCCGAGGAAGCGACCGGGGCGCGTGCATTTTCTGAGTCCCCGAACCGAGCCTCGACCTCAGAGGCGCATCAGAATAAATCGAGAGCTATGCTCACCGAGGCGCGGGAACTCATAGCACGCGGCCTAAGCGGAGTCATCCGCGACGGCATCCTGCAGGAAGATCCCCATGCGGGCCTGCCCGGCTGTGGCGTCTTCGCTGGATCGTACGATTGGCACTCGTGTGTCCACGCCCACTGGGCGCTGCTCTGCATGACGCGCCAATTCAAGGATGGTGCGCTCGAAGAATTTCTCCGCGCCCGACTCACTCCCGATGCGCTGGCCGCGGAATGGGGGTTCTTGAATGAGCACGAGTCCTTCGAGGTGCCGTATGGGCGCGCCTGGCTGCTCCTCACCATGACCGAAATGATGAGCCATAAGCCGCTGCG
The DNA here is from genome assembly GCA_022360315.1 of Pseudomonadota bacterium. Taxonomy (GTDB): domain Bacteria; phylum Myxococcota_A; class Polyangia; order Haliangiales; family Haliangiaceae; genus JAKSDA01. The sequence continues at coordinate 52,311 of JAKSDA010000462.1, forward strand.
TTCGGCCCGGATCGCCACTATCCGCGGTCAGCTCTGGCACGACATGCATCACTGGCTCGACCAGGCCCCTTTTCCCGAGTACGGCGATAACTTCTCGGCCAAACACGACTCGTGGCTGTTTAGCTATTTTCTCCTGGTTCTGGCCTCGTCGGACGATCTCGTCGAACAGGGCCGGTGCCTCGGCCTGTATCGGCGCCGTATCGAGCCGGTGCAATCGGCGCTCGCACGCTATCCGGCCTGCGACAACGACTTCATCGATATGCCGGCTCTGCTCGCCACGACGTTGGCACTCATCGGCCACAGCGAGCCCACCTACGATGATCTGGCCGATTTTGCCGAGGTCGATATCGTCCACGGTCACGCTCACGGTCGCGCAGTCATGCGGCTGTGGCCGTGCGCGACCATGACGGCGCTCGGCGTTCCGAAGGCCATTGACCGGCTGGATACCCAGCTGGCCGATCTGATCTCCCAGCCCGAGCGCTGGCGCGAGGACTTTCGCCATGTCTCACATTGGGTACCGCAATTCATCTGGATGGCCCTGTGGCTATCCAGTGGTTGCCAGTGATGTGCAAACCGATGTGCTCGGTCTGTTTACCGCGATGAATGAATACGCGCGCGAGCGCGGCCTGTACAACCTGCCGTCACGCCTCGGGGACCACCAATAGGGGTAAATCGGCGGCGAAAAATACTTTGTGCGTCGTCGTGCCCAGATATACCTTGTCCCCATCGTGCAGTCGGTGAGAGCCGAGCACGACCAGATCGTAGCTGCCCTCCGTGGCGGTATCCACAATCAGCTGCCACCGTTTGCCTAGATCGACGAGCAGCTCGGTTTCAACGCCGGCCTTGCGAAACCGCTCGGCTACAGCCTCGCCCTGTACTGAGGCCGTCGCTCGCTTGCTGGCCAAAAACTGTTCCACAGCCAGGTCGCCCTCGGAATCAGCAATGGGCTCGACCGCGTGGAGAACCGTGACCACTGCCTTCATCGCCCGGGCGATGTCCTGAGTATAACGCTCGGCATTGGCAGTAATCCCGCTGAAGTCACTGGCAAATAGGATTCTTTTGATCACGTCGGATCCTCTTTTCCGATTTCAGTTCGTTGCTGCTCCATCCCGCTTAATTCTGAAGCCCTGAGCCGGAACCGCCAACCAGCAAGGAACGCAGCTCATCGACAACGATGACATAACCCCGCTGGCACGCGTCGCAGCAAATGTCGAGAGGCGCGCCAGCGGCAATCATGGCCTCGATCTCGGTCCGCGGCAAACTCGATAACCCGGCCAGAACTCGCTCGCGATCGCAGTTACAGCCGAAACGCAGCAGTGTCTCGGTCATATCCTCAACCCCCATGTCACCCAAAAGCTGGCAGCGCAAACGGGTGGTCGACATATCGGCCGCCACCAGTGTGTTGGCAAGCTGATCCGCGGCCTCAAGCCGAGCAGTCATCTCGGCAACGGTGTCGCGGTCGGCACCGGGTATCAGCTGCACCATGTAACCGCCAGCAGCGCGAATACCCCCGGTCAGCGCGTCCTCCACCGGGAAAGCGCCAACACGACCGGATGATCCAGTGTCCGAATCGCTGTCGAGGACCGTGGCGACTGCAATCATCGAGACGATCTGCTCGGACTCGTGCATGTAGGTCATGAGTCCGGCCGAGATGTCCCCGCCATCCGGCAGGGTCACAACGCCCTGGTGCATGATGCCGTTCGGCAGGGTGTAAATGACCTCGAGAGTCGCATTGTTGACCATGGCAACCCGCTCGTCCAGACCCGGGCTCACGATGCCGCGGTTGCGGCCGTCTGGATGGGCATCGGCAACCAGGCTGGTCCGGCCGTCGCGAGCCTTGACCAAGATCTGTACCCGCTTGTCCGGCGCCATGGCCTCGCGCACCAGAATCGATCCGGTCATTAGCTCGCCGAGGCGGCGCGCGATCGCACCACGCGCCTGCTGAGCCAATACAGCACCGCGCACAGTCTGGGTGGTCAGCGCTGTAATGACGCGAAACGCCCCGTTATTGGTCATGGCCCGGGTGACTCGGTCTGAAGTGTTGAACACGGCGTCGTATCCTCGTGCAATAGTTGCTGGACAGCAAGATCAGACACCGCCGAGCCCGTACCTGAAGGAACGCCATGTCCGATCAGGATGATGATAACCAAATGGATACGCAAAATGATCCCAATCTGCTCCGAGCTCGTAAGGGGCGGGGGTCCACAAGCAATCATTCGGGACGCTTCGAGAGCGAAAAACGAATCGCATTCGACGACGGCTGGGGGACGGTGGACGAGCCGGCGCCGCGTGTGGATACTCAAGTCACCACCGAACGCACGAGCAAAATCCTGTCACGCAATCAGTCGCCGGACATTCCGTTCGATCGCTCGATCAACCCCTACCGGGGCTGCGAACACGGCTGCATCTACTGCTTTGCCCGGCCCACACACGCCTTCCTCGGACTGTCGCCCGGGCTCGACTTCGAGAGCAAACTGGTCGCCAAACCCGAAGCTCCCGCCGCCCTGCGCGCCGAGCTGAACAAAACGAACTATCGCTGCCAGACCATCGCGCTCGGCGCCAATACCGATCCGTATCAGCCGGTCGAGCGACAGCTCGGCATCACCCGCGCCATCCTCGAAACCTTGCGCGACTACCACCACCCGGTCAGCATCGTCACCAAGTCCAACCTCATCCTGCGCGATCTGGACATCCTCACCGACCTGGCCGCCAAAAACCTGGCTAATGTATTGATCTCGATCACCTCCCTGGACCGCACTCTGGCCCGGCGAATGGAGCCGCGTGCGCCAACTCCCGGGCGAAGGCTGGATACGGTTCGCCAGCTGCGCGCCGGCCAGGTCCCGGTCGGCGTGCTGGCCTCACCCATGATCCCGGGCCTCAACGATACCGAACTCGAACTCATCCTCGACGCCGCTGCCGAGGCCGGAGCCCTGTCGGCGAATTACATTCTCGTCCGCCTGCCCCTTGAGATCAAAAAACTGTTCGCCGAATGGCTGGATGAAAACTATCCCGAACGGGCCAAACGAGTGCTCAATCTCATCCGCGAAACCCGCAACGGCGCCCTCTACCAGTCCGAGTTCACCACCCGCATGCGGGGAACCGGTACCTACGCCCAGCTCTTGGCCCAACGCTTTGACATCGCAGCACGCCGATTGGGCCTGAACCACCCAATGCCGGCACTGGACTGCACCCGGTTTCGCAACTCGCGAGCCGGGATCCGACAGCTGGATCTGTTCGGACCCCAAACCGACAGATAACCACCGGCCCGTCCAAGATATGCCCATTGTAGATATTTTTTGCGAAAATAAGCAAAATCAGTAGGTTAGGAGGATGCACACAATAGCACATCGCTCTTGACACGATGCAGCGGGTGTTGAAATCTCCTTTTCCCGCCTATGATACGAGCTGAAAAAATATCCAAGTACTTTGGGGGCAAACGGGCATTGGGTCCGGTGTCGTTCGAGATTAAAGACGGTGAAACCGTCGGCTTTCTCGGCTTGAACGGCGCGGGGAAAACCACGGCATTGCGCATTCTCGCCTGCGATCTGCGCCCATCTGGGGGCACGATTTCGATCGGCGAGGCGGACGCCGTGGCCGATCCCCACTCGGTCCGGCAACAGATCGGATTCTTGCCCGAGAACCCGCCGCTTTATCAAGACATGACTGTCTCGGACTACCTTTTCTTCGCCGGCCAGCTGCGCGGCATGAGCAGAGGGGAAGTGGACCGACGTCTGCCCACGGTTCTCGCGGTGACACATTTGCAGGGAAGCGGGCAGGAGCTCATCGGGCACCTGTCGCACGGCTACCGGCAGCGAGTTGGCGTGGCCCAGGCGATCATCCACAATCCGACCCTGCTCATTCTCGACGAGCCTACTCGAGGTCTCGACCCGGTCCAGATCGTCGAGATGCGCAACCTGATCCACGAGCTGAAAGAGAACCACACAGTGTTGATCTCGAGTCACATCCTGACCGAGATCAGTCAGACCTGTGACCGCTTGCTGGTACTGGGAGCCGGCGAGATCATCGCATCGGGTACCGAAAAAGAGCTCACCACCGGACTCGCCGAAGTAAAGTCGATCACCGTGATCGTCCGCGCCGACTCCACCGAATCATCGCCCTATCGCGGCTCGCGGCTCAAAGACAAAAAAGAAAAAGAGCCGGCGAAAGAGTCGACTTCACCAAAAGATTCGCAAAATGAGTCTTCAAAAGAGGAGACCAAGGACCAGGGCAAAGATAACGAGAAGAAGAAAGAAACCAAAGAAAAGGACCGGGACAAGGCCGCCGATGGGGAGGAGGCGGAGTCGCCCAAGAATGGCGCCGACCCGGTGGCGGGGTGCATCGAGGCGGTCGAGGGGGTCAAATCGGTCACCAGTGCGACTGCGCCGTATGAAGATGCGCGGATCTATCACATTTCGTGCACCAGCGACGTGCGAGCCGAGGTCAGTCGGGCCATTGTCAAAGCGGGCCACGATTTGCTCAAGCTCGATCACGGACAAAGCGAACTCGAAAGCACCTTCCTGAAACTGGTGCAAGGAGACAGTGATGCGAGCAATTAGCATCATCTTTCGCCGCGAGCTTGCCACGTATTTGCATTCGCCCATGGGCTACGTGGTTGCCGCGTTATTACTTCTGGTCGACGGTATTCTCTTTCAGACCTACGTCCTGGGCGTGGGCAGAACTCTCTCGGCCGACGTGCTGCGGTTCTTTTTCATGTATACCGGCATCGTGGTCCAGATCGCCGGCATTGCGCTGGCGGTAAGGCTGGTCGCTGAAGAGCGGCAGCAGAATACCATTGTCCTGCTCAACACCTCGCCGGTGCGCGATGTCGAGATCATTGTCGGCAAGTTCTTGGCGGCTCTGGTGTTTTTGGCCGGAATGCTCTTGCTTTCGATCTACATGCCGCTGCTCATCATGGTAAACGGCAAGATCGCTGTTTCCCAGCTTCTCGTCGGCTATCTGGGGCTTCTACTGCTCGGCGCGGCCAGTCTGTCGATCGGCATTTTTGCCAGTTCTCTGGCCCGGCAGCAGCTCATCGCCCTGGTCGTGGGCGCGGTCATCAATTCGATCATGGTGCTGCTTTTCCCGCTTGCCAAACGGCTCGACGAGCCGCTCAAAGATGTGTTCCAGGGACTCGATCTGTGGTGGTCGCACTTTCAGGACGGGTTTATGAAGAGCGTATTCAACTTATCGGACATGGTGTACTACCTGGCCGTCATCTACTTCTTCCTGCTTCTGGCAACCAAAACCCTGGAGGCAAAACGATGGCAATGAAAACCGCGTCTCCATGGTGGTTCTCGGCGCTTTTTGCCGCGGGCCTACTCCTCTTATTTATGGGCGAGCGGCCGTTCGATGAACTCGGCGCAGTACGCCTGATCCTGAGCGGCCTGGGCACACTGCTCGTCCTGGGCATCTCTGCTCTGCGGGTGTGGACGTTTGCCGCCACCACCGGCGAACGCCGGGCAGTCGAGCGCGTACTGCTTTTCTGTCACGCCGGTGTGCTGGTCTCGCTGGTTCTCTACCTGACCACGACCGACTGGGGTCACGGCGTTCTCGGTATTGATCCGAGCGACTCGAAAGCGTTCGACCGGTTTCAGATCCCGATGACCATCCTGTGGTCCATCGGGATGCTGATCTCGCTCGTACCCCTCCTCATGGTCGAGCTCTCGCTCGGAGCGGCCCGGCGCAACAAATTCATTCCCGGCGATCTCGACGCGTCGGACACCAAGCAAGAAGCGGTAGAATCGTTTCGGGTCCGCGAGATATCAAATTCGGGACTGTCCATTGCGCTGGCCGCCGCGTTTCTCATGGTCACGTGCAACGTCGCTGAGCAGCGCAATATCCGCCGCGATGTGAGCTACTTCAAAACGTCGAGCCCGGGCAGCGCAACGGTCAATTTGACCAAAAATTTTGCCCAGCCAGTCAAAGTGGTCCTGTTCTTTCCCCCGGTCAACGAGGTCAAGAACGAAGTGCGCGGCTATTTCGACTCGCTCGAAGCCGCCACCGGCAACGTCTTGATCGAAGAACACGACCAGCTGCTCTCTCCAGCTCTGGCCAAAAAGTACCGGGTCAACAACAACGGCACGGTCGTTCTTGTCGTCCCCGATGGCAAGAAACCAGCCGAGGGCAAAGAGCCGGGCGAACAGCACCAATCGTTTAAGCTCACCATCGATGAAAAGGCGACCAAACGACGAGCTGCGCGAACCGAGCTGCGCGAACTCGATGGCAAGGTCAATACCGCGCTCATGAAGCTCAGTCGCGAAAAACGCGTCGCCTACATGACCGTGGGCCACGGTGAGTTAAACGACTCCAACTCGAACTGGGCCAAATCGGGCGGCCGGATATTCGCCAGGCGGGGTGGTCTCAAGACCAACCTGATCAAATCCGCGCTGCGCAACCTCAACTTTCAGGTAAAAGACCTCGGATTGGCTCAGGGCCTCGCCAATGAAGTGCCTGACGACGCCACAGTAGTCCTGATCCTCGGTCCCCAGGCGCCGCTTCTCGACGAGGAATACGCCGCACTCGACCGCTACTTGGCCCGGGGCGGCCGGGTCCTTATCGCGCTCGATCCACTGTCCAGTGCCACACTAGGCAGTCTGGAAGGCAGGCTGGGCATCCGTTACAACCCCACGCCGCTCACCGACGACAAACTGCACATGAGGTACCTCGGCAGACCCAGCGACAGGCGTCTCATCATCACCGATCGATTCTCGTCGCACGCGTCGATCACTACCCTAACCCGGGCGGCGCGCGCCGGAATCCTCCTGGTCAACGCCGGATCCCTCGAGGAAGCTCGGTTTACCGGGGGCGGTAAGCCCAAGCGGACCATGGTGATCCGCTCTCGATCGACGACATTTGCCGATACCGACAATGACTTCAAGCTCACCAAAGGCACGGAAAAAGCCAAGCAGTACAACCTGGTCGCCGCCATCGAGAATCCCGACGCAAGGCCGGCTGACCAGGAGGAGGAAGGTTCCGGCAAGAGCGAGGGGATGCGTGCCATGGTGTTTGCCGACGTCGAGATCTTCAGCGACTACCTGCAACCGCCCAACCAGCCCCCGTCGGTAATGTTCAGCGACGCGATCAAATGGCTCGGTGGCGAGGAGCACATCGCCGGCGAGATCGTGTCGGAAAAAGATGTCTACATCGAGCACACCCGGAATGAAGACGTGCTCTGGTTCTATTCGACTCTCGTCGGCGCCCCGCTGATCGTGCTCGGATTCGGCCTGGTTTTCGGCTGGTGGCGCCGGCAACGCATGCAACGGAGGGCGTCATGACACGCGGTCCCATCATTCACGGCGTATTACTGGTCGTCGTTCTCATCTTCGCCTATCAAACCTGGACCAAAGAGGAGAAAGTCGAGCGCGATGTCGGCGACATCCAGGTCTGGTCCGTGCCCGCGGATTCCATTACAGCCATCACCTACGACAGCGAAAATCGCACGATAAAGCTGGAACAGCGCAGCGAGGGCGGCCAGTCCTACTACTGGGGCCAGGACATCCGCGTGGTCAAAAAGTCGGTGGGCAAGAAGCCCGCAAAGAAGGATGACAGCGCCGAGCCAGCCGAGCCGCCGCAGCCCGAAACCGAGACCAAGATCCGCGACTTCGCAATCGGCAAAAAAGGCCAGGAAGCGGTCGAGAATCTGGCTGACCTGCGCGCTCTGCGCGACCTCGGCGCGCTCGACGACGACAGGCGCAAAGAGTACGAGCTCGACGACAGCAAGGATAACATCACGGTCTCGTACAACGGCAAATCGCGCAGTCTGGTGGTGGGCGGTCGGGTCCCCGGCAGCGGTGGCGGTCGATACGTCCTCGAAATGGATTCGGGCAAGGCCTATGCACTCGCAGCCACAACGCTGAGAGATCTTCTCGCCGGGGAATCCGGGATGCGACTGCGCAAAGCCCACATCTACGATGATGAAGACGTGGGCAAAGCCGTCGTTACGGCCGCTGGAAAGACGCGCAATCTGGTCCGCATCACGGTCGAAAACGAAAAGGGCACCAAGAGCAAGAACTGGGCTGACGCCAGTGATTCGTCCAAGCCCGATCAGACCATGTCCAACTTTCTGCAGAATGTGGCCAAGCTCTCGCCGTCACAATACGCTCCCAAGCTCGATGCCAAGTCGCTCAAGCTGGTGGTCAAGGTCGAGTATCAGCGCGAAAATGGCGAGAAACTGGGCTGGCTAGAGCTCTACGAGCAGCCACCCGAGCCAGAAGAAAGCCCCGCAGCACCACCAGCCGCGCCCACCGAACCTGCCACACCCACAAAGGGCGAAAAGGGCGAGGACACTGCGGGCAAGAGCGAGCCAGCCGGCCAGGACAAAACCGGACAACAAGCGGCACCAGCCGACAAAAACCAGCCTGCCAAGGCCGCTCCTGGCCAGAAACCCGCTCCGGCCGAGAAGAAAGAAAAACCCACCCCCCCCAAAATGTCGCATTATTACATTCGCACTGAAGCCACCCGCACCTACGCCAAAGTCCTGCAGAGCACGGCTACCCGCATCGCAGAAGATATCGATCAGATCTTCACCGAATAGTAGCCGAACCCACACCCCACCTTGGCCTGGTCCCCAGCCTGCGCCGCTCCGGTTCGCTCTTTCTAATCATCCAAAACTATTAATATTTTCCCCTCCGTCGGAGAACTGCTCGGAGGCTGGTCGGCGGAGCATATGGAATAAATCGCTGACCGGCCCGGTCGCAGCTCACGTAGTTACTGGCGACAACGCTGCAAAGACGGAAGGCACTTATGCAAAAGATTCTCTATCCCCGCTGGCTCATCGCAGCCGGCGTTCTCGGCCTGGTCGTGGCCGGCGTTTCTCTCTCTCGTGACCAGATCGAGACCCCAATAGCCCAGGCAGGGCCGCTTACCATGGGCACCGCGACAACCGAGATCGCCGATGTCGTGGAAAAAGCGCTGCCTAGTGTGGTCAACATCTCGACCATGACAGCGGTTCACCAGGGGGGCCCGGCCCAGTCAGATCCGTTTTTTAACGACCCCCGGTCGCCGTTTTTCGGCCAACCGGGCGGGCGGCCTGGCAAGCGATACGGCAGCAGTCTGGGCTCGGGTGTGATCATCTCGACCAAGGGCTACGTAGTCACCAACAGTCACGTCGTATCGAAAGCGGACAAAATCAGAGTCTCGCTGGCCGACGGCCGCCAGCTCGAAGCCGAAGTGGTCGGAGCCGACCCACCGAGCGATCTCGCAGTTCTGAAGCTGCGCGGCGATCTCGGTGACCTGCAACCCATCGACATCGGCGCATCGAGTGACATGCGTCTCGGCGACATTGTCCTGGCCATTGGCAATCCGTTTGGTGTCGGTCAAACCGTGACCATGGGCATCGTTTCGGCCAAGGGCCGCTCGGGCATGGGTATCGTCAGCTATGAGGACTTCATCCAGACCGATGCGGCCATCAACCCGGGTAACTCGGGTGGTGCTCTGATCAACATGAAAGGGCAGCTCATCGGCATCAACACGGCCATTCTGTCCCGTACCGGTGGCTATCAGGGCATCGGTTTCGCCATTCCCAGCGATATGTTCCAGCCAATCGTCAAAGACCTGGTCGACGACGGAGTCGTCGCGCGCGGTTGGCTTGGTATCGATATCCGGACATTCGACCACGAGATGGCTCGAAACCGCAGTATGCCTGATGTACGCGGTGTTTTGGTGGTTGGCGTGATACCGCGCAGTCCGGCAGCTCGCTTCGATTTGAAGTCCGGTGACGTCATCGTACGGATCGACGGCAAAGACGTCACAACTGCCGCACAACTGCGCAACGCCGTGGCCATGGCCGGGCCGGGCACGTCGATCGAACTCGCAGTCATGCGCGATGGCCGTTCACGCACAGTCGAGGTCGAGTTGGGCGACCGCGCCAAGGCCGAAATTCCGCGCCGGCGGTAACGCGCCGTCAGCCCACTGCCAGCTCGATTTCTTCCAGCTCGCGGGCCCGATCGCGCAACTGGGCCGCGCGTTCGTAGTCGAGTTCGGCAGCCGCAGCGCGCATCTCTGCACGCAGCTTCTCGATTGTCTTGCGCAAGTCGTCGGGGGTCGAGATGTCGAGGTCATCGAGTTTGCGGGCGGTATTAACGGCCGTCTCAGCAGCCCGCGGATAGCTGCCATCCGGGTTGGGAGTCTGGATATCGAGAATGGTACGCTGTGCAGAACGAGGAGTAATGCCGTGTTCTTGGTTGTAGGCGTCTTGCCTGGCCCGACGCCGATTGGTCTCGTCGATGGCCTCACGCATGGAGTCGGTGACAGTATCCGCGTAGAGGAGAACCTTGCCGCTCACGTTGCGGGCCGCGCGGCCGATGGTCTGAATTAGCGAGCGAGTGGAACGCAAGAACCCCTCCTTGTCGGCGTCGAGGATCGCGACCAGTGACACTTCGGGGATGTCGAGCCCTTCGCGGAGAAGATTGATGCCGACGAGAACGTCAAAGACCCCCTTGCGCAGGTCGCGGATGATCTCGACACGCTCGAGCGTGTCCACTTCCGAGTGCAAATAGCGCACGCGCACGTCGAGCTCGGTGTAGTACTCAGTCAGATCTTCGGCCATGCGCTTGGTCAGCGTGGTGACCAGGACCCGTTCTTTGCGGGTGATCCGTTCGCGAATCTCGCCGAGCAAATCGTCTACCTGCTCGGACACCGGACGGACTTCGATCTCTGGATCGAGCAGACCCGTCGGCCGAATGATCTGTTCGACAATAACTCCCCTGGCCTGCTCGAGCTCGTAATTGGCCGGCGTCGCCGACACAAAGATGACCCGCCTGGCCCGCTCGTACCATTCGTCGAACCGAAGTGGGCGATTGTCGAGCGCACAGGGCAACCGAAACCCATGCTCGACCAGCGTCTCCTTGCGCGACCGGTCGCCGCGGTACATCGCCTGCAGCTGCGAAATGGTCTGGTGGGACTCGTCAATGAACATCAGAGAGTCTTGGCCAAAGTAATCGATCAGCGTGGGCGGAGGCTCCCCGATCGCACGTCCGGTCAGATGGCGCGAATAGTTCTCTATGCCCGAACAAAACCCCATCTGCTCCAGACATTCGATGTCGTAAAGTGTCCGTTGCTCCAGCCGCTGCCGTTCGAGCAGTTTGTTTTCTCTGGTGAGATGCTCTAGCCGCTCCTGCAACTCGGCCTTGATACCCTCGATCGCCCGGCGCAACTGGTCGCCAGGCGTCGCGTAGTGCGACGCCGGAAAAATAGACGTCCAGTCCATGGCTCGCTTGACCTTGCCGCGCAACGGATCGATTTCGGCAATGGCCTCGACGTCATCTCCCCACCATTCGATACGAATGGCAGTATCGGCCTCATAGGCCGGAAAAACCTCGACCACGTCCCCACGCACGCGAAAGGTTCCGCGGTGAAAATCGACGTCGTTGCGCTCGTACTGCAACTCGACCAGACGGCGCAACACATCGTCCCGCGAAACTTCCGTATTAACCGCCACTTCACAGGTCATCGAGGCGTACACCTCGCGCGCGCCGATGCCGTAGATACACGAGACCGACGCGACGATGATGACGTCCGGTCGCGACAGCAGTGCATAGGTTGCAGCATGCCGCATGCGGTCGATTTCCTCGTTGATGAGCGAGTCTTTTTCGATGTAAGTGTCCGTACTTGGAACGTATGCCTCGGGTTGGTAATAGTCGTAGTAGCTGACGAAATAGTGGACGGCGCTGTGGGGAAAGAGCTCTTTGAACTCGCCGTAGAGCTGGGCAGCCAGTGTCTTGTTGGGTGCAATGATGAGCGCAGGCCGTCCCGAGCGGGCAATAACATTGGCCATGGTGAAGGTCTTCCCGGATCCAGTGATGCCGAGAAGCACTTGATGCCTGTCCTTGCGCTCGAGGCCTTGCAGTAGTTCTTCGATCGCCCGCGGCTGATCACCAGTCGGGCTGAACGATGAGACGAGCTGAAATGGATTTTCCGACATACCTGGTCCGGAAATGCTTGAGCGACGTGAGGTTTGCGTCATAATGGCGCGCTTCGCAATGACGTGGCGCGATAAGTTTACCGGGTTTTACTCCATCTTGGACTCGGACGACGAGTCCCTGGCCCGGGTTTTGTTGACCCCGGTTCGTGATGGTGGAGCAGGTTCGCGTGTGCTTCAAGTGCGTATCAAACCAGCACAGCGCGTCTCTACAGCTGAAATTGTCCGGGTAGCCACCATGGCTCGAAAGGTGGCTACCGAACTGAATGGCCTGCTCATCGTCAACGATCGACTCGACATCGCGCTCGCAGTCAAGGCCAATGGAGTACACCTCGGTCAAGACGACCTGCCGCTTGCCGATGCGCGTGAACTCGTCCGCCGCACAAAGCCCCCACAACCCTTTCTCATCGGGTTGTCCACACACAATCGGGAACAAGTGCTGAGCGCTATTCAAGGCGGAGCTGATTATCTCGGCTTTGGACCTATCCACGCCACCCAAACCAAAGTGTATCCGGACCCGGTCCCGGTCCAGGGCATTGAGGGCCTGCGCGCTGCTGTCGCAGCTGCGGGGGACATACCGATCGTGGCAATTGGTGGCATCACTCCCGAGCGTGCACTTGATGTAGCCACGGCCGGAGCGGCTGCTGCCTGTGCCATTTCATCGGTAAATCATTCGGAAAATCCAGCACTTGCAGGAGCGCGTATCAACATGGCGTTCTCCGCTCGACCGAGATGAGGGGTTAATCTGTAACGAAGAACCGATTGGTTCCGTATTCCGTGTGGAATGAACGGACCTCCTGGCTGCATTTGGTGAGCTATTTACATTGAATACGGTCCGCAACAAGGCCGTCCTATGGCGGTCTCGGCAGTGATTATTCCAACCTAGGGAACAAAACAACATGAAGAAATTTGCACTTGTCATTCTCGCTGGCGCATCGGTTGCGTTTCTCAGTCTCGCGACGGCACCTCAAGAAGCCGATGCTGGCAACCCATGCGCGCGCAAAACCTTCAAGACCAAATACGTCGAGAAGGCATGCAAGACCGACCAGAAGACAGCGGTCAAGGCCATGAAGGACTTCCTCAGCAAGGCCAAGAAAACCAACGCAGCGATCAAAAACTGCAAATCCTGTCATTCTGGCCTGAAAAAAGACGGGTACCCACTCAATGACAAGGGCCTCGACCTGTTCAACAAGGCGTTCGCCCAGGTGAAAGGTCAGCTCAAGCTGCAGATCTGAATCGCCGAGCGGCGGGAAGACAACATTTACCGGCTTACCTCGCCGATCTCCCCATTCCCTCTCCCAGGTCCTGTGATGGCCGGTTAACCGGCCATCAGCTCAGGCATTTCTGGCGTTTTTTGGCGTTGCGCTTGAGCTCCTTGTCTCTGGCCCTGGACTTCTTGACCAGAGATGATTTGGGAAACTTCTGCCGAAGCAAACCATAGTAGGCTCGTGCTTCGGAACACCGTCGCAGTTTTTCGGCCGCCTCGCCGGCACGGAAAAGGGCATCGTCGGCGAGTGGACTCTTGGAAAACTTGTCGAAGACCTTCTGGAACTCGCGAATGGCCGCATCGTAGTCTTTTTCGCGAAAGTACGCCTCTCCGCGAAAGTACTGGGCGTCATCGGCTCGGTCGTGTCCGGGAAACCGGACGACCAGCAGCCTGAACATGGAACGAGCCACGGCGTAGTCGCTGCTGTCGAAGGCGGTCTTTCCCTTATTGTATAGCCCTTTGGCTGTTTTTGGCGTGGTATCTGCGGTCTTCTTTTCCAACGCCTCGAGGCGCTGCTCCATGCTTTGCAGCCGCTTGGCCAGGACCTCTCGGTCGTTGTCCACGGTCTTCTTCAGCTCTCGCACGTCCTTGCGAACATCATCGGTATAGCGCTTGGCAGCAGTGATGAGCCCCTGCAGATTGCGTACATCAGTGGACATCGCCTGGAAGTCAGCCCCGAGGTCGGCGCTGTTCCGCCGCAGCACCTTGGTCGCCTGGTCGAGAACTTCTTCCAGCTTGGCCAGCTTGGACTCCAAAGTCTCCTCTTTCTCTTTTACCCGCTTGTCTAACCTCCCAATATTTTTACGTATTTCTTCGCCCTCGGCCTTGGTAGTCACCCAGAAACACGCGGGCAACGCACTGAGTGCTGCACAAAGGACGGCCATCGTGAGGATTCTGGTTTGTTGCATCATCGCCATTCGAATTCTACGCGACGATCGGCATCGGAGCCGCGGCCGCTGAGTTCTGATTCGCCTTTGGGAACGATCTGCAGGCGCGCCGGGTCGATACCAAGGCGGGCGAGGTAATCGGCCACAGCGCGGGCGCGGCGCTCGGAAAGCGCAACATTGTACTCCTCCGTGCCGCTGTCGTCGGCGTGCCCAACGACGTAAACGCCGCGATCGCGGGGGACTTTCTGCAAACAGTCGGCGACCGCGCTCAGTGTTTCGCGGGCGTCGTCCCGCACGGTCCACTGATCAAAGTCGAAGAAAACCGTCCGCATCTTACAGGAGACGTTGGCGGGTGGATCTCGCTTCCAGGGCTTGAGGCAGCGTCCGTCGATACAGTCCTCGTCATCTTCACAGTCTTCGTCGATTCTGCACGCCCTGGGCCGCAGGCACGTACCGCTCTGGCACTTACCTCCGGGCCCGCATTCGTCATTCGATTCACAGGGGAGGCATGCGCCGTTCTTGCACACCTGTCCCTCGGCGCATTCCTGGTCGGTGCTGCACTCGTCGACCTTGTTCGCAGCCACACAGGCGCCGTTTTGACAGGTCTGTCCATCCGGGCAGTCACTGTCGGCGCCGCATTCGACACACAACTTGTTGATACAGCGCTGTCCGGCTTTGCAGTCCTCGTCGCGGTCACAAGCCGGATCCTTGGGTGACTTGTCGGGACAGCCGGCCAGGACAGCGAGCGCAAACCCGAGCAGGGAAAGAAACAGACGTCTCGGAGGCATGGATGCGTCACGGTATTCTCCGATCCGGACAGAGTCAATGTCTCATGGCCCGGGCAACGCCCGCGCCGCTGCGCCGATACAAATGGCGAGATCGGCATCGTGTGGGTGCAGTAGCCGGCTGCGGGAGTTACCTTCCCCGCTCATGCCGCGGTCCACACTCCTGGTCATTGACGACGAACCCAACATTCTCACCACGGTGCGCCGAGCCCTCGAGCTAGAAGACTACCGCGTCGAGGTTGCGGGCAGCGCCGAGCTGGGTCTGAAAAAGCTCGCCGAATGTGACGTGGATCTTGTTCTGCTCGATGTGGTCATGCCGGGGATGAGCGGCCTGGACGCGTTACCACTGATTCGCGAAAAACACGCCGATGTCATCGTGGTCATGATGAGTGGCAATGCCACCATCGAGAACGCAGTTCAGGCGACCAAGGGCGGTGCGCGCGATTTCATCGAGAAGCCACTGAGTAGCGACAAATTGCTCCTGACCGTCGAGAACGCCCTGTCGTTCTCCAAGCTGTCCAAGGAAAACGCCCGGCTGCGCGCCCAGGCCGGCACTGCTTTCACCTTGATCGGGAGCAGTTCGGCAATCAAGGTCGTTTTCGACAAGATCGAAAAAACCGCCCCCACTAACGGCCGAGTGCTAATCACCGGCGACAACGGTACGGGCAAGGAACTCGTCGCCCGGGCAATCCACGATAATTCCAGGCGGGCGGCCGGGCCCTTCATCAAGCTCAACTGCGCCGCCATTCCCTCTGAACTCATCGAGAGCGAGCTTTTTGGCCACGAGAAAGGGGCATTCACCGGAGCAACACAGCAGCGGCGCGGCAAGTTCGAGCTGGCTGACGGCGGCACACTCTTCCTCGACGAGGTTGGAGATATGAACCCGAGTGCCCAGGCCAAAGTGCTGCGCGTCTTGCAAGAAGGTGAACTCGAGCGAGTGGGCGGCAATGAAACCATCACGGTGGACGTGCGCGTTCTCGCCGCCACCAACAAGAAGCTAGCCGAGGAGATCGCAGCGGGACGTTTTCGCGAAGATCTGTACTATCGGCTCAATGTCGTCCCCATCGAAATGCCACCGCTCCGCGAACGCCGTGAGGATATTGCCAGCCTGGTAGAACACTTCCTGGGCACCGTATGCGAAGCCAACGACCGCAAGCGCAAGCGCATCGACTCCAGCGCGGTAACTCTGCTCATGCAATACGATTGGCCGGGCAATGTCCGCGAGTTAAAAAATGTCGTCGAGCGGCTGGTTATCCTCACCGGCGAACAAGAGCTCATCACCGAAGGTGATGTCCAGGATGCCCTGCCCGCCGTCAAATCCGTCAAATCGAGTTACCAGCGCGGAATGCCGCTCAAAGAACTCGTCGCTGCAGCCGAGCGCAATATTATCGTCGAAGCGCTCGACGCCAACAACTACCACATTTCGAATACAGCGAGGGAACTACAACTCGAGCGCTCCCATCTCTACAAAAAGATGAAAGCACTGGGAATCAACCCGCGGGCTGACTAGCCGAGCTGCTTGGTGGCGAAGTCCCAGTTGACCACCTTCCAGAACTCCTCGATGTACTTGGGCCGCGCGTTGCGATAATCGATGTAGTAGGCGTGCTCCCATACATCCAGGGTGAGCAAGCAGGTGGTTTTTTCCTCGGTCAGCGGTGTCTCGGCGTTGGGCGTGGTCTCGATGGCCAAGCCATCCTCGGTCTTGACCAGCCATGCCCATCCGCTGCCAAAGCGAGCAGCGGCAGCGGCCGAGAACTTGTCCTTGAACGTGGCAAAGTCGCCAAACGATTTGTTGATGGCCGCGGCGATTGCCCCGGTGGGCTGGCCGCCGCCATTCGGCGACATGCAGTTCCAATAGAACGTGTGGTTCCAGACCTGGGCCGCGTTGTTGAACAGCGCCTGCTCGTTCTGGTGGCAGCAAACTTTGAGGATCAGCTCTTCGAGACCAAGGCTGGCGTGAGCTGTTCCCTCGATGGCCGCGTTAAGCTTGTTGACGTAACCCTGATGATGTTTACCGTAATGATACTCAATGGTCTCTTTCGAGATCACGGGTTCCAGCGCATTCTGCGCGTACGGAAGCTCGGGAAGTTGATGTGCCATGTGATTGCCTCTCCTTGGGCTGAATAAAACCGATTAAACTCCGCCACGGCCTTCGGCAATTGTCTCCGGCCCGGCAGATGATGGAGCATGTCGGCCAAAAAGTGCCCTGTCAACCCCGATAGTTGGCTCTGTTAACCGGGCTTTTTAAGATGTTGGTAATCTGGTGTTTTCAGCCCCCAACAGCGTCTCTTGTACCACCACAGACACCGCAGACCACATCTTGACCCGACCAGTAATGGTGATTACGACAGAAGGTGATGTCCATGTACCACGCGAATGAGGGCTACAAAGTGCCTGTACGGCGTCTTTCCAACCAGATGTCCGGGGGCCAGGGCGTGTCACGCGGGCCTTTCAGCGAGGTTCCGGAGCGTTCGCGCGGACGTTCCCCAGGCCCGCGGCAATCAGCCCAGGCGTCCGGAGATGCGGGATTTCATGTCCCCGATCGCCGCCCGTGGACTGCTTCGTCCGCCGCCGAGGATCCGGCTGGCGCCGAACGACAGTCGCGCGAGCCGGCGCAAACACGCGATCACGCCGCAGCAAAAATGGCTGGCGAAATCGCGCGCCTGACCCAACTCGTGGATGAAAAAGACCGTCAGGCGCGCGAATCAGCGGTGATGGCGCGGCGTGCTGAAGAAGAGCTCGAGCGCGCCAAGAGCCGTATCCGCAAGGATGCCGCCAAGGAGCTGGAGCAAAAAAACCGCGCGGTCTTGTTCAGCTTTCTCGAGGTCCTCGACGACCTCGAGCGCGCGCTGGATGCGGCCAGGGATGGCGATGGATCGTCGGCTGTACTGCAGGGTATCGAACTCGTTCGCAAGGGATTTCTGGCCAAACTCGATCAGTTCGGCGTCACCCACCTGCCCGCGCTGGGCAGCGAGTTCGATCCCAACCGGCACGAGGCGGTAAGCATGGTGCCAGTAAGCGATGCCGGGGACGACCGCGCCGTTATCGGCGTGGTGCGAGAAGGCTATCTCATCGGAGACGAGACTCTGCGCCCCGCTGCTGTTGCGGTCGGAAAACTGTCCAGTTTCACAGCGACCGAGCCAGGATAAACGCAATATCGTCCTTTGGCCGCCGATCGCCCAGATAAGCCCGAATTCTGCGGTCCAGATGGCCCTGAATACGGCCTACGGGTTGGTTGCGCACCTCGCGAAGCCAGGTCAGGAAGTGCCGGGGCGCGGTGACATCGTCGAGCAGCACGCCATCGGTAAACCACAGGATTATATCGCCGCGCTCAACCGGCAAGGAGAAGCTGGGAAAATTCGGCGCAGCGATCTGACCGAGCTGAGGGCTCGGCCTGGACACAGTGTGAATACCTTGCCAGACATTGGTGTTGCGACTGTCGTCCAATTGTGACGGGCGAATGATGAGCGGCGCCGGATGACCGGCGGTAGCAATGTGCAGAACCCGCTCGTCGTAATCGAGAGCAGTGGCAAGAAACGTCATGTACAGACGCGATTCCGCCATATTTCCGACGATTTTGTTCAAGCTATTGAGCAGTGATACCGGGCGCACCTCACGTACATTGTCGCTGATGCGCTGGCTCAGATCGCAGGCCGTGTACACGCACGAGGCCGTTGCCGCAGTGACCAGCGCAGCCGCGACGCCATGGTCGGTGACGTCGCCGATGAGAACCGAGAGCTCGCGGGCTGTTTCGTTGTGAAAGAAGCCCAACCAATCTCCCGCAGCTTCGTCGGCCGGCCGATAACTGAACGCAAACTCGAATCCGGGAATGTCCTGGGGTGGCTTCCTGGGAATCAGCATGCGCTGGACCGTACGCGCCGTCTCTAGCTCCATGGCCATTCGCCTGCGATCCAGCTCGCGAATGGCCTGCTTGCGCTTGATATCGTCGTAGGTGTTCTCGAGTCGCTCATGGGCATTCTTTAGCTCTTTGTGCAACTCGACCAGGGAGGAGTTGGCGTGCTCGAGGCGTGAGTTCATCTTGAGGAGTTCGCGGTTCTTCTGCAGGAGCAGTTCAGCCGTGGTGATCTGCCGCTCCATATCTCGCCTCATCGCGTCCTTTTCTTTTTGTTTGGCATACGCGTAATCCTCAAAGGTCGCCAATAAAAAACTGAGAATCTGCTGGCGGGACGCCCGGAGCCCGTACTTTTTGCCCATAAAGCGAAAGTCGAGGTCGCCGGATTGCTCTCCGTTCTGCTCGCGGCCACCGTGGTTGCTGAACACAGTGCGAATACGCTCGACCAGACTGTCGACTTCGTAGGGCTTGGTGATGAAGTTGTCGGCACCCGCGGCCAGGCCCTTCATGATGTCATCAGCCTCTTTCAGATTGGTCAGAAGGATCACTGGAACGTGACCGTAGCGGGGGCTCTCTTTGATCATCCGGCACAGCTCGTAGCCATCCATCCCGGGCATGAGCACATCGCTGAGCACCACGTGAAAGCTCTCGCGTTCCAATGCCTCCAGCGCAGCTTCGCCATCGGGCACAGTCTCGATCGCAAACCCCGCGGCGTGTAGGAGCAACTCCAACTGCTTGGCCTGGGTCGGACTGTCGTCGACGATGAGAACTCGCTGCTCAGCAGACATGCAAGCTAACCATTGTATCGATCAGCGACCGACTTGGAAACCAAGCGACCCCTCCAGTTCTCGACAGATAGCCCCGCCGGCCTATCGCGAGCTACGATTGTGATATCGTGGTTGAACTTCTTTAACATGCAGCTCCTGCTCTTCCATGTAGACGATCGGCGCTGCGCACTGCGCCTTGACGAAGTAGAAGAAGTCATCGCGGCAGTAGCTCATGTGCCGCTGCCGAGCGCCCCACAGGGCATCGTGGGTGCGATCGACGTCCATGGCGAACCGGTGCCACTTTTCGACGTTCGCTCGCGGCTCGAACTGCCGACAAGGCTTCCGAAAAGCTCTGATCACTTCATTCTGAGCCGATCGTCGGGGCGTCGGATTGCCCTCGCAGTCGATCGCGCGCTAGAGATCGCCGACATCCCCGAGATCGACATGACCAAGGCCAGACAACTGGCACCGTGTGCCCCATATCTGGATGGATTGGCCAAACAGGCCATGGAATTGTGGCTGATCTGGGATCTGAGCTGCTTTCTATCGCAGTCGGAGAAGCGAGCTCTCGATGAGGCATTGGCAGCCTCGCTCGAGGTAGGGGGTCCATGACAGCGGGATCCTATCACCGCATTGCCGGGCTCATCTCTCGATGGAGCGGTCTCGAGGTTCGGCCCGGGCGCGAAACCGAACTGAAGCAAGCGCTCGCCCGCACCGGGCAAGCGCCTACACCGCTCGACCTGCTCGCTGTGGAAGCCGATCTGCCCGGCAATGAGCTTGTCCTCGCCCAGCTCGCTGAATCGCTCGTGGTACCCGAGACGTACTTCCTGCGCGACCCCGAACACTTCGACTTCATCCGGCGCGAAATTCTATCAGGGCTGCGCACTCGATACCCGCGTCACCTGTCGACCTGGTGTGCTGGCTGCTCGTCGGGCGAAGAAGCCTACTCTCTGGCCATCATTCTGGAACAGGAAAAGCTCGACGACCGGTCCACACTGGTGGCCAGCGATATCTCGCGCACAGCCCTGCACAAGGCTCGGCTCGGATTGTATTCCGCCTGGTCTCTGCGCGGGGTCGAAGGAGACATTGCCGCTCGGTACTTCAGCATCTTGGATGAGCATGAGTTTTTGATCACCGAGCGGATTCGCAAGCGTCCCGTCTTCGTTTGGGATAACCTGGCCGCCAGCGCAGATGCTACCCCAATGGGTACCCACGACCTCATTCTGTGCCGCAATGTTCTCATGTACTTCACACCCACGGCGATCGAACGAGTGGCGCGGCGCTTCTACCATTCGCTGAACGACGGCGGCTGGCTCGTTACCGGTCCCAGCGATCCAATCCTCGATGCCATCGCTCCATTCAAAGCGGTGGTCACCGAAGAGGGGACGTTCTATCGCACGACAAGATCACCTGAGCCGACCGTTTATCCGGCACGTGGTTGCCTCGGCACCCACGTGAGGCCGCCAGATGGCCGCATTGTTCGGCCATCTGGCCCAACCGTGCCAGGCCAGACCGTGGCGGACCCGGCACTTGTCGAAAGGCGCATTGCCGAGGCAAGGACGGCGCTCGAGCGTGGTGACAACGCGACCGCTCTGGTGCTCACCAGGACCCTGGACGAATCGCCCAAAGCAAGCGGCATCTACGTGCGCGCGCTGGCCAACTCCGACAAGCCCGCCGAGGCAGAAGCGGCATTATCGCGATTGCTGAAGCGACACGCCTCGGAGGTTGAGTTGCACTTTCTCTCAGCTGTGCTGCTGTGTGGACAAAAGCAGTACGACCGGGCCATGGTTGCTGGGCGTCAGGTCGTCGAGCTGGACCCGTTTTCGGTTGCCGGTTATCTGATCTGCGCATTCATCGAGCACACGCTGGGCAACCTCCGCGCTGCCCTGTCGAGCTATATCCGGGCGCGACATCTTGCCGAGTCACACCCACCCGGCGCCGTGCTGCCTCTCATCGAAGACCAGACTGCGGGTCAGCTAGCAGCGGCGGCAGCAGCGCAAATCGTTCACATCGAGCAAAAAATCCGTACTGGAGGCGACAACGCGAGCGATGGACTGGGAGCAAATCAAGACGCGACTCGACGCCGCGATGGAACGGATCCGCCGAGTCGAGATATCTGCCGATCCGGCGCGAGAACGCGAGGTTATGCAGCAACGCGCCCGTGCCCTTGCCCGCCCGGCTCCATCTGACGACGCCGGGCAAAACCACCGCGAGGTAGTGACGTTTGTGCTCGGCGAGAGCCGGTACGCCATCGACACCAGATTTGTGCACGCAGTGCAACGCGACCCGTGTTTCACCCGACTGCCCAACGTCGGGCAACACATCGTCGGAGTTACGCAGATCCGTGGTGACATTGTCGCAGTGCTCGAACCAACCGAGATATTGGGCGTAACTCGCACAACGCCCAATCGCCCGGGCTCTTTGCTCTTGCTCGGCGTCGACCGAATCGAACTCGCCATGCTAGTGGACATGATCGGCGCGGTCCGCAGCCTGCCCGAACAAGAGCTCTATGCCTTTGCGGTGAGTGCCGGGCAGTCTCATCTGCACGCGGTCACCGCCGGATCGCTGGTCATCGTGGATGCCGCCTCGCTGCTGGATGACCCGCGGCTAGTCCTGGACCAGCGCCGTGAGGCCGGATCGTGAGCACGTCGCAACTTTCGCCCCCGCAATCGTCACCTCCGCGCCCGGCAGCGTCCGGGGCCAGCCGGCCGTTCCTGCTGGGAAACCTGTCCATCCGGGCCAAGCTGCTCCTTATGATGATGGGCTTCTTCGCCATCGTCGCGTCGATTTTGTACATCTACGTCGATCAGAGCGAGATCGCGAATCAGAAGAACTTATTGATTTTTTCAAGCATCCTGATCTTGCTAGGCGTCGGTTTTACCCTTTTTGTCGCGCGCACGGTCGCCGGACCGATCGTGGACCTCACCAACGCAGTGCAACAGCTCAGCGCCGACTACCTCGATACCCGGATCGCAGTCCGTTCCACCGACGAAGTCGGCAAGCTGGCCAATGCCTTCAACGAACTTGCCGAGAGGCTGCAGGGCGCCCGCGAAGCCGAGCAGGCGTCGCGAGAAAACGAGCAGCGCGCCCGTGAAGCTGTAGTCGATACCTCGGAAAAACTTCTCGAGACCAGCAGTCACATTCTGACCGCCAACACGGCGCAGGCCTCTGGAGCTCAACAGCAGGTCGCAGCGGTTACCGAAGCGGTCGCCACGGTCAACGAAGTCCACAAAACCGCCGAAGAGGCGGCCAAACGCGCCAACATGGTCAGTGAATCATCGCGCAACGCCCTCGAGGTGGGCAAATCGGGCCGCGAATCGATCGAACTGACAATCGCCAGCATGGGCTCGATCAAAGAGCATGTCGAGAGCATCGCCCAGGAAATCCTGGCTCTGGCCGAACGAGCCCAAGCCATCGGCGATATCGTCACCACGGTCAACGAGATCGCCGAGCAGACCAATCTGCTCGCTCTGAACGCCGCTATCGAGGCTTCACGGGCCGGAGAGCACGGCAGGGGTTTTTCGGTCGTGGCCATTGAGGTCAAAGAACTGGCCAGTCAGTCCAAAAAAGCCACAGCGCAGATCAGGCAGATCCTCACTCAGATCCAGAAGGCCACCAACGGTGCTGTCATGGCCACCGAGATCGGCACCAAAAAAGTCGCCGAAGCCGTGCAAGTGGTCCACGGCACTGGTGACAACATCAGGACCCTGGTCACCACTGTCGAAGAGGCCGCCGAAGCGGCAGCCCAGATCGCTGCTTCGGCGGGACAGCAGGCCAGCGGCATAACCCACATCAACCTCGCGATGAGGAACATCAATCAGGTGGCCAGCGAGAATCTCAGCTCGACCGAGCAAGCCGCCCAGGCCGCGCGCGATCTCAACGAACTGGCCGAGACCCTGCGCGAGCTCCTCGCCAGTTGAGCCAGCCGCGACGGCCGAGCGATGGACAGAGACGAGCTTCTCCGCCAACTCATGGGCACGTTTCTCGACGAGCTCGATGAGCACGTCGAGACCATCAATCAGGTGGTCCTGGCGGTCGAGGCGGGCAGTCGTTCCGGTGGACGAGACACCGCAACAGTGATCTTTCGCAGTGTCCACAGTCTCAAAGGCGCAGCCCGTGCAGTGGACATAAGCGTGGTCGAGACCGCATGCCATCGCCTCGAAGAGCTGCTCAGCCCCCTGCGCGAAGGGGAGGCCGAGCTCGATACGGCGATCTGCGCGGTTCTATTTGCCGCTGCTGATGCCTTTGCCGATGTCAGCCAACGCATGCGCAGAGGCATTTCTCTGGCCGACGCGCCGGTTCAAGAGCTGCTCTTGCAGCTCGACGCCGCTCTGATGCAAGACCGGGCCGGCGAGGCAACCACCCGGGCTCCTGGCCACGAGCGGATGACCGACGTGCCAAGAGCCGACGGACCCGGCACCGTCAGCGAGTCGGAGCTCATGGCCGCGCTCGAGGATATAGCAGCTCTCGGCGCGCCGGTCGCGTTTGCCAGACCGCAAGAGTCGGCGGACTCGCCCGGTCAGAGCGAAAGTATATCGTCCAGTGCCGCCGAAACCCGCGACAGGCGAGAATCGCTCTTCGAGCCCACTGTACGGGTCTCGGCTGCCAAACTCGATGCGCTCCTCACCCGCACCGGCGAGCTATTGGTGTCGGTCCGCAGAGCTGAAGTACTCAGGCAGGAGCTGATGTCGCTCCTGGAGCTGGTGAGTGAGTGGCAACATTCACTGCTAATGGCTCCGCGCGATGGCCGTGCCGGCACCGCGGACGTGCCCATGGCAGCGCTGCAAAGCAGCCTCCATACACTCTCGGCACGGCTCGAGGCGCTCAATGCAGCCGCGTTGCACGATTTTCGCTCGATCGAACAAGCCGCGTCGGAGGTTAACGACGAGGTTCACCTCCTCAGACTCCTACCCTTCGGTTCCGCCTGCCGCGGTCTGGACCGGGTGGTGCGGGACCTCGCCGCAGCGAGTAACAAACGAGCCGTACTCAGCCTCGACGGGGCTAACGTGGAAATCGACCGAAGCGTTCTGGAAGGGCTGCGGTCTCCATTGCTCCATCTTTTGCGCAACGCGGTCGAACACGGGATCGAGCCCGCCCCGGAACGAATCCGCGCCGGCAAAAGCGACGTCGCCCATATCGTCATCGCGGCGTCTCTGCGCGGAGCTCAAGTCGAGGTCATGGTCGGTGACGACGGCCGCGGTCTGGACTTCGAACAGATCCGCAAACAGGCGCTAGAACGCGGCCTGCCGGTCTCGGATCAACCGCACGAACTGATCCAGCACATCTTCTCGACCGGCTTTTCTACCGCGCCGGTGATCACCCGAGTATCCGGCCGCGGGGTGGGACTCGATATCGTCAAACACCAGGTGGAAACCCTGCACGGCTCGATTCGAGTATTTACCGAGCCGGACGTCGGGACCCGGTTCGTCATCACCATGCCACTGACCCTGACCACGATCCATGTGCTCTTGGTGCGCATCGGCAACCAGCGAGTGGCACTTCCCATTACCGGTGTTGTCGATCTCGTGCGCATGGGCAGCAGCGATGTCATCCCTGCCACTGGACAGCAGACCTTTCTGTTTCAGGGTACGCCGGTTCCGGTGGTCTCGCTCGCTGCACTCATGGGGCTGGGCCGCCAGCAGATACCCACCACTGGCAAGATACCGGCCGCTGTGATCGCTGGCGAGGGGAGCATGGCGGCACTCGTCGTCGACGAACTGCTCAGCGAACAGGAAATCGTGGTCAAGAATTTGGGTCCACGTATTCGGCATGTTCGCTATGTTGCCGGGTGCACCATTTTGCAGGATGGTGAAGTCGCCCTCGTGCTCAACGTCGCCGAATTGGTTGCAGCCGCAATGAATCGAGATGTCGAATTTACCCTGACTCGACCGGTCGCGCGTCGAACTCGCCGTATTCTGGTCGCCGACGATTCGGTGACCAGCAGAACATTGGAGAAGACGATCCTCGAGAACGCCGGATATGAGGTATTGACGGCCAGCGACGGGATGGCAGCATGGGAGGCACTGCAGCGGGACGGTGAGGTCGATGCCGTGATCGCCGACGTCGAGATGCCGCGTATGGACGGATTTGCCCTCACCGAGGCTGTGCGGGCCTCCGCCACTCTGCGCCAGCTACCGGTGATACTGTTGACCAGCCTCGACAGAGAGCACGATCGAGAGCGAGGAGTCGAAATGGGGGCAAATGCCTACCTGGTAAAAAGTGTATTCGACCAGAGTGAATTGCTCGAAGTCATTCGGCGCATTCTGTGATCGGAACCGCAGCAGATGATGGGTGAATAATGCCGGCTAATGCCCTTTAAGAATATCAATCGCGCGCTGTGATGAGCCCCGGGCCAGCCGGAGATGGATGCGAGTAGAGGCCAGACGAGCCGTGATCCCGACTAATCCAGGCGTTTGGGCAATTTCGCTCAAAATCTGCAATGCCTGTTCATCGGAGAAGCTCGCACGGCCGTACAAGCCCAATTTACTCGCGGCCATCGAGACAGTTTCCGTAGCGTTTTCATCGCCGAGAGCTGGGCGAAACATATCGACGAGCTCGCTATGAGAGACTCCCTGACTCACCTGCCGAACGTTACTACCACGGTCGTGGTATTATGAAAACCTGACATTTCCCCGATCTCCATCGCAATTTCACCGTAGGTTTCGAACCCAGCAAGCGGCGCACCACCCAGCTCTTCACGCATTGCTTCGACCGCTGCACCAAACTCGTCCTTGAGGATAGTCTTGCGACAACTACAGTCGAAGACAACCGCGCCGGCGATCTCGTGAGCGCCCAGGTTACCGCGGGAACGGCGTACCGCCTCCCGGGCGCTTTCGATCTGTCGCGAATTTACACTCTCCATGACTCTGAGAACCGTATTTTCTGGAATTCCGCATGCAAAATGCAGCGACCCGTCATCTCCTTTGGCCATCGGGACACGCACTTTGTATTCATCGCCGAGCTTCAGACCTGCTTCAAATCGGTTGAGGTAATCGAAAACCTCTTCTGACGTCGTGAGGTTCGATATATCGATCCCCAGCTCGACGACCCGCGCTGCCGTGGCCTCGGTCCACGCTTGCCAGGCCGGCTTGCCCTGGATCTCGTAGACGACATTCTTTTCGGCGCGGGTGACCTTGAGCGGATCGGACAGTGGGGTGTGGCCGTGGCAGACACCTATACCGATTGGAGTCTTGGAGTGGATCACCGCGATGACGACAGCATTCGACTCGACCTGTGACCCCAGGCCAACCCACGTTTTTTTCATGGCCAGTCCATCGGCAGCAGCACCGCCCGCCAGCCGGACGTTCTCACCCAGGAGAGCCGATGCGAGCAGGGTCGCCTCCTCTGCGTTGCCAGACAGCGGATCGAGTAGAATCAATGCCGTGTGGTGTGGATACCCTTCTCGGGGGTCGGCGAGTCCCCGTACCATCTTCTCGATAATCGATTCGAGATTGTCGCTCAGTCCCAAGCCAATGCGCGCATCAATCTGGAAATCGCCACTCAGCGCCCAGGCCACGACTGCCCCCTGGCTTTCGCCACGCTCGGTGAATTCCCCAGCGGTCGTGGAGCCCAGGATTGTCGTCTGCGGAAATAGCGTCTGCACAGCGGGCTGAAGCTCGGCCAGATTCTGCTCGACCGATGCAAAGATCATCAGCAGAGCAGGAGTCTTATCTTGTAGCTGTGATTTCAACGCTCCAGCGAGTTTGCCGGCCACATTTGCGGGGTCGGTACCACGTGCAGAAGCAGTAGCGATGATTGGCTTCATGTCCCCTCTTGCGTCATCGTCATTGGCGCAACCATGATATCACTTTGAATACGCAGGCAAGAAGATTACTTGAATACGCAGGCAAGAAGATTACGCGAGTAAGCCGGGGCTATCGCCACGGCCTATGAGTACATTTGGCACAAGTTATGCCTTGCTAATCCATTACATGCCATGTCTGACGAGCAAAAGAGCGATTTTGGCGCAAGAATTGCGGCACTACCTCAACTGAACGCAATCCTCGCGCAGCGTGTAATCGACGCAGGGATCTCGACGCTCGAGGATCTCGAGTGTGCGGCGTACGACGGACGTCTGGAGCGCATCTCTGGTTTTGGCGCAAAACGTATCGAGCAGGTCCGGCGGGAGCTCGACCGCCAATTGAGTCACACTGCGCGTCCGACGCCAGGTTTGCCGCGGCCATCTGTCGCGACCTTATTGGCGATTGACGCCGAGTACCGCCAACTGGCAGCCATGAGTCTTCTGCCGAGAATTGCGCCGCGGCGTTTTAATCCCGAGCATCGCGCGTGGCTGCCCATCTGGCACACCATGAGGGATGGCTGGTCGTTCACTGTCATGTACTCGAACACTGCCCAGGCATTTGCAGTGGGCAAGCGTCGTGATTGGACGATCATCGTCTATCAGCGCGACGGCGCAGAGGATCACTGCACAGTAGTTACCGAGTACCGGGGTCCGCTCGAGCGGCGCCGTGTGGTGCGAGGCCGCGAGGAGGAGTGCGAGGCGTGGTACGGTACGCAGTCAATCTCGCCCGAAGTGCGGGTATGGGCCCACAAACTGTCCGAATGGCTGTCTAGCCGAGATAGTGCGCTACTCGACGAAGAGCGGCGGGACGCAGAAAGTCGGCCACGTAGACATGCCCCTCCGGTGCACCCTGCCAGCGTGGGAGGTGGAGCCGCCAAAAGAGGCGGTAACGCTGCAGGGCGGCCGAGACTTCATCCGGAGCTCTCGCTTTTTCGATAGCCGGCACGAGCTGCATCCATTCGGGGTCCCTTATCTCTCGAGCTTCGCCGGTCGATGTATGCAGGCTAAGAACCGCTCCCCGCAAGTAAGTGCCCAGTAGGGTCGCGGTACTTAGGATAGACGATGTGCTCGACTGTGCCGTCGTCGATTGGAGTATCGTGGCAGCCGTGGTCGTCGATAAAGACTCGAACCCCTATTTTGCACGTGTATACCTCGCTGGTATTGCCCGACTGATCCGATACGGTGAAATCGACCCGGTAGACCCGGCCATTGCCATACGGATCTCGCTGGTTGCGGATGCGGAATCGGCTACTGTCGACGATCTCGATGTCGCCGTCGGGATCATCAATGCCGTAAATGTCCGGCTCGTCGCTGGAGATCGACACGATTTGACCGAAGCGATTGATCTCCAGTTTCCTGTCGCAGTTGTCCGATTCGATCGCCGCGCAATCCGACAGCTGGTATTCATACATTTTGTAATCGCGAGGATAAGACATCAAAATCATCTCGCTCACCACTGCGGTCGGGGCGGTGGCATCGATGACTGTGAGTCCAGCGCTGCACGTCGCACTGGCGCCGGACTCATCGGTCACGGTCAAAGTCACGCCGTGATCGCCGAGGCCGTATGAACAACCAGGATCTTCGCTGACCACAATCTCGTCACCGTCGGGGTCGAACGAACCAGCGTCGATCGACCCGCACGCCGAGCACGAGTCGTCGACCTCCAGGACCACATCCTCACAGACGGCGATCGGTCTCGCGTTGCCAGAGCACGGTTGCAAACGCCAGATTATCGATTCTTCGTTGGTAAAGTAATATGAGCGCCCGTCGTTCGAAAAAACCCCGCCAACCGTATGCAATCGGACATTGATCGGCATTCCCCATACCACCGCTTCGACACGTCCGTCGGGGAATAAACGGAGTACCCGATTGCCGCTCGGATGATACAGTGCATCGCCAAAGGGCGAGTCGGGCGGCGCAAAACTGCCCTCTTCGCCGCCGGTAAACTCGCTGTCGTAGGGATACGGCAAGATAACCGAGCCACTTGGGGCAATGCGGTACACGCCGGGAGCCGACTGCTGCACAGCATACAATCCCAGCGCAAAACTCGACCCCGTTGCTGGAATGGCAAGATCGGTAACCCACTCGGGAAAGTTGAAGGCTATGTCTTTCAGCGTCCCTTCGCGATTCACCCGTGTCACCTTGCCACCAGTCCAGCTACTCACATAAAGAGCCGGAACGCCGTCGCTTATGTCGCCAAAAATGATGCCTTCACAGTTTGGATAATCGGCTACTTTTTCGACCTGTCCATCGGGATAAATACGCCAGATATCGTTGCTGCTTACAGTATCACATGCGTAGAGTAGATCCTCGTATGCGTACTCGAGGTAGGCCGTCGATGGAAAATATACCGAACCCGGTTCTACCAGCCAGTTGACAAAGTTGCCGTCCATGTCGAGGCGTCCAATCCCTCCAGCAGCGACTCCGGTCGTGAAGAGTAACCCTTCTTGGCCTGGGCTCGGCGCATACGCACCACGGGCAACCTCGAGGTCGATGAGAGAAGCGGCACCAGTCGTACCTGTATCAAAAAATCGTGTTACCCGAAAATCCGATATCGCCGAGATTCCCTGTTCCGAAAGACACGTTGCATCAGCATTGCTGGACACCACTAGACTGTTATCACATCCGAAATACAAACCCAATATCACAGTGAACCAGGTCGATCCGCGCAATTTGGACAAATTGCATTCTCCTTTCTCGTGCCCCAATAAGGCCTTGTCGTGTTCGGCCCCTGGCCTGATACAGGACCCCGAAGTCGCCCAAACACAGCTGCACTGACCGTGCCAGCCGCTAATTACCCTGCCGTGGCTAGCAAGGGTCTAGATCTATTGAGAGGGAGGAGAAAGCGGCGAGGTGCCGGCTGTGCGTCATGTGTGCTGCACACTGTGCGCAGCCGGACTGCACTGTGCCGACTGGATTATCTGGCTGGTTGCCTGTCCTGTGGCTGCCCGGCTCGCAGCAGCTCGGGGAATTGTTTGCGCAGTTTTTTCACCTTGGGTTTTGCATTCAATTGAATATAGAGCTCATGGGGATTCTGGCGGGCGTAGTCTTGATGGTGAGCTTCAGCGGGGTAAAACGTCCCCAGTCTTTCGAGCCTGGTCACGATCGGATCTTCGAATAGACCCGATCGGTCGAGCTGTTTTATGTAGGCGAGGGCCACACGCTTTTCGTCCTCATTGCCATAAAAAACCGCAGAGCGATAATGGGCCCCGACATCCGGCCCCTGGCGATTCAACTGGGTGGGGTCATGGGTGGCGAAAAATACTTTGAGCAGGGTACCGTAGGTGATCGGGCCGGGATCGTAGGTCACCCGAACTGCTTCGGCATGGCTGCTTTTTCCCCTGGAAACCACGCTGTAGTTGGCAGTTTCCCTGCTACCACCGCAATATCCCGATACCACATCGCTGACCCCTCCGAGTTCTTCGAACACGGACTCCACACACCAGAAACAACCGCCGGCAAAAACTGCTACACGCTGTGGACCCTGTACTCTGGGTAGATCGACCTCGGGGTCGGGAAACTGCCCGGGTCCGCGCGCAGTCTGTTTGCCCCGCGAGCACCCCGCCGCCGCAATCAGCACTGAGAATATGCAGATAGAGGGCCTCATCATCATATAGCGACGCTATCTCAATTCGCCGCGGTATCAAAGGCACCAGATGGCACGGCGATCGGCCTTCTACACGCGTTCACGTTGAAAGAATAGCCGCGGTCAATCGCGCTCATAGCTCGAATGCCGCGGTCGCCCCCCAGCCGCGCGCGCCCATGGGCGAAACTCCGAGCCGCACATTCGCGACCGGGCCTGGCGCATCCCAGTTGCGAGTACCCGCCACGGCAAGCCCCAGGCCGGTAACGGTTCCACCGAGTAGAAAGACCGAGCCTGCCGACCCGTCGGTTTCGGCGGCGACAACTATAAGGGAGCCAGCGAGAATCCCCAATACTCCACCGGTATCAATGAGCAGGGTCCGGCCGCGACTCATCGGATACTTCCTGGAAATCAGACCGCCGAGCAGCAGGCCGGCATCGCCGGCGAGAACAATCGTCTCGATTTCGGGCTCGGTGTCGGCAATACCGTGAAAGAGCAACATCACAACTGTCGCCCACAAACCACCGGTGTTGGCCAATGCAACTGCCCCCGACGAAGGCGTCCAGGACGACGAGAGCAGTGCCCCGACGCCCAGGCCACCGAGCTGGGCGGCAACCGTGCGCCCGGCCTCGTCAGCACTCTCGGGTGGGCCATCATTGATCAGCAAGCTATTCCACAAGCCCCAATACAGGGCTGAATTATAGAGTTGGGACTGGCCCTGGGTGATGCCGCCCCGACTGAAATACAGAGACGCGCCCAGACTGGTGCCACCTCCGATCATGAGCGCCGCGGCAAGGCTGCGATCACCGTCGCCAGCGAGCATCTCGCGCACACCGTACCCGAGCAGCACTCCGTGGCCTGTCATGTTGAAGACAAACTCGGCCCGCGCCTGTAGAGAGGTCGGTTCAGAACCGCGAAAAATCGACTCCGACTCATCGGACCGGTCAGATACGGCACCGTCCTGTTCAGTGGGCCGCTCGGGACGAACTCGAGAGGGCAAATCACTGTGGGTGTCGACCTCCAATACCCGGCGCGCTGCCTGTGCGGCTGCGGGATGGTCGGGGAAACGCCCGCTGATTTCCTGCAAAAGCTGCCTAGCTGCAACCGCTTTTCCCGCCATCAGCTGTGCAAAGGCTCGATCGTAGAGCTGCCACGCTTCGTCTGTCGTCGGGCTCGGATTGTTTTCGTCCGGATTCTGCTCACTCGAGCTCTGCCCGCTGCTTGGAGCATCTGGCTCGAGTTGGGCATATGCTGCATCGCCAGAGATGACCGCGAGGGCGACCGCGCACATCACCGACGCGATCCTTGCTCTGCGATGACAGCTGCTCGCGCTCATGATCCGACGATACTACGATCGGGTATCTCCAGTGAACAGGCCTGGCATCGCCGGGGAAACGCTATCCGGGACTGCGATAGGCGTCCCAGTCGATCTTGCGAAACCACAGAAAACTCACACCCGCGCCCGCCAGTAACCAGATAAATATACCACCCAGAGCAATGTTGAACTGAGCCGACTCTTTGCGGTCGAGTTGGGCCTGGCGCATACCGTCGAGTGCATTCCAATCGTCGATATCGACAATTCGCTCCTGGTCGGCCTGCACCTGAGCGTCGATTTCATCAAAAACACTGCCCTCGCGCACAGAAGCAAAGATGTGCGCGGGCAAGAAGCCGAGCAATAGAGCCAAAAATACACCGGTTGCATAGCGGGCACGCGGCACTCCGGCCAATATATTCAGGCCGCGACCGATAAGGGCCCTGCCAGCTGCAAAGCGACTGGCCCTCGCTGTTCCACCCGCCATGGATGCTGCTCTGGCTCCCTCTTCAGGCGCCACCGCGTCCATGGACTGCGAATGCGGGCGTGGCGCTTGCGCCGGTAACTCACTGGAAATCCGTACAGCACCGCCATCGGAGGGTGGCGGCAGATTGGTCTCCTCCAACCCCGGCGGTATGGCAACGCCAGTGACAACCGGACCCAAACCGTCGTCTGGTTGCTGAGATGCCAGCCGCCGAGATGAATCCCGTCTCGCCTGGGCCGGATCGATCGCCAATCTCAACTCGCCAGCCTCACCCGCTTGTGGCGGCGCAAAGGCCGCCGCATCGAATGACGCCACGGCCTCTTGCCCCGGTGCGAGCTGATCGTCTTTGCCATCCAATGTAGCCAGCGCCAGATCGCCCGCTCCCTGATCGAGTGCACCCAGGTCCGGTTGCGCCGAGGTACTCTCTGTTGCCGCAGCCAGTCCACTCTGATACTCGGACGGAGACGCTGCCCCCCCATATGGTGGACCCGATTCGCGAGCCGGACTGCCCTGGCCTGGCCGAGAAGGCGGCTGCGGCGCTGGAGCAGATCGCGCTGGCGGAATCAAACGTCCGGTCTCGTCTTCCAGTGAACAAACTGCACCAAGTGACTCGAGATCGATAATCAGTCGCGTGGCGGTGTCTCGGTCAATACCCGATTTAACTCGAAACCTACCACTCGCCAGGCGATGCGCGAGCTCAGCCGCTGGCAGGCCATAGCGAGCCGCAATAGCCGCTCCCACTCTGGCGAGCTCTGCAGCACCAGGAGTCTTGGTCCCCTCTATGAAAACTTGATAACGCAGGACTTGGCCGGCTATTCACGCCAGGTCAATCACAATGACATGGCTTCCTGGTACATCATCCCGATCGTCGCCCGACTGTCCCCAGTTCTCCCGATGCCGCCGCTCTCTGTCAGACGGCTCTTCCAGGGGAAGATACAAGGGCTCGGGTTCCCACTCAACTATGTCTGTTTTAGGATAATCGCTCAGACAGCCCATCAGGCGACATGATAGCAGATGGTCGGGGGCTGGCTGCAAGAACAATATTACTCGCTGTAATCACTGCGCTTTTCGAGTAAAGCGGCTATTTGATCGACGGGATCAAGCCGGTGGCCTCGGTGAAGCCACTGCGGGCGCGTTTGTTATTGGGGTTGAGCTTGAGCGCGCGCCTGAAACTCCTCGCCGCCAGCTTGTTCTGGCCGTTGTTGAGATAGGCTTCCCCCAGTAATGTCTGTATATTGGAGCTTCGCGGGCGCATGGTCGCAGCCTTCTTGAGATGGGCAATCGCCGCGCCGTAGGCCCCGGCGCGAAGCGCGATCTCGCCCTGGCCGACGATCGCGCTTACGTCCCGCGGATTCAGATCCAGTGCCTTCTTGAAGTTGCTGGCCGCACTCCCGAGGTCGCCGCGGCGCAAGGCCTGCTTGCCCACCTTGGAAAAAAACTCCGCTCGCTTGAATGCCTCGGAATTCTTGCCCTGCTTGTCCGGCTTCTCGGCCTCAGGCTCGGCAAAGGGATCCTGTAGCTCGTCAGCTGGACTGGGCTCGCGAACTTCTGGCGGGCTGGTATTCGCGTTCGTATCGGGCTTGCGCGCGCTCGGCTGGGGCTTTCTTATTCCGGTCTTGGGTCTGCCGGGTTTGGGCTGGCCGGTTTTTGGCTGGCCGGGGATCGCCTTTGGCTTGCTGGCACTTGCGTCGGGAGGCGAAAACTGCGGCTTGATTTTGGAGCCCGCTGTGGATTCTGCCTGGCCAGTCGGCTGCCCTGCGGACCCGGACGCCGCCGGAACCGTCACGGAAACAATCACTGGTGCGGTTTCCGGCGGTGTTTCGAACTCCTCAGTCTCATTGGGGGCAGCGGCATCAGCCATATCGTCGACCTCGGTCGTGCCGACCTGTCGGGGATTTTCGCCCGATTCGGGCGCTCCCCTGTCACCTGCGCTGGCGGTCGTCGCAACTGCCGCCGAGGCCTCGTTTCTCTCTGTGTTGTCGGACTCCCTGTTCTTGCCACTCGACGGCCAGGCCAGAGCCACGACGATCACGACGGCAAATGCGCCTATCACAACGCCGGCAATCTTGACCATGCGATTGCGCGTAGAACCGTAGTAGACATCATCGCCGAGGATGAGACCGGTATCACTGGGTGAAATGGTCGCTCGAGCCTTTTGCAGACGCTCTTTGACCTTGTCGTCGAGTTCTTGGTCGTCGAGCTCGCCGTCGGCAAACCATGCTGCCGAGATACCAGTCTGGCTTTCCTCGGATGGATCATCAATCCGATGTTTGCCCGACGGGCTCGACGGTAACACCGCACCGGGAACGCTGTCGGCTGGCTGCATCTGTTCGTCGGCATCAGGCGGATGCTCTGGCTCGCCGATCGGACGCCCTGGCTCGACACCGGTGGCATCTGCCGTGAGAGCTGACCTACCGGCAGGCAGCCCGGCCATGCAATCCCGTCCGCCATCCTGTTGACCAGGCGCAGAACGCTCTGGCTCACTGGCTGGCTGCTTGGTCGGTCCCTTTTGCGGCGCTGCAGGACCCGCTGAATACCCGAAAATAGTTTCACCTGGTTGGTCGTCCTGGTCCGCACGTCCCGGCGAGGAATGCGACGCGGACTTCGCACCGCCCGGCGTTTTTTCAGCCGCATCCGCACTCTCCGGTGTTGAAGCGGCGCGTTCGGGCTCGTCTTTCTGTCGACCGGGCCGGGCAGCCGAACTTTGTGCCAAACCCGCCTCACGTCGACTCGGCACAGTCCTGTCATCGGGCTCCTGGTTCGCTGACTCGTCACCATCGGCCGGATGGTCGGTTATTCGATCATCCCCCAGGCTGCTCGGTGCAAATTGTTCGAGTGTGGCACCCGGCGATGCCGGAGCCTGAAACGGAGACGCGGAGTCCCGGCGACGTACCCTTTCCTCCGACATCGCCCGCCCGCTTTCGAGTCCCTGGCGCAATGCCTCGACCATGCGGTAGACCGTGACAAACCGGTCATCGGGACGCTTGGACAGCATGTGCATGATCGCAGTGTCGAGCCAGACCGGTATGTCGCTGCGCCGAACCCGTGGCGCGGGCGGCATGGAATCGACCTGCTGAGTGAGAATGTCGAATACCTTGCCACTGGCAAAGGGTGCCCGACCAGTCAGCATCTCGTATACGATACAGCCCAATGAGTAGATATCGGCCCGGCGATCGACCTGGCTTCCCCGGGCTTGCTCGGGCGACATGTACTTGGGATCGCCAAAGGTCATGCCGAGACTCGTGGCCTCGGCATCGCCGTCGGTCTCGACCAGCTTGGCCAGACCGAAGTCGAGCAACTTGACGAAATTCCGGCCGCGACGAGAGACGAGATATATGTTGCGCGGCCTCAAATCGCGATGGACATAGCCCATCGCATGGGCTTCCATGAGCGCCTCGCCGAGCTGGATCAGAATCTCGACCACTTGATCCACGGGCAACTGCTTTTCGCGCTTGAGCACATCCTGCAGTGCCTCCCCCTCGAGCAACTCCATGGCCAGATACAACCGGCCGTCCGGGGTGCGCCCAAAGTCATGGATCTCGACAATGTGCTCGTTGTCGATTTCGCTGACCGTGGTGGCCTCGCGCCGAAATCTCTCCATGGCCAGCTCGTCGCGCGAGAGCTCATGATGCAACACCTTGATAGCCACCCTGCGATGCAACGTGACATGCTCACCGCGATAGATGGTGCCAGACGCCCCGTGTCCGATTCGGTCGAGGACGAGAAAGCGCTCGCCCAATACTGCGCCGATCAGTGGATCACCAGAGTTGTCGCGACTTCTGGGCGTTCCGCAGGCCGGGCAGAACAATGCATCCGAGGCGTACTCCTGGCCACAGCGGGTACACGTGGTGGTTTTGGGTCGGGCAGGCAAAAGCTGGTTAGCACTATAGCTCAGGCCTTGTCAGAGTGCTGCCTCATCAGTAGACGCACCTGCTCCTGGTACTCGTCCTCGCTGAAGACTCGCTTCTGTAGCAAAACATCGAGAAGAGCCCGATGCCTGATCTCCAAACTCGCCTCGTCAGTCACTCGATGATAGGGAACGGTCGTCGGCGAGGTCGATTCGGACGGAACCGATTTGACCTCCCCAGAAGATGAAAGCGCCGATTCGGTCGCCTTAGAGTCTCGCTCCAATTCTCGAACCAAAGACTCGCCCCTAGGCCCGGGGACCAGAGCGGCTCGCTCGCGGGGAATGACCTCGGTCACATAGGCGCGATAGGCTTTATCGACCAGCTCTTCGACGGCAGAGAGCGGCATCAGCACACCGTCGACCTGGCAGCCCGTGACGTGCTCGACCTCGGCAATGGTCACAGCATCGGTCGGATCAGCCATGGCCAGACGCAGGAACCTGGTTCCCGTATCGTAAACAATGAGTGCCAATGGCATGACCCGGAGTCGCCAGCAGTCGTCGCGCGAGATTTGCCGCATGGCTTCCGAGTCATGCTCGACCTGAGCCGGATCTTCAATAGAGACACGCACATGTCGTTTGATGGCAGCTACCAAGGCCAACTCGTCCACACCCTCCTCATGGACCAGGACGGCGACCAGCGGCATTCCCTCTTGCTCCGCGTGCTGAGCAGCCCGCAACACCACATCGCGGGCTGCGAGGCCACTCTCGATAACGATTTCACCCAGGCGCTCGGGCACGAGTCTGTCGGACGGAATTCAGGCCAGCTCACTCGGGCCTGGTCGAGCCAATGACCAATCCCTCTCTTCGCTGTTTCTGATGCGAAGCACAGGAACGGCAGCAGTACAGTTCATATAGCTCGATAGTACACGCTACAGGATTCGAACCTGTGACCTCTGCCTCCGGAGGGCAGCGCTCTATCCAGCTGAGCTAAGCGTGCGAGAATAATATGGGTATACCGCTCCGGGCGCGCGGCCTGCAAGGCCCTGCCGCACATTTCGCTGCACGGCTCGGCAGGCCATATCCGGACGCATGGCCGCCGCTGCACATTTCCCACCGAACGGCGTTACAATTCTCGCCGGCCCTCGTGGCTGGTAACGAAGCTTGTCACCGACTGATGTGACAGTACAATCCCATGAATCCCCCACGGCTGGAGGGCACTTGTCGTCACTGATTGGAGCGCTGGTACAGGTCTCCCCCCAAAGATCATTCGATACGCCATTTCGATAGATCGATCGACGCAGGGCAGCACAGCTTGTCACCAGCCGGCAGACTCTTATAGTCCCATAAAATGTCATTCGTTGGGGAAATGACCCGGCCGAGACCTCACCTGGAGCGAGCAGGCGATCCGGCCGCCGCGGCGTCCAGCTCGAAGGGAACTGTAGCCCGCGTAGGCGGCATGACGTAGCTTTCGGAGCTGACCCAAAGGCCCGTGGCTCTTTCCCCGGCGTATACTCGAGAAAGTTCGAATTACAAGGGAAACCTTCCGATGCCCGAAACCACTACCCTCGAGAAAGTTGTCATCCGCTTTGCGGGCGATTCTGGCGACGGTATGCAGCTAACCGGTACCGAGTTCACCAAGGCCGCCGCCATTGCGGGCAACGACATCTCGACATTTCCCGACTTTCCGGCCGAGATTCGCGCGCCTGCGGGCAGTCTTGCCGGTGTGTCGGGATTTCAGCTGCACTTTTCATCCAGCGAGATTCACACTCCTGGCGACGCTCCCGATGTACTCGTCGTCATGAACCCGGCAGCGCTTCGGACCAATATCGACGACCTGG
This sequence comes from Pseudomonadota bacterium, assembly GCA_022360315.1. GTDB lineage: Bacteria > Myxococcota_A > Polyangia > Haliangiales > Haliangiaceae > JAKSDA01. Next base: position 90,652 of record JAKSDA010000462.1, read on the forward strand.
TCGACGGCGGCCTTCTCATCATCAATAGCGGCACGTTTTCGGACGGAAATGTCAAAAAGGCCGGATATGAGACAAACCCGCTCGAAAGCCCTTTGCTCGACAAATACCGCGTCCACATCATCGATATATCCAAGCTGACCCTGGCTGCTCTGGAAGATACCGACCTTTCTACCAAAGAAAAAGGCCGGTCGAAAAACTTCTTTGCGCTCGGACTGCTTTTCTGGATGTACTCGCGCGACCCTGAGGTCGAGATCTCCAACATCAAGGGGAAATTCGGCCGCAAGCCCAGGTTGGCCGACGCCAATATCAAGGTGTTCAAGGCCGGGTTCAACTACGGTGAAAACGCCGAGGTGTTCCAGGACATCTACCGGGTGGAATCGGCAAAATTCAAACCCGGTGTCTACCGCAATATCACCGGCAACGAAGCCATTTCGCTCGGACTGCTCACCGCGGCTCACCTGGCCGACAAGCAGCTGTTCTACTCCGGCTACCCCATCACGCCAGCGTCGAGCATTCTCCACTATATTTCGCGGTATAAAAACTACGGCGCGCTCACCTTTCAGGCCGAGGATGAAATTGCCGCAGTCGGTGCAGCAATCGGTGGAGCATATGCCGGCGCTCTGGCGGTCACGGCCTCGTCAGGCCCCGGCATCGCCCTCAAAGGCGAGGGCTTGGGGCTGGCTATGATCACTGAGGTTCCGATGATCGTCGTGAGCGTCCAGCGCGGCGGACCATCGACCGGGCTGCCCACCAAGACCGAACAGGCCGACCTGCTGCAGGCCATGTTCGGGCGCAACGGCGAGTCACCACTCCCTATACTGGCCGCCAAAACGCCTGGCGATTGCTTCTACTGCGCTATCGAGGCAGCTCGCATCGCGACCAAGTACATGGTCCCAGTCATCCTGCTCACCGACGGCTATCTGGCCAACGGCGCCGAACCGTGGCGCCTGCCCGATGTTAATGCCCTGCCCACGATGCCGGTCACGTATCGCACCGACCCCGAGGGATATCAAGTGTACGGGCGCGATGCCGACACCCTGGCCCGCGATTGGGTGATTCCCGGCACCCCGGGTCTCGAACACCGCATCGGCGGGCTGGAAAAGGATTTCCATTCCGGCAACGTCTCCTACGATCCGAGCAATCACGAACGCATGACCCGCATTCGGGCCGAGAAAGTGGACCGAGTCAGCAATGATATGGGTCCGCTGGATCTAGTCGGCGACGAAGAGGGCGACGTTCTCATCGTCGGCTGGGGCGGCACGTTCGGTGCTCTTCGCCAGGCCGCAGAGATTCTACACAATGAGGGCAAACGGGTCTCACATGTCCATTTGCGCTATATTCATCCCCTCAATCCCCGGCTCGAGCCTCTGCTCGGACGATTTGAAAAAGTACTCGTCCCCGAACTCAACATGGGACAGCTGAGCATGGTGTTGCGTGCGCGTTTTCTCATCGACATCAAGGGATTGAACAAAATCCAGGGGCAGCCCTTCAAAGTGCGAGAAATCGTCGACGCTGTTCGACGTATTCTCAGCAGCGATTCGGCCCGGACAGAGGCCCGCACGCACGCATGAAAAGCGTTCGACTATCGAGCTGTTTGCTTCTCGAGTCACAAACAAGAAGAAAAACCCGAAAAGAAAAATAGAATGACCGCTGCAGCGAAAAAAAGCCAAACACAGAATACATCTGGCAATGGCAAGTTGGCGATCAAGCTGAACAAGAAAGACTTCGAATCGGACCAGGACGTCCGCTGGTGCCCGGGCTGTGGTGACTACGCCATCTTGGCCACGGTCCAGCGCACGTTGGCTACGATCGGGGTCAAGCGAGAAGACACTGTATTCGTATCGGGGATCGGCTGTTCGAGTCGCTTCCCCTATTACATGAATACATACGGATTCCACAGCATTCACGGCCGTGCGCCCGCTATCGCAACCGGGGTCAAAGTAGCTCGCCCCGACCTCTCGGTATGGGTGATCACGGGGGACGGCGATGGTCTCAGCATCGGCGGCAACCACCTGATGCACGCGCTCCGGCGCAACGTGGATCTGAAGATCCTCCTGTTCAACAACCAGATCTACGGCTTGACCAAGGGTCAGTATTCGCCGACGTCTCTGCTCGGCACCAAGGCGCCATCCACACCACTCGGATCGATCGACCACCCGGTCAATCCGCTTTTGTTCGCCATCGGCTCCAATGCCACATTCGTGGCCCGCGTGGGTGATACCGATGCCAAGCTGTTCATGGATGTGCTGAACCGTGCCCATGCGCACAAAGGTGCGGCGTTGATCGAGATCCTGCAGAACTGCCCGGTGTTCAACGACGGAGTGTGGAACGAGGTCACTGAAAAGAAGCACAAGACGGCCCGGCAACTGGTGCTCAAGCAAGGCAAGCCGCTGATCTTTGGCAAGAACAAAGAGCTGGGTATCCGCATGAAGAGCAGTTTTTATCCGGAAGTGGTCGAAGTTGGCGACGGGCCAGGCCAGGTGCCCGAAAGCGAGCTCCTGATCCACGACGAAAAAGCACCGTCGACCTATGCGCACATGCTGACCCTGATGCAGCACCCCGAGTTTCCCATTCCAGTCGGTGTATTCCGGTCGCACGAAAAGACTGCCTACGACGACCTGGCCACGGCACAGATCGCGTCGGCGACCGAGATACAGGGCAAGGGCGACCTCAAGAAGCTCCTGTACTCGGGGATGACTTGGGAAGTGGGACCTGACGGCGTCAGTCACTGAACTGGACCGCCACAGGCCTTTGGCCTGTGGCTCGGCCTGCTTACGGGATCACGGTATCTGTGGTCTTGCGACTGAGATCCTGGATTCGCTCGTCCATCGTGGCAGGAACATCCGGCGTGGCAAAGGGCGAGTTCTCGTCGGGGAAGTTATCCTTGAGAAACTTGGCCAGAGCATGCTGCTCGGTGCCAAAGTCGGCGAACAGCTCCTGTCCGGCCGGGGGAGGAGCTGGATCGTCCGTCTTGACGATAGCTTGCTTCGGCACATCCTTGAATGGATAGCCATCGCCGCATTCTGGATTGCAGTCGGCCAGGAAGCTGGACACAACGACGCGGAACGTGCGGTCCGGATTACCGACAATGCTGCCAGCTTCAACCACTGTTTCTTCATGCGTGTTGCCGTCATAAATGGCCAGGCTTCGCACGCGTGAGTCGACGGCTTGCGCCGGATCGAAGCTGTATCTCATGCCGGCGATCTGAGCAAACTGACCCGGCGTAGCATCGCCCACACTCTTGGCCACGGCGTGCTCCATGGCCGCTTTTAGCTGTGTCGCAGTAAGGGTGAGCAGAACCAGGCCGTTGTTGAAGCGCAGCGCATTCTCGATATCGAGCCGAGAAATCTGTCCGACCAGTTTGCCGGCAGCGGGATTGGCTTGCGGTGGCAACTTCTGGACGTCATTGGGATCGGTCGAGCCGGGTGGAAACACGACCACACCGATATCGGCGCGGATGCCACCGCCAATCTTGATCGCGATCCGAGTCTGACTGTCCACCAGTTTGGCCACCTCGAGATCTGCGTCGGCGGTGAGATTGCCCAGGTTGGTCTCTTCGGTGCGCACAAACTGGCGACTGCCGTTGAGATACTCGTTGGTGTGGCCGAGGATGGTTCCGTCGCGCTCGAGAATAACGGCACTGATCATACCAACAATGTTGCTGACACTGGCCAGCGGCTCCAGATCTTCCTCTAGCTCGAGAGCCGCTTTCGCATTGACCAGACCGGCGTCGTCGGTGGCATATGCGCCATTCACCTTGGGGTCGAGGCTATTGAGATCGATCACGCCCTGTGGGTCGAATTGGACCACAAGCCGACCCACATAGCGGTAGTTGCCGTCGGTATTGACCACCAACACCGGCTCGCCGGAAGCCGACGTCAGCTGGATCGGATAGGACTTCACGGCAGTATCGCCAGCTCGCAGTCCCCGCGCCACGTCGTCGTCGTCGGCTAGGATGGTATTCGAACCTCCAGCCACGATGATGTCGACATCGGAAAGCAACGGAGCAAGCGCCTCCTCGATGGCGAGGTTTTGCATGTGGGCGAGCAAGATGATCTTGTTGATCCCCGCATTAGTTAGTTCGTCGACACAACCTTGAATAACGCCGGCCAGGGCTGCGTTGTCTGTGTCGTCTTCTGGGCTGATTACAATGCCGGCGTCAGGTGAGGAAATCTTGGCCAGGGTCGGCGTCGTGGCACCGATAATGCCGACTTTCTGGCGCAGTATCGTCACCACTGTGCTCCTGGCAATGCTATTGGGAACTTCGCTGGCTTCCTGGCCATCTTCGACAACTAGGCCGCTCAAGCTGGAAGATCCGCTGAAATCCATATTGCAGCTGAGAAATGGAAACGCTGTGCCCGAATACTTTGGTGAATCGTCAGCTATCAAGTCCGCCACGACGGCCGATCCGAAATCGAATTCGTGGTTGCCAAACGCCGAGACCTGAAATCCCATCGCATTGAGCAGATTGATGTCTCCTCGACCGCCTCCACCCACGTCGATAAACTCGCTGGCGGTGAAAAACGGACCGGGAATGTAGTTGTCGCCGGAAGAGACAACCAGCGTCCGGCTCGGATTCAAGCCCCGCAATGTGTCCAGAACGGCCGAAAAACGAGGAGCATCGGCGATGGCTTCAATTCCTCCTTCTTGATCCGCAGCATGCAATAGCTGCAGCGTCAGTGGGTTGGGAGGAGGATCGGGGGTCTCATTCTGCCCAACGTCGTTGATGTCACAGGCACTCGCAACCCAAAGACTCATTGACAGTCCGATGACCAAATACCGCTTGTCGCGACCATCTGGCTGGTTCGAGGTCGATACATGCATCAGTTAAGCTCCTTGTTGACTCTGTTGCCGGAAAAAAACGTCCACTCTGCTGTGAGCAGTATGACCCTGTTAGAAACCGCTGCAGGCCCCTGAGTAGATACGAAAAAGGGACTTAATTCAAATAATGAGACTGGCCCGCCGGCGCAGAGTATGGCCACACCGCGATCCCTGCAGCAGTCGTGTCCCAACATCACCTATCGGCTCGGCAACAGTCCTGTCACTCTCCCCGAGCAATGCAACTACCCGAATCGGGCTCCCCCGAAGGTTCGACAAAGGGCCCGTCAACGCTATGCGTCACGCCAGAAATGCACAGCAATGCCTCAACTTGAGACAGATCCCTGCACACGTACATGTTCGTGCGGGTGTGGGCTCCGTCAAGCAATGCGAAGTGGAGTTATGACCGAACGGGGCGGATGGCCATTCGATCGGTCGATTCCGGCGTTTCGAACACGAGGAGCGTCAAAGCAGGCGTATGATTCAACGCTGTTGGCGCTCTTTCTGCTCGCGGACTTTGTCCCAGGCGCCACTATCGAGCTTGGCCATCAACTGCTCGGCGAACCCTTCCGGTGGATCGGGCTGAGGCAGATTGCCGTAGATGGCCACCACATCGCGCAGCGGAGCATCTTCATTGTCCGGTCCAGCCCCGTATCGCCCAAACGGTGCCACCTGCTTCTTGCGCAGATTGACCTCACCGGTCGAGCGAATAAATCCCTTGCGCAACGCGACGCCCACTCGCGCCGGACATCGGCACGGATTGAGCGGATCTACGTGCTCGCAACGCGGCGCCAGGTAATCGGTGATCTTCTTACGTGCACGGGATAGCCGAACCTTGTACGCACTCTTGCTGATATTGAGAACCTTCGACGCTTCATCGTCGGTTCTCTTGAGGATCGTGGCCATCACGAAAGCCGCTCGCTCACCGGGCGAAAGGCAGTTGATCACCGAGGTCATGCAACCCTGTTTCATCTCCCAGAGCATGAAGTCGCGCTGTGGATCTGTGAGTGAGCGAACTACGTCCGTACGGGTTGCCTCGCTGCGCAAGGTCTCGTCGAGTAGATCGAAACTGACCTCGGGATTGCGTGGCAAGCGCTGGTCGAGGACGTGACTGCAGATCCGAAACAGCCAGCTTTCGGCTCGTTCCGGCTCTTGAGGCATGTCATCCGCCCCGATATACGCCCGGAGAAAGCACTCCTCGACGATCTCTGCCGCTCGCGCACGATCGAGAGCCATGCGGAATGCGAAGTTGAACAGACTGGGCCAATGCGTGTCGATGATCGGCCTGAAACGTTCTCTGCGTTCGTTGATAGTCACCCGCCTTCCATCGTATCATAATGCGGTGGTCACCATACAAGCTACCTTGTATGGCGGATACAAAATTCTCTGCACATGGAGTCTTTGGACCTGCCAAGATCGTGCAGATATTGAATACCCTGTGCGTCTGGAGCCTTGCCATCTCTGCTCGGGTAATCAGCGGATGATGTCAGTGACCGGCACAGGGTCGGGAGCTGGTTGAGGCGCTGCTGTCGCACAACCGGCGTCGCTCACCTGCACCGGAGGGGCATTGAGATGCCTGTCCGGACCCGCTTGCCACACCTCGGCGTCGTTTGGCACCTGAAACTTTCCGAGTTCAGCTGTGATCTCTTTAAGGAGATCCGCTTTCTCTCTATACGAGATGAATGCGCTCTTGAAACCGGCGATCAAGATTTCTTTGATCTGGTCCAGAGACCAGCCGTAGTGCTTGTGACAGAGCCACAACTCCTTGGACACAGTAGTATCTGTAATCAGTCGATTGTCGGTATTTATCGTGACCCGCAAGCCATAGTCGACAAAGAAATCGATCGGATGGGCTTCCCAGGTCGCGGCCGCCTTGGTCTGAATGTTAGAGGATGGACAGACTTCCAGAGGAATACGGTGGTCATTGACGTAGTTGAGCAGGTCGCCGTTCTCGATCAGCCGGGTGCCATGACCGATGCGATGCGCTCCGCACTTGTGGATGGCCTGAGCGATCGACTCGGGGCCATATGCCTCGCCAGCGTGCGCTGTGCAATTGATGTTGTTGCTCAAAATCAGCTGAAACGCCTTCTGGTGAAGTGCAGCCGGGTTGTCGACCTCGGAGCCAGCCAGATCAAAGCCCACGACACCGCGATTCTTGAATGCGAGACAGAGCTCAGCCATGCGCAGCGATGACTCGGTACTCATCGAACGTATCCCGCACAAGATCAGCCCGTAGCGAATGCCGTACATTCGCTTGGCCATGCGCAACCCACGCAGTACAGCCTCTACTACCGTGGTCAGCCGCAAACCCTTGCGCGTATGCAACATGGGTGCATAACGGACCTCGATGTGATGAACCCCCTCGTTCCAGGCGTCCTCAGCCAACTCGAATGCCGTTCGCTCGAGACTCTCCTCGGTCTGAAGCACTGATAATGTGATGTCAAACGCCTTGAGATAATCCTCGAGCGAATTGCAGACCTCACCCGCATAAATCAGCCGAAAAAGCTCCTCACTGTCCTCGGTGGGCAACTTGACGCCCTGCTTGCAAGCGAGATCAGTAACTGTCTCAAGCCGCAAGCTGCCATCGAGATGAACATGGAGATCCGTTTTGGGTAGCTTTTGGATGAGCTCCAGGCTGAGTTCTGTCTCCATCACAAGGATTATAGCGCGAGCAAATCAAGAATCAGAGACTCGACTCTCGCCCTATTGGTGCAATCAGGGGAGACTCTAACGCAGTGCAGCAGCCTTGCGCTCCAGAGAGTCTATCACCGGCGCGGCTACGTTGCGGTGCTCAATCGCCTCGATATGCCGAATCCCTGTTGGAGACGTGATATTGATCTCGGTAAGCCGACCTCCAATGACATCCAGGCCTACAAGGACTTGCCCATACGACTCGAGCATGGGCGCTACTGCCCGGACGATCGCTTCGTCGCGCGAGTCGAGCCCGGCTCTCTCGGGCCTGCCTCCAACATGTAGATTCCCCCTTGCATTGCCTTCTGGCGGAACACGCAGAAGAGCACCGATCGGCTCTCCATCGACAAGGAGAATGCGCTTATCTCCCTCGACAGCCTCGGGAAGGTAACGCTGGGCCATCGTCCATGCCCGACCGTGGTGAGTTGATGTCTCGAATATAGACGACACATTGGGATCGCCTGTACGCACAAGGAATATACCGTCCCCACCGTGGCCTTCGATAGGCTTGACGACGATAGCTCCACCCTGTTCTTTCAAGAACTCCATCAATCGTTTCTGGCTACGCGTAACGATTGTCGGGGGTGTGAGTTCGGGAAAGTCCAGGACTGCCAAATGCTCGTTGAGCTCGCGCAGTCCTCGGGGGTCGTTGACGAGTACGGTCCGCCCGCGAGCCCGTTCGAGCAGCCAGGTCGCCTGTAGATAGGCCTGGTCGACCGGAGGGTCCTTGCGCAGGAGCACGACATCGAACGCATCCAGAGGGATCAATGTTCGGGGTTCGCATGCAAACGCTTCTTGTGGCGTCTGTGCGGCACGCACCTGTGTAAGCTGGGCGTCGGCAATGGGATCGTCGTGTTCCAGGCCGAGATGGCCAACTTCACACGTCCAGATTTCATGGCCACGCCGGGCCGCCTCGAGCATCAGGGCGTACGACGTATCACCAGATAAATCCAGTAAATCGAGCCGGTCGAGTATTACCAGAATCCGCATAATGGAATGCTCAGTCAGTGTCTATATACCTGAAACACTTGACCAAAGCCTTGTCGCGCAAAAAGACGTCGCGATGATATCCAGGATCGAGAGAACGAATCCGCTGACCGATACGACCGACTGACCCGCAATCGTCTCCTCTTGCGGCATCCTGGGCCTCTCTGTGCAGAGATTGAACCCGGGCCGCTTCCCCATCATCGGAGTAGGGTCCGCTGGATACATTGGCCTTTTTCTGACCAGCTGTGTCAGAATCCTCGTCAGGTGGTTTTTTGGGCCCATCAGCTCCGTCCTCGTCTGCATCGAGTATCGGTTTGAGCTTTCTCTGTTCCAACTCGATCGCGACCGCATCAGAAGGCGAACCGCCCGCCCCTCGATCTCGACTCCCCTTGCCAGCTGCGCCGGGACGCGATTGTCCTTTTTGTGGTGCTTTTGTCTCCGTAGCGGGCGCGGGAGCGAAGGCCCCTCCCTGTTCTCGGACTCGCTTTGATTTCTCACTCTGCATCTGTTGGCGCAGCTCGATGTTTTGGTTCCGCGACTCCTCGTCGGTACTACTTGACCCCGTGGTAGCGATCTGTGCTTCAATCTGTGCTGCTGTCGGGGCCTCTGCTACAGACTTGTCGCCCTTGCCGAGCCCGGCAGACGCGCTGAGACCACTCGATGGATCTGATGCGGTAGATTTGACCATGACCGATTCGGAGTCGCGAGCCTGTGCCGTGACCTCTGGTCCGGCCAAATCGGTGCGGCCGGAAACATAGAGCACGCCAGCTACGCTGGCCACCAACAGGAGAGACGTGGCTGCGGCGAGCCCAGGATATAGAGCGACCGGACGGAAGTAGCGCTTGATCCAGGCCCCCAGACGGCTGCCGATAGCGACGTCGGCTTCGACGGCACCCGCAGTGGCGGGCGCATAAATGGCTGCGGCATGGAGTAACTTGGCGGTTACTGCCTGCGATGGCTCTTCGGCCGGCAGCTCCCGCATCATCGCGCGCAACTGGAGCAAAGACTCGTATTCGCCATGCAGCTGAGCATTGTCGCGAACTCGCTCCTGCGCCTGGACTTCGGCATCCCCGTCAAACTCGCCGTAGAGTAAATCGACAAGCAACGACGCACTGGCGTCGGTCCCGAGCTCGTCTGTGTCTTTTGAGGGCGGCATGATTGAGCGCTCTGTCTTCTACACGTAAGTCTACAGGATAGGTTACGGAAGAGCCTTGGCCATATCCTTGTATTCCTCGAGTTCCAGCCGCAGCTTCTCGAGAGCGTAGCGCATTCGACTTTTCACCGTATTTTCAGGTATCCCAACAATTTCAGCAATTTGTTTGAACGGCATGTTCAAGAATTCGCGCATGAGGAATACTTCTCGCTGCTCGCCGGGCAAAGCGGCGAGAGCTCGGTGAATGGTCTGGTGTAGCTGGCGGCTCACCGCCTTGCGATCAGAGGGCATCTCCTTGCCGGGAATGACATCCATCAAGGTGCCGCTGTCTTCGCTTTTGGTCATCGGCTGGTCGAGCGAGGCAGCTTTGCGGTGCTTCTTTCGACGGCTCTGATCAACGCATAGGTTCCGAGCAATCGTGTATAGCCATGTCGTGAACTTGGCCTTGCGTTGGTAGTTAGCCGCACCTTTAATGACCCGTAAGAATGTCTCCTGTAGAAGATCCTCGGCCACATCCCGCGAGCCCACGAAGCGAAAGATGAAGTTGTAGATAGGCTTGCGGTGCCGCTCGAGCAGGATCTCGAAGGCCCGTACATCTCCCTTCTGATAGTGAATCATCAGGGCTTCGTCGGCTTCCTCGCGAAGCATCACCGCCCCTGGCTTTGTGCGTTGCGCATGCTCGTATGAGACAGATGCCGCCGGTTGATGCGCCATGACAGTACCCCATGGATTTGCCTGTAGGCAAACAAACCGTCAAGGTAAACCGCAGGTTCCCCACTGCTGGTGACAACTGAGACCTACCTGGGTTGCTTTTCCTTGGGTCCTTTTGCCCAGGCTTTGTACCGGCGGCGTTATTTGCGTAAGCCTACAGAATTCGCACAGGGCTAGCGCTTTTGGCAGACTGGGCAATAGAAGGTGGCCCGGCCCTGTATCACTGTTCGGCGGATTGCATGACCGCATGACCTGCGAAGACATGGCTCGCCTTCCCGACCATATACTCGCAGATACCCAGAATGGCTTCCAGATACTCCATCGGCATCCACAAAGTCGCGCAGGCTTGTGCCACCGTGGTTCAGAGCATGCTGGAACACCATCGGCACAGCCTCGGCGAGCAGCTGGGCGCGCTGCCGACTGAGACGATGCGTGCGCAACGACGGAGCAATGCGCGCCTGCCACAGAGCCTCGGACGCGTATATATTGCCGATTCCAGCGATCACACTCTGATCGAGTAGAAACGTCTTGATACGCTGCCGGCTGTACCGGGTACGCTGGTACAGCCAATTTCCAGTCAGTGCTTCGAGCAGCGGATCCATACCGAGCTGAGCTAACGAAGGGTGCTCTTTCTCCGCATCTCGCTGGAGCAGCGAAATCTGACCAAATCGTCTCGGGTCTGTGTATCTCAGCTGGCGCTTTTTTCCCTTACCAATGAGGTGAAATACGACATGAGTATGGCGAGGCATTTCTGCGCTGGACTTCACTAGACGTAGCCTGCCGCTCATGCCGAGATGGACCAACACCGATCGAGGACTTCCGACAAAGTCGATGATCAGATATTTGCCCCGGCGGCGAACCCCCTCTATGCGGCGTCGATATGCCGCGTCGCGCAGCCCGGTCGCATCCACCGGTTGATTGAGCCGAAGAGGCATTCCGCTGGTCCAAACATCAATGGCCTGCATGCCCACCGCCGGCGCGAGAGTAAGTCGTACAGTCTCAACCTCGGGCAGCTCAGGCATCCTGATTCCTCCGTGGCAGGGCCGCAGCCAACCGGGCAAACTCTGCAATCGACAGGGTTTCGCCACGCCGCATCCCCTCGATCTGTACCTGCTCGAGAGCCCTTTCCACATCGGCCACGTCAAAGCATGCTCGCAACGCGTTGCGAAGACTCTTCCGCCGCTGTCGAAAAGCAGTCCGTACCACGTGGTTGTAATGCGCGTGCTCAGCGATAGGAACGCGCGACTCGCCGCCCGGAAGCATCTGAAGCCGGACCACAGTCGAATCCACTCTGGGACGAGGGACGAAGGCCCGCGCATCGACATTTAAAATGCTCGATACGTCGCTGTAGGTCGCGACCAACACACCGAGCGAACCATACTCCTTGGTTCCTGGCTCGGCCAGGAGACGGTTGGCTACTTCTCGCTGCAACATCAACACTGCGTGGGTCAAATGGTGGCGGGCAGCAACAATGCGAACCAAGATCTGTGACGCAATATGGTAGGGCAGATTACCGCAGACAGCAATCGGCTCTCCTCGCCACCGAGCCACCATCGACAGGTCATACGTCAACGCATTCGCTTCAACAATTTCAACATTCTCGAGCTGACCCAGCTCTGCCCGCAACACGGAAACCATGTCGCGGTCTCGCTCCACCGCGAGCAACTTGCCTTCGGGAATCCGTTCGGCAAGACGCATGGTCAGTGTCCCCAGGCCAGCTCCGAACTCGACAATCCAGGCCTCGGCACTATCGACTGCAGCATCGACAATGGCGCGATAAACCCGTTCAGCTACAAGAAAATTCTGTCCCCAAGACCTCTTTGCGTGCAGGCCGTACTTGCGCAAAAGATCGCGCGGAGCGGGAAACGGCTCGCTCATGCTTTGGGTCCGGGCAGGGGCAAACTCGCACTGGCATTGAGATCCCAACCAGCCCGCTCGCCCCGCTCGAACCGATAATAGCCCGCAGCCGCAATCATTGCAGCATTGTCGGTGCAACGCTTCGGCGGCGGAACATACAAATCAAAACCATCTTCTTCCCCGGCGCGACGCATCTCGGAGCGCAGAAGTGAATTGGCCGCAACTCCGCCACATATCTGAACGTGATGGAGTCGCTGCCGGCGCGCGGCCTTGCGCGTCTTGCGCACCAGAACCTCCACCGCTGTGGCCTGGAAGCTGGCGCATAAATCCGCGAGGGAGCGACCTTCCGGCACACCGTGCTTGCGAACGTGATTGAGCACGGCGGTTTTGAGGCCGCTGAATGAAAAATCATCCGCGGTGTGTTTCGCTGTCATCGCCCGCGGCAAAGGCACAGCCTCGGGATTGCCCTCCCTGGCCAATCGATCAATGGCGACTCCACCCGGGTACCCCAATCCGACCAGCTTGGCGACCTTGTCGAATGCCTCTCCCGCAGCATCGTCCCGAGTCGCCCCGAGTTCGATCACCTCGCTGTGATCATTCACTCGTAACAGCGAGGTGTGTCCACCCGAAACAACGAGTGCCAGATGGGGGAACGGGGGAGCATCGTCCTCGAGATACACAGCGTTGAGATGCCCCTCGAGATGGTGCACCCCAACCAGCGGTATATCACGAGCGTAGGCAATCGCCTTGCCAACCTGCAAGGCAACCAGCAGAGCGCCCACTAACCCTGGTCCCTGCGTCACTGCAACGCCATCGATCTCGTCAAGGGTCACACCAGCGCTTTCCAGAGCAGCGCTCAGTATGGGCACGATGTGTACAACATGAGCCCGCGACGCCAATTCTGGAACAACTCCACCATACGGTGCGTGTATCTCGAACTGCGAGGCCACAATATCGGACAGAATGCGACGCCCATTTTTCACAACAGCTGCCGCAGTCTCGTCACATGAACTCTCCAGACCTAAAATCAGCATGTCTTCCGCCAACAAACCATGAGACGCCAAATGCCGCTACATGGCTCGGGTTTCATAAGTTGAGCAAGATGCGCACATAATCGGCATCGCGACCACTGGGTTTAAGCCGGAGAAACCTGCGAAACGCTACGTCTGCCTGCGCCTCTTCTTTTCGTGCGTGATGGATTTGTCCTTTGATGAGCCACGCGCGAGCATACTCTGGACTGATGCGAACCGCGTCATCTACCACTCCTAGGGCCTCGTCCTGCTTACCTGTTTCCAGCAAAACATCGGCCTTCATCGTGAGAGCACGCGCAGATTTCCTCTCCGCCAGCGCCTTGTCGAGCAGCCCAAGCGCCTCTTCGAACCGCTTCCTGTCATAGGCGCGCCGCGCGGACGCAAAGTACTCTTTGTAACCCTTCGACTCGCTAGTTTTGGGCGCGGAGGCGTTGATCGGCACTTGCGGCTCCGATGAACTCTGCTCTGGGCTGGATACCTTTCGAATCGCTGCATCCATCTCGGCACCATGGCCAGCAGATATACTCGAGGTGCCGGAATCGACGGAAGATTCCTCGATAACACGGCCGCCGTCCGCCACATCCTCCGGCACAACCATCTGCCGCACGATAGCCGCATCCTCCGGTGCCTTCGTGTTTAGTGCAGCAGTGCGATCGTCCCCTGACACGGCGACCTCTGAAGAAGACACGTCATCGGTCTCGCCACAACGCACGAACAAACCGATCAGAGTCCCCAATACTGCCGCCGTTGCAATGGCTATCACCGCCATTCGGCCGACACGGGGTGATGGGTCCCTGGGGGCCACAAGTGGATAACGAGGAGTCGGCAAACGGAGAGTATCCGCTGGATCGAAGATGGGCCCGGCGTCGCTGCCATGGGTTACCGTCTCGATCGCGTCCTCTTGAGCAGTCTGTTCAGCCTCCTGGGTTTCTTCAGGCTGATTCGGCGGCCAACTGTCGGTCAAATTGTCGGCCAAACTTTCGCTGGGGGCACTTTCTTCTTCAGAGGTCGCCGCGTCTTCCTCCGGTTCCCCGACCTCTTCACGCTCTCCGTCGCCTCTTTGGGGCACGATCGTCACCAATTCGCGGGCAGGATCTGATTCCTCGACTGCAAACTCGCTCACCTTCACTTCCCCGGATGCACTGGCTACTTCAGCGCCCTCAGACGAGATGACGTTCGTTGGGATCCTCGGCACTTCATCGCTGTACTCATACTCCCGCGGTTCAGGTAGAGGAGTATCGCCGTCGAAGTCTCCGTCATCGTCGAGATTCACCCGCGTAGGCAATTGGGTGATGGCTGGCCGCTGGTCATCATTCGCGGCCGATGACGAATTTGAGGGCTTGGCTACCTGCAACTGGCTCGAAACCGCCTGGCGAAGTTGCGCATTCGGTACAGGAATCTCGCGAGCTACCGCTGTGCCATCAATATCAGGATAGCTGTGACCGGACCGCGACTTCATGCCAATGTCATTGGCCGCGAGCTCGTCAGGAACCGCATGGTGCTCGAAATGAGCCGAGGATTCGGCATCGCTGTCTACTAGTGTGGGAAGTAATTCCATGGACCCCTGCGGCCCTCCAATAGGACTATCAGGAGCCTCCTGATCTTGCTCCGCTTCGATAATGAGACCTTCAAAGTACAACTTGGTAATGACTTCGAGGCACTCGAGATCCCCGCTATCGCTGGCATCGAGAATTCCCATCAGCGAGCGTTGCCCATCGAAGAGCTTGAGGATGGTATTGAGCTCGTCAGGTAACTCGGACAGACGTGCAGCCAGCTCTTGCGTGTCTACCTCGAAGCGAGCATCAAGCACTGGCAATTGCTCGAGCAAACGCTCCCACTCATCGAGGCGACGCATCCCCTCCATGAGCAGCCCTTGGGTGGAAACCGAGATAACGTCCTTACGCCGCACGTTGCGAAATACGACCTCGAAATCACCGTCGCTCCAGGTGAGCAGCCGATAAACAGCATCCTCCCCCTGTAGGCGTCCAGCCTCCGCATCAATGACCTTCCCACTGCGAAAATAGAGGTCCGCGCGTTGCCCGTCGCTCGAAAGAAGATGAATCAATCCCGATTTTCGACTGACTTCGATGGTCTGGATAAGATCGATGACACCCATGTCGGACAATCGCCCAGAGAAACGGGTCTTGCTGTCCCGCTTGGCTTCGATCTGGGCGCGTTGCCGCTTTTGCAGCAGTATCCGTACTCGAGTAAGGATTTCCTTGATGTAGATGGGTTTGGTGAGGTAGTCCTCCACTCCAAGCTCGAGACCGCGAATCTTGTGCTCGATGGACGTCTGATTCGTCAAAAATATAAACGGGATGTCAGCCCATTCACTGTTCGTCTTCAGCTCCTCACAGAGTGCATACCCGTCCAGCTCCGGCATGTTGGTGTCGGAAATGATTAGGTCAGGCTCTGCTGTTTGCACCTTGTCGAGGGCATCCTTCCCATTGACGGCCGTCGTTACATTGAACCCGGCCTTCTTCAAGGAGACCTCTAAAACGCGCAGACTACGAGCATCGCCGTCGACCAGCAGCAAACTTTGCTTGGCCACCTGGCTGCCTCTTCCCTAGTGTAGAGCGCATACGCTCAATGAAACTCTCGCTGTATGGCGACCTTCCACGGTCGTATAATCTCGGAATCTTAGTCCATCCCGATTGCGTCTTCCAGCAAACGGCACCACGAATCGACCGCTCGTGACCTCACAACTCATTCAGCTTCCCTATGGGCGGCAACCGTATGTCTTGCGCTTGCAACCCAATATCAATGCCGCCGTCGTGCATGCCCCAGCTGGCGGCCAACCCATATCACTGACCAAATTGTTGGATGGAGCCTTGGCACAGCCTGTGGCGGCGCCACTCCTGGAAGATGCAGTACACCCTCGCGATCGGGTCGTTATTGCAGTGAGTGACACCACCCGTGACGAGCCGCGAGACGCCATGCTGCGGGCTTTGCTCGCCCGCCTGCCCGATGATATTCAGCTCTCTATCGCCATTGCGAATGGTACCCACGGCCCGTGTCGAATCGAGCAATTGGGCATCGGAGCTGATCTTTGGGCCCGCGCAACCATCATCAACCACAACGCCCAAGACGATCGCCACCTTGTTTCGGTCGGGAAAACACAGCGCGGAACTCCTGTGCGTATTCACCGTTGTGTCGTCGAAAGCGACTGGCTCATTGCAACAGGACGCATCAAACCACACTATTTCGCGGGCTACGGAGCCGGGTGCAAGGCCATCTTCCCAGGACTGGGAGGAAACCGAGAAATCCGTATCAATCACCAATTAAAAACTCAGCCTGGCTCTCGGTCCGGCGTGGTCGATGGCAACCCGTGTCGTGACGATCTCGAAGAGGCTGTCGCCATGCTTCCCGGGCAGAAGTTTCTGCTCAACGTGGTCTTTGACAGCCAGGACTGCCCTCAAGCTGCCGTGGCAGGCGATATGTTTCAGGCATTCCGAGCCGGCGCTACCCTTTGCGCACCATTCTACTCCGTCACTTCTCCTCGAACTGAGCTCATCATTGTCTCCGACAACCTGCCAATGACCGGAAGCCTCTATCAAGCGTCCAAGCTGGTGGCTGCCGCGGCAGAGTTGCTTGAGGACGGCGGAACGATTGTCATTGCTGCCGATTGCCCCGAGGGAGTTGGCCCGGTTGATACAGTAAACAAAGCGATCTACGAAATCGGCCTGGCTCCCCGACTCCCCTCTCGTCACCGGATCGTACTGGTCTCAAGCTTGAAGCCTGAACAAGTCGCACCAAGTTACTGCGAGTGGGCGCCGACCATCGAATCTGTCCTGGCGGATCTATACCCCGCTCCTAGGAACGTCGAAGCAACGATCATCCCCCAGGCCGGAGCACTGATCATCAAGCCCAAAGGCTTGGAGCAAAAAATACTGTGAGCAACTGGGAAATTGCTCTGTCCGATGGCGCCGCTCAACTGGGTGTTCAACTCGCATCCACCCAACATGACATCCTATGTAACTATCTACAATTAATAAAAAAATGGTCGAAACACTACAATCTCACCAGCACAGACGATCCGCGTGAGCTCGTCCTACTTCACATTGTGGATTCACTGGCCGTTGTACCGCATTTACCAACCCATACCGCTCGGCTGCTTGATGTAGGTAGTGGTGCTGGCTTACCAGGTGTCCCCATTGCAGTTCTCCGGCCAGATATACAGGTGACTGCCCTGGAACCGGTCAACAAGAAGTACGCCTTCCTCGCCACTGTCAAGCGAGAGTTGACACTGCCCAACTTCCTTCCCATCGCCAACCGTCTGGAGCACCATAAAGATGATCCGCTGTTCTCTCCTTATGACGTTGCAGTCTCACGGGCAACGTTCTCCCTGGACAGATGGCTCGCTCTCGGACGAGATGTAGTCAGTCCCGATGGACTTGTCATTGGGATGGAAGGCCGGACCCAAGTAGCCTTACCTAGGGGTGTCAAGCGGCACTCCTACGAATTGCGCAGCAACCCTCCTCGAACTCGGTCAATCGTCTCGATGCATCGCCAATAACCTCTGCCCCATCGCTGCTCCCAACACCCCTATGTTCCACCCCTATGTTCCACGTGGAACCATCGACGTGGAACCATCGACGTGGAACCATCCCGGGTCCCCCTGGACGGCCGCCCCTGGACTAGATTCTTCACCGAGTTAGCCGGATTACTTAATACTGCAGTATGTCCCGCGCCATGTCCCGCGCCGGCGACTTCCCGGTAGATGCGACCGCAGCAGATGGCATGCTCAATAATCCGGGTTAACCCATCAGAAACGAGCATTCCAGCGATCGCTCGGCTGCCTCGGCCAGCGCAGTCAGTGTCCTTGCACTCAGATGCGGAAGGCATCCCAAATATCGAACCTGACTGGCACGTGTGATTTCACGAACATTGGATGTGACCAGCGGTTCCCCATCGGGTTCCTGGCATGAGAATACCAAACCAGCGACATCAAGCCTGTGTTGCCTTGCAACTGCTATTGTCAGTAACGTGTGATTGATCGTGCCCAAACCAGGCCTTGCAACAACAAGCATGGGAATTTGGAGCAGCGCAATCAGATCAGCAATCATCCTCCCTGCACCCATGGGTACAAGAAGGCCGCCTGCCCCTTCGACAAGCAAGAAATCGGGCTTCATGGCTATCAAAGTGGAGAACCGTCGCTTGACCAGCTCAAAGTCGATCGTGCGACCCGCTCTCTCTGCGGCCACACCCGGTGCGACAGGTGCCGCAAACCGATAGAGGCAAACTGCCTCAAGATCCTGTTTCATACTTGCCACCGCGGCCAACTCGGTGGCATCAACCGGTAGCAGACGTCCATCAAGGGTTTGTTTGCATCCCGACTCTACTGGTTTCATACAAGCGGTTCGAAGGCCTCGTTGGCTCGCAGCAGCCAGTAGTGCAGTTGACACAGTCGTCTTGCCAACCCCCGTATCCGTACCAGTGACGAAAAATGCTTTCATCGCGGGGTTTCTTGGCCAAATCGGTGAGCCGCTGCTTGCTCCGATTGGCACCCACCAATCGCCGCCACAAGTAATCCGCCGCTCACCATCTTGCCAAGTTCTGCTAGCACAAAATCGATATCCCTGTCCAGATGAGTCGCCATCAACGCAAATCGCAAACGTGACGTTCCACGTGGAACAGTCGGAGGGCGAATTCCCTGAGCATAGATCCCGCGTTCGAGCAGGTATTCACAGCAGTCCATTGTGCGTTGTTCATCTCCCACAACAACGGGAAATACTGGACTGGTACCTGCCCCTGGAGCCAGCATCCCGAGCGATTCCATTCCTCGCCGAAAACGACCGATGCGCTCGCTCAGCCTCCTGCGCCGCTTCTCACCTTCAGGGCTTCGAATCAAACTCAATGCTGCACGCGTAGCAGCCACAACGCCAACCGGTAGAGCAGTCGTAAATACAAAACTTCTCGCTTTGTTCAATAGAAGCTGAATCAGGTGCTCACTTCCGGCGACGTATGCGCCGAAACTTCCGAAGCCTTTCCCCAATGTTCCCACGTGTACCTGGGGACGAATACCCACCTCGGCAGCGGCTCCGCGTCCACCCGGTCCAAGAACTCCCGTGGCATGAGCTTCATCGAGCATGAGAACAGCGCCGAATTCGTCGCATAACTGTGCGAGCTTTCGCAGTGGAGCCCGATCACCATCCATCGAGAATACCGAATCACTGACAACTAGCTTCCGGCGAGCTTGACCATGATTGGCGAGCTCGCGTCGTAGAGCCTCCACATCCGCATGCGGGTAAACAATCACCTTGGCGCGACTCAACCGACATCCATCAATAATGCTGGCATGATTGAGAGCGTCAGAGAAAACGACATCGCCATCATCCGCGAGAGCCTGGATTGTCCCAACGTTTGCTTGGTAACCCGAATTGAATAGAAGCACCGCCTCGCATCCGTGAAACGCTGCCAGTTCGCTTTCCAGATGCTCATGCTGCTCATGATTTCCCACAATCAACCTGGATGCACCTGTGCCAAAACCAGCTGTGCGCATTGCCTTCTCCGCAGCCTCAGCCAAGTCTGGATGAGCCGCGAATCCCATGTAGTTGTTCGAGGAGAAGTTCAGGACTCCGGAACCATCCAGTTGGACGGTCCGCCCTGAAGTCCCACGCACAGTGCGTAGCTTTCTGCGTAAGTTCGTCTGGCCCAGCTCCTCTACTATTCTGGCCCAATCACTTGGAGCATCCATCATAGCCCCTCATACACTGTCCATCGAATGAGGGGAACCGACGCGCCGTCATTTTCCGATGCAGAATCGGCCGAACAACTGATCGAGAACTTCCTCCCCGACTCGTTCACCCATGACCTCTGCCAATCGCTGCGTCGCCTCCCGGATCTCTAGCGCCATTATTTCCACTGGTGCATGAGCAGCAAATGCCTGGTACGCCTGCCGGAACCCTGCTGCTGCCGCCTCCAATAACGCACGTTGGCGTTCACTTGTCACAATATGTCCATCATTTGCCTCTGTATCTCGAGTACATACTGCATCAAGAATCGCCTGTCTCAGCTGCTCAACTCCCTCACCGGTTTTTGCCGAAGTCAACAGCAACGGAGTCTCCGCTCGGTCAAGCAAGTCGCCCTTGGTGACGATGTGTAACTCCATCTGTGGACCCCCCGTAACAGGGAGTGACCGCGGTATCGGTTCCTCGGCACTATGAACATGCAGAAGTACGTCCGCCTCGGCTGCTCTCTTCCTGCCCAGTTCTATACCCTGTAGCTCGACTCGGCTCTCGGCTTTCCTAGTTCCAGCCGTATCGATGAGAGTTACCTGAATACCGCTCCACACGACCGATGCTTCCACAAAATCCCGCGTGGTCCCGGGCAGAGAATCTACAATCGCCCGCTCTCTATCTATTAATCTGTTGAATATACTAGATTTTCCGGAATTCACCGGGCCACTGATAGCAACTTCGATTCCCTCGCGGAGTACCTTGCCGAGAGTAAACGTATTGCTCAGCAGCGAGATTTCATCGGCGAGCAGAGTGGCTTTTTCAGCAACTGCCGAATTGTCCAGGTATGGCTCTCCCTCTTCTGGAAAATCGATGCAGGCCTCAACCTCTGCCAATAGCTCTGTGGCCTGTGCCCGAAGAGAAGTCACCTTGCTGCCGAGGCTACCATCGAGCTGGGCCTGGGCGAGCCGCCAGGCTCGCTCACTAGACGCCGCAATAACATCCGATATCGCTTCCGCACGTATCAAATCGAGCTTGCCGTTTTGGAAGGCCCTACGCGTAAACTCACCCGCCTCAGCATGCCTGGCTCCTGCTTCAATTGCTGCCCGCAGAAGCCTGGACATGTTCATTATTCCTCCGTGCCCGTGAATTTCGGCTACGTCCTCGCCTGTATACGAGGCAGGCGCGCGCATGACGACAGCCAGGATTTCATCCAGACGCCGACCTTCGTGATCGCGAGCTATCCCGAGTACCAGATGCCGATCGAGAAAACTATCTGGTGAGCGATCGAGTATTGCGGCAACCACGTGAGAAGCCTGCGGGCCACTCACCCGAACGATTCCTATTCCACCTGAGCCTGCCGGGGTTGCAATCGCGGCAATCGTATCACGGCGACCTGCGATCATCAGATGAGAACCCGATGGGCCGGGTCGAGGACCTATTCCATGGCCACACTATCACCGGCATTGTCACCCTCGACCGGTACGACCAGTACATGCCGATCTTCACCCTCGCCTTCGCTGCGTGTCGTCACACCCGCAACATCCGCCAGCGCCATATGAACGACTCTGCGGTCATGCGCAGTCATTGGGCTGAGCTCGATAATCGATTGCGTCTTGATCGCCTTCCGCCCCATCCGCTCCGCAAGCGACTCCAGCCTCTCGATATGCTTCAGCCTATAACCACCGGCATCCACTACGATCGGCTTGCTACGCATTCCCGCGCGCTCACGATACGTAACCTTGCCAACTAGGTGTTGAAGAGCATCGATCACCTGACCTCGTCGGCCAATAATGCGCTCGATGTTTTTGCATTTGATATCAAGAACGATCTTATCGTCTTGCTCGGAGACATTGACTCGTGCCGCAATCTCCATGCGGTCGAGAACTCCTTGCAAGAACTCGCGCGCGTCCTCGACAAGATCACGAGTGTCCGTATCGATCACTACGTTTGCCTCCGCGTGAGAGCTCACTATCTATTTGCTGCCGCCACGCTTGCGTTTGTCACCACGACGACGTCGTTTTTGATTTCGGCTTTTTTTGACCGTATCAGAACCTGACACCGTCGACTTCTGTTCGTCCGATTTCTCGCCAGACCACGAATCGCCATTGCCTCCGACATCCTCGTCTGCCCGGGCTGCTTTCGCC
Source organism: Pseudomonadota bacterium (assembly GCA_022360315.1). Taxonomy (GTDB): domain Bacteria; phylum Myxococcota_A; class Polyangia; order Haliangiales; family Haliangiaceae; genus JAKSDA01. The sequence continues at coordinate 112,724 of JAKSDA010000462.1, forward strand.
TTCACGGCAGCTTTGCCCGCTCCTGCTTTTATCGCCGCTGCACCCGATGGAGTCTTGGTTAACGGATCCGTATGATTCATCCAGAGGTTGTGCAGCGCAGTAAGAAATGTGTTGGTGAGTATGTAGAGAGTGAGTCCTGAAGGAAAGAAGAAACCGAAAATGCCAAATGTCAGTGGTAGACCGTACATCATGATCTTCTGCTGGGTCGAATCTGGCGTTGTCGGCGACAGCTTGGCCTGCAAGAACATCATTACAATCAGGGCGATCGGTAATATGTAGTACGGATCGGCCGCTGTTAAATCGTCGATCCAGCCCGGAATGAACGGCGAATGATACAGTTCGCCGGCAACCATGAGAGTGCGATACAGGGCAAACCAGATCGGCATCTGCAGAAACATGGGCAGACACCCGGCCACCGGGTTGGCACCGTGAGCTTTGTAGAGGCCCATTATTTCTTGCTGCTGGCGCTGTTTATCATCCTTGTACTTCTTCTGGATTGCCTCCATTTGCGGCTTGAGCTTGGCCATCTTTCTCATCGAACGAATGGCCTTCGTGTTCCAGTAAAGCGTGGCCAGCTTGACCAGTATGGTCAGCAGGATGATGGCCAGTCCCCAGTTCCCCGCAAATGAGTAAAACCACTGCAGCAACCACAACATCGGGCGAGCTAAAAAGCCCAAATAGCCCATATCTACCGCTTCGCCAAAGCGCGTATCGTGTTCCACGATGCGGGAAATGTCCTCGAGCTTATCGAGGTATTTCGGCCCCATATACGCGCTGAGCACGTACGTCGTTGCCGGTCCTCCCAACCGCATTTTGACATCGGGAAACACGATATCGGTCCTCATGACACCCGGTTTCCCGTCCACACCATACGAATAGCAGCCCATCTGAGCTGCTGTGTCATCCTTGGGAGCAGCTATCACCGCAAAATAGCTATGGTTGAACCCGCCCCAATGCAATCTTCCCTTGCGCTTCTTTGGCCCTTTCTCCAGATCCTGGAACGTCGAGTCGGCGAGTCCTTCATCGATGTAGCAGGTGCTTTTCCACGAGGACTCGACTTGGGTCCACCCTCCTTCGGTATCTTCGGCAGGATCTTGGTACCCGTACAGCGATACGTAAAGGCTCTGCTTTTCCTTGTCATCGGCGCGCCTATTGACGACGTCGATTGTCAGCTGCAGCAAATAGTCGTCTGGAAACAGCTCGTATGTCTTGACCAGGTCGAAGACAGGCACTGCTGCGCCTGATCCGTCTTGGCTGACATATGACCAGGTAAACTCGATTTCAGTGTCGCTCTTTCGTTTTCCGCGCCACTCGGTTTTTTCCGGCCACCACTCCCGCTCGGCAAAGCCAATCCTGAATGGCAGCAGCTCCTCGCTCTTTCCAGCGCGAACCAGATCCACCTGCGACACAACACCGTCGACCGATTCGTAGTACTTCTCGCCGCTGAGCTCCCACGACTTCAAGGCCGCGCCGTAACTGGTAAATACAGCGCGAAATTTCGGAAAATCGAACTCGAAGGTCTGCTCTTCGCCACGCTGGTGAACCGAGGGGCGCACAGCTGGCTCTTTGCTCGTGCTGCCGTCAAGTTGTGGACCCGAAGGCCTGTCCACCTTGGCGGCACCTGGGGACTCGGCCAAGTCTGGACCACCCGAGGGTTCTGAGTCGCCCCTACTCGGCCCCTCGCCGCCTTCCTTCGGACGGTCCGGCGTCTGTTCCCCTGGCGGGGGCTCGGGTGGCGGGAACAGCTTCTTTGAAGCTAAATCCCATACTAATAGGACCGCAAAAGCGGCCGCTACAGCCAACAGAAGACGTTTTCCCTGATCTTCCATCAATTACTCACAAGCTCACGCGCATTACTCACCGGTTCCACTTACCATCGACAGAACCCTGTCTCCCAATCGACCGGCTGTCGAGCACTGAATCGGAGTTTCTGGCCGGACGATCCACTGGATCGTAACCGCCGGGAAACAAAGGATTACACCGCAATAAACGCCAAAACGCTTTGACCGAGCCAACCACTACACCCCGTTTCCGGATGGCTTCGATCGCATAACTCGAGCACGTGGGAACAAATCGGCAGGTGGGCGACCTCTTGAGAGGAGACAAGAATCGCTGGTAGAACCGGATTATACCTATCAGAGATCGTTTCAACATCGCGATTTTCGACTCCTCGTTCGCACGCCAAAGCGATGTTGGAGCGACGACAACTCGGCGGCTACCTCGTCGTAACTCTGCAGCGTGGCGGCGCTGCGTTTAGCCACGACAACGACATCTATCCCATGAGTCATCGATGGATGTCGACGTGCATACTCCCGCACCAGCCGTTTCAGGCGATTCCGAGTGACTGCCTTGCCTACCCTTTTGCTCACAGTGATACCAATACGTCCGCGGGATATACTCTGCGGTGCCGTAAGGGAGACAATAACTAAAAAATGCCTGCCGCGAACGACCTTTCCCGTCTGCTGTATCTCGAGAAAGTCGCTCCGCCGGCGCAGCCTCATATCCTTGAGGAAGCGATGTCCCGCAGAAGTGCCACGCAATTCCTGGACTGCTTCAGCGTCACGCCTTGCGTTGCCCACCGCCGGGCGATTTCTACTTCTTGGCAATCGTCACAGCGATACGTTTTCGCCCTTTCGACCGACGACGCCTGAGAACGGCACGCCCTGAGCGGGTTCGCATGCGCGCACGAAATCCATGGGTGCGCTTCCGACTTTTATTATGGGGTTGATACGTACGCTTCACGCCTTACGCTCCGGATACTGCGGACGGAGATCGATAGCCGACCGCTATTTTGGTGTCAAGCATTGAGTCGCCCCAAGGTAACCACAACCTGACGCAATCGCGCCAGACCCCATAGTGCCGAGCGTTGCCACTGTGACATTGCGCAGCCCCCGATACCGCGCGGGCCAGAGCAATCGGGGTCCTTTTTATCGCCTGAAGTTGTTTGATATCAGTATGTTAAATGAACTCAGGGTATGGGCCTGCCACTCCCGTTTGGAGTACCAAGAACTCACTGGGCGCGGGAGCGAAATGAGATCGAAGAGTTCCGAAGTCACTGCGCTTTTGGCCTTGCTGAAAACTCGAACGGTCTGTTAGAGAGACCTTTCCGCGGGCATCATTGGCAGCAGGGATCGAGCCAGTGGCCGGACAAGTAGGATTGGGTTTAACCTTGACAACTTGCTCCGGAGGGTTCCGTATGGCTTCAGTCATTCCTTTCGCTGCCTCTATCCGATGCTGTGCAGCCACCTCTGGTAGCAAGCGGTTTTCCACATTGTCATGCAGCCATAACCATCAAAAATCGCAGGGGATTTGTGACTTATTCAGAACACGGGGTACAACCTGTGGATAACTCCTCATTAACCGAGGGGCATCAGGTTGTGAGGAATGCGACAATGACAGAGCTGTGGGGCAACGCCCTCAGCCGCTTGTCCAGCAAGATCAGTCAGCAGAACTTCGACATGTGGCTGCGCCCAATCGAATGCTGCGGTGTCAAGGACAACACAATCGTTTTACGGGCGCCCAATCCCTATGTCAGGTTGTGGTTCGAGTCGAACTATATGGAGTTCGTTCTCGACGAGATTTGCAGCGACGCCTCGGCCGAGTTCTCGGTCCAGTTTGCTCCTGATCGAGAGCCACCCGAGGCTCAAGTACATCGCGAAGCACGGCCGAAACGCGCGAACACTGCCAGCCCAGACCGGCCGGAGGCCCCAAAGGTCTCTGCGACGGAACCAACTCACACAAAGCAATCCCCCGGCGCGCAGAGAGACCTCGAGACAGACAGCCACGCCCGGGAGGACGGTCGTTCTGAGTCCACTCAGTTGAACTCGAGATACACGTTCGAGACCTTTGTCGCCGGCCCGTCCAACCAGCTTGCATACGCCGCAGCCCACGCTGCAGCTAGTTCACAGCCACCCAAGTACAATCCCATTTTCATCTGTGGCGGCGTGGGACTGGGCAAAACCCATCTTCTCCATGCAATCGGCCATCACTTTCGCAACCAGGATCCCAGCGCTACCGTACTCTACCTGTCGGGCGAACGCTTCATGAATGAGTACATCCATGCCATTCGCACCAGTCAGATGCACGAGTTTCGGCGCCGCTACCGGGAACGGTGCGAGGTACTACTGGTCGACGATGTCCAGTTCCTCGCCGGCAAGGATGGCACTCAGGACGAATTTTTTCACACGTTCAATGCCCTGCACGATACCCATCGGCAGATCGTTCTCACCGCCGACCGCAAACCTTTCGAGATTTCCGACGTCGCCGACCGACTGCGGACGCGGTTCGCCTGGGGATTGCTCGCCGACATCGAGCCGCCCGAGCTCGAGGTGCGTGTTGCCATCTTGCGCAAAAAAGCTGCCGCCGAATCGATCCGTCTGCCCGACGACGTCGCCCTTTACATCGCCTCAGCCATCAAATCAAACGTGCGCGAACTGGAGGGAGCCCTGATTCGACTGGCCGCGTATGCTTCTCTTTCTCAGCGCAAAATTGACCTGCCGTTCGCCCAGGAAACTCTCGAAGGTTCTGTTACTCGCCCGCGCGAGCACTTGACCTCCGATGCCATCATCAAGTCCGTGGCCCATTACTACGGCCTCAAGGTTAGCGACATCAAGTCGTCTCGCCGGCACAAGTCCGTTGCCGGTCCCCGCGCAGTTGCCATGTATCTCGCACGCACGCATACCGCCGACAGTTACCCGGACCTCGGCCGTGCATTCGGTGGCAAACACCATACTACCGTGATCTCGGCTGTCGAAAAAATTACCAACCGAATCAAAAATGACCCCAGCTTGCGCGGCGAAATTCACGCTATCGAGGGCGTCCTTCTTCGCTGAGTAGCTGAAATCATTTGTGTTTCGTCCGGCCTTGGAGTTATCTCCCAAGCGGCTGTGTGAACGAGTATCCAGTCCGGCTCGAGTCTGCGTGTCTGCGACGAAGTTGTCGAAGAACGCTATCTGACGGGCACAGAACCCGATCGACTGGTGAACGCACAGGGCTGGTACCCGCTAACGCCGGACTCGGCGGCTTCTCCTTGGGAGATGAGGCCACATGTTCTTCCCTGCCGAGACCGCTGGGAAGTGCCGAGGTGAATACTGCCAGCTGGCAAAAACTTTTCCTGTGGATGAGCTTGTGCAAGGCTCTGTGCGACTCCTTTGGAAAAAACTCAGGACAAAATCGCGCATCTCGATCTTCCTCGTGAGGCAACAGACCTGTCCGTACTTCAACACACTGTGTTGAGTCGAGTAATCTCCTGATATCAGATTTTTTTTTCATTTTGCCCACACATCCACAGGGCCTACTTCCACTACTCTCTTTTTTAAAATATAGATCTATAAGAGTAGGTCCCCGGAGCTAGGACAGGGACCTCAGCAAGGTAAAAACATGGAGCTCAAGATAAAAAAAGCCGAGTTCCTGAGAGGACTGCGCATCGCGCAGAGTATCGCAGACAGGAAAAGCACCATGCCGATGTTGGCCAACGTGCTTTTGCGCACCAGTGGACAAAACACCGTCCTGGTTGCAGCGACAGATTTGAATGTCTCCGTGTCCGCCGAACTCGAGAGTGAAAACGCAGCTGAGGGAGGGCTCACGGTCGGCGCCAAGGCGTTGCACGACATCGTCAGCAATATGCCCAGAGACGAACTGTCGCTGGTACGCGCAGAGAACAACTGGGCCGAGATCAAGGCTGACAAGGTCGACTACCGCCTGGTCGGTATGCCGGATCGTGATTTTCCGAAAATCCCCGATCACGAAGGAGTCGACTTCTGTGAGATCGATACCACCGTTCTCCGCGAGATGATCGACCGAACCCTCTTCTCGGTATCCAATGACGAGACGCGGTTCCATCTCAACGGCGTACTCTTCGAGTCTGATGGCACCACAGCTCGGATGGTGTCTACTGACGGACACCGATTGTCCAAAGTGGAGCGCCAGTTCGACGGTGCTCCATCACTCTCGGCGGGCATCATTATCCCCAAAAAGGGGATCGTTGAGATCAAGCACCTTCTCGACAGCGACAACAAGATCGGCCTTGCAGTCAAGTCGCCGTACGTCTTCATCCGCGGAGGCAGCATCACCCTGGCGATCAAGCTGATAGATTCTAAATTCCCATCGTACGAGCAGGTCATTCCCAAGGAGCACAGCAAAGAGATTGTCATCGACCGCCAGCTCCTGTTGAGTGCGCTCAAACGGGCGCAGCTCATGTCCTCCGAGTCACGCGGTGTCAAGTTCAGCATCAGTGAGAACGGCTTGGTGATCTCGAGCGACAATCCGGACATCGGAGAGGTGCGGGAAGAGATTGAAGCAGATTACAGCGGCGAAGCTGTGTCGATCGGGTTCAACCCCAGGTATGTCATTGAGATATTGTCTCAAATGGCGACGGACCAGGTTACGCTCGAGCTAAACGGTGAACTGGATCCCGGACTGTTGAGGCCGTTTTCTGGGCGTGACTATCTTGGTGTTGTCATGCCGATGCGGATCTGAAGCGCCCTGCTCATCCATGCGCTAAAACTCCAGGGGGTTCGGAACCTGGCCCCGCTGGTCCTTCAGCCCGAGCCCCGATTCAATGTCTTCCACGGCGATAATGGCCAGGGAAAGACAAATCTTCTCGAGACGATCTACGTCGTTGGAGCGCTGCGATCGTTTCGGACACAACGGCTCGCAGAGTTGATTGCGTTCGGTGGGCAGGAAGCATACATCGGTGCCCGAATCGAGCGCAGTGGCCTCGAGCGAGTATACGAACTCACTCAGAGAGAGCGCTCGCGGCGAGTTCGCCTGGATGGCAA
>JAKSDA010000090.1 GCA_022360315.1 Pseudomonadota bacterium
TAGTCTGATTCTCGAGACCGTACTCGCGAGCTGATATAAGTCGCCATCGCGGTCAGCAACCCGCGCCCAACGTGGCTCCCATATCGTTCTCCGGTCCCGTTTTACGAGGCAAAACGGGCATTTAGGGACGGGAACTAACTAGCGAGTCGCGGTCCAGCCGTACGGTGGCAGGCGCTCCAGGGCCGTCCTGGTCATGGTTTGCTGAGCGAGCCGCCAGGCTTCTAGAGAGATGCCGGAGGCGGTCGACGCGGATCCTGGCCGCGGATCGAGGCTGGCGTCCAGGAGGTTGACGCTCAGGATCAGCTCGAGGTGAGCTCGTCCCGGGCAATCTACATCGAAGGTCATCTGGCAAGACGTACCGTGCTCCTCCGGCTGGTACCAAAGCGTGGGCATTCTCCCCGACGTCGGGTGCCGATTGAATCCTGCCCTCGATGGGGTACCAACCGTCTCCGTTCCATACCGATAGGCGTTCGGGCGGTGTCACGCCTTCGGGCAATGCAACCCGGATCCATCCCCTCCCCCGGCCCGCCAGCCGGGCAATCGCCCACGGGGGCTCGTCCGACTGCGCGACGCGCACTGCGTCCTGTGCCGCCCCGACTCGACCGAGTCCGAATTCTGGGTCGACCGCCATTGGGTCGAGCGCCACTGGGATGTGGTCCATCGTCACGGACAGCTCGTCGTGTCGATACCCATCGGCGAACGAGGCCGCTTCCATTTCCCACGCATCGGGTTGCCACAGCTCCGCCAATATGGCCGCCGTGCTCAGCGCGACGGCCTCGGTCGCGACCGCATCCATCGTCTCGTCGTCCAGCGTCCAACGGTAGACCGCGCCATTGCCGAGCAGCGCGAAGTCGTGCGGCTCGGTTCTTGGGTCCAGACTTTGCTCTGCGCGGCTCATTCGAGTATCCATTTGTCACCCACTCGCTTGAACGCCTTGTTGCCACCGTTTTCCATGCGGACCACGATTCGCGCGACCTTGTCGGCGCCCGGCGGATCCACCGGACTGCGCTTGATACCCTGATTGAGCCATCTCTCCAGCTTATCCCAAAATTGGGTGCGGGTCTCCGTGACGGATTCGCCCTTCTTCATAGTCTTGACGAGGGTACCATCGGGCAAGAGCTTCTCGGTCACGTTGCCGGCCCGGTCCAGCGTGCGCCCCTGGAGCAGCGCATCGTCGAAGTGGCCGTATACCGCCACTTCGAACGGCCCGGTGCCGGTGGCATTCGCGAATTTGCCGGTGCCCTCGGCCATCTGTCCGGTGACATCGAGCGGCCCGGCAACAGGAGCGCGAACCGTCTTGACCGTGGGTGTCGCAGCATACCCATCTTTGGTCAGGAACGACTGGATACCGCTCACCTCGCCACTGGCGGTTTGGAGCGTGTCGAATCCGCTCTCGAGGTTGTCCCTGTCGAAATCGTCGAACCATGCCTTGGAGATGATGGTGTATGTGAAATAGCGACCGTCGCGAACCAGGATGGCGCCGCCATGTGCCGACTTCTGCGCGATCACGGCGGTGGCCCACACATGCGCCTCACCGTGGCTGTCGAAGCTGCCATCCTCGGTCTTCGGGTTGGGGATGAGCTCACCTCCCACCAGCTTGGCCGAAGTCAAGGTCTCCTCCCACTCGCCGAGCACTTTGCCCTTGATGTCCGGCGCCGTCACCTGCGTGCGCTCGCTATCTTCGTCGGGCGCCCTCGCGATCGTCTCCGCGGTCGAGAGCGAGGCGCGCGGAGCGAATGTCGAGACGGATGTAGCGGGCCCCGAGGATATTCCGATCGGGCTCGGTGATTCGATATCTCCGACCGCATCAATGGCCCGCAGGCGGGAGGCAATGCGAGCTTCGGCCCCATGGGCCTCCTGCTCCACCGGCTCCGACGGAGTCGTGACGCCGCCCTGCGAGCCGAGCGCACCGCGCTCGTGCTGTACGACATGGGTGAGCTCGTGGGCGAGCAGACGATCACCGGTCGCTGTCCCCGGGGCAAATTCGCCCGGTCCGAAGAAGATGTCGGCACCGACCGTGAACGCATGTGCTCCAAGGTCTTCGGCAGCTTGCTCGGACCCACTGTCGGTGTGGATTCGAACGCTTGAGAAGTCATGTCCCAAGGCTTGCTCGAATCTCTCGCGGTGCTCCTTGGACAGTGGCTCGCCCGAGCTCGCGGCAACCGATTGGACAACCTCTTTGGGCTCCACGGAATCCAGCGCTCTGGCGAACGGAACCGCGAGCGCGAGGAGTACGCTAGTCTCATACAGGCGCTCGGGACCGAGGACGCGTGGTTTTCGTACTCGCGCAAGGCCAAGGCGTTATTAAATTCTTTAAATTCTTAAATTCCGGACCAAGGGTCTTTTTGGCGGCAGTGGAAACAGGTGTTGAAAACGAGGGATTTATCGAATTATCGGCGCAAGCCATAGTCCGGGAATGTGCCGCCGACTACTGAAATCCACAGGAACCGCACAATGAGCGCACGTATCCATCGCGAGGCTTGCCACGCGGAAGAATACGAATGTCGCAGATTCAGCTCGGTGACAAGATACGCCAGATTCGCACCGGTGGCGATCGGGCGCACTGCACGCCGTGTAGAACGCGCATCTTGTAGGTGCCATGTGGGAATTCCACGTCGCGATTACCGCTTATCCATGCCTCAAGCGCTTGCGTGTACTCGCCGCTCCAAGCTCGATTGCGCTGCAGACATTCAATCCTTCGCCATTTGTTTCTGCTGGCCACCCGGGGTGAGATCCTGAAGCGTGGTTCTGGCTTGTTGGGACGAGCATAGCGAGACTGCTCAAGCACTCGGCGACGGCCGAGAAAGGACTTTCCCTCCCGCCGGCCTTCTGCCGAAAATACTCCTCGCGTCTTCCAATTGCCGTCTGGATCATTCCGACTAGCTCTTCATCGGACTTGTCCTCGTACCCAGGCGGTCGCGAAAACTCGAGAGTCGCCATCTCGGGCCACGTGCCACCGTCTTCTTCACCGCGAAAAAATTCTCGGGCCGTCGTACGACCCGCGGTTTTGCCGGCAAGGCCGCGCGCACGCCTGGCCAATTTTTGCCGTGCGCCACCAGCCGAGCCTCAACAGGGTTGGCCATGCAATACGCAATCTTGGCGATCACATCGCTGGGCTCTGCGCATATGACATGGCTGGTCTGCTCGGCCGACCACAGGTTCTCAAAGTCGCCGTGAGCTGTATTAACCGCTCGAGCAATAACCGAATGACAATCCCTCGTAAACTCGCAAATACGCCCTTCGGGATCAGATACACAAAGGTGCCAATAATTCGACATTGCGACCAGACATAGTAACTCGATCCCCGTACGCTCTCGAATCACTGCAACCACGTGCCGAATGATCGCATTGGTCTCGTCGCAAGGGCGCAGCCGAAATTCCCGCCCATGGGGGCGCCTGATGATCATCAAGTTCACCAAAACCGTGCCGGACAGTTGCCCGGGGCACCGGACAGCCTCGACACGGCTCGAAACCGAGCTCACAGCAGCAATCCCTCAGTTCATGTTCGGGAGAA
>JAKSDA010000551.1 GCA_022360315.1 Pseudomonadota bacterium
CCTAGCAGATGTGCCGGGAAGGGCGGGGTATGGATCTGCTTACTTGTTTTAATATTGATCTGTATAGGGATGCACTCTGTAAAATCGGAAACGAAATGCATAACGACCATGGTACAGTCAACTCTCGTTTTCGCACACGCCGGCAATACGAACAGAGGCTAAATTCCCTTTCTACTGCAGACTCTTGCTTGCTAACAAGGACAGTAACTTGCGGTCCCGATGGGAGTTGCACCCCCAGTGTTGAGGCAATTCTTGGATTAGGATTGGAGTTTCTATGAGAAATAAACGTACAATTTAAAGTGAAATACCTGTCACATGCGTGTGTTTTTATTGAGTATAACAATAAGCTAATTGCACGTTGGCGTCAGTACCAGAATCCTCTAAACCCCGGATTACGTAAAGCGTTCTACCGATTGAGCTAAATCCACGGGCCAGAAGGTGGAGTTTTACCGCGTGAATCAAGTGTGCAAGTCGTGTCAAATGTCAATCGCATACATGCGCGTGCTGAGAGCGAGAAACCCAACGAATCGACTCTAGAAAGAAAATTGAGATTAACTAGGAATCAAAGGACGGCGAAATTTAAACAGGCTGTCATGCTAAGAAGAGGGTCCTCAGCAGGTTTTTCGGGATACGGGATTTCCCTTATTTGAAGCTCGGGATTCGGGATATTACATCGGGGCGGATTCTGGATTAACGGTATACTTGGGAGGTAGGATGCCAAAAAACCCCCCGGGATTATGGGATTGCACGAAGTTTTGGGTCGGGATTACGGGATTGAAGAACCCTATGGGGGACCCTGTAAGAATGACAGCCTGCTTTATAAATCCCCCGTCGTTAGCCACATAAAAACACCGAGCTTTTTAACTCAGTTGTTATACGACTGGATTTTAGTCGATTCGCTGTGGTATACTAAACACCACTCAGGCCTTTGCCAGCCTTACGTTATTCAGGGGCACCCGACGCATTTGAAAATGTCTTTTTAGGCTATAAAGAGTACATTTAGATCTCTAGAAATACATTCTAAAGCGGCGCTATTAGAATTTGTATCTGTTCGGTCATCCTAGGGCAAC
>JAKSDA010000514.1 GCA_022360315.1 Pseudomonadota bacterium
CGCATCACAAATTGAAATCACGTGCGGCTCTGTAAAAGTAAATACTGGTGATTTCATTGTGGCTGACGAAGAAGGCATTGTTGTTATTCCTCAAAATGATATAAAAAACGTTTTAGATAGTGCCCTTCAAAAGAAAACACGCGCGGAAGCACAACCACTCGATGAATGGCGCAAGAACCATTATAAAAAAAACCGGTCGGCCTCTGGATCATGCCGAATCATCGCGATGACGGAGCCCTTGAAGATCTTATCAAAGCCTGCATCCGCGCCGACGACCAGCGGCTGCGGCTGCTCAAAACACGCCGAACAATCGGTGCAAAATCTGCCCGTCACGTTGTTCAAGGACACACAGCGCATCAAAGCCGATTTATATACATGGCTCGCTTGGCAAGAGCGACCTGGCTATACACTGGATGTCACGGTGCGGGGTGACCTGCTGGATGTCGCCACTGAGCCCCTCGCTCTGGTCTCGTCAAGTGGAACCCCTCTCGGGACTAGATCGTCTCAACTCAAACAGCCTCGCTATAAGCCTCGAAATGCTTGCGCAGTTGCTCGATGTTGTCATCAATGCCAGGAATCTGCTTGCGCAATTCGACCATATCGGCATCTGTCAGACGCGTGAGCAACGTGCGAACCTGTTCGCTTTCCTGCACATAGGGCAGTTGCGTGATGGCCGCCACGCCATCGGGAGAATCGCCCGCTGCATTTTGCCTGCCGCCTCGCCGCGCGGCTCGTCGTCAAAGAGGCGCACTTGTGAATCGAGAAATTCATTCAGACCGGTCACCGCCCTGTCGAGTTTGGAGTCCAGACGCGTGGTTTCCGGATTGAACTGGTTGGGCCCCGGCGCTGCGCGCTTGCGGAGCTCGAGCTGCAACGTCTCCTCGTCATGCGCAATCGATTTTTCGGCCTGGGCGAAAAGGTCGGATAACTTGATGGTTTCGGCCTCGTCTCTGACCTGGCGCTGGCTGAAGACTCGACGACCGGTGGGGAACACATAGAGATTCAGGTAAGCAGAGACGAGCCTATCAGAACGTGGGCCAGAATACTAGCGGCGTTCGAGAAAAGCCCCAAACGCCGCTACCATGTATTGGGCAAAGCCCTGCGGCGGACTCTGGCCGGGCGCCCAGGTGCCCAAATCGGCTGATCGCCGCTCTCAGCCAGGGCGCACGCAGATTCGGGAAAAACGATTTTCCCAAATGCTGCTAGTCGCCAGCTGCTTTGCGGCTGCCCGGACAAGCCCATATGCGTGCTCGCGGTAGTGGGCTACAGATGGATGGCAGTCGATGCAATCTGCCGAGCTCGCGGCAATGTTGCGATGAATAATGCGGGCCGCGCTAGACATGCACTGCTGGCCGGTCTATTTCGGCGCTTATAAATACCGAGGGCCATGCGCAGCGGTCCGATTCCACGCCGACTTCGAGCCAGGGCAATGCCCGCCGATCCGGTATGACCCCGGCTCGGGCCAGCACAATGCCTGTCGGTCTGATGAGACGCCGCACAAACGCGATCCGAATGCCTGTCGATCCGATGCCATGCCGAAAAAAAGCGAGCTGAATGCGCGGGGCAAGGTTTTTGCTCCGTTGGTCGAGCAAAGCAATGTCGATCTGGCCGGCTCGGATGGCGATTTTGCAGCATTCGAATGCAACTCTGACCGCGTCGGCGCCGATGTTGGTGCATTGCCGGGCAAATCGAGCCGATGCCACGCGGATTTCGGGGCATTTACGTGGCTTGGCGGGCGAAGGCGAGCTGTAATCGGAGCATTGCCCAGCAAAACCCCGAGTATGGGAGCCCTTTGGCCGGGCATTCGACCGCATTTTGACCCTGCATGAGCCGATCGGGCGGCATTGCAATGGCCGCGTATCCGCTCGGTGAGCTACCCGAGTCGGTACACCTGGTCGCCGGTGGCAATCGCAGATAATAGAACGTCCCGGCAACATGATAAGAGCTACGAGACCGAAATAAGAGCTACGAGACCGAAGGATAGGGCAGACGGAGAGATACGGGTCTAACGCCGCTCAAAGAATTGCTTGACGTCGTAGTTGGCGACGGTCTCGGCTAGCCTGAAGGCGCTGACGCCGTACTTGTTGGGCTGGTGGGGATCCGCGTTGTGGGCGAGCAGTAGCTCGATGACTGCTCCGCGACCACTAGAGTCATAGACGGCCCGCCAGATGACCGAATTGCCGTGCACGTCGACGGCATTCACGTCGGCGCCGCGGTCAATGAGCAGACGGGCAATGGCCGGCAGGTATTCCTGGGCGGCGAAATGCAGTGCAGTATGGCCGTTGACATCCGCGGTGTTGACCAAGATGTTGTGGTCGAGAAGGAGCTCGACCATGGCTGCGTCGTATTTGAGAACCGCATGGTGTAGCCCTGTGCGTCCCATATTGTCGCGCTGATTTGGGTTTTTGCCAGCGGCTAGCTGCTCCCTCGCTGCGTCTTGGTCTTGCAGCATGACCGCCGTGATCAGTGGGGGAAAGCTCGATTGACCGCCTCGCCGACCGCGCAAAAAGTCCCGGACTCTCATCAGCATGATGATAGCGACAATGGCGGTGACGGCCGCCCCGATGGCCAGCTGTATATGGTCCCAAAGCGGTGAATCATACATGGCGGCATTCTACCGCGAGCATTGCCCGCCCTGGTCGTCATGGAGTTCGGGATCGGGGATGATCGGATATCCACGCAGGGTGGCGGGATTTTGCTCCCACGTATGGCTCTGATTGGGTGGCCCATGCTCAAGTTGATAGATATTGGGGTTATTTTGTGCGTCCCGTACTTGCGGCCGCGTCATTTCCTGATTTGTTGGATCGTAACGGAATTTCTCCCATTTATGGCGATATCGGTGACCAAAATGGGCCTCCGCTGGGTCAAATGGCTGTCCTGTATTGGGATCGATAGGCCTTCCGCTGGCATCCCGGGGCGCATTGGCTTCGACAGTTTGACGCGTCTCTTGCCGCAGGTACACCCGCCGCCGAAGGGCGTCACTGGGAGTCTGAACTCTGGTTCTGCCGTAGCGTAGCCGCAAATAGAAATTCCTTGCCATGGTGGCGAGATCGGCGCGAAAGAAGCCCATGTCACGCTTGATGTTGGCCCATGCTCCGCGCCAGCCCGGCCACCTCGGCATGGCCGTTGCTCGCACCAACGGACCGCGCAGTGCGCCGCGAACACCGGCGAGCAACCCGATGAGCGTTACGCCCCCCAGAATCCCGTGCTCGGTGCGCTCTGCATCGGTCCAGGCCAGCTCCTGCCCGGTAAACAGATCCTGATTGGTAATGCCCTGATAGATTCCGGTGATGCCGACAGCATCGACAATGCCTTTGCCGAGGGCAGGAACAAAGCTGTCGCCCGCCTGCATTCGAGTCGACGTGCTCATGACAACCCCGGCGGCCAGCATGATGGCTCCGGCAATGAGCATGGCGCCCATGAAGGTAAGGGACACCGAGAGGGCCGCGGCGATGACCACGACCAGTGCCGCCACAGCAACCAGAATGACGAAGCCGACAACGATCTGGCCCACGGCCCGCAACGCACCTTTCCACCACGGTTCTGCAGCCCTCTCGGCAGCAGTGCGACAGCGGTCAGGCAAGGGATCGGTCAGCGGCTTTTTGGCCTCGGTGATGCTCTGATTGGCGCCTTTGGTAATATCGGCCTTGACCTTGCCCGTGGACTGCTGAATGCGATCCTGGGCTTCCTGTATTCCCTGATCGATCTGCGCCAGGGTCTGATCGACGCTCGAGCTCTGCGTCTGTTCCATGCTGGCCAGAGCATTTTCGACGGCGGCGTCGTATTCTCGCTCAATCGTGCCGAGCTTGGTTTCGGCCTGGGTGTTCTGCTCGGTCGCCTGGTTCGCAGCGCGCTCTGTTGCGGCTGCCGCACGGCTTGCGACCCGCTCGGCAACTGCGGACAGTCCGTCGCGGACCTGTTGGCTCGATTGGTCGAGCTGGGTGGTACCTTGCTGCCCGAGCTGGCTAACCTGGACCGTTACCGACGAGAGAAGGTCAAGGAGTCCGGAGACGAACGGATCGTCGAGGGATGCCACGTGCTGCTCAGACTCGGTCACGGCATTGTCGATATTGCCCGCGATGGCGGCGGCCATATCGTCGATCGCCACGATGTGGCTTTCGACCCGGGTATCGAGCTCTCGCTCGGCCTTTTGTCCATCACTGCGAATCTGGGCCAAGATCTGGCCTTCCAGCTGATGGAGGCTCTGCGAGCGGACTTGGACTTCCCGCTCGATCTGCCCCGCTGCGGCCGTGGCCGCCTGGCTGCACGACTCATCCGCTTGCCGGAGCGCGTCGTCGAGCTGCGCCACCATCTGCTGCTCGGCCTGGGCTAGCTCTTGCAGCACCGAGTGGAGATAGCTGTCGTACCTGGCCGTGGTCCGCTGGGCATTGGCCAAAAGCTCGGAGCGAATACCGGCTCGTTTGCCCAAAATGTCGCGGCGGCTTTCCCTGGCGACTCCCTGCGCGGCTTGTCGCTGTCTCGGTTTATTGTCGTCTTGTCCAGGATACTGGCTAGCAATACTTTGCCCCACGGCGCTGGCTTCGTTAGCCGCCTGCTGTAGTTCGCTGCTTGCCCGGTCCGCCTCGGCGTGGGCGAAATCGATGGGGGCTCGCTTGTGATCGGCAACAAACTGCGTGAATGCCGTGCGGCGGGCTTCGATCTCTTGCTGCAATTCGGTTCGTTTTGCCTCGCTGGCTGCGCGCACCCGCGCGCTATCCTGATTCAACTTGGCGCGTACTGCGGCCTGGCGCTCCGCGGCTAGCGCCGTAAGCTGGTCTCGTTGTGCCTGAATATGCGAGCTTGCCTGCTCGATATTGCTTGCCACCGTCGCAGCAATGGCGGCTTTTTGGCCCTCTGCTGCGGCGTAAAGGGCATTTTTTTGGCTCTCGGAATGGCCCAGCACCTGGACCCTGTGCGCTTCGGCATGGGCGCGCAGCGCTCCCTGGGCCTTTTGGATCTCCTGGCGATCTTCTGCGGCGCTGCGATCGCGCTCAAGGAGCTCCCTGAATTCTTCGAAACTCGGCTCGGTTTGCGCAATTTGCTGGGCAATTCGCTTCGGCTGCGGGGCCGGCACCGAAGCGCTGAGCTGGTGGGCTGGCGTCGGCTTTGCCGCGGGCTCGGCAGCCGGCGCCGGGTCGGGCTTCTCGGTACCCTGGGTCGCGGATTCAGGGGCCCTTGCGGGCTGAGCACCGGCCATTGTCGCCGGGTCGAGTGCGGCGGGCTCTCGGGCGAGAGTATTGGTATCGCTGCGGGCCTCGTTGGCCCTTTGCACTGGCTCCTCTTTGTCATTTCGGTCGGTTACCGGGTCGTTGCCGGGCGCTAGAGCCGCATCTTGCGCCTCGCGTACGGCTTCCGGGTTTTTAATGGGTTGCACAAGACCACGGGCTTGCCCGGCTCGACCACGGCGGTTACCGGCGCGCCCGATGTGGCCTCGGCCAGCTCGCTGTGCATGGCGGGATCGAGCGCGGTCGGGTCCTGGGATGGTTCTGCGGGCTTTCGCTGCACGACGGAGGGGGCTATTGGCGCGGCGAGCCGCTTGCTACCGGTCTCGGCGTTGCGGTCCAGTCGCGCCACGCGCGCTCCTTCCCGATCGGCTTCTCGCTCCAGTGCTGCATCGTCATTGAGCGGCACACCGCCGACGTCCGCAGTTTTTGCGACCCGGCCTTTGGCTTGCTGGACGACGTGGGCCAGCTCGTGGCCGAGGAGCTCCTGGCCGCATTGCGTCCACGGCTCGTAGTGTCCGGGTGCAAAGAAGATGTCTGTGCCGCGAGTAAATGCCACCGCACCGACTTTTTTGGCCTGAGGACCCACGTGAACGCGGACGTTCGAAAAATCCATACCCAGCGCGGTTTCCATCTTGGCGCGTACGGGTTCGGGCAACGGCTCGCCGCTATCGGTAGCGCCGGTGTCGATGGGCTCGGGTGCGGCCTCTCGTGTCGAGGTCTCGGCGATCTCTTTGCCCTGAATCGGCGGATTTGCCGGGGCGGCCGTGACGTTGTTGGTTGCAGCCAGGACGCCGAACGCAGGGTCAGATACGCTGCCCATGGGACCAAGGCTTGGGCCGATGACGGGCTTGCCTGGCGTCTCCTGGATGCCGAAGGGCTCGTCGTGCACGGCCAACTCGTCCGACTGGTCGTGACCCGAGGGGTTGCGTATGACCGACATAACGAAGTCAAAGCCGGGGAACATCGTGGCCAGCGAGTCAGCGCCAGATCGCGTTGTGTCTTCCTCTCGCCGTTGTGCCTCTCGCCGTTGTGCCCTTGTGAACCGGTCGCGTTTGGCTATTTCCTCGGCCATCGTCATGGTACGAGTGCGCTTGCCAGGGGAGGCGCCAGGCGTTGGCGCTGCCCATCGAGTCGGCTCGCCATGCGGTGCAGCCGTCCGGGTCCGCTTGCCCTGAGCTACCTGGTGACGCGTCGTTTGTGCGAGCAGCCGCTCATAGGCCCCCGCGATCGTCTCACGGCTGCCTAGCACCTCGTTGCAAGCTTGCGAATACAGCCTCTTGGCGAGTGAGTGGTCATGAACTCCATAGTTACCTGCGAGTTCGTAGACCTCATCGTCCAACTGACGCATACGCCCATCCTGCTGTCCTCGCAGCAACCGTTCGAAGGAACCCATGCTGTAAACAGTAATGAAAAATACATCTGATGCATAGCCAAATAACAAAGTGGGGAGCGATTTCGACGGAATTTTTTATGCTCCATTGGGATTCCTATGCCCTGAGCAACCACGAACCCGGTCCTTTTTCTTTCACTAAGAGCCGGTCCAAAAACCTCGGACCGAGCCAGAGCGGCGAGGCGCGCCGCCAGTGGGTGCGCGAGGAGTGGATAATACTGGGTGTATTTGACCGACGAGCAAGCCCGCTGGCGGTGATGGATCGGCGCTCTGGCGACGC
>JAKSDA010000444.1 GCA_022360315.1 Pseudomonadota bacterium
AGCACGGGCTCGTCTTTGAATAGCTGAGGGCCGATGCGAATGGCCAGAGAGCGCTGTAGCGCCGGGATTGATGGGGCCCTGCTGTTCGGCCCATGTCCCTTTTCGGGCGTGGTCCGGGCATCGCCATGGAGGCGCTGAAGCAGCTGCACGCTGCCGACGATGTGACGCGCCAGCTCCATCGCTGCCATCGGGTCGAGGGCATCGACTGCTCGCCTGTACGCGGGCACGAGCGTCGATTCCACGACCCTCGCCAGCTCGCTGGCCTGCCGCGTGGCGCTGGCAGCGGCGCTCTGATGAAGAATAGCGGCATCCGCGCTCTGCAGACCGGCGGTCTGGTATTCGCCGGGTGGCATTGGTTCTCGCGTCCGCGTGGGCACCGGATCCATATCTCTCGTGCCGCGCCCCATCGCATTCCGGGCGCCCTCATTCTTTGTGGACCGCGAGGCGGGCATTGCCTGCACCGGGGCGTTCTGACTGTGCTCACCTCGCGCGTGCGCACGGGCCAGCACTGGGCCGCCCTGATTGCGCGAGCGCCCATTCTTGGCATGGTCGGGTCTCGATGTCCTCGATGTCTGTGTCGCCACGATCGCCAGCCAGGACGATTCATCCCATCCCGCGGCTACCAGCTTCTTCATGAACGTATTGACGTGCTCCGCCAGCGTCGCCAGCAATTGATCCTTGAAGTCGAGCTGAAAGCGAGCGCAATCGAGAAAATCCTTGGTTGCACGGACGAGGCGGGTCGCGGCAGCGAAAATGGCGTCCCGCGCGGTCTCCGACTCGGTGGCGAGGGAGGCGACGTGGTGCACCTCGTTGAGCAGGAACGATAGCCGGTCGGCACCGCTGCGAACCAGGTAGAGAGGGTCGGTGTCGCCATCTGTCTTCAAGGCGAGAGTTGCCCTTTCAGCGCCCTGGATCGCGTGGTCGATTTGCCGGCACGCTTCTCTGACTTTCCCGGCGATTTCGGCTGCTCTGAGCGCTTCTCTCCGGTCCGTTTCCGCCGCGTCTCTCGCTGCCTTGCGCTGCACGAGAGACGGCATGTCCACGCCAATCGATGCCAGGTCGACGCCTCGCAGCTTGGCCAGATCGACGGCCAATTGTGGATCCTTCTCGGCGATCCGAATGAGCTCTTCGCGGCGTTCCTTCTCCG
>JAKSDA010000448.1 GCA_022360315.1 Pseudomonadota bacterium
ATCGACGATAGTCCCGAGATCATCGACGATAGTCCCGAGATCATCGACGATAGTCCCGAGATCATCGACGATAGTCCCGAGATCATCGACGATAGCCCCGATATCGTGGTAGATGATTCCGATATCGCCGTCGGCGAGGATTTTACCTCCGAGCTGACCCGAGAGACCGAGTACGAGACCACCATCGAGGGCGAGAAGTACTCGGATGAAATCGCCAAGATTCTAACCGATGCCGATGTCTACGTGCGCTACGGATTGCATCAAAAAGCCATCGAGCACCTCAGGCACATTTTTGATCTCGACCCGGGCAATATCGAGGCCCGCGAACAACTCAAAGAGATTCTGCTGAATCAAGGCCGAGAGCAGGAGGCGATCGAAGAACTCATGCGGCTGGCCGAACTCACTGCCACTCGTGAGCCCATCCGTGCCGAGATCTATCTGCGCGAAATTCTGACCATTCACGGTACGTATCAGCCGGCGTTTCAGCTCGCCGAACGATTTCGCCTCAGTCTCACCGGCAGCCACGAGATCGAGATTGTCGAGTCTTCCGACCGCGATGGGGTTGCTGACGGCGGAATAGCTCCGATCGAAGATGCGCTCGATTTTGATGATATCCCCTATGGCACCGACGAACCGAGCGGCGTTGCCCTGGGTCAGGCCGGGCGCGCGGTGAATTCCGGACCGGAGCAATATCGTTTTTTGCTCGACAATGGTGACAGTACAGATACCGAAGAACGACAGCCCGACCCTTCTGCCGTCACCATGGAGCTGAGCATGGACGAGGTCGAATCGGTTCTCGAGATCGTGGGCGAAGGCAGCAACTCGCGGGATTACGATCAATCGTCGGTTGACGCCACGCCTGCAGCCGACGGCTCGTTTCCCTATGATCAGCCCACCCAGTTTTCCGACCCACTACAATTTGGCGGTGGCGCTCAATTCCATCCCGGGCCGGAATTCGACCTGCCGCAGCCATTCGAGGAGCCGGTTTTCGACCCGGTCGACGCTGCAGAATTTGACCGCGAGCGCGAATCTGCTGCGCGCGAGTTCAAGCAAAACCCCCAGCTCGGCTATGCGGCTCCTGCTCAGGTCGAGTTTTCGGCCAGCGACCTGGATGCCGAACCGGTCGCCGATATCGGCGATTACGCGGTTGATCTCGATGCCTCGACCGATAGGTCGGGCAGCCACAATTTTCTCATCTCCGACACCGAGTTGATCGAGACACCGCCGCACGAGCTGGTCCATCACGCAGGGGACGACAATATGCCCCATATTCGGCCCCAGGCCGATGACACCAAGAATCTGAGTATCGAAACAGTAGATACCGGGATCGATGTGCTCGATGAGCAAATCGTCGGCGCGCCGCGCCCCGGCGGGGACGCTAGCGGGCTCGAGGATGACCTCGATGAGGCGGATTTTTTCGTCTCGCAAAGACTCTACGACGAAGCCCGTGACATCCTCGGCGGTCTCTTGCACAAGTATCCCGAACATCCGCTGATCCTGGCCAAGCTGGAAGAAATCGACGAACTACAACAGGCCGCCGCCAATAGCGCGGTGCACGGGACCTACGGTTCGCAGGCGGGTCCGATGCCCAGTCCAATGCCCTCTTCGCTGCCCGCACTCGGCAGCGAATCAGCCGAGCCATTCGAGCCCGATTTTTTGGATTCGGGTGCATTGTCGGGCGATCTGAGCAACCCCAGGCTCACCGTGCTGCTCGAGAACCCGCCCGACGACGAAGATGCCGACACCCACTACGACCTCGGACTTGCCTACAAGGAGATGGGGTTATACGAGGATGCTGTAAAGGCGTTCAAAAAAGTCCTCCCGATACCGGGACGTGAGGTTCAATGCCGATTGATGATCGGCCTGTGTCTGCGGGAGCAGAGCAAACTATCCGAAGCAATTCATCAGTTCAAGGCGGGCCTACACGCCCCCGAAATCGCCGAAGAGGAGCAACTGAGCCTCTATTACGAGATTGCAGTTTCCTACGAGCGTATTGAAGACCCCAAGGAGGCCCTGTACTTCTACGAGCTCATCCAGAAGAGGAAACACGAATATCGCGATATTCCGACGCGGATTGCCGCGATCCGCCATGCCCTGGAACAATCGAATTCGCAGGCGATATCCGACGACGCCGAGGCTGCCATCGACAGCCTGCTCGCCGAGACCGAAAACTCTGGACGCCGCAGCGGCTGATCAACACTGATGGAACGGGGACGGCATCTGTGTCATGCCGCGATCACTTCGGCCGCACGCAGCACAGCCGCCGGGCGTCGTTTCACACCCAGTCTCTGATAGAGCCGGAACAGGCGCGATTTGATCGTTCCAACCCGTACACCCATGATCTGCGCAATTTCATCATTGCTCAGACCACGCCAGAGCAAAGCGAGAAGCTTGCCGTCCGAGATGGTGAGACCGAGGCCGCGCGCCAACTGGTCGGCGATGTGGCGTCCGGTGCTGGCCTGGGCCACGCGCAGTTCGAGCACGACAAGTCCATCGTGCTGAGCCAATGGCCGGGCCCTTATTCGGAGGACCAGCTCTTCGTGCTCCCAGCGTGCAATCTGCTGATCCACACGGCCGAGAAGTTCCCATATGGAGCTGAGGTGTGGCAGAGTCCAATCCGGCAAGTTGCCTTCTGGTGCTTCGAGCAGGGCACGCGCGCTGAGATTCATGTAGACCGCTCGTCTGGATTGGTCGACCACTACGATTCCCACCTCTGCGTGATCGAGGACTGAAGAAAGGAAAGGTGGGAGTCGGGGACTGTCAGACGGCTCCTGATGGTGCCCAGGATCAACAGGCATCTGCTGGTCAGTATCCAGGTGAAACATTCCGGTTGTGCTCAACATGTCTACACCATTCTTCACGTTTCATGCCTGTTTAGTGAACCCAGGTCTATCGGGTATTTATTGATTTGCCACGCTGTTCGCAACCGATCTATTTGGTGTTCGAAAGCGATCACAATTATGAATTACAGATGGTTAGCGCACAAAAAGACCACAAGCAAACTGACCGGCGAATCGAACGTTCAACTGGGTGATCTGTGCCCCGAGTAGCTCGGGTTGACAGGCGTCCGATCGAGCGTAGAGGCGAGTAGACAAAACGCACTCGCACTAAAAGCTCGATTCGATTGGACCGACAATCCGATCCCTGCCTAGCAACGACCGTAGCGGGTATGGGATACCATCGAGCACCTCGGCCCGCGGTTCACCCGCTGCTTCGGCTATCTGCTCGCGAGTGTGCAGAGTGGGTAGGCGGCACCCCGATCACCTTCCGATCGATGTTCACCAAGTCACTGATGTTACGAATCTAACGTTTAGGGCATGAATTTTGCAGAATGGCAGGAGCGAATTCAACGATCGCGGAGAACAATTCATGAGATGGCTGCACACGGTCCTATGTCTGACCTTGATCCAGGCGGGCTGCGGTGAGGTGTCCGAGGGACAAACTACGGATGGGGAACAAGCCTGCCCGGCGCCGTCCGTCCAATGTGGCGACCGCTGCATCGATCCGGCTCGGGATGCCAAGTTCTGTGGGGCAGTCGCTGATTGTGAGGGTTTGAATGCTGGCACTCAATGCGCGGCCGAGGCAGTTTGTTCAGCAGGTAGGTGCGTGGATTTGACACCAGCCGACCTGCTCGAATGCCAGAACTGCAGCTTCGAATCGGGCCTCATAGGATGGACCACATGGGATACGCAAGATCCGTACTATCCGCTTGCCGTGGGGGGAATTGGAGTAAATCCCGAAGGTCGGTTTTTTCCCAGTCAGCCCAGCGATGGTGCGCTTGCCTTGCTGACTGGATTTGACGGAAGCATTCCGGGTCTGATCAGTGCGGGCCGGATCGTTCTACTTCCGGCGGCCGGATCGGCGATCATGACGTTCGACTATCGAGCCGGCTGGGATCTGATGGGTTATGGTGCATCGCTCGACCGTGCGTTCATGGTCGCCATCTCTGATCCTCCGAGCCAGGAGGTCATTGGGCTTGAAACGATTCTCATCGTCGCAGCGGGGTCGCGCCTTCCCGACACTGGATTAAGGCAAGGCGTCATCGATTTGACCCGATTTGCTGGCAAGTCGATTCTCATCGAGTTCTTGTGGGATGTGCCTGAAGGAATGACTGGCCCGGCATTTTTCCAGCTCGACAACATCGAGATCCGAATTCAAAACGTTTGAGGATTGCGGCGAGGCTTCTCCTTGCCACCAACAACTTCGAGTTTTTCGATTCGGATTACGGGGGGCACACAGCGCCGTCGTCGATCCAGGCCTGGATCAAGTCTCTGAAGACGGTCTGGGTTCCGGGTGCCGGTTGTCGATCTCGGCCCGGGGACCAGGCCCAGGTGACCAGTGGGTCTTCGCCGGCGTGGTGAATCAGGTCTTGCAATGTTCGATCGCCGTTGCGGGCCGGATCCTTGACCTGATCGCAGATTTCGCCGATCGATTTGCCCTGCCAGGTCATCTCGGTGGGGGCCAGATGCCAGTTGGGGGCTCCGGGAACGCCGGCCGGATCGAAGTTTTCGTCGGTATGGCACGTCGCACAGCGCATGCCCGGAGCGCCAAATCCGTCTGCGCCGCGGCGAGCCCACGGTTGGTGAGGATGACTGTCGTCGCCCTGGAGGGGGCGATCTCCTTCGGCGTGGCAGTTGACGCAGCGCGGGTGGGTAAACACCTTGCCTGCCTCGGTGAATACGGCCGCCGAGCGCTCAGCCGGATCGGCGATCGAGGCAAACGCTTCGGGTGGGAGCAACTCGTCGGCTGCAGCAGCGCCTCGCTCCTGGCGATTTTCTCGGCCTGATGCCGAACCGATGGCCAAGGCGATCGCAATCACCAGTGCCAGGACTGTAAAGGCCGCAAAGCTGCTACGAAAGGCGATTTTTGCTGTCATTGTTTGACCTCGCTGGGATTGACTGCATCGGCTCCATTGGGCAGCAGCGGCAGCCGCCGAATCGGTTGGCCGGTGAGCTGTCGATAGGCATTGGTCACCGCCGGTGCGATCGGTGGCAGTCCCGGTTCACCCACCCCGGTGGGCGCCTGGGCAGATTGCACGATGTGGACCTCGATCTGCGGCATCTCGTGGATGCGCAGAGGCCAGTAGTCGTGAAAGTTGGACTGCACCACCCGGCCGCCGTCGACATCGAGCTGGTTGTGCAGAGCGGCGCCGAGCCCGTAGCCAATGCCACCTTCCATTTGCGCGCGGATATTGTCCGGGTTGATGGCAATGCCGCAGTCCACCGCACAGACGACCCGTTCCACCACGGGCGCGTTGCCCGCGCCCAGGCTGACTTCGGCCACCTGGGCCACGTAGCTGCCAAACGACTCGTGAACCGCAATGCCCCGCGCTTTGCCCTGGGGCAGCGGCGAATTCCAATTTGATTTTTCTGCGGCCAAGTCGAGGACGGCGAGCAGACGAGGATGGCCGGCGAGAAGGGAGCGCCGCAATTGCAGGGGATCTTTGCCCGCGGCAGCGGCGAGCTCGTCGAAAAACGCTTCGACGACAAACGCATTGTGGCTGTGACCGACCGAGCGCCACCACAGCACCGGGATCCCGACTGGCACGGTATGCACATCGACAGTCAGATTGGGGATGGCATAGGCGAGCGTGGCGGCACCTTCTGCAGTGGTGGTATCGGGACCGCCCGGGTCGAGTATACCGCCGGCCGTGATCGACTGACCCACGATGCGATGCTGCCAGCCCACGATGTTGCCGTCGCTGTCCAGGCCGGCGCGTATCCGATGCAGATACATGGGCCGGTACTTGCCACCGCGAATATCGTCCTGTCGGGTCCATATCAGCTTGATCGGCCTTTCGCTGGCCATGGCCTTGGCGATAGAGGCGGCCTCTGTGGCGACGTCGGCGTCGAAGGTCGCACGCCGGCCAAAGCTGCCGCCGGCCAGGAGTGTATTGATCTTGACCTTATCCATGGGCAGGTCGAGTACCTGTGCCACGGCCCAGTGATCGACAGTCGGAGCTTGCGAACCGGCCCATACTTCACATTCGCCATTGTCTACTCGGATCACGCAGTCGAGTGGTTCCATGGGCGCATGGGCGAGGAACGGCAGCACGAATTCGGCCTCGACAACCCGGTCTGCGGCCGCAATGGCGGTTTCTGCGTCGCCTTCCTGGCGGGCCAGCTCGCCGGGCTGGCCCGCCAATTGTCGGTAACTGGCCAATAAGTCGGCTGTTCCGCGGGTCTCTGCACCACTGTCGTCCCACTCGATGGACAGTGCCCGTCGGGCCGTGCGAGCCGGCCAGAACCCTTCGGCGACGACTGCCACGCCGGCGGGGATCTCAACCACGTCGACCACGCCAGGGACTCGCAGAGCGGCTGCTTTATTCACACTGGCGACTTTGCCACCAAACCGCGGTGGCCGGGCGATGACTGCCGTGAGCATGTCGGGCAAATAAACGTCCATGGTGTACTGAGCCGTGCCGTTGCTCTTGGCTCTTACATCGACCCGGGGCACCTGGGTGCCGATGAGAGCGAAGTCTTTTGGATCCTTGAGCTCGACCTCTTTGGGTAACTCCATGGCTGCGGCGAGCCCGGCGAGCTGGCCATAGGTAGCGGACTGCCCTGACCCGCCGTGGCTCACAACGCCTCGTTCTGCCACAAGAGCACTGGCCGATACCCCCCACTCTTGCGCCGCGGCCGCGAGCAGCATGGCTCTGGCTGTCGCGCCAGCCTCGCGCAATTGCTGCCACGAATTGGCCATGGCCGTGCTGCCCCCGGTGCTCTGTATGGGACCGATCCCGGGCACCTCCGGAAAGTATAAATTGCGGTACCGAGTCGCGTCAGATGGCGCGGCGTCGACCCGGACCATATCCCAGTCCGCGTCGAGCTCTTCAGCCAGGATCGTGGCCAATCCGGTATACGTGCCCTGGCCAAACTCGATGTGCTTGGAATACACGGTGACTGTGCCGTCCGGGGCAATACGGACGAACGCATTGGGGGAAAACTCCTCGCCTGGACTGTCGGGCCCTTGGCCGGGTGAATCCGACGAGCAGCTCAGGTTGAAGCCGATCAGAAGCCCGGCCCCGGCAGCTGCACTGCCCTGCAGAAACTGCCGCCGGGAGGGCCGAAATTTTGCTCTCAAACGGGTCATCACTTACCTTCGATGGAAGAAGATGCGTCATGGATGGCTTTGCGAATGCGGACATACGTGGCGCAACGACAGGCGTTGCCGGTCATGGCGCTGTCGATATCGCTGTCGGTCGGTCTGGGTATCTCGCGCAAGAGCGCGATGGCGGTCATGATCTGTCCCGATTGGCAGTAGCCACACTGGGGTACCTGTAGCTCTTGCCACGAATTCTGCACCGCCTCGGCAACCGAACCCGAAACTCCCTCGATGGTTTCGACGTTGCGTTGTTTGACCGCCTTGACCGGAATGGCGCAGGAACGCGCTGGCTCGCCGTCCAGGTGCACCGTGCATGCGCCGCATTGAGCAACCCCACAGCCGAACTTAGTGCCGGTGAGTCGCAGTTCGTCGCGCAGAACCCAGAGGAGTGGGGTATTCGACGCGACATCGATCTGGCGAGGTGTTCCGTTGACATGGAGGATAAACTTCATGGTGTATTTCCGTGCAATGAAAAAAAGCCGTGCTGCACCATCCCATGAGGGATAGCCATGGCTGGTGCGGCCGGCAACGTTGCCCTCGACGCGCTGGATCGACCCTACTGGGCACTTACTTGCGGGTCGCAGCACTAAGTTAGCGTGCCAGGCGTTGAGCGACCCTCGCAGAACACGACAAACCGCCAGCGAAACGCGCCAACCATATGGCGCGTCGACTGCGGCTACGATTTATTGTTCCAGGGTGCTACTCCTGTCCCAGCCGTTACCATTATCGGACAAAGCCCTCCGGCGGACTCCCGCCGGGCGCCCTATGTGGCCCAAATCGGCTGATCGCCGCTCTCGGCCGGGGCACGCAGATTCGGGAAAAACGTTTTTTCCGAATGCTGCTAGCCCCCGCTTCAGTGCTTAGATCAGCGGTCCATCGGCGGGGCCGTCGCTCTTGCTGGCCGGGCCGGCCGCCTCGCCGGGAGGCGGCAAGAGAGACCCGGGCCCGGCGTCGGGCCCGGCGCCGCTGCTGTTATCGACATGTTGTTTACCGGACTCGCTTTCGGACTTATCGGCAGAGGCGCTCGGTCCCGGCGGTGTGGTCAAAGGCCCGGGCGACTCGTGCGACTCCGATTGCAACCGCAGCGGTGGCGGCCCTTTGCCCAGTTCGCTGCGCAACCGGTCGACGTAGTCCCGCCAGGTGCCCCAATCCAACGCGTCGGTCGACATGTGCTTTTGCGCCTGTGCGAAGCCATCGCGGGCAGCTGTCAGACTACTGATGGCAGATTGCACCGCGGCCTGGCCCTGCCAGAACCTGACATAGCTGAGCAGCTGGTCGGCCTTGTAGGTAAAGCCCTGGCTCGCTTGATCAGACCCCCGACCGAGCAGCAGAGCCTGGTCGACCCAGGCCTCGATCACTTCGATGCCCTCGCTGAAGTGGCGCCGGGTGGCCCGAATCTCGGTGACGCGAGTCCACGAATCGACCGTTTTCTGCGCATCGAGCCACTTCGTCGCCCACTCGTCCAGCCGGGTCTTGGCCATATTGTATAACTCCTGACGAAATACTCCGGCCAGCTCGGCAGCACTGGCAAACTTTTTGGTCTCGCCACAAGCGGCCTCGATCGGCTTCCATTCTGGGCCAGAAAGTTGGCTCCTGCCCCAGGGCGGAAAGAAATCGCCTTTTTCCGCGGCGAGTACTTTGACCGGGGCACTGTCGTCCTTATCGGCTTTTTTGGTGCGGCAGACCAGGTAATACAATTCGCTGTTGGTCGAGCCGGCGATCAGCGCTGCAGCGATCAGCGCTGCGATCGCTGTCAATGCGAACAGAACGAGAGCCCGCCGCCAGTTTCTCGGCTGCTTGTTGCGACCGCCGGAACCGCCGCGCCGCGACCCCGAGTCAGATCTGCGCGAATCGGATTTGCGCGCCTTGGTTTGCCGGCCGGCCGCCGGCGAGGTGTCGCCCCGCGAATCAGTGGAATCCGCACCCACTGCGGCCGATGAAATCTGATTTTCGCGGCTCGCTGCGGCCGATGAAACCCGACCTTCACGGCTCGCTGCAGCCGGCGAAACCCGTCCGTCGGGTTCACGCCTCTGAGCAACGGTCGACCGATCGTCGACCTGCGAGCCGTCGAGCTCTCCGCTCACCGTCGCACCGGTGGACTGTCCGCTCGCCTCGGCAACAGTCGATGGTCCGCCCGGCCCGGCAGCAGTGGACTGTCCGGCCGCCTGAACGGCAGTATTCGTCGGATCCGCAGCCGACTCAGCCTTCGCGTCAGGCCCGGACTCGTCCTCGCCGACCGTATCGAGTTCGACGTCGGACCAACGGTCAGATCGACGCTCATCGTCGATCGCCCAATCGGAACTCCGCTCCGGCACTGAGGCGCCGGATAGCTCTGTCGACGGCCCGGCCGCTTGCTCTGTCGATGGCCCGGCCGCTTGCTCTATCGCTTGCTCGGTTGTGGAGGGCGATTGCTCTGCGCTCGTCTCGCCATGATCGTGCCTTGATGCAGCGGCCGCCTGGGAGGCCACGTCGCTCCAATGATCGTCGTCGGTGGCGGGCCGGGCGTTTTCCCCTCCAGCGGCGTGAGCGGCGTCGCCCCAGCCGTCGTCGTCGGTTGGCTCGGAAGCTGCCGGGGGCACGGCGACTCCATCGGCTGGCTCGTCATTGCCATCGCGCTGGTTCTGCTCGCCGCGCCCGGATTCTCGGTCTGTCACGGCGACACCTCGACGCGATTGCGACCGCGCTCTTTGGCCAGGTAGAGTGCTGTGTCGGCCCGGCGGATCAGCATGGAGGGCTCCTCGCTCTGGCCTGCAGACACGCGATGCTGGGCAATGCCCACCGAGATGCGTACTCCGATGAGTCGATTGCCTGCGTCCAACGGCTGGCTCTCGAGTTTCACTCGCATGCGCTCCCCGATCTCCCACGCTCGATGGCAATCGGCTTTGGGCAGCACGGCCAGGAATTCCTCTCCTCCATAGCGCACGAGCATATCATCGGTACGAATCGCGCTGCGCAGCTGCCTGGCAACTCCGGCCAACACCCGATCGCCGACGTTGTGGCCAAAGCAGTCGTTGACCCTCTTGAAGTGGTCGACGTCGACCATTGCCACAGAAAGCGGCCAACCGCGCTGAACTGCAGCGACCAGTTCGGCCGGCAGGCGCTGGTGCAGAAACTCCCGATTATACGCCCCGGTGAGCGGATCGGTGACAGAGATTCGACGCAGACGGACGTTTTCGATGTCCAGCGCGATGGTCTGAGCGATGAAGCCGAGAAGGTCGATGTCCGAGCGGCTGAACGCACCAACCGCCTGCGAGGTTGCTGTCATGACGCCGATACGCCAGCCGCCGACGACCAGGGGCACGCAGATCATGGCCTCGGTGGTCCGGTCAAGAGCGCGCCGTGAGCCGGGCAGTCTGGCGTAGCGAGAGTCGGTCGACACGTCGTCGATGAGAGCCGGCTCGCCGTGCTGGACGACCCAGCCGGCCACGCCCTGCCCAACTCGAAACGAGATCTGATGCATTCGCTCGGGCCGCAAGCCATGTGCTGCCGCGGTGAGCAGACGGTTGCCCTCCATGTCGAGCAACATGATCGAACACGCATCGGCGTCGACCAGCGAGCAAACCAGCTCTGAAATGCGGGCGAGCAGAACGCTCAGATCGTGATCGGAGCCGATCGCCTTGCCGATCTCGAAAAGCACCTGGAGCAGCCTCTCGAGCCGACCGTCCTGGCGATCTGCCAGGGAGGCGGAGGGCAGTGGTTTGACTACAACCGATCTTTGATCTTCGCTCATTCCTCCCCATCGATGTGCCCGATGAAAGGCAGGTTGCGGTATTTTTGCGCCGCATCGAGCCCATAGCCAACAACAAATTTATCGGGAACAGTGAATCCCAAGTAGTCGATGATAACGTTGCGCTCGGTCCGCTCCGCTTTGTGCAAGAGAGAGCACAGCTTGACACTGGCCGGTTTGCGCGTGGCCAGGTTCTCTATGAGATAGTCCAGGGTCAGTCCAGTATCGATGATGTCCTCTACAATGACCACGTGCTTGTCTTCGATCGGCCGGGTGAGATCCGAGGTGATCTTGACGACACCTGACGACTTGGTCTCGTCTCCGTAGCTGGCAATACCGATAAAATCCACCGACAGCGGCAGCGGAATAGCACGGCACAGATCGGCGAGAAACAGGAACGACCCCTTGAGCACTCCGAGCAGTACCAGGTCGTTGCCGTACTCGCGATAGTCACTGGTGATGCGATCGCCGAGCTCGGCGACCCGCCGGGCGATCGCATCGGCAGAGATCAACTCGATCAGACGCCCCCCGGCCGGCGCCAGGGCGTCACGAAATGGGTCGCTTGCAACCATACTGCTCGAACGTATCAAGAGAGTATGACGGATTGGCAGGTGCGCCCATGTGGCAGAAGGTCCGCATACGGCGTGTACCATGGCCCACGGCTTGTAACAGGGAACCATAGCCACCTGATTTCATTGTGCTTCAACATTGGCATCGAATTCGCTCTGTGATGCCACCATGTCGCGAGGTCTTGTCCTTGTCTCACTATTTTTGTGCTTTGGAGTGAACGAGTTACTGCTGGGAGGTGTACCTGCCCGTGCAGCCGGCGCAACTGCTGCCGAGTCGAGCCGGGCCAAAAAGGGAAGCCGCAGTGCCCGGTCGGTGCGAGCGAGCGAGCCGGTGTCTAGCGGCGAAAATCTGGCCAGACGATTTGCGCGGACAGTGACCGGGCGGATCCGGGAGGGATGGCACATTCGGGCCATCGACGTCGACGATGGTCAGGACCGGATGGTATTGTCATTGACGCTGGCCTCGGCCCGGGCGGCCCGGCGTTACAGTCTCGAGTTTTCGGCCGACGGCCGCCGGGTGACGACCTATCGACAGCGAGCGGCCAATATTCCGCGCGAGCGTCGAATCTACCGGGGACAGACCGAACTCATCGAATTTCTCGCCACTGCGTCGCCTGTTCGCCTGGACTACGAATGCGGGAGTTATTTTCTGGGCGGATTTGACGACGGGGTTGCGGTGGATCCGATCGCCTATTATGTTGTCGAGCGGCGGACGAGCGGTCGGGCAGCTCCGCTTGCTCTGGCCAGTATTTTATCGGACTCACTCGAAATCGGCCTCGACCTGGTCGCGGTCTCCGCGGGTGAGACCTGGCCAGAAGGCGTTGTTTTGGCAGTCGAGTTTTCGCTTGCCGGCCAGGAGAATCGCCAGATCATCGCGGGCATTGACGGCAAGAACCGGGTCACCTCGGTTGAAGTGCGCCGAGTACCGCACCTGGATCGGTGGCAGGTCTACACTCGCGGCGACGACCTTCTGGACGCTCTCTTGCGACGCACAGCCATTCAGCGTATTGCGATCGGGGCGGGGGGACTGGCCTCCGACAATGCCCGAGTGATCTTGGACGGCCAATTGACCATCGACATGGACGACTTTGTGCCTGGAGAGTTCGAGTGCCCGTGTTAGTCGGCCCGCAAACCCGACGCTGATGTGGTCGCCTCTGCCAGATCCTGCAGCAGAGTGCTGTTCCGTCTAATACGCCGCGATGAGTTCGTTGACTCGTGCGCAACTTGGGCGGAGAATTGCACGGATCATGGCTATCTACAGGATTGGAGCACGGTCTGGATCTCTGGCTGACCGCCGGTTGTTCTGGACAACTGCGAAGGCTCTACACACAGTCTCCTTGGAACGGGTGCTAGACCGGCCGGACGTGCGGGCCGGCGCGCCGTTCTTGCAACGATGAGATTCGAAATCAGCGGCGCGGTGCGCTTCGCGATCGTCGGGATCGTGGTCTCGGCAATCAGCCTGGGGGTGCACCATGTGGTCTTCTCCGCCACATCCTCGCCATGGCTGGCCACCATGTTGCGGCTGGTCATTGCGCTGCCGATGTTGTACGTGGGTTACTCGAGGTGGGTCCTGGGAGGAGTGTTGCGCGATGAACGCGCCGCGCTCGGTCCGGGTCCAGCCGAGCTGCGAATGGTCGGTCGGGTGCTCGCTTCGGTCGGTGCGAGTACGGCCTCGAAGATGGTCATCGAGCCCATTCTGACCGTGGCCCTGTTGAATGCCCTGGACAGCGGTGGACCCGCGATCGCAGTCCTATTGGGCGACTTTGGTTACGGCCCGGTGGTAAACTATGTGGTCCTGGCCCTGTTGAGCCCGCGCAAAGCGCCCGAGGAAAAGGGCGAGTAGCTGGCTCCTCTCCACAATCCCATGGATCTGATGATGGTCGGACTGCCGTCTCATGGCGATCGCGAAGGTGGTGAGTTGAGCCAGCGTTTCGCTTATCTGAGCGGCATTGGGCTAGCCCACCGGCGAGCTGGTAGCCTGCACGCCTGGCAACCCGAACGCGATGCAGTCGAGTCGCGCACGGTCGGATTGCATCCTTCCAACGTAAAGGCCTGTGGTCCGCTACTTGTCGATCAGCTTGGTCAGATCGCGGGTGATGTTTTTCTGGTGCGCCTCGACGGTGCCGCCACCGATCTCGATGAGCTTGGCGTCGCGCAAGAATTGTTCGACCCGGTATTCGGTGCAATAGCCGTAGCCGCCCAAAACCTGGACCGCGGCGTCGGCGACCTCTTTGGCCGCAGTGGCGGCAAAGAGCTTGGTCGCGTCGGTGCCGAGCCGATTGCGGTGGATCGGGGAAACGGTACGGGCCACACTGTAGAGCAGGCTCCGGATGGCCTCGGCCTTGGCGTAGCTGTCGCCGATGTAGCGCTGGATCTGACCGAATTCGGCAATAGGCCGCTTGAATGCGCTGCGATCGACTGCGTAGCGGGTCATGACATCGAGGCAGCGGTTGGCAATGCCCAAACTCATCGCGGCCAGGCCGAGTCGCTCGATTTCTAGATTCCGCATCATGTTGGTAATGCCACCGCCTTCACTGCCGAGCAGATTCTCGGCCGGAACCTCGACGTCGTCGAGGATGAGCTCGCACATGGTGGAGGCGCGCATCCCCATCTTGGCGATCTTTTCGCTGGTTGAGAAGCCGGGAAAGCGACGCTCGACAACAAACGTGGTGATGCGCTCGTCGAGCTGAGCGTAGACGATGAACACGTCGGCCTCAGGGCCGTTCGTGATGAATGTCTTGCGGCCCGAGACAACGTAGCGGTCGCCCTTTTTGCGCACCGTGGTCCTCATACCCAACACATCTGTGCCCACCGCCGGCTCGGTCATGCCCATCGCACCGATCCACTCGCCGGTCAGCAGACGAGGCATGTAGCGCCGGCGCTGCTCGGCTGTTGCGGAATAGAAGAAGTTGTTCACAAAGAGCAGTGAATGGGCCAGATAGGCCAGAGCAAACCCGGGATCGGAGTAGGCCAGCTCCTCGTGGACAATGACCGAGGCCAGTGAATCCATTCCCGCACCGCCATCCGCTTCGGGAATCGTTACCCCGAGCAGCCCCAGTTCGCCCAGCTCGCGCAACAGACCGATGTTGAGGGTCGCCAGCCGGTCGTGTTCCTCAGCCTGAGGCTCGACTTTTCTGCGCACGAACTCGCGTAGGGTCCGGCGAAGCATGGCGTGCTCTTCGGTAGGGTTGCAGATGATATCGTCGATACTGTGAGGAAGCGGCATATGTGATTTTTTTAGCGTGCAACCGGTGAACGCGGTAGCGACTTGCTACGGTTTCCAACGTCGCAGTACAACGGCGATCGCACGTGCTGATTGATGCATCGTGTCATGGCGATGCATGATCTGTAGGCGGGTTCACCAGACGCTGTTGCCCGCGTCGATTTGCGCATCTGCTGGGGCGTCGACAGTGGGAGCGGCATCGATGGCGGGAGCGGCATCCGGCGGGTCGGTATCGGTGGTTTCCGTCTGGCATCGTCCGGTAACGGCGTTGCAGATCAGGCCTGCCTCGCAATCCTCGGTGACCTGGCAGACATCGCCCTCGCCCTGTTTACACCCCGAGAGCGTGAGAGCAGCCAGAAAAAGAGACAGAAGGCTAGCTATCAGCCGCGATGACATGGCTTTTTCCTCTTTCCTCATGATTGACTGTTCACAGCCGATTCGTCTACTCGTGCGCCGCACCAGGCCACACGAGGTCGGCTTGATACCACGAGCCCACGTGGCGATCCACTCACTGGCCAGCTGTCGGGAGAGGTGCGGTCAATCGACTCGTTTTGCGCATCGAAAACCGATCCACGACGAACGGTCCTGGGGTGCGGCGGGCAAACGGTAATAGGTTCGGCTGAAGAATTTGGGCTCGGCCCACGATCCGCCGCGCACGATCCGGGCCCCCAAGGCGCTGTCGTCGGGCACTTCGCGGACCGGATTGACGGCGGGCAATCGCTTGTAGCCGTCCTCGCTGTAGTAATCCTGGACCCACTCGGCGACGTTGCCGGCCATGTCGTAGGTGCCGTAGATTCCCTCGCCCCAGCGCAGGGCGCGAGGTGGAGCTGCATAGTTGTATCCGTCGCTGTCATCGGGGGCGTATTCGCGCGGGAAGTAGGCGCGTCTGAACTGTGGCCGGACGACCGCATGGGTGTACTGCATGGCCGCAGACTCGGCTTTCCCGTGATTGGACCCGTCTTTTCGATCGTGGTTGCCCCACGGCCAGCGAAACCCTCGAGTTCCGCGCGCTGCTTTTTCCCACTCGGCTTCGGTGGGCAGTCGTTTGCCCAGCCAGGTACAGTAGTCGGCGGCGTCCTGCCAGGTGACATTGACGATCGGCCAGTCGTCGCGGATGTAGCGCCGATCCCCCTCGACCAGGGGACCGACGTTGCAGTGACCGGCGGTCACACAAGCGCGAAACTGTGCTCCGGTCACCTCACTGCGGTCGATGGCGAACGCGTCGAGATGCACCGCTCGCTCGCCCAGAGAAAGGTTTTTGATGATGTAGTTGCCGGGAAACTCCTCGGTGCAGAAAAAGTTGGCACTACCCAGCTCCTCGCGGCATGCGGCGAGGAGATTCTCGGCCTCCTCGGCGGCCGTTCCCATCGCGAACGTGCCGGCCGATACTACCACCATATCCGATGGTTCGTGCACCACGGTCGCGATGCGACCGGCGCGGCGCTCGGAACCGTACGCTGCTACGGACAGCGCCAAGCTCGCCAGGCAAGCGAATGCGACCCGTGAGTTCATGAGGAATTATCATAGCTCGGATCCGGACAGGGCGCCCGGAGGAGGCGACTTCTGGTGCGGATTCGGAGGCCGCATCAGCCGTCGAACCCAGGCTAGGCCTTGCCCGGCCGCGGTGACTGCCCGCGGTGAGGTCGTCGAGATCAGCGGTGACGTTGCCAGACGGCCGGATCACTTCGACCGTATCGATTTGGTACGCTTGTCGTGACCCACTCTGCAATACACATGATCATGTCGGAACGGATGCAACGTGACCATGGGTAGCTCAATCGAGCTCGAAGATCCGGCCTAGTACGCGCAGACTGTCGCGGGCCCGCTCGATTTGCTCCACTGCATCGCTGACCGATTCACTGAGTACCTGAGCGGTTACCGAGTCGGATGGCATTGCGGCGGTCTCGTCGCTGGCTGCGCGCATGTTGGCGCGCAGAGCGGACATGCACTCCTGCAGGATAACCACGTGGTCGGTGACCTCCTCGACCACATCCCCGTTGAGGGTGGATGCTGCTCCGGGGTCTTCGCTGAACCGCTCGAGGTCGCGCTCGAGAATCTCGACGTGCTGTTGCAACTCGATGACCTGCTTCTCGGCAGCGCGGTGCCTGTCCCGGTCTTTTTCGAGCACAGCAGCGCGATTTTGGAGCTCCTCGACGTTTCGGTGCAAACCGGCTGCTTCGGCATCGAGTTGCTCGATCTCCTGCTGGGCCCTCGCAGCCCGCTCGTCGGCGTCCTGCAACTCTTCGAGCTGCTCGCGCAGCTGGACCACCTCGGCTTCGAGCTCCTCGATGTCCTCTCGCGCACCCGCAGCCCGCTTTTCGGCATCACTGAGCTCTTCGAGCTGTTGGCGCAGCTTGACCACTTCGGCCTCGAGCTCCTCGATGTTCTCTTGCGTGCCCGCAGCCCGCCTGTCGGCATCATTGAGTTCTTCGAGCTGCTCGCGCAACTGGACCATCTCGGCTTCGAGCTCTTCGATGTCCTCTTGCGTACCTGCAGCGCGATTTTCGGCATCATGGAGCTCTTCGAGCTGTTGGCGCAACTTGATTACTTCGGCTTCGAGCTCCTCGATCTCCTCTTGCGCCTCCTCCTGGGCACCGGCAGCCTGTTCACTGGCTTCCTCGAGTCCCTCGATCTGGACGCGCAAGTCGACCACCTCGGCTTCCAGTTGTCGTTTTTCTCTCTCCATGGCAGCAGCCTCGGCGTCGAGGTCGCGCAGACGCTCGACCTCAGAAGCCAGCTCGTCGCGCTCTTCCTGTAGCAACTGGTTTTCCTCGTGGATCGCTGCCAGCTGCCGTTCTATTTCGGCTTCAGCGCCCTCTTTCAGCGCCTCGATATCATCGGCCAAGGCGTCGCGTTGCTGGCTCACTGCCGCCAGCTGTGACGTTGCCGTGTGATTCTCGACCGCCATGGCAACAACTTGATCGCGCAGTTCGCCGAGTTCACCGGCCAGATCATCGCGTTCACTCATCACCGCGTCTAACTCGTCCTTGACGACGGTAAACTGGTCCTGGATAGTATCGAGCTCGTACCTGGTAGCTTCGAACGACTCCTTGAGAGCGCCGAGTTCTGCCTGCAATTCGCGCCTCTCGAGCTCGCTGGCAACGACGTCCTCATCGACCGGCAAGCCGTCCCCCAGGTCGCGCAGAAAACTGATCTCACGGGCCAACGAATCGCGTTCTTTGACCAGCTTGTCGCGTTCCTGGACGATCTGGTATTTTTCCTTCTGAACCTGGGCCAATCGGCCGGCACTCTCCTTGTGCACGGTGTCCGTGGCGCTTTCCACTGCCTGCAGCTTGGTGAGCAGGCCGTCGCGCTCTTTTAGCAGCCTCTGGTGTTCGCGCCGAAGCAATGCGGCTTCCTGGTGTCTCTCCTCGTCGCTATCGCGCAGTTGGTGCATCTTGGCGATGAGGTCGTCTCGCTCGTCGGCGAGCTGGTCGCATACCTGGGCCATCGCCTCGAGCTCTCCGCGCACGCTGTCGAGCTTGTCGTTTGTGTCCTTGAGTCTGTCTGTGAGCGACCGATTCTCGGAGTCGAGCTCGGCAAGGCGTTCCTGGCCGTGGTCGTGGGCGTCACGCAGCTCGCGGGCGTTTTCCACTTCGGCCTTGAGTGCTGCCATTTCCGCGCGCAGCGCTTTGTTGGCCCGGTTCACCGCCTCGCCCGCCTCGCTCGCCCGGCGCAGGCGCTCGACCGAGTCGGCCAGCTCGCTCTGCCGCAAAAGGATCTGTCGATTGTCGGCTTCGAGGGTGGCCATCTCTTTTTCGACCGCGCGCAGGCGCTCGACTTCAGCGGCGAGATGATCGGCCCGCTTTTGCATCTCGGCCTGGGCATTCCTCTCGTCTTTGGCCTGAAGATCTCGCGACGCGAGCTCGTTTTCGAGCTGGTCGATGCGATTCTTGGCCGCGTCGAGTTGCTGTGATAGCTCGTCGAGCTGGTTTGCCACCTGTCCGCCCACATCGGTATCGCGGTGCTGTTCGAACGCCTCTTCGAGCTGCCGGCGCTCGAGCTCGAGTTCGGTTTCCCACTCGATTCGAGCTCGCTGCAATGCCCGCTGCTTGGCGGCCTCGGCTTCGGCGCGAATCTGATGAAGTTCCCGCTGCTTGGACGCCTCGAGTTCGGCGCGCACCTCTTCGACTTGCTGGCTCAGCTCCTCGGTGCTGGCCGAGGACTGAGTTCGCTGGCGCAGCTGGATATGCAGATCGGACACCCGTTCGCCCAGCGCGTTGCGCTCGTCGATCAGGGCTGCGCGGCTCTCTCGCTCCATTTTCAGCCATACCGAGAGCTGGGCATGAGCACCCGGGGAGGGCACGGCCGGCTGGCCATCCTCGGATTGCAGCTGGAGGAGAAAACTGCCCACAACCACGATTTCTCCGGCTGGCACGTGGGCGTGGTCGATTCTTCTCGACCCGACGTACACGCCGTTTGCGCTGCCCAGATCCTCGATCCAGCAGTCGCGGCCATCACTGGTGATACGGGCGTGACGACGCGATACACGGGTGTCTTCGCTGCGTATCTCGCACTCGGACGCCCGTCCAATGAGCACCGGCTCGGTGCCGATCTCGTACAGACGTTCTGCTCCGTCCGAGTCCCAGTACACCAGTGTCGGCATTATTCGCTGGGGAACGTACCACGCTGCGTGGGTGCGGGATAGTTCCCGACCTGCCAGCTGTGCTCGGGTGGCGTCCACCCGACCCCTTCGGTCGGTGTGCGGGCAGGGTTTCGGCCGAACCAGCTGAACTGTGAGGTTGTCGGTAAACCGGCCCGGGCCGCGATCACAGCCAGCGCCGGCACTGATAGAAGAGCCAGGATACCACCTTGTTGAACAGAGGTCGGCGCTGCCAAAGATCGAGAGTCAGCGGCAGGCATCTGGCCGCTTGGCGTTCGAACTCCTCGCGCATCAGTTGACCGATTGCCGGGTCGATGATTTCGACCATGACCTCCAGGTTATAGAAGAGACTGCGGGAGTCGAGGTTGTAACTCCCCACAGAGGACCATATCCAGTCGATGACGGCGATCTTGGCGTGCATCATGGTGTCCGGCCACAACAAGATCTCGATGCCGTGGCCGAGTAGCGAGCCGTACATGTGCTGCCCGGCATATTGGATGATGAGGACATCGGAGTGTTCCGGGACGATTACCCGGACCCGTACACCGCGCTCCCTGGCTCTGCGCAGAGCGCGGCGGATACCGCGGTCGGGCAGAAAATAGGCGTTCATGATGTCGACGCTGTGGCGCGCCCGATTGATCGCGTGCAGGTAGGCGCGCCGGATCTTCCACCGCTGGCGAAACTGTCGATTGTCCACGACCCGGGCCAGACTCCTGCCTGCCGTATGCCGATCGAATACCCGGTCGCCCGGCTGCTCGGCTCGCTCGGAATCCCGTTTCGCAACGCTTGTCAGAACCGTCCTACCACTGGCGTCGCTCCGGGTGTGGACCGGCGGATACAGATCGCCGCCCTCGTTGATCCAGACCCGGCGAAACAGGCGGGACAGCTCGGCGACGATCGGCCCGCACACCCGACAGTGCACATCGAACCAGCCAGCGCCGCCGTGGCCGGGCGGTATGTAGTCGTCGCTGATGTTGATCCCACCGGTAAAACCGACCGCGTCGTCCACGACCAGAATCTTGCGGTGATCGCGTCGGGTCAC
The DNA here is from genome assembly GCA_022360315.1 of Pseudomonadota bacterium. Taxonomy (GTDB): domain Bacteria; phylum Myxococcota_A; class Polyangia; order Haliangiales; family Haliangiaceae; genus JAKSDA01. Next base: position 20,269 of record JAKSDA010000448.1, read on the forward strand.
GCCAAAACGAGCTTTCCACGGGGCGATCGGATGATATGCGAGTACCCGCACGCCATCGCGCTCGAGCCTGGCGATGAACTCTCTGCGCAGACCAAATCCACCCACTGCGTCGTAGATCAGTCGCACCGTCACGCCGTGGCGGGCTCGCTCTCGGAGCGCTTCTGCAAAGCGCTGTCCGATCGCGTCCGAGGCGAGGATATAGGTTTCGAGGAAGACAGTCCGTTCGGCCTTCGAAATCGCGTCGAGCATGGCTGGATACGCTTCTTCACCGCCGCGCAAGAGGGTGATCTGGTTGCCCGGCGAAAGCTGCGTGGGGCGCACTGCATAGCTGAGCTTTTGGGGAGAAAGCCCGGTCTCTTCGAGCAGAGCGCGGACACGATCTGCCGGTTTGCTGGGCTTTTTCGACATCGGATGGACTGGCATCTTCGCAAACAAAAAGCCGGAAGGAGCCACCTCCTTCCGGCTTTCTGAGATTTACTCTATCGCGCCTGGCCGATGAGCCGGCGGAGCGAGCCAGCGGCTAGAATCCGCCCATTCCGCCCATGCCGCCCATGCCACCAGCGCCGGCGCCGGCGCCCGGAGCGGCATCGTCTTCATCCTTGGGCTTCTCGGCGACCAGGGCTTCGGTCGTGAGCATCAGACCCGATACCGAGGCGGCATTCTGCAGGGCCGAGCGCACCACCTTGGTCGGATCGATGACCCCGGCGCCAACCAGGTCTTCGTACTCGAGCTTGGCCGCATTGAAGCCGAACCCGCTTTCGCCCTCTTTGACCTTGGACACGACAATGGAGCCGTCTACACCGGCGTTTGTCGAGATCTGGCGGAGCGGCTCCTCGAGCGCGCGCCGCACGATGTTGATGCCGAAGCGGCGGTCGTCGTCGAAGGTCAGTTTGTCGAGCCGTGACAGGCAGCGGAGAAGAGCGACACCGCCGCCGGGCACGATGCCCTCCTCGACAGCGGCTCGAGTGGCGTTCATCGCGTCTTCGACGCGGGCTTTTTTCTCCTTCATCTCGACCTCGGTCGCGGCGCCGACCCGGATCACTGCAACACCGCCGACCAGCTTGGCCAGACGCTCTTGCAGTTTCTCGCGGTCGTAGTCGCTGGTGGTCTCGTCGACCTCGCGGCGGATCTGCTTGACCCTCGCGTCGATTTTATCCTTGGTACCGGCACCCTCGACGATCGTGGTGTCCTCTTTGGTGATCACCACGCGTTTGGCAGTACCCAGATCGCCCAGGGTGACATTCTCGAGTTTGAGACCGAGGTCTTCGGTGATGGCCTGGCCGCCGGTAAGGACGGCGATATCGGCGAGCATGGCCTTGCGGCGGTCGCCAAAGCCCGGCGCCTTGACCGCACATACCTGCAGCGTGCCGCGCAACTTGTTGACCACCAGAGTGGCCAGCGCCTCTCCATCGACATCTTCGGCGATGATGATGAGCGGCCTGCTCGACTTGGCCACCTGCTCGAGCAGCGGCAGGAGGTCCTTCATGTTCGAGATCTTCTTCTCGTGGACCAGCAAGTAGGGGTCGGCGAGTACGCATTCCATGCGCTCGCTGTCGGTCACGAAGTAAGGAGATACATAGCCGCGGTCGAACTGCATACCCTCGACAACGTCGAGTTCGGACTGCAGAGTCTTGGCTTCCTCGACCGTGATCACACCTTCCTTGCCGACTTTTTCCATGGCCTCGGCGATCATGTCGCCGATGCTGCTGTCGCCGTTGGCACTGATGGTGCCGACCTGGGCGATGTCTTTTTTGCCCTTGGTCTCGACCGACATTCCCTTGAGCTCGTCCACGATCTCGTCGACGGCAGAATCGATGCCGCGCTTGAGATCCATGGGGTTGACGCCAGCGGCGACCAACTTGGCTCCCTCGGTGAAGATGGCCTGGGCCAGTACAGTGGCCGTGGTGGTGCCGTCGCCAGCAACGTCGGAGGTCTTGGACGCGACCTCCTTCATCATCTGAGCGCCCATGTTCTGAAGCTTGTTCTCGACTTCGACCTCTTTGGCCACAGTCACACCGTCTTTGGTGACGGTCGGGGCACCCCAGGACTTCTCGATGACGACGTTGCGCCCACGAGGCCCGAGAGTGACTTTGACAGCATTGGCGAGCAAGTTCAGGCCCTTGGCGATCTCACCGCGTGCCTGAGCCGAAAAGACGATTTCTTTGGCAGCCATTTTCTTCCTTTTGGGGTGTGTCCATTTATCAGGACGCCCGGGCCCATACAGAGACCTGGCTCGGCGGCCTGAGCGTCGGAATGTGGTTTGGAGTTATGCGAAGACTCAGTCGAGTACGGCGAGAATGTCGTCTTCGCGCATGATCAGGTGCTCTTCACCTTCGATCTTGACCTCGGTACCGCTGTACTTGGAGAACAGCACCTTATCGCCCTCTTTGACCTGTAGAGCGATGGCCTTGCCGTCCTTGTCTCGTTTGCCGCTTCCCACGGCGACCACTTTGGCCTGGATGGGTTTCTCCTTGGCCGAGTCGGGGATGTAAATCCCACCTGCAGTCTTCTCTTCTTCATCGATTCTTTTGACCAACACTCGATCGTGCAGAGGACGAATCTTCATGGTTGTCGACTCCTTATCGTGGAATTCAGGCGATGTCTTGCGAGCGACATCGATTTTTCTCTACGTGCAAGCGACATCAATATGCATGCTTTGTCGTTTTGGCAACCCCCTGGGGGAGAGTGCTAGAATTTTTATTTTTATTCATTTATTTCAAAAGGTTACAAGTCCACAAATGAGCGGGCGCCCGCCCTTTGTGGCCGATGGTCCGACGCGTTACGCGATGGTGTGGAGAAATGGGCCGACGATCCGCGTGAACTTGCGCATCGCATTATCTGCGGGGCCTACGGTTTGCCGTCGGGCTGGCAAAATGTGGTATCACGGCTGTGCTGCTGCCAGTAGAGCGGGGCACAAAAGGAGTTTGCATGAGCGACGACCTTCTCGAATGGCGCAAGCAGTTTTCGGCCCTGGACGACTGCGTGCACCTCATCTCCCACTCTTTGGGTTGTATTCCCGACCGGGCCGAAGAGTACATGGCCCAGTTCCTCGAGCTGTGGCGTACCCGCTCGATCACTGCATGGGACGAATGGTTGCCCGAGGTGGACCGGGCGGCTGGGCGCATCGAGCGCTTGCTCAGTGCGCCCAAGGGCACGGTGATCATGCATACCAATGTCTCGATCGTGCAGTCGATTCTGGCCTCGTGCTTCGACTACCCCGAGGAGCGCAACAAGATCGTGTACAGCGATCTCAATTTTCCCACCGTATCCTACGTGTGGAAGGCCGAGGAGCGGCGCGGTGCCAGGGTCCACCTGGTCAAATCCGCGGACGGGGTTACCGTGGACACCGAGGCGTTGTGCGACGCGATCGATGAACAGACTGCCTTGGTGCCCATCTCGCACGTCATTTTCGTCTCGGGTTATATTCAGGACGCCAAGGCGATCTGTCGGAAAGCCCAATCGGTGGGAGCCCACGTCGTGCTGGACTGTTACCAGTCACTCGGCACGATTCCGGTCGACATCGTCGATATCGGAGCGTCGTTTGCCTGCGGAGGTTCGGTCAAGTATCTTTGTGGCGGCCCAGGTGCCGCGTACCTATATGTCAGGGACGATCTGATCGAGACCTTCGAGCCGCGAGTGACCGGCTGGTTCGGCAACGAATCGCCGTTTGCTTTCACCATGCCGGAGCAATCGTATGCCGAGAATATCTGGCGATATATGGGCGGCACTCCGGCGGTAGCAGCGCTGTATCAGGCCCGCGCCGGGGCTGAGATCCTGAACGAGATCGGCGCGACCAGAATCCGCGAAAAGAGCTTGCGGCAGACCCAGCGCATTATCGACAGAGTCGATGAGTTAAAATTCGAGCTCAACTCACCGCGCGAGCCGGCCAGGCGAGGCGGTTCGGTGGCCTTCGACTTTGTCGGAGCAGCTGATATTGCGCGCGAACTCAACCGGCGCAAATTCTTCTGCGACTATCGGCCGGGAGCTGGCGTGCGCGTGGCCCCACATTTCTACACCAGGGACGAGGAGATCGATCTCTTTTTCGAAGAGCTCCTCAACGTCCGCGGTTGAAATGGGTTTGCGGCTCCAGCGACGTCCGGCAACATGAAGTCGCGATCAGCGGGAGTCGCGATCAGTCGCCGCCCGAGGTCGGGGACAGCTCGGCGAGTTTGTTCTCCTCTTTTGCTGCGTCGTCGGCGCCGTCCAGAGGGGATTTTTGCTCGGTGATGTTGGCCCATTTGTTCGCGCCGTCGATCAACGCCTGGGGCCAACCTTCAGTGTCGGCGTCATCGACCTCTTTGGCTCCCGAATAAACGGCATTGAGCTCGATGTAGACATTCCATTTTTCGGGCAGCTCGCTCTCCTCAAAGATGGCGGTGGTCGGGCATTCGGGTTCGCATGCGCCGCAGTCGATGCACTCATCCGGGTGAATGACGAGCATATTTTCACCCTCGTAGAAGCAGTCGACAGGGCAGACAGCAACACAGTCGGTGTACTTACACTTTACACACGGGTCGGCTACAATGTAGGCCATATCCATCCTCCTGGAATGTACCGCCAGGCCAGTGCGGTCTTTCGTCGGGGCAGTCGTTCATAGTCGAAATCGGAACTGGGCGCCAGAGGTTACCCCACAAGAAAGGCTGATAATATGTCTCGAGGAGTCAATTTGGTTCGACTCCAAACACAGTGGGCGAGCCGGGCTCGCAGTGCAGCTATGGTTCTCGGCCGAGTTTGCCCGTTCATCGTTGCCAGCAGTCCAAAGTGTTAGAATCGATTGTGATTTTGTGTTTCGCCGAGATCGGCAGAGCGAATTGCTGAGCTATCTGCGAGTCCGGACATCGGCAATAATGCGGGCTAGACTTCGTGGCCATGCCCGTCTTTCGTCTCGACGAGCGTCTGCTCTTTCCGCCAGCCGAGCTGGCCGACGAGAACGGCGTTATTGCCGTGGGCGGTGATCTCCGGCCCGAGCGTCTGCTCCTGGCCTACGCATCGGGCATCTTTCCCTGGTACGGTGAGGATTTGCCCATTATCTGGCACTCTCCTGATCCACGCATGGTACTCGAGGCCGATTCGATCCATATTTCGCGTAGCCTGCGCAAGTCGATCCGCAAACGTCCCTACGAGATCCGGCTGGACACTGCGTTCGATCGGGTCATCGAGGCATGTGCCGCAACCCCCCGCATGGACCAGGACGGCACGTGGATCATCGACGAGGTCAAGGACGCCTATCTGCAGCTGCATCAGCTGGGCTTTGCCCACAGTGCCGAAGCCTGGCGCGGCGACGAACTGGTCGGCGGCCTCTACGGCGTGTCGCTGGGCGCGGCATTTTTTGGCGAATCCATGTTCGCCCGGGCCGACGACGCGTCCAAGATCGCGTTCGTCGTTCTGGTCGAGCAGCTCGCAGCCTGGAGTATCGATCTGATCGACTGCCAGGTCTACACCGACCATCTGGCTCGGTTCGGCGCCGAGGAATGGTCGCGCGAGGAATTTCTTGCCGCGCTTGAAAACGCGCTGGAAAAGCCCACGCGGTGTGGCGTGTGGAGTCTGGATGTCTGAAAAAGCAGCTATCGCGTACACCCTGTCCTGTGCCCCGAATACGAGCGGGACGTCCCGGCAAGCAATGCGAAGCGGAGTTTATACGGCGCGGGACGGCCGGTCGTTCGATCACAGTGACTCGTGGTGTGGCGGAGTGTGCGGATGAGCGGAGAGTTTGACATCGTCGTGGCCATCGATCGCGATCGGGGCATTGCCAGAGCGGGCCAGATCCCATGGCGTCTGCCCGGCGATGTCGCTCATTTCAAGACGCTCACCCGCACAACCCGGGCGTCCGGAACGCGCAACGCGGTGGTCATGGGGCGCAAGACCTGGGATTCGATCCCCGATCGCCTTCGGCCTCTGCTCGGGCGCAAGAACGCCGTTTTGACCCGGCAACACCAGCTCGAGGTACCCGGGGGTGTGATGTGTGCATCCAGTCTGGACCGGGCTCTGGCCGGGTTGCGGATCGAGCAGGCCCACGGAGACCGGCCGATCGAACGCATCTTTGTGATCGGTGGCAGCGAGATCTACGCCGAGGCTGTGGGCAAGCTCGGGTGCCGGACCATCTATCTCACGCGTGTGGATGGCAGTTTCGACTGTGACAGGTTTTTCCCCCCATTTGAGCGCGACTACCAGCTGATCGAGGTAGTGTGCAAGGAGCGGGAAAACGGTCTCGCCTATGGTATCGAGGTCTGGCAGCGGCATGGCCGGCGAGGGCGCCGAGCAAGGAGCCGACAAGGACAACCAGTATGACGACGACAAAGACGACGGGCCAGTGGCCAGGTGATGATCTATTTCGTGTTCTCGAGTCGCGGCACACGCCGCGCTGCACACTGTGGAGCGACCCGCCATCAGGGTTGCGCGCGGTCCTGGTGGTCGACGACTGGACCCTGGGTCGGGCCGCCGGTGGAACTCGCACGCGGGCGTATCCGTCGCTCGCTGCAGCTGTAGACGACGCCGCTCACCTGGCTCGTGCCATGACGCTCAAATGCTCGCTCGGCGGTGTCGATGCAGGGGGGGCAAAAGTCGTGGTGCTCGACCATCCCGGTCTCGATCGGGCGGCGGCGTTTGCCCGGCTCGGTCAGTTGATCGGCGAACTCGGCGGGCGTTTTGTCACCTCTGGCGACCTGGGCACGAACGTGCGGGATCTCGAGATCATGGCCGAGCACTGCGATCACATACACATCGGTGAGAGCGACCTGTCCGAGGCGACCGCGCGCGGCCTGCTCCGCTGTATCGAAGCCGTGGCCGAGCGGGCTGGCAAGGCCGGTCTGGCCGGACTGCGCGTGGCTGTGCAGGGGTGTGGTGCCATCGGGTCGGCCGTCGCCAAAAAACTGGCGCAGAGTGGAGTCGAGGTGCTGGTGGCCGACATCGACCGCGACCGCGCCGAGGCCCTGGCCGCGGATATTTCGGCGCGTCACGTCGCCGCTGATGACATACTCGTTGCCGACGTGGATATCGTGAGCCCGTGTGCGATTGGCGGCGTTGTGACTGCCGGTGTGGTCGATCGACTGCGCGCCTGGGCGGTGTGTGGTGCGGCCAACAACATCGTGGCCGACGCCGGGGCCGAGCAGCGGATGCAGACTCGCGGCATCCTGCACGTGCCAGACATCATCGCCTCGGCCGGAGCTGTTGTCGAGGGAGCTGGCGACGTCATCATGGGCCTTGCCGACCGCGGTCATCTCATCGACAGGCTCGGTGACACTGCGGGTGAGATTCTAGACGAGAGCCAGCGCACTGGCCGACCGACCGGCCAGCTGGCCCAAGAGCGTGCCTGGGCGCGTATCCGGGACCGGTCCGGGCGCGTGTCTCCTCGAAAGTGAAAACTTATCTCGGCGCGACCCTTACCACCCTGACCGGGGTGCGTATAAAATCAGTCTGGCAGAGCCTCCTATGTCACCGCTCCACTTCCTATGGATCGGATTTCACGACAGTACCGCGCGCGCCCATCGCTGGACCGAGGGTGTGGTGGGGGGAATTGTGTTGCTCTCGATCGCGCTCTTTGTGGTCGAGCTGTCGGTCGATTTGCCCGAGCGAGCGGCGACTTGGCTGGCTGTGATCGACCGCTGGCTTTTGTGGTTCTTCGTGGTCGAGATCTGTTTGCGGGTTCTCTCGTTCCGTCCCATTGCGGCATCGTTTTTACGGCGGGGGCCGCTGCGCCATGTGCTCGCGCACGTGACCGGTCGGTTGCGTTTCCTGATCTCGCCGATGATGGTGGTCGATCTCATGGCCGTGCTGGCCGTGTATCCAGCCCTGCGCAGCCTGCGGGCCCTGCGCCTTCTGCGGGTTGTCCGCGGGTTGCATCTGTTCCGCTATCACAACCCGTTCGAGGGGATATCCCGGGCGTTTCGCGATAACCGGGTGCTCTACACATTCACCTTTTCCACCCTCGGGGTATTAGTACTGGTCGGTGGACTCAGCCTATATCTGATCGAGCGTCACGACAATCCGGCGTTGAGCACCGTCGCGGACGGACTGTGGTGGGGGCTGGTCACCATTACCACGGTCGGGTTTGGCGATGTCACGCCACAAACCGGTCTGGGGCGGGCCGTTGGCAGTGTATTGATGTTGGCGGGTATGTTCATGTTGGCGCTGTCTGCGGGCGTGGTTGGCCATACGTTGTTAAACGCCGTATTGACGATTCGCGAGGAGCAATTCCGTATGAGTGGATACATGGACCACATCGTGGTGTGTGGCTACGAAGATAGCGCGCATATGTTGCTCGACAGACTGCTCGAGGAGAACGCCAGCCGGGGACGGCAACTGGTCGTATTTGGCCCGGGCAATCGGCCCGAGCGTCTGCGGTCCGAGTATATCTGGGTGGCCGGAGATCCGACCAAGGAGAGCGAGCTCGACAAAGTGCGCATGAGCCACGCGGCAGCGACCATCATTGTCGGAGCGCGGTCGCACTCGCCGCAGCAAGCCGATGCGCTGAGCATTCTGACCACGTTCACCATCCGGCATTACCTCAGGCATCGACCGATCAGCAGCGAGCGGGCCCGCCCGCTGTACGTCGTGTGCGAGATCCTGGACGCCGAAAACGTGGACCACGCCCGGGCTGCGGGTGCTGATGAGGTGATCGAGACCACCCGGCTGGGGTTTTCTCTGTTGGCCCACGCCATTTCCATGCCGGGCACGGCGACCGCGATGAGCCGCATGGCGGGCATGGGGGACCACAGTCTTTACGTCGGCAAGTTAAACGGGGACGCTCCGCGGCGTTTTGGCGAGCTCAGCGAAAAGCTCCGAGTGGAGCACCGGGTACTCTTGATCGGCTACCGTCGCGAGGACGGAGAAGAGGTCATCAACCCCGCCAACGATGTTGAACTCGACATCTCCGATCGGCTGTTGTACCTGGCCGAGGGTCCGGTGCTATCCAGTTGAGCGCGCCGGGTTGTCGACGTCCAGGGCGCGGCTGGTGCGAGTTCGGCAGCGTCTTCTTCTGCGCCGTGCGCGGCGCCTGACAGAACGGCAAGTTCGGGCAGTTCGTCGGCCTGAGCAACGTCCGTGATGCGCGGGAGCAGCCCGGATAATTACTCAGGGGAATGATTGGGGTCGGAAATCGTTAGATTTCCATGAATTAGGTGGCGCCAATGGCGGCCAGTGGCTGCCTTTGGATGGCTGTTGGTGGCACAAAAAGTGACACAGCCGAGACCTGCCATCATCGATGGCTAGGTGAACCCGACCAACAGAGGACATGGCACAGTGCGCCAGGTAGATTTGGACGCATGGACCTCCACGATGGTGCGCGTGTTGGCCCCTACCGATTGCTTGAAGCAATCGGCCGCGGGGGTATGGCGCAGGTGTTCGCAGCTCAGCATGTCCGAATGAACAGCAAAGTCGCACTCAAAATTCTACGCCCGGAAAACGCAAACAAGCCGGGTATTGCGGGCCGATTTCTGCAGGAAGCGCGTGCGCTGGCTCAGCTTGAGCACCCCGGGATCGTGCGAGTTCTTCACTGTGAGCAACTCAGGGACGGGGTTGTGTATCTGGCCATGGAATACCTCGATGGTGTTTCTCTACGGTCATGGCTGCATCAACTATCTGACCCTCCAGCACTGGCGGTAATTCGTGAAATTAGCCGCCAGGTTGCTGACGCCATGGCCTACGTTCATACCCGTGGCATCGTGCATCGCGATCTCAAGCCGGAAAACATCATTCTCCTTGCAGACTCGAAACCCACTGCCGATCCCTACCAAGTCAAGATTATCGACTTTGGCATCGCCAAGATGCCCCTGCAATTCCACTCGCATCTGGATACCGAATCGGATACACAGATCGATACTCGCGGACCAGTGCTCTTGGGCACTGCCACGTACATGGCGCCCGAACAATGCCGAAATGCCGCCGATGTTACCTCTCGCACCGATGTGTACGCTCTTGGTGTCGTGCTCTTCGAGATGCTTGCTGGGCGGGCGCCATTTCTCGGTGAAGAACCTATCGAAGTGATCTCGGCACATGTTAACTCACTAGCACCCTCTGTGCGCGAATACGCGCCACAGATACCTGTAGCTCTCGATGTCATGATCACCTCGATGTTGGCCAAAGAGCCGACCACGCGGCCGACTATGCGTCGGATCTGTGAAGTGCTTACCCGACCGTGGGAGGATATTGCGCAGGTATCAGCTAACTGTCCGTTTCCGGGCCTTCTGGGCTTTGATGAAAACGATGCCGAAATCTTCTTCGGCCGTGGACGCGAAGTTAATGCGATCCTGTCTCATTTGGAACGAGCCCGCGAGGGCGGACCGCGCTGCGTGCTCGTGGAAGGCCCCGGCGGCGCAGGGAAGACCTCAGTGGTCCGCGCTGGTGTCATCCCTGCGCTCAAAGACCGCAACTCGAGAGACGTATCCCGCTGGCAGATCGTCTATCTCCGACCATCTGGAGGCGTGATTCCTGCGCTGGCCCGATTTTTAGCATTGACGTCCCATACCGCCGATTCAAACGAAATACGCGTCGGCATCGAGCGCAATCTCCGCGAAAACCCTGGTGCTTTTCCCGAAATCGTAGCCAGGAATATGCGGGATGGCTGTTGCCTACTTCTGGTCATCGATCCGCTCAACGAGCTTCTCGATGGAGAAGCAGCAATCACTCGACCATTGGAAACGCTCCTTGCAAGCCTACTCGAAGATTCCAACTCGCCGGTCTGTATCCTGGCCACGTGGCGTAGCGAGCTGGCTCGCCAGATTGTGAACAGGCATGTGGTTGCCACTATGCTGCAGAGCAAGGCACGAGTATCCGTGCAGCCACTCACCGAGCAAACTCTGGCCGGTGCGATCCGCCAGATGTGCGAACGCACCGCGTTACTGCTCGCCGAAGGCTTGGCCGAGCGTCTGACTCGCGACGCCTTTGCAACGCGTGATCCCATGCCACTCCTTGGCTACACCCTACGTAGTCTATGGCCGTCCGCTGGTAAGGCAATCACACATGAACGATATGACCAACTCGGTGGTGTCGCCGGTGCCTTGGCCGAACAAGCCGAGCGAGTTTTACACAGCCTTGGCGACGAAGGACGACAGCGGGCCAAATGGCTCCTCTTGTCGTTGATTCACGTCGGTCGCGGCACGCCAGATACACGAGTACCGCGTACCCTTGCCGACGTTCTCAATGCCGCAGGTGGTGATAACCGCGCGAGAGACATCCTGCAGCGCTTGGCGAACCGACCCAGCGACTCGACGAACACGGATGCACAGGATGGTATCCGCCTGATCACCCTGATGGAGACTGTCGGACCCGGTAGCGAACCACAGGTCGATCTGGCTCACGAAACCCTACTGCATCAGGTTTCCACCATTGCCGGCTGGGTCGATGCCGAGAGGAACCGGCTGGAACGCCATGCAGATCTCGAGGCAGCAGCCGATACCTGGGAACGCTCAGGCCGCCCAAGCCAGGGTTTGCCGTCAGGCACCTTGTTGACCCATTTCGTCGGCGAGCGGCGTGACCCGTCGCAACAGGAGATCTTCGACCGTCTGTCCAGTGATCGAGCACGCGCCTTTGTTCGCTCGGTGCGGAAGCTGGAACGGCGTCGCAAAAATGCATGGCGCGCCGCAGGATCTCTCTTGGTTGCCGCACTGGTCGTCAGCGTGGCGCTCGCTTTACATGCCCGTCGGGCGCAAGAACGTGCAGAAGGCAACTTAGAGCAGATCTTGCTATCTACTGAACAAGTCGTCTCGGAAGTCGATTGGAGGCTGTCGCGGCTGCATTATACGTTGCCTATGCGTCGCGATATGCTGGAGCACATAGATCGCAGTCTGGCAGCGTTGCCGTTCGAGGAGCGGAGCAAACTGGATGTTCGCAGAGCCATAATCAAGACTAAACATCGGCTTGGTGATTTGCACCGTCATGACGGCACGCTGGCAGACGCCGCATCCTTCTATCAAGTTGCCGCCCGTCTGATCCAGAACGCGGCATTACTCTGGCCAGACGAAGATTCTCTGACCTTTCTCCGGGCTCTAAACCACTCCAAGCGTGGCAAGATCGCTCTGGCGAGTGCTCGTTTCGACGATGCCAACCATCACTTCAACGCTGCGCTGAGCCTGCTTGCGCCTGGCCTCAAGCAGGCTGATCCAGACTCGCGACGGACTCTGGCTACCAGCTACTCTGAAAAAGCCGAGCTGTCCCTTGCCATCGGACGCCCGCGCGATGCGTTGGGTCTATATGGTCACGCACTCGCCTTGCTCACGAATAACCAGGGGGATTACGATCGCAGCCTACAGGCTCTCACTTTAGCCCAGCGTGCGCATGTCCGATCGCGAGTCGGCGAGCGCAATGAAGCGACCGCCGACTTTCGACGTGCCCTGGATATGATGAGCCCGATCGTCGAGGGCGATCCTGGCAACGCATATTTCCGCTGGACCATGGGGTACATCTATTCAGGGTTCGCGGCGCTCGTGGCTGAGAGCGATCAGCTGGATCAGACCGTCGCGCACTACCGTACTGCCTACACACTGGGCCGCGAACTGCTGAACGGCGATCCGGACCACAAGCGCTACGCGCTGCTCGTGTGCGAGAGCCTTTTGGGCTACGAGAAGGCGGTTTCCGCGCATAGGCCGCTCCACTTCGAGCCGCTTCCAGTTTCCCTGCGTTGTGAAATTGCAGAACAGATGCTTAAGAAAGATCGCCACGACGTCCGTTTTCGGCGCCTTCTGTGCTACTGAGTAAGAATCGTCCTACATCCGGCAGCAGGCGGCCACGCAGCCGCCTGCGCTTGCAGGAAAGTGTATCGAACTGCGGTCGATCCGTATAGCGATGACATCCCCATAGGTACGACTCTTCGATCAGGAGCATCCACTATGAGCCAACCATCGCCCGCTGGAGCAATCCTGCTATCCCATACTGCACTCTTCGGTGTCAGCCACGAAGAGATGACTCGTGCGGCAAGCGGAGCGTATGGCAACTGCCCAACCCGTCCAATTGAGATTGACATGAGCGCGACATCCAAGCGTGCCATTGCCAGCGAAGATTGGAGCGTTGCCAGGCGCACTCTGGAAGAGCGTTTTCGTACTGAGATCGAGCCACTGCGACAGAAGTCGCCCGACTACACTATCGTTTACTTCGGCTCGGCTCCGGTCCCCCTGGCAATTCAGCTGGGCTCTCTACTGGGTACTGGCGCCACGATCGATATCATTCCACGTCACCACCTTGAGGGAACGTGGGGATGGAATGCGCAGAATCGACCTCCTCGACTGCGGCCGGTCGAACTACCAGAGGAACGCGACCGGTCGTCCGGGATCGCCATTGTACGTGTATCGACGTCGCATCCGGTTGATCCGGTGTTGACCCGCGAGGTGGTCTGCGAAGTTCCATTGCTCGAGGTAGATATTGCTCTGGCAGAGCCAGGCGAGGACGCTTTCCCTCGCATCGACGAGATGCGCGAGGTTGCAACGATGTTCCGAGGTGCGCTCGATCACATCGGCGATCGTTTCCCTGGCGTTTACCGCGTGCACCTCTTTGCTTCGGTGCAGCCGGGTATGGCGCTCCTTCTGGGCGCTCAGGTCAGCTCGACAATGCATCCAGAAATCCAGACCTATCAGTATGCGCGCAATGATGCTATAGGCGCTTACCACACACCTGCCATCTTGATCAATGGCCGTCATCAGCCCACGCGTCGCGCTCTCGGCGAACATGCGCGAACCAAGGCAGCCGCTGATCGCAAGCGACTGGCCGAAGATCTGGAGCGAATTAACGGCTTTGCTCAGGACCGCCGAGATGCCCATTCATGGCTCGACGAGGTCTTACCTGGCTCAGAACAGAAAACAGCTAAGAGTGCCCTCTCAGGTGTCTGGGCGTTCTTGCCCGGGCTGGATGGCACGCCACTCCCCAGGTCGAGCGTAGACCCCGAGACCTGCACTGTAGACGACGATTTCTGTCTTGCACATAAGACCCGGGCCTGGCAACTCGACGACTCATGGCTGGCGACATTAGCCGATCGTCTTCCCGATGATCAGCTGCGGGGCTGCGCGCTGCGGCTGTTGATACTGCACGAAGCGCTACATCGGGGTCCGCAGTGCTTGACCCGGGAGACCAGTCGGGGAGTGGGCCGCTTCCCCAAGGTTCTGGAAGAGATTGACTACCAAGCCGATCTGTGGGCCATGCTCTACGAGCGTGCACTGGCGAGCCTTCGGTCGCGGAGTTATGTCGAGGATTCTGCCGACTACTTCCAGAATCTCATCCATATCGCCACTGAGGCTATGTGGGCGTTCGATGATCATGGCGAGCGGCTGCGTCAGATTGAGGTAAGGCGGCTGAATCGATACCTGAACTGGTACTGGCAGTCGCTACGCTTGGAGATCGCCGGCAGTACGAGCGGCAGTGAGCCTCTGGGCCTGAGCAAGGTCCTGACTATACTGGCCCGGAGGCCGAGTATTGAGCTCGCTGGCCCCGCCATTGTGACGCGCAACGAGCGAGTATTCTTCGATCTTGAGCATCCACCTGTGGCCATTCCTGAACTCGCGGTCTACCACCAAGGCAGGCTGTTGCGCTCGGGGACCACGCTGGCTTTCGACATAGCTACATTCCTCGAAGCTTTGAGGGACCGTGCTGCCGACCGCATGCTCAACATTCTTCGCGCCGCCGCTGTGCCCATTCTTTCGTGAATCGCTTCGCGTGCACTGTTTCATCGCTGTAGCAGGAGAATTCATGTCGTTTCAACCGATCTTTAGCCGCTTTCACGAAGCCATCAAGCTTAATGACAAAACCCACAATGCCGGGCTGCGCGAAAAGCGTGACCGCATTCACAACCGGCTGCGCGAGAAGCTGCCATACACGTTCACATTCTTTAATCAAGGCAGCTATGCAATGGGGACTGGCATTCGACCACTGAACGACGACTACGATATCGATGTGGGTATCGTCTTCAACGATGTCTATTTCCACGATTTCGACCCGAACGCTGTCAAGAAATGGGTGTATGACGCTGTGTCCGAACATACCGCCCGAGTAGAGTGGCGGCGTCCTTGCATCACAGTCTACTATCAGCAACATGGGGAAGCTGTCTACCACGTGGATCTGGCCATCTTCGCTCGGGAACGGAATTCGAACGGCCTGCGTCTCGCCATTGGCAAGCAGCACTCGGCCAATGACCAGCGCGAGTGGCAGCCCGACGATCGCAAAGGCTTCATCGAAGCAGTGAAGAAGCGCTTCTCGGGCGATGATGATCAGCAGTTTCGCCGCGTGATTCGCTATCTCAAACGCTGGAAAGATGTGCATTTTCGGAACCAAGGCAACGCTGCCCCCTCGGGTTTGGGGTTGACGGTGGCGGCCTACACGTGGTTTCAGGTCAACCGTTCCTTCTTGAATGGACTGTACGACGATCTCGGGGCGACTCGAGGGCTGGTGCGCTCCATCCGCAATGCGTTCACCTGCCGATGGACGCTCTCGGGCAACATGCATCGTCTGATGCTACCGATTCCCTTCGCCCCACGTGATGACGTCTTCAGCCGCATGAGTGACCAGCAGATGCAGGAGTTCTACCAGCGTTTGCAACTACTTGAGGATTGGCTGGACGAAGCTCAGCAGTCGAGCAGCACCGCGCCGCTGCAGCGTGCCTTCGGCAGCGATTTCCCGGCTCAATGAAGTATTTTGCCAGAATGCTGGCCACTGTTCATAATTGGAGGATCCTCCGAGTATGGAGTATGAACACTGGGAAACCTGTGACTGAATTATCGATCGAGGACCTGATCCGATACGCACGCGCAGGTGACGAGCACGCATTGCCTATGCTCTTCAAGCGTTCGTTGCCATTCCTCGATACATGGTCGGGTCAAGAACGCAAGCGCAGACGAGCTCACCATGGGCTCGACAGGCCATCCGATATTGCGCAAGAGACCGCACTCCGGGCTTTTGACAGGTTCTCGTCGTTTCAAGGTACGACCGAGGCAGAGTGGCGAGTCTGGCTCAAGCGTATCTTCGAGAACCGCCGATACCAGGGATTTCGTGATGCAACACGCGATAAGCGCGACCTGCGAGCCACAATCTCTTTGGATGGCACACAACTCGACGCGGCAGCTGCGATACAGCCAACAGCCAGCGAAGCCATCATCCAGTTCCAGAATTGGCGGCAGACATTGACCTACATCTACCAATTGCCCGATGATCAACGCGATGCCATCTGGATGTGTCATCTTCAAGAACGCACGGTTGTCGATGTCGCTGCCGCCATGGGCAGAACAGAGGCTTCTGTAGCCGGATTGCTCAGGCGCGGACTGAACACACTGCGACAGCGCGCTGCGAGTGATGTCGCGAAAGCGGGCACAGACCGTGCGTCAGCGCCCGCCGAAGATGCTCCGGAATCGATACAAGCTGCTGCTGCGTTGCTGGCATATCTCCGTCAGCGTGACGCTGGCATCGTTATCGAGCACGAGACATTCCTCGTCGAGCACGCGTCATGTGCTGACGAACTGGAGTCCATGCTGCTATGGATTGACCATATCGAAGGCATTCGATCTGAGCATCAAGGAACCTAGCTGCTGAACGATGAAACATGCTCGAACCCGGAAGCTTTATCTGCCAGTACGAAATCGTCCGCCTAGTAGCGACAGGCGGGATGAGTCAGGTCTATCAAGCACGTAGCACTGACGATGGCCAGCCGGCAGCGGTGAAGGTGCTACACCACGAATGGTGTAGTGACGACGAACTGCGGGCCCGCTTCTGCAATGAGGCGAGCGTACTTAAACAGATTCAGCACCCGCACATCGTTGCAGTGATGGGCCAAGGTTTCTTGCCTGAACGTACACCATTCATGATTCTAGAGTGGCTACCTGCGAGTCTAGACCGCGTTCTTGCTGAGGTAGGGGGGCCTTTGCCATATTTTCTGGCAGCCCGAGTTGCGGCGGCAACTGCACGAGCGCTCGCGGCTCTGCACCAACGCGAGATCATTCATCGTGATCTCAAGCCGTCGAATGTACTTCTGTCTAGTGGCGATGTGTCGCGCGCAACCATCAAACTCAGCGATCTTGGCCTGGCCAAAGTACGCTCGACCAACGCCGTCGGCGGCGCAGGAAGCCCTCTAACTGCGGTTCCGGTGTCGACTGGTGGCAGCACTATGTTGGGGACCTGGGACTACATGGCTCCTGAGCAATGGATCGAATCCAAAGTGGTTACCTTCTCTGCAGATGTGTACGCCCTGGGAATCTTGCTCTTTCAGATGCTGACCGGTCACTTGCCTTTCGTTGCCGCGAATGAACGCGACCTCATGGTCCTCCATCTGTTCGAACCCCCACCATGGTCTCTCCTCGATACAGTCCTCAATAGTAGCACTCCTTCGACGTCGCGTGATCGGCAGCCATCAGATCTGCGAAAGATGCTCCAGCAGATGCTGAACAAAAAGCCCGGCGATCGCCCCCCCATCGAG
Source organism: Pseudomonadota bacterium (assembly GCA_022360315.1). Taxonomy (GTDB): domain Bacteria; phylum Myxococcota_A; class Polyangia; order Haliangiales; family Haliangiaceae; genus JAKSDA01. Next base: position 37,649 of record JAKSDA010000448.1, read on the forward strand.
ACCGCGATCGAGTGGTTACAACGCCGATGAATGCGGTCAGCGTAAGCAACTATGTAGAAGAGGTGGATTGGCCAGAATGGTCTTGAATTCGCATATTGTGTACTCTCTCCGGTTGTCAGGCCTTCCAAACTCCCAAACCTTCATAGTGCATCCTTTTGGATCAGCATATCTGCACATGAGCCGGAGAGTCGCTCGATATTGGCTGTGGGTGCGGCCCCACTTTGGCGGGGCAATCTTTTCGGGCAATGGGCCCATTATTCAATGGTCTATGAGCCGGGCCCCGATTTGGCGAGGCAGCTTTTTCGGAGAATGAGCCCATTATTATCGGGTAGCCGGGGGGATCACGAAAGAATCGCTCGGTGCACGCCGCTGCAGACGTTGTGCGTTCGGCTTGGTCCGTTGCGGCTCTGGAGCAGACTCCATTTCTGCCTCCGCAAATGCTCGTTCCACCGCTGCTTTGGCCACCTCTCGACTCGCTGCGATGTGCTCTCGCACCAATTGTTCAATTTTCGTTGCCAAATCCTGGCTGCTTGCATTCGTTATCATGCC
>JAKSDA010000157.1 GCA_022360315.1 Pseudomonadota bacterium
AGCATTATCGATGTTCATATTATATCTAGTGCATAGGCATGCTCTGGACATAAGGATTTGTGTCCCGCAGCAAAGGGGGAAGTGTGCGCGCAGCCCAAAATCTTTGCCGAGAATGACAGAATCTACCCGCTAAGAGACTAACAACTACCCTGAACGGGGCTTGATGGAAACCTGTCTGGTTAATTTATGTGTCCAGGGGTTCGGGGGTGGGGGTCGGTTGCGTTGTGTCTGGACTATTGTAATATTGGTGTTTTGGGGGGCGCCTTTCATTGTTCATAGTGGGGAGCACACTTATTCGCAGCAACTAACCCGAGCGGAACAATTATTGATTGAGTCTAAGTCCCTCGTTGCTCGCGGTGATTTTAGCGGTGCCCGTAATGGTGCCGAGGGGGCTGTAGCACTACGCGAGCACGCGCTCGGGCATGAGCACGTAGAAGTCGCCGTTGCTCTCGTGGTTCTTGCTCGGGTGTGTCTGGAGATGGGGGCGTACGATCTATCTTTGTCGCACAATTTGCGTGCCCTGGAGATACGCAAGAAACACTTGGGCCGCGACCACCGGCTTGTCGCCGAAACCCTTATATCCCTGGCTGAGCTCCGGGAAAAACGCGGTGAATTCCAAAAAGCGCTACTGTTGTACGAACAAGCTCTGGACATTACCCTGCGTGAACAGACTGGCAAGCCCATGCTCCGGGCCGAATCCCTGAATAATCAGGCGATGTTGGATTTGAAGATGGGCGCCTATGATCGGGCGCTACCCCGCTTTCAACAAGCGCTTGCCATCGCCGAAGAGGTGCTCGGCCCGGGCCACGAAATTACCGCCTATCCGGTGCATGGTTTGGGCAGTCTGTACCTTGCTAAGGGCGAACACGAAAAGGCCGTGGCGGCCTACAGCCGCGCACTGGCCATCCGGGAGAAGGCACTGGGTTCCGACCATCCGGACTTACTGTACACCCTCAACGGACTGGCCAACGTGTACCTGAGTAAGGAGCAGTACGAGCGGGCCGCGGCGCTCTACGAGCGGGCCCGGGAGCTAACCGGTCGAGTCCTGGGCCCCAACCATACGCGTATGGCCGCACCGCTGTACAACCTGGCACTCGTTCACACTGCCCGGGGTGAGTATGCCCCAGCATTGCAGCGACACAGGGAAGCCCTGGCCATCCGCACGGCCACACTCAACCCAGAGCACCCCTATTTGGCCAGCTCCTACAGCAGCCTGGCTCATGTCCACGCAGCCCGAAAAGAGTATGCTCAGGCCCTGCGGCTGCACCAGCGCGCCCTGGTCATCCAAGAGCGAGCCCTGAGTGAGAATCATCCAGAAGTCGCCGACTCTCTCAACAATCTGGCACTGTCCCACTGGGCGCTTGGCAACCACGAGCGTGCTCAGCAGTATTTTGCCCGCGCGGTCGCCCGGAGGGAAGCTCACTTTCGCCTGACCATGAACGCCTGTAGACGGCAGCGCAGATCCGACGTTTTTTGACGGTTCGGTCGACCGGTGTGCCGGCGTGCGCCAGCAACCAGCTCAGAGCCCGAAGGGCTGAGCCGGGATGCACGTGGGCTTGGCGAACGGCGAGGTGGTTCAGAA
>JAKSDA010000343.1 GCA_022360315.1 Pseudomonadota bacterium
CCAGACCATTGTCGATCATCTCGTCCGGGCGCGACTTCTGGTCATTCAGACCGGCGACGCTGGCGCTGGCGCCTCGGTCGAGATCGTGCACGAGTCCCTCATCCACACCTGGCCCCAGCTGGGCCGCTGGCTCGACGAGAACCAAGACGACGCCGCATTTCTCGACCAGCTCCGAACCGCCGCCAAGCAATGGCAGGCCAAGGGCCGACCCAACGGCCTGCTCTGGCGCGGCGAAGCCATGCGCGACGCCCAGCACTTTGCCCGCCGCTACCGCGGCCAATTGCCCGAAGCGCAGCGAGCCTATTTGCACGCCGTTATCAAGCTCGCCGCTCGCTCCACCCGGCGCAAACGCTGGGCTATTGCAATTACCATCAGCTTTTTGTCCCTCCTCGTTGCCGCCGCCGCCGTGGCCCTGGTCCTAATCCACGATGCCGAGCAGCAGACTGCACGGGAAGCCAATAGAGCGCGTGCCGCCGAGCAACAAACCAACGCACAGCTCGCGCGAACATTGGCCGAAGCGGAGGCGCGACAAAAGGCGGAACAGCAGCTTCAGAAGCAGCTATTCGAACTGGAGCAGGCAAATCGCCGTGAAGCGGTCGCCAAGACCGAAGTGCAACAGATCAACCGTCGGCTGCGCAGGCTGCTCCGAAACGAGAAGCGCAGCCGAAAAAAGGAGCGTAGGCTCAGAAAACAGGCGATAGAAGCCAAACTTCGCGCCGACGAGCAGAGGCACAAGGCCGAGCAGGCTCAGGAGAACCTGGAAGCCACCCTCGCCGAGTTGCAGGTAGAGCGAAAGCTTACCGAGATCGTGCGGCCGGGCAACGACGACATCCTTCGCGCACCGCCCCAGCTGGAGGCCGTTGGCAATAGTCCAGACGAATCCGAAACAGTCGTGCAGCCTCTGTCCCCCACTCCAGTCCTGTCTCAGCCGTTTGACCATGCCAAGAACGTTGGCGACCTCGAGGAGACAACAAATGATCAAGTGGCGCCGTAGGCGAAACACGATTGCCCTCGGTACTCTGGTAGTTTTTGGGCTCGTCGTACGTGCCAGTATTTCGCTGGCACAGGCGCAACACGCCGGAGGCACAGCCTATCCAGCTCATAACACCAAGCCAGGTGTTCCCACTCATGCAGCCGGTTGCGCTCGGAATGCCAGCTCGGAGTCATCAGTGGTTGAGAGCGACAAGATTAGCGAGTTCAGCAAAGAGGTCCCACTGGCCGATCAGCAGAAAGCGATCGCCCTGTATTGCGAGGGCAATGCCGCGTACCAGATCGGGCAACATCGCGATGCAGCGGCATTGTACGAACAAGCTATCGGCATCTGGCCGCACCCCAGATTCTATTACAATCTCGGCAAAGCGCAGCTCAAGCTGGCCAAAGAGCCTGCCGTGATCTTTCAGACCTTTCAGCGGGCTGTGCACTACGGAGCAGAGCTCATCGGGGACCAGGCGTACCAAGAGGCTCAAAAGCACATCGAGCAACTCAAGCGCGAGATCGCCTGGGTCGTCATTGTCTGCGAGGCCCCGGATGCCATCGTGGTCTTCGACGGGCGGGTACTGCCGGCCACGGATGACAAGGGGCAGCCCAAGACCCACTGGAAACGTATCGTCGACCCTGGAGACTATGTGGCACGAGCAACCAGGCCAGGGTTTCATGAGGCGACCCAATCGGTGGCTGCGATTCAGGGAGAAACCGCTCACGTTAGGCTGGTTCTGACCTACGACGTGGTCCAGCGTCGATGGCCCCGTTGGCCGCTGTGGAGTGCGGTTGCGCTGGGCTCGGCCGTGATTGGCGCCAGTGCGGTGGTTCACTGGCAAGCCGACCGCCGATTTGACAACTACGACCGAGCCTACGGCGAGGCGTGCCCACAGGGTTGTCTGCCGGGGAATCCGAAACGACAAGCTCTCGATGCCAACGAGCGGCGAGCTCAGAGGTGGAGAAGAATCGCCGAGATCGGATATTCGGTGGGTGGTACACTATTGATCACGGGCCTGACCCTGCTCCTGCTGAACCACGAGCGGGTGGTGACCCGAAGCGTGGACAACGGTGAGGTCGTCCCGCACGTTCGCCCAGGCGAGTTGGGACTACACGCCAACTTCCGGTTCTGACACCATCGCAACAACTGATTTTGCCGTGGCAACCGACAGAAATCGCTTGGTAGTCAAGTGCAGGATAGGCGGCAACCTCTGTTTTGCGTGGCTGTAAGCCTTTGTAATTTAATCAGAAAACGAAAGAGCAGTGCAACGATGACAGGAAGATCACACAGGGTTTGCGTCTTCGTATTGTGTCTCGCGGTTCTGGCAGTTTACGCTTGCGAGGTCTTGCCAGACTCGGCCACAACCGATTGCGACAGCGAACTGAGATGTTCGGCAGATTCTCGATGCACTGCTGCCGGGGACGCCTGCATTCCAGTTAGCGACACCTGCGGCGACGGTCAGATCCAGGCGAACGAAGAATGCGATGATGGCAACCGTCGAGACAGCGACGGATGTGTCGAGTGCAAACTAGCCCGCTGCGGCGATGGGGTCATCCAAGTACTCGTCGAGCGGTGCGATGGCGAACCGGATCCAATGACCGGCGAGCCCTGTCGAAGCGATTGTCAAGGATACGTTTCTTGCGGCAATGGCACAGTCGATATGGGCGAGCTTTGCGACGATGGGAACCAGATCGACGAGGATAGCTGCCCGTCCAGCTGTGTGCCCGCCTTCTGTGGCGACGGCTTTGTATGGGACGGCGTCGAAAAATGCGACGGCCAACCAGACTCGGATGAAAATCCCTGTCGTTCCGACTGTAGGGGTCATCAGAAGTGCGGCAACGGCTTGCTTGATCCGGGTGAGCTCTGCGACGACGGAAACGCGAACAACTCGGATGCTTGTCCCGACAACCCTGCCGACGCTGGCGAAAAAACTACCTGCGTGCCCGCCTTTTGTGACGACGGATTTGTATGGAAAGACGTCGAGGAATGCGACCCTTCAGATAATGCTCAGTGCCGTTCTGACTGCCGGGGACAGAAAAAGTGCGGCAACGGCTTACTCGATCCGGGCGAGCTCTGCGACGACGGAATCGATCCAGAGACGAACGAGCCAAGCAATCAGGATGCATGCCCCAACAATCCCGATAAGGCCGAGGACAATCAGGCGACCTGCGTGCCCGCCTTCTGCGGCGACGGCTTCGTATGGCAGGACGTCGAGCAGTGTGACGACAATAACCACGACAA
>JAKSDA010000325.1 GCA_022360315.1 Pseudomonadota bacterium
ACGCGCTCTATCTCTGTGCACGCGCAAGCGCGGCATACGCGCTCCGCCTCAGCGCACGCCAAGCGCGGCGTCAACCTCGTGCCACCACTCCTCCATCAAATTTCTTGCTCAAGCCGCCATCAATCTTCGTGCTCACGCTCAGCAAGTCGGAGTGGGCCTACAGGTACCCCATACTTCGCCGTTCAGTATCCATTTCGTCGGCCAAAATCCGCAGTACGTCTTGGTCATTCTCCTACAGGTGTCGTTGGCTTCGGGAGTCCCACACCCCCGCGACGTGCAAGCGGGAAGATTCTTTGTAGGGTGCTTGCACCAGTTGAGCGTGACCCGACAAGCTTTCGCTTCGAGGTCGTCCTCGGGCGACTTCAGCTCCATGGTATCTATGACTGGCAGAACAGACTCTTGGCCTTCGGCGTCGAGTTCGGCCACGTGTTCCAACGGAGCGATATCCATGGTGGTTTCTGATGGATTGTCCCGGATGTCTGGCAGGATATCTGGATGATCATCTTCCAGTGTGCAAGCTACGGAAGAAATCACGAGCATGAGAATCATGCTCCAGCCTACGAGACGTGGCGTCCTCGTCATCTCATCTCCGACCGGTTTGTGTGATTGTTCTCGTTGCTTCTTCATTCATCTACCTTTCTTTGGTTCGTTTGGTGCCTCTGGACAAAGATCACCGCTCGAATCATCAGGTCGCATGGTATGGACAGAAAAAATTTCGAAAAGCGGTTCGGCGAGCCGTGAGTCGCGGGATGGGCGAACCTCGTCGGGGCCTGTGCATGCGCCTCCTCAGTTCCTTCTTGGCCTCTTCAGCAGAATCTGTGGGTTCCAGAAGGTTCTGGGAGTGCCCCCAACGCGTGGTAGAGGGCAATTTCGGTCGCCTCGAGCGTTCGAAAGCCATCGCTTCTTCTCACAGTCAGCTTTTGGGCGGCCCTCAACGGCCCCAAGCCGGACCGGCGCCCGTTCATTTAATAGCAACCCCCTGATTTAACTCGCCAATCGGCGGTTGAGCCGAGCGAGGCCGCCGTGTCTGTGGCGGTCGAAATGGACCGAACTGGCGCGTTCATGGCGAGCCTCGGAGGTCACGGAATCGAGGTCACTGCGGCCGATTTTTCGCCCTTTTTCGAGAGCCGAAACGGCGTGCGCTACTGCTCAGTCCAAGCTCGTCCCGCGGCCAGTGCGTATTGCAGCGCGTCCACCCGATGCCAGGATCGTCATTGACGGTGTCCCTGTTGTCGACAATGGCCAGGTAGTGAGCCTGTTGCCCGGGGTCCATGTCGTATATGCCAGCGCCCCGGGGTACGTTCCAAACGCATTCAAGGCTCGGATCAGAGGTGGGGGTGATTCTCTGGAAGTTCCTCTGGCACGCGTCGCCACTAGCGATCCCATCGACCGTCTCGGACCGGCCTGGGCAATTGGCGACCTGAGGCCGCATACGAATTCGGGTCAGGTCGCCATTCGTGCACTACTCAATCACCTGGGAGCCGATATTGCCATCGTGGTCGCCGGTGCTGCGAGGCGGGGAACGTCTCGTGCTCGCATCGTGACTCATCGTGAGATAAGTGAATCCATCTCGGGCAGAACGCCCACAGCTGCGTTGTCGGCTGCCCTGTCGCGATTGACCTTGGATGGCCAACTCAGGCCCAGGACGAGCATCGATCCAGGCGCCGCCAGCGACGGCGATGAACGGCGCGTACCGATGTACAAGCGCTGGTGGTTTTGGTTGGGTATGGGCTTACTTGCAGGAGGCGCGCTCATTGGTGCCCAGCAAACACACCAGCAATCTCCGACACTGCAGGTCTTTGCGCGTTGAAACGGTAGGCTAACACGCGGTATTGTACCGCTTTTGCGTGCTCTCATGAGAGCAGTACCCGATGCCCATGTGCGTCCAACCATTCGAGGTGTCCATGCAACAAAGTTACGAACGTCGCGCTGTCTGTCGCACGAACAGGTCACCATTGGTTTCGCCTGTCATCATTGGTGTCGGGTCCTGGGCTGGATGTGGTAGCAAAGACCTGAATTATTACAGCGACATCAAGCCCATCATCGACGCTCGATGCGCCACCTGTCACGTCGGCATTCACGAAATCGGAAGCCGGGAGATGAATAGCCAGTGTCCCCGTCGCTATCCCGAATGGAGTTCGGCTGCAGCCGGCATATAGGTACCTCTCGTCTGAGTCGCCGAGTTTCCCGAGAAGCGGCGACTCTCGGCAGAAGTCGGATAATGTTCCCATTACTCACGGCCGACAGGGAGCGCGCCAAGGGAGTCACTTTCCGGATCGAAGGTTGTTCGTCAGTAGAGAGGGTTCGTGTTCGCACCACACGATCGCGTGGACACATAGTGGACATGAAAGCTCGGAATCTGTCGGATTCAAACGGAACGAAACGGATTCAGACGGAGCGAGGAAGGGCCCGCAACTCATTGGGATTTTTGAAGATTTCCGTACAAGGCTGCGATATGCCACGGGTTTTCTAGTTGGGTGGTGTGGGGTTCGGATCCTCTCTCCCGCTCCATAATTTCAGTTAGTTACAGAGGCGTGGACACGTGGTGGACACGTTTTCGGACCAATCTCGCTACGTTTGGACAGCATGGCGATCACGCGGCGGTCCGG
>JAKSDA010000402.1 GCA_022360315.1 Pseudomonadota bacterium
GCGCGGCGGCGACCGCCGCCGGACGATCCGAGGCCAGGACGGGCCCGGCCGACCGGCGACCACCGGGAGCGCAGCCCACCCGGTGTTGAACTCGCCGAGGCCGACCGACAGGCCAGTACCGGGCAATCGATCGCCGCGTTGCCCGGCTCCGACCCTGGCCGCCCGGGCCGACGAGATTATCGACACGGTTCGACCGTCGGCCGACAAGGCCGGCAAACCCGGCCGGTCTGATCTGCTCCGAGCGCCGACGCCCCGCGTTCAGCTGGTCTATGGCTGCTTCTCCGCTGCCCAGCCCGAGGCGATCGCCGTGATCGACAACCGTATCACTGTGGTCGCGGGGGAGCGAACCAGCGCCGATCGCGGCGAGGGACACGGCAACCCAGCCCGTGGCAGGCTCAAACGCGTGGCCACGTGGACCAGTACCAGCACGGCGATAGACTACGCCGCAGCCGTCGAAATGGACGACGACGGTCGCCACGAGATCATCGTGGTCACCCGGCAAGAAGACAAACGCGACCGCGTCATCCAGCTCGAAGTCCTGGAGGTCGAATCCGGACGCATTGCGCGCAATCTGGCTCGAGAACTGTATCGAGTATCGGCCACCAAGGCCGCGTGGATCGGAGCACAACTCGACGAAATCGAACTCATTATCGAGCTCCGGACGCGCAGCGACCGGATCGATGCCGCCGGGCTCTATGTGGAGCACGGCGCGAGCGGTCTGTACACCGTGGCACCGCTATTGCCAAAAACCGTGGTGGTGCGGCGCAAGCGCCAGCCCAGCCCGACCACACCGGCCCCGACTACGCCGCAAAACGCGCCAGCCCCGACCACCCTGCCGGCCTCCTCGAATGCCGACAAGGGTGACCAGACGACCCGGCCAGCCGCCATCGATGCGGCGGCCAGCCGGGCCGACAAGAGCAGAGAAGCGCACGACGCAAGCCCTCCCGCCACTTCGGCCAAGCCCACCGCGCCCTGATCGATGGCAGCGAGCCAGCACCGCCCCTGCCGGAACCTGCAAGTGCACAGGATCCATCAAGTCCACGGGATCGATCGGCCCGGTTCGTGCTAACGTGGTGTCA
>JAKSDA010000116.1 GCA_022360315.1 Pseudomonadota bacterium
ATCGCGGCGCAGTTGACCGAAATGAAGGTCTGCTTGGACCGGTTCGATCTGGAATGGAGGAACCGGGCAAGGACTTCCTTGCCGGTGCCGGATTCGCCGGTGATCAGGACCGAGGCGTCGGACGGGGCGATCTGACCGGCGAGCTTGACGACGCCGGCCATCGCCTCGTCGCGGAAGACCATTTCGTCGTTCTGGTCGGCGACGGCGGCCAGGACGGCGGCGATGATCTCCGGATCGGGGGGGAGGGGGATGTATTCCTTGGCCCCGTCATGGATGGCGCGGACGGCGGCCCGCGCATCGTTCTCGATCCCGCAGGCGACGATCGGCACGTGAAAGCGTTCCAGCGACAGGCGTTCCACCAGGTCGCGAATGTCGATGCCGACGTCGACCATCAACAGGTCGGCGCCCTTGCCCGACCGCAAGGTTCGCATCGCGCTGTCGAGATCGGCGGCGTGGACGACGGCGGCGCCGCGATCCATGGCGATCTTGGTTGCCGTGGTCAGTTCGCCTTTCAGCGTGCCGATAATGAGGAGGCGCATGGGTCAGTCCTTCCGCATTCCCGTTCGGTCGCCTCAGCGATCCGATTTGATGATTTCCGTCATGGTCACGCCGAGGCGCTCCTCGACGAGGACGACTTCGCCGCGCGCGACCAGCCGGTTGTTGACGTAGATGTCGATGGCCTCGCCGATCTTGCGGTCGAGTTCGACGACGGTGCCCTCGCCGAGCTTGAGAAGGTCGGAGACCTCCATGCGGGCGCGCCCGAGGACGGCCGAGACCTTGACCGGAACGTCGAAGACGGCTTCGAGATCGGCAGCGGTATGGTTGCGCGGCCCGCTGTCCTCGCCATCCTGATCGGCGTTTTCGGCCTCCGCCGACGGCTTCGTGTCGCCGAGGTCGGCGAGTTCGACTTCCTTGGTCTCATCCATCGTTCTTGTCCTTGGGTTTGGCGGTGCGGGCGGTGAGATATTGCGTCACCTTGTCGCGCACGATCCCGTCGAGCCGCGAAAGGTCGCGCACGATCGTGCCGTC
>JAKSDA010000568.1 GCA_022360315.1 Pseudomonadota bacterium
GTCCAAAAACCTCGGACCGAGCCAGAGCGGCGAGGCGCGCCGCCAGTGGGTACGCGAGGAGTGGAGAATACTGGGTGTATTTGACCGACGAGCAAGCCCGCTGGCGGTGATGGATCGCCGCTCTGGCGACGCGGAGAGTTTTTGAACCGGCTCTAAGGTGCAGCCAGTTCTATCGAGCGCAGAGCGAGTTGACTTTGGTACCATATGCTTATATCGGTGCCGTTTCCGTCCATCTCGATGAGAATCGCATCGAAGTCACCGGTATCATCTTCAAACGTGACATCGAAGATATCCGAAAAACGGCCAGATTTCGACGCGGCGAGTTTCACGTCCTCCACTACCTTGGAAGAAGGAACTCCACTGTTGGGGTTGTCCTCGACTGTCCATCGCACGGTCGCGCACCGACCTGCCGCGCATGTTCGGAAGGTACCGTTGCCGCCGAGACGTTCGAACTCGGCCCGGATCTCGAACTCGCCATCGATATCTAGCTCCGGTAGTGACCTCGCTGCTGTTGCACGCGGACACCGCCCCCCAATAGCATCACATCCTGCAGACATCACGAGACGAGCATCGGATAGACTGGCCTCGGCATCCCCACAAAGCTGGTTTTCACCGGGACACATGTAATCCGGCTCCGCATTAATCGTCCAATCCTCGGGCGACTCGAAGATGTCCGTGAATATGACATCGAAGTCAGATGTACCGCATGCCATTATCGAAAAACTAAAAACACTTCCCATGAGCAGACGTTTTGCAAGCATGGTTTTCACAGTAGCAACAGCCATGCCATCGAGTATCACAGGCACATCCAAAGCCGATTAATCCGCGTATACATCGACGATGGTTTCAGCCGGAAAGACACACCGAGCAATGTGGAGCTTTGAGGGTAACGTGCGCCAAATCGCACCACAGTGGCGGATCAAACCAGCAAATACTCGCGGCAGGACCGTTGCCATCGTCACCTGTTCAGGAGAATGTCAACAGTAGCTGGGATTGCTTCTGAAGGTCATATAGAAGCGACTGCTCACACATCACCCCCTGGATGTCGGCCTCTTATCCACCGACTCTGCGCAATAGCTCCAGTGCCTTGTCGAACTCGGCCCGAGTCTCGACCACGTGCAGGCGCTTATTCTCCCATATGCCCGGTCGTTGCGCGTCGGCCGATGCGATATACGTATCCTGCCTTGGTCCGATGAAATCAGGGTTGTGTTCGGCAAACTCGCCGCGGTTTCTTCCCGGACCGAGATCGAGGTCCTTGGTGTGGTGGGCGAAATCTGCCTTTGACGTATTGTCGTCGGTACCGTGCAGGATCTGGTTGTCGATGACGGTTTGCACACGGACCAGTGCAGCGCGGGTCGCTTGTCGGATCGCCTGGACTATCGGGTCCCGGAAATCGGCTGGCATATGCTTGGACACGTCGGTTGCAGTCAGATTTTCGATCGAACCTGCGGTCTGATGGTCGGTGACAATGTCCCGCACAGTGATCCACTCGGCCCGGGTGAGTACGCCGAGGCCGATATTGAGCACAGCATCCTTTACCCATATTCCGCTGGTGTCCTTGACGCGACTCGACACTGACTCGGTCAGTGTTAGTGCAAAGATTCGGGTGAAATAGCTCGGTCGGTTGACATCGAATAAGTCTGGTTCCGGGCCTTCCATGGTCTCGCTCGCCGCAAATGCCTGGACCTGGCGATCGTGGAAAAACCGCATGTACGGAACTGCGGTCTGCCCGGACAGAGTGCGGGAAAGTGCGTTGAGAAAAATCTTCAGCCGGGTCGATGGCCGCCGGCCGGCCGCGGCGAGCAGCAATGCCCTGATCCCGTCTTCAACCGCCAGGATCGCCCTGCCGATATCGCTGTCCGGAACCAGATTCGGATCTTTGCGGGATTCCTCCTGGAGCCTGTCCGCCGTCGCAGCATCGGTCGCAAAGTTGATTTGCGTGGTGATCCCTCCACCCTTCTGCGAGGGCCGGATGGGAATGCCCGCCACGGTCCCGGCATTGATGTCCTTGTTGGCCTGGCCGTACGCTGTCCTGCCCGCGGGGCTGATCTGGAAAGGCTCCACCTCGACGGCCGCGAGCGGAAACGTGATACCCGACTCTTGTAGTAGAGCACCCACGAGATCCACGATCGTATTCTCCTGCGATACTTTGCTCAGGTCAGTGCGGATGAGATCGTCGACCTTTTTTACGTCGGCCGCGAGCGGGATCGGTTTGCGCCAGGACTTGGGCGTCAACCTGCCACTGGACGGTGTCTCCATCAAGAATGGCGGGCTGACCAGCTCCAGGGCGTCGCTAGCGTCGGTCTCGAGCACAAATGGCAACTCGGTCAGCGGCATCCTCTCGAACGACCGCGCGACTTCTAGGTGATCGATACCGCGAAGCGGTCCATCAGTCATCTGTGCGAACTCGTGCTCGAACCCCACGGTCGTGTACTGGTACGGAGTTGTGGCCGGATCCTTTTTTACCTCGTTTTGGAGCTTGCCTTGATCTTCTAGAAATTCTTTGAACGTGCCAGCCGCGACTCGACGCTGAATTACGCCCCGGGACGCATTTGCCTGGCTCGGCCGCACGGGACAATCAGGTGTACTAGATGGCTCGCTTCTCTCGCTCCCCTCGTTTGCCTCCCTGCGAGAATCGGACATTGTAGGCGGCTTGATTCTCACGCTCCCTTCGGGAGCCTCCCTGCGAGAATCGAGCCAGGCTATCCCATACGGCGGTGGCAAGAGCGCAGCAACCGAATCTCCTGTCGGTTTGCGCTCGGTCGTATCGCGCGTCCGTGAACTGGCTGGCTTGTCTCTCTGTAATGGCTGCTTCAACTCAAACTCTGCCTTGCCAGCAACCCGTGGGCATTGCTCTCGAGTAGCACACTGTTATTATCCATGGCTGCGAACCGAAATGGCTGCGGACTGAACAATATGGAACCCGTCTTTACCAATGATGCCATCGTACTCGGACTGCTGGCTGTCGTGTTGGGGCTGATCTTCTACACATCGAGGTTGCCGGGCTGGCAAAAATTTTACAGATATATTCCAACCCTGCCACTGGCCTATTTCCTGCCCGCGTTCCTGTATTGGCCGCTGGGTCTGATCGCGGCAGAGTGGTTCGACAACAGTCTGCTGGACCATCTTCAACAATTGGGGCATATCCCGCCAGAGGGATTGAGCTTTAGTGGGATGCGCGAATGGATGGATAATGCAGGCATCGCCAAAAGCGAGTATGAAGCTTTTCAACGGAAGAGCCAACTGTACTACGTGGCTTCCCGATACTTGCTGCCGGCCAGTGTGCTCTTGCTGTGCCTGAGCATCGATCTCAAGGGAGTCATTCGCCTCGGGCCAAAAGCGGGCATCATGTTCCTGGCCGGTACCGTGGGAGTCATGGCCGGCGGGCCGATTGCCCTTCTCGTCATTGCGTACATTGCACCTGATGGCTTCATCCCCGCATCTCCCGACGAGATCTGGCGAGGTCTGTCAACTGTGGCCGGAAGCTGGATCGGAGGTGGCGCCAACCAGGCGGCCATGAAAGAAATCTTTGCTGTCGATGACACTCTTTTCGGCACCATGGTGGTGGTCGATGTCGTGGTCGGCAATATCTGGATGGCCTTTCTGCTCTATGGAGCCAGTATCACAGATGAGCTCGATCGCGTGCTAAAAGCCGATAGTCAGGCAATCGAGGATTTAAAAAACCGAATCACTGCCTACCGGGCCAGTATCGAGAGTATTCCGAGAACCCAGGATATGATGATTATTCTGGGCGTGGCCTTTGGCGGGGTTGCTCTGGCTCACGGGGTCTCCGAATTCATGGTGGATTGGCTGGGTCAATACGAAGAGGGTCTCAAGGCAGCCCGGCTGGACTCTCTGATATCGAGTTTTTTCTGGATCATTGTGGTCGCAACCACTGTCGGTCTGGCCCTTTCATTTACCCGGATGAGAAGGTTGGAAGGAGTCGGTGCTTCCAATTGGGGCAGTGTATTCATTTTTGTTTTGGTCGTGACCATTGGGATGAAAATGAATCTGGGTGATATTCTGGATAATATCGGACTCTTTGCCATCGGCGTAGTGTGGATGCTGATCCACGTCATCGTTCTGCTGACCACGGCCAAGTTCATCAAGGCGCCCTTCTTCTTTGTCGCTGTCGGTAGTCAGGCCAATATTGGAGGCGCAGCTTCTGCGCCAATTGTCGCATCGGCGTTCAGTCCGGCATTGGCTCCAGTGGGTGTACTGCTGGCAGTCGTGGGCTATGCGCTGGGGACTTATGCGGCCTGGCTATGTGCGTTGTTGATGCAGGGCGTGGCTTAGCCGGTCCCCTGGCCCGATTTGGCCGGCCATGGGGAGGTGGCGAGAAGAGACGGGCCCTGGCCCAGGCGTTGCCACAGCTCTTCGCAGGTATGGGGCGCGAACGGGCCCAGCAAGCACACCAGGGTGCGCGCGCCCTCGGCCACGAGCGCGACGTCGCCCGAGTCCGGCTGGTCGCCGTTCAGATGAGACTCGGCAAAGCTGGCCAGAGTGTTGCGCAAGCGATGAAGTTCTTCCAGGCAGCCACTCATGCGATAGCTGTCGAGAAACGCCGTGATCCGCTGGACCGCGCGCTCGACGGCGCGGGCGATCTTGCGCTGCGCGCGCGAAAGTGACGCCCCGGGCTCGACCAGCGGTTGCGGCCATGGCGCGCCGGCCAGCGCTGGCTTCAGCCGGTCGATGTGGTCGACGATGAGTTGCCACACCGAGACCAGCAAGCGCTCGGATTTGTCGATTTGCGCATCGGACCACTCGGTCTTCTTCAACGGACTGGCCGACCACAGGATGTGGATGCGCAAGACATCTGCGCCGACCCGATCGATGACCTGCTGGGGATCCACGGTATTACCGTGATGCTTGCTCATCTTTTTGCCGTCTTTGAGCACTGCATCGTGTCCGTGATAGCACCGAATTGGCTCGGGATCGCTCAATATATCCAGATCGTAGAGGACCCGGCCAATAAATCGATAGAGGTGAGCGTAGAATACCGAGTCGACTCCATTGTGAAACCAATCGACCGGCATCCAGCGGGAGAAGTCGTGGGCAGAAAACGAAAAGTCTCCGTCGAGGCGGCTGGCGCAGGCCAGAAAACACCAGATGACGTCGAAATAACAATCCAGTGTATCGCTCTCGCGCTCGGCCGGGCGACCGCAGCGCGGGCACGGGCAAGAAGCCGGCACGGTGTTGTCGCTTTGCCACGGCGGCAAGGGCACGGGAAGTTGATCGCGAGATACGGCAACCGGGCCACATTCGGCACAATACACCATGGGAATCGGGGTACCCCATCGCCGCTGTCGAGACACCAGCCAATCGTGTACCCGGTAGTGAGTAGCCAGACGCACGACGTCTTTGCGGCCATCGTCTTGGCTGACATTTTGGCCGATTTTCTGGCCGATGTTGGCGTCGCCAGCCAGCTCGACA
This sequence comes from Pseudomonadota bacterium, assembly GCA_022360315.1. GTDB lineage: Bacteria > Myxococcota_A > Polyangia > Haliangiales > Haliangiaceae > JAKSDA01. The sequence continues at coordinate 5,434 of JAKSDA010000568.1, forward strand.
CCGGTGGCAAACGACATTTCGACCCGACGCGTGACCCACACTGGCAAGGGCTGGCCAGTGAGTGGGTGGCAGGCGTGAAGACCGGTATCGACACCGTCGTCGCCCTGTTCGCGGCTCTGCTGGTCGCGCCGCCGCCGTCCGACAGCCTGGCGGCGGGTGCGCTCGACATAAGCTTGGACCGCTCCGGCGCCCGGAGTGTCGGCGAGCGCCCGGGATAATCCGTGGTGACCCACCGCGACCTCGACCCGGGTCGCCCGGGCGATAACGGCGCGATCGCGAACAAAAGCGGTGAGCGTCGTGCCCGGTGCTTCGAGCACGCGCAGATCGACCTCAAAGCCCTCGGTACGGGCCATGAATCCAGCCAGGAGCCGGCGTATCTGGTCACTCCAGCCCGACAGTGATTTGAGGGTCTCGTCGAGCAAGGCGGTATAGCGGGACAGGCGGACAAACCACTGCGCCATTTCTCGCAACTCGACTGGATGCTCGCAGCGCCAGCAACAGCCGTCGATGACCTGGATATGGGCCAAGGTGGTCGCACAACTGGGGCAATAGTTGAGCTCCGCAGTGCCCCGGTAGATCAGTCCGTGTTCGAACAGTTCGAGAAAGAGCCACTGTGTCCAGCGGTAGTACTTGGGATCGCAGGTGTTATGGATATATCGCCAGTCATAGCTATATCCGAGCGCGATCATCTGAGTCCGCATGCGCTCGATATTGGCCCGGGTCAGCTGGTCGGGAGCAACTCCCTGTTTTTCGGCGGCGAGTTCGTTGGGCAGTCCAAACGCGTCGAACTCGAAGCTGTAAAGGACGTCCTTTCCCCGCATCCGCTGGTAGCGCGCCATGACATCGCCCAGCGTGAATGTGCGCACATGGCCCATGTGCAGGTCGCCGTTGGGAAACGGACCGCCGTCGAAGTTATAGAACGCCTCGCCGGTCGGGGTATCTGCGGCCTCGAAGCATCGGACCTCGATCCAGCGCTTTTGCCATCTGTCCTCGATGGCGCGACGGAGCTCTATGCCCAGGCCAGCGCCACTCACGCTGCGACCGGATGATCGAAAAACGATCGCTGCATGGCGTGGGGGTTCAAACCCACGCGATCCAAGAACTGCCACTTTTCTTCAAAGTCACCGGTAGGCAGGCGATAAAACGCCGAGAAGAGCTGTGACGAGCGGCTTATCATGTCGATCAGCCATGCTTTGTCGTCGCCCTCGTAGAGCTGGAGTTGCGACGAGTGCTGGGGAGAAAAAACAATTTTGTCGCGGTGGAGCTTGTAAAGGGCCGAGTAGGAGTAGGGCAAGGCGAGGTTGAGCTGGGGGCACGCCCCCTGCGCGGCAAAATACACCAGAGTGCATACGGTCTCTTCCAGTTCGGCCAGCGACTCGTCGGGTATACCCCACAGAAACGAAGTGGTCACGAATGGAAAGCGATCCACAGACCGCTTGATAATGTCGGCCGTACGTTGCGTGGTGATCGCCTTGTCGATCACCTGGAGGACGCGATCCGAGCCGGATTCCACACCGTAGAAGATCTTGCGGCATCCGGCGCGGTACATGCGATCCATGAGTTCATCATCCATCAGATCGACGCGAGCATAGCAGCCCCATTCGAACTCCAGACCTCGTTTCATGATCTCGTCACAGATCGCCAGCACTGTGGGACGCGAGAGGACAAAGGTGTCGTCGATGACAAAAACATCCCGGGCCCCATGGTCGCGGACCAGGGTCTCGAACTCGGCAACAAAACGCTCGACCGGGCGACGGGTGTGCTTGCGGCTCCAAAATGGAGCGATATCGCAAAAACTGCAGTCAAATGGACAGCCACGACCAAACTGGATATCTACAATACGATAGTCAGTCAGATCGACATGGTGATACGCGGGCCACGCAATCTGGTCGAGGTCGTCAATGCGCGGCCGCGCCTCGTTGGTGCGAATGGTATCGCCCTGGCGATATACAAGGCCGGGGATACCATCGAGTGCAAGGCCCTGGCGCAAACGGTCCATCAGCTCGACGACCGTGCGTTCGCCTTCGCCCACCACCACGATATCTATATCTGGACAAAAGTCCAAAAGCGGCCCGGCCACCGCCGAGGGCCCGATGCCCCCGGCAACGATGATGCGATCGGGTTCGGCGCGCTTGATGCGACGAGCTGCCTCGATGAGTAGAGGTAGCGCGTAACTCATACAGCTCATGCCGAGAACTCGCGCTCCCCCGCTGGCAAATCGGGCCAGGGTATCTGGTAGCCACGGCTCGTCGAGTGAGCACTGCTGATAATCGCGCAATTCGACCTCGTAGCCAGCTTGCTCGAGCGCCGAAATCAAATACAGGCAACCGTGCGGAGGTACCTTGACAGCGCTCGGCAACACCACATTGACCAGGGTCATATCACTCATGCAGACTCCGTTGTGGTCATCCGCGGCGGGACTTTCTCGTCGGGCACCGACCCGGGCACAGACTCAGCTGTCCCGGCACCGACCAGGTCCAGGATCGCGTGCAGCGCGTCCCCTGGGCGCCGGCTGCCGACCCGCAGCGCCTGCGCGTGACCGGCCAATATCAGGGCGTCGTCGAGGTAGCGTTCGTGAAGCGGGATGCGCGTCAGGTCGGCGCCGAGGGGAAAAATCACGTTGCGCAACAACTCGATGGCAGCGTTGGCCGGACTGATCGGTGCGACGCCCGCGCCGGCCTGGCCGTCGAGAAAAATCAAAAAGTCGGGCCGAAACGGCTCGGCCACAGCTTTCCACCGGTCGACTAGCCAACGCGGCTCGTTCAACAGGGCAATGTCTGGCCGCCGTCCTTCGAGCTCGGGCAGAAGTGGCGCACCGGTATCCTGCGCGCCGCGTACGATAAACGGGGTGGGAAATGGATCACATGTGCCATGGTTGCGCCGTACCGGAGTGGTGTCGTCGGCACCGTAGCGAAAACCGCGCTCGATGAGTGCCAGACTGAGTGAGGTTTTGCCCACTGCGGCTTCGCCAATGAGCAAAAGCCCGCATCCGCCGCCGCAAACACTGGCAGCGTGAAGGGTGACGTGGGTCCTTTCCGAGATGGCGACGACTGCCAGGCGCAGCAGTTTGGACAGGTAGTAGCGCAGCATGGTGCGATTGGCGACGACCACCGCGTAATCGAAGGAATCGACGACCACGGCGTGGCCGGGAATGGGGCGGGGCGAGGCGAGCAGCCCGGCGAGTACGTCGGCCGCGGGGCTGTCCTGTTCGACGACCCACATTCGGCCGGGCAGCCGATCGTCCTGTGCGTCCCGGCGGAAATAGCGATAGATGCGCTCCAGGTAGGCCAGCGGCCCTTGCGATGAGGCGTGGACGCGAAAGGGCGCGCCGAGAAACTCAAAATCGCCGGTGTGGCGCAAAGTACGAGATAATTCTGTTCGCGCCGCTATGTCCCTGTTCAAGCTGCCGGTTGCGAGCCGGGCCAGGCTCTTCATGGAGCCGACTCCTGGTCGCCACCCCTGGCCAGATTGGCCAGCCGGACGGCCACCCGCGGGAAGGTTTCGAGGTATCCGGCGCAATAGGCGTCGGGAGCCAGCAAACTGCCGGTGCTGTAATACGCCGAGGTCACGCTGCCACCCCGGCACAGCTGCCGCCAGGCGCACTCGCGACATCTGTTGATATGCAAGAAGCGATCGTGCAGCTCGCTATACAGCTCTGTCAGTATCGGAGAGGCCATGATTTCGGCCAGTGAGCTGTCGCGAACGTTGCCCAGGCGATAGGCGGTCGCCGAACTCAGGGTGGAGGGGTATACGTCGCCCCGGGAGTCGAGGCGAATCCCGCGCCACAACGGGTGCAGAGAGTGTAGTGGCCGATTGGTCCGAAACACCTCCAGGATGTTTCTGGTGTCGTTGAAGTCGACCTCGATGGCACCGAGGTGGGTTAGCGCCTGGCTGTACACCATGTCGATGATGCGCACCCGATCGGACTCGGACAGAGCCAGGTCGTCGCGATGATCACTGGCGCGGCCGACGTCTTCGATGAGCGACAGGTTGAGTCGGCGAATTCCGCGTTCCCGCGCCAGCATGAATAAAGCCGGAATTTCATCGAGATTGCGCCGCGACGGACTGAACGAGAGAATGAAGCGATGGGGACCGATGACGGCCAGGGCGCGATCGACAGCGGCCATGATGCGACGGTGGGTACCCGGTCCGCGAATGCGATCGTTGACCGGCGCACTCACCCCATCGACGCTGATCGCGAGGTTAAAGCCGAGTTCGTCGATAAGAGCGAGATGGTGATCGCGCAGGACTGTGCCGTTGCTGACCACGGTGCCGAGCAAGCCGAGCGCCGCGACCTCACGCGCGATGGCCTCAAACTCTCGATACAGGAGCGGCTCACCACCAGAGAGAGTGACGTAGCGTCCGCCTCCGGCAGAAAACTGGTGGAGAATACGCTCGACCTCATGGCGTTCGAGAAGCTCGGTACGGTCGGGCGCTCCCTCCATGAAGCAATGGATACAGCGAAGATTGCAGCGCGCGAGTAGCTCGATGTAGATGTGCTCGACCCCGTAGTCGTGGCCGGCGTCGGACGGTTCCGAAATGGGCTGGCCCGTGTCGGGCGTCTGCGACGGGACCGGCGGACTCTGCTCGGCCTGACGGCGCACCAGTCCGACACCCTCCAGGGACTCGAGTACTGCACCCATTTCATCATCGGCGATATCGTCGAACATTTCGCGATATCGAGCCGCCATGGTCTGCACCGTCGCGCCGCCCTCGCGCTCGAGGAACTGCACGATCCACAGTGCTGTGTCGTTTACGCACGCCCATGCCGGACGGCGCTGATTGAGCGCGATGGTGTCGCCATCCACCTCGACCCAAGCAATGGGCTCAGCCAGGTAGCGTGCATGCATGAGAGTCAATCTGCGCCCGGTACCGACGGCGTCGCGTCATCGTCGCCAGCGAAAGACAAGAGCTGTAGCTCTCGCAACCCACTCAAGGTTTCCAGCACATCCTGCTCCACTCGCTCCTGCTTCTCATCGTAGTGCTGGGATATGGAATCGACAATTTCGGCCACAGTGTTCGATGCGTCGGCGAGCTGCCAGATCTGAGCGGCCACGTGATTGAGAACGTGATACTGCTTGAGCAGCGTATGAACGAGCAGCAATTCGTCACCGATAGTTCGCCAGGTGACATCGGCGCTTCGTACCGGCCGCTCATCGGACTGGATGGTTAGCTGGACCATTGTCTTGGTTTACCGGCTTACTTTTTTTGCACTGTCGACATTGATCCGGTGGCGGCGAGCTGCTTCATTCTCGATCTGTTGACTGGAGACTGTCAGCGATCGGCTCCGTGCCCCGCCAGCACGGAGCACCAGGTCATCTCGCAGGCTCGAAGGGAATCGCGCGAGAGATTAGACACCAAACGTGCAGGTATCAGCCGGCAAAGCCCCGGGCGGGAAACTTCGATCCCTTGTTGACCGCGCTCAAGAGGTCCTCTTGATTGAGGGTTTTGACCGTGGGCTTTTCATAGGTTGGGGCTTGGCGCTCTCGCTCGGCGTTGGGATAATTTTTCTTTTTCAAGCTCATCACATACCTCCAGTATTGTAGCCTACAGTGTATCAGAGTATTGGCAGGATGGTCAATGGGCCGCCCACCTTGAAGAAACCAGCAACCGCCGATGCGATGCGTCGCTCGCAATGGATTGCTCGAGTGGGCCACAAATGTCGCCTGCGGCTGTGGGAGTGCGTGTATTCTCCTCCAGCGTTGCGCATCTGTAGCTCAATGGTAGAGCAATTGCGGTCAAGAAGTCACTTGAGACAGGGCTACGACGCGGCAGTCTTCCAGGGCATCCTGCCGCGTCGGAGCGCCCTCGTGGAGGGTGGCTTGAAACGTCCGTGGGTTGCCAGAGTGCCGGCTTTGGGGGCCGGAGGCTGCGGGTTCGAGTCCCGTCAGATGCACTCATTTCTGCGCTCAGTGCCGCGGGCATACCATTCATGAGCGGTTTGTTTTCCCACCACACCAGGTTATATTTTCCGGTATGAAGAAACCCACAAGACAACAACTACCGTGTCGAGATCCGGTGCCCCGGGAGCTCGAAAACAGCCATTTGAAGGAGGTGCTCGGCGGCAACGATCTGTCAGATCCACCGTCCGGCGAACCACCCGCGCCATAGCGTCAGTGGCAAGCTAGGTGCTGCAGGTAGCCTGCAGATGTCCTGGAAATGATGCCCTGGAAATGATGCCCTGGATAAAGCCCTGGAAATGATGCCCTGGATAAAGCCCTGGAAATGATGCCCTGGAAATCGGTAAGGGCTGCGGAGGATTCGTCCCCTGCGGCCCTTAACTCTTTTCGGATCCCCCCTCCGCAACTGGAATGCCCGCGAACTCGTCCAGCTCCAGCGCCAGGTTGATATTCTGTACAGCCTGAGTCGCCGCGCCCTTGAGTAGATTGTCCATGGTGGCCACGATCACGACATGGCGCGGATCGGTCGGGTCGACCGAAAATCCGCCGAGTTCGACGTGGTGTGCGCCCTGAATGGAACGCACGAGTGGTATTTCGCTGCCGACTACGCGGACAAGGGACTCGCTGTCGTAGCAGCGGCGATACTCGGCTTCCAGTGCCGCGCTGTCGGTCGGCTCGGCGATGAGCGCCGACACCGTGAGCGTGATGCCGCGGAAAAACGGAGCCACATGGGGCGTGAAAAACACCGCCCGGTCGAGGTGGTGCGAGATCTCTCTCTGATGCAGGTGGCCGGTGAGCGAGTACGGTATCAGGTTGTCGCGCAGGTTTTCTGCATCGTTGCGCGGCGAGGGTTTGGTACCAGCTCCGCTGTAGCCCGATACACCGAAAATCTGCGGCGAATGAACCAGTTGCTCCGCGATGGGCCAGATAGCGAGCTGAGCGGCTGTAGCATAACAGCCCGGGTTGGCGATACGCCGGGCCCGGTGTATTCGGTCGCGAAAGCGCTCGGGCTGACCGTAGACCCAGCTGTCGTCGAAGCGATAATCGGCGCTCACATCGACGATCACAGCCTGTCGATGCGGCGAGGCGTCCAGCGCTGCGACATATTCGGCAGCCAGCCCGTTGGGCAGAGCCAGGACATACACATCGGCCTCGCGCTCGGCGACCTGGCCGGGTGAGAGGTCTTGAAACTCGAGATCGTGCCCGGCCAGACGCGTCCCGGCCAAGGTGCGAGAGCTAATAAACGCAAGTTCGAGCCGGGGATGCCCGGCCACGAGTGGGATCAGTTCGCTGCCCACATGCCCGCGCGCTCCGATCAGGCCCACGCGGTAATTTTGCTCGACTTCCACGCTGTTCATGGCTATTCGTGATTGATTGTTATTATTGAACTCGATCAACTAGCTAATCAGTCGTTCCATGGTGATCAAGGACCATGATAATTCAATGTTATCCTCATCCGTTATCATTATTTCTTGGCTGGGCTCACGGATGAACTTTCGTTGTTATTCTCTTCGGCAATGCCTCCGGTGCCCAGGGTTGGCGACAGAACCTGGGCACGTTCGACGCATTCGGCGATCTGGGCGAATCCATCGAGACCGTACCAAAAAACCACCCAGGGCGATTTGCGCACGCCGCCGTCGGCTTTGTCGAAATACCAGGGGTTGATCGGGTTGTCGATCCGCGCGCGCCAGAACAGCGCGGGATGGTCGGCCCGGATGGAGCGCCACAGAGATGCTCCAATGCCTGCGCCCTGGGCTGCACGTGTGACTGCGAATTTGTCGAGATAAGGCACCTCGCCCTCGAGGGTGACGATGGCTGCAGCGCGATACGAATCGACCAGATAGATGCTGTGGGGCACTTTTTGCTCGAAGTAGTCTGCTGAGAGCGGCCGGGAAAAAGCGTGTTCGATCAATTCGCGCAGCCGACTCATCTGGGTATCTTCAAAGCGATCGGCCCGGCGTATGACTTCGCCCTTGCGGATCAGGGTACCCGAGCCGCGATGGGTGAAGAGTTCCTTGGCCAGATGTTCGGGCGACGTGATGGAAACCGAACTCGACTCGGGAAGCGGATCGAGCAGTTGCTTGATCTCCATGAGTTTGAGCCTCATACCGCCCTGAACCCAGGGTTCTTTGAGTAGTATGTCGTAGTCCTCGACCATGTTGATGGCGTCGATGAGGTGACCGCGGGCGTCGCGCAGCCCACCCGCCGGGGTCAAAAAGACGACCTTGTAGGGCTGGATGGCCCAAGCAAGTGCCCGCGCGGCTGTATCGGCATTGACGTTGAGGATCTGGCCGCCCGGGGTTTCGCCCAGAGAAGTCAAGATGGGCATTTGTCCGGCGGCAATTGTCGCTTCGATGACATCGACGTGAACATTGTGGACCTCGCCGACCAGGCCGAGCCGTTCGTCGCTGAGTTGGGCCTCGAACACACCAGCATTGATCGGGCGCGCACGGGTTCCGCGCGCCTCGAGCGCGTCGACCACATCGAGGTTTACCTGCTGAAACACTTTGCGGGCGATTTTGAGCACTTGCGGCGTGGTCACGCGCAGGCCATCGATCCGCTCGGTGTCGATGCCGGCCTTTTCGAGGGCATCGTCGAGTTGAGAGCCGGCTCCGTGCACGACAACCGGGTGAAGCCCCATGCTGTGCAGGAATGAAAGAGCCGCAGCCAGCTCGTCGAGTTGGTGTTTCACGATACCGCCGCCGACCTTGACCACGGCGAATTTGGTCTGCGCCACACTCGAGAATTCTTCGAGATAGCGCTGGATCTCTCGGCGGCTGCCCAGATTCTGCAGCAGAGTAAAGACAATGTCGCGGGTCGCAGGCATGATCGAGCCCGAGCATACATGCTCGGCGCGGCGCGAGGTGGTTTGTTGCCGTCGGGGTGCAACCGGTTGGGGTTGAGCGCTCGGATTGTGCGCTATCAGTTCGATTTCGCAGACGACACCCAATAAAACACGACATCTGTGCGCTCGACAGGCACCCTGATCGCGGCCGACGTATGACGTCGGGCCGGTGCTATGGTAACCGGCTGTTCGGGCGCGCGGGCCAGACCATAGTGGACCAGCGCTGGATGGGCATTCTCTGCCGGGTCGCCCCACATCTCGGCAGGGCAGCCACGTTCGCTCGGTGCGCGCGATAGTACAAAAAGCATCGCGACTGCGACGGCCAGGGCACCGAGAACAGCTGCCCGGCCAAACCAGGGCCCGGTGCCGCCATCGGCGCTGCGCATGTTCTTTTCGACGCCGCGCGCGTTGTGGGTGTCGATGCGCGTCCGCAGCCTGGAAAGGCCGCCAGGGGGTGGTTCCAGCTCTTCAAAGACCTGTTCTTTCCAGCGCTCGGTCATGATCTCGCTTCTCCGCGGTGAGTGCGGCCAAACTCCGGCGCAGCTTCTTCAGCGCTGCGTGGCGACGCGAGGCCACGGTGCCCGGCGGGATGTCCAATATGTCGGCGACTTGCCGATAGGTCATACCGGCCAGTTCGCACAGCATGACCACGCGTTTTTGCCGCTCGGGCAGGGCTTCGACCGCGCGGCGCACTGCTGCGCGGCGCTGTTCCAAGGCCAGCGATTCGCCCGCATCGGGCGCGCCGCTGTGCCGGCGCGGCGAGCGATCCCACGATACCCACTGCCACAGGCGTCGGCTGCGCCGACGGTTCGACGCCAGATTGATCGCTATCCGGTAGACCAACGGCTCGACAGTGGCGAGGTCGACCCGAGCGCGCGCCCGCCACAGCCGGTAAAACGCCTCCTGAACGATGTCGTGTGCCTCTTCGGCGTCCCATAGCCATCGGTACACAACATTGTACAGCGGTTTTTCGACACGCGCGTACAGTTCTTCCAGGGCGGCTCGATCGATTGCTTCTCGGCCAGCGGCCATGGCGAAACTCAGCCGGCATTGCGGACGGCGGCGCGGACAATGTAGAACAGGGTGAATGGCCCGGCGCCCGGTACAGGACTCGGTTTGAACCTGGCCATGTCGATGCCGGCCTCGCCCAGCACGACGGTTTTTTCTGCCTGGAGCGAAAGCCGAGTTTCCAGCCGAGAGCCACCAAGAGTCGATACCTCTATATCCGACAGAATTGTGCCTTCTGTGATCGACGCGCGTTGGCCGACGATGACATACATGCCATTGGCTTCGCCGCGTTCGTCGCTCAGCGAGCGCAGGCGCATACTCTCGAGCTTGTCGAAGCGCATGGGACCCTGCGCGCCGGCAATGGTTTCGAGCGCGGGTGCGACCGCATCGAGCCCGGACCCGAGTTCGGTCTGGTCGGCGCGTTGGCCGACGACCAGCCAATACTGCATCTCTATGGTGGGCGGCGGGGGCAGAGGCTTGCGCTGGGCCATCTTGTCGAGAAAGTCGGTCACTCCCCGGTGGACACCTGGCGGGCCGAGCACCAGGAGCTGGCCGTTGGGGCTGATCTCGACGCGGGCCGTGATTTCGTCATTTTTGGTTCCGCTCAAGACGCTGCTCAACACTGACTCGGTTTGCTGAGCCTGGCCTGCCGGCACGTCGTAGGATCGCAAGACCAGTGGCAACGGGTCGTTGTGCTGCGGTTCGGGCGCCTGTTTTTGCGTCGCTCTGGCCTGGCAGCCCACGATCAGGGTAGCAAGGACGGGCACGGCGACAAGTTGTTGGAATTGTCGGTTCATCGATTCCTCTCGATTGCTCTGTGTCGCTGGTTGTCCCTTACTACCCGCGAGCCGAAACGTACTTCATTCTTTTTGCCACATTCTCACAACGCCTTGATTTGACTGGGAAGAACGCGACGACGAAGGCAAGGAAGAAATCGGCGGCGCCCGCTGCGGCACCACGACCGCACAGACCCGGCCCGATCACGACGAGCGATCGGGCTCGGTGTACTTGCGGGCTTTGCCCCGCCAGTGCTCGACCGGATACTTGGCGGCATTTTTTCGCATCTTGGCCTGCACGGCAGGTGCAGGGTCGACACCGAGTACATCGGCGATGCGAAGCAAATACATCAGCACATCGGCGATCTCATCGCGCACTGCTTGGGCCGATTCTGCCGCGTCCATGATCCGCCACGATTCCTCCTCGCTGAGCCACTGAAACAGCTCGGTCAGCTCACCGACTTCGCCAGACAAGGCCATGACCAGGTTCTTGGGCGTGTGGAACCTGTCCCACTCACGCTCGCCGACAAACTGGCGCAACTGGGCTTGAATCGCAGCAATGTCGAGCGGCTCGGCCATGGTCGGGTTGTAACAGAAGACATGGGAAACCGGAACACACCTCGCATGCGACCGGACCAGGCGCTATCATTCACTCCGAATTATGAGGAAATCACTCATCGCCGCAGCGTTGGTGCCGCTTCTCATTGGATGTCCGAGTTCGGGCACAAAGACAGTAAAAAAAAAACCCACACCCGGCGCCGGCAAAACCGTCCCGAGTCCGCGCGCCGGCACGGGCAAACTCGACCAAAAGCCAACCAAGAACGCCACCAATCGGGCCGGCAGGCCGACCGCCGGCGTATCGACGCTACCCGGCGCCGGCATTGCGTGTGCGGCGCAAGTATGTATGTATCACGCAGGCGTCAATGCCTATCACGTATGCCTGAGCGGCGCAAACGGGACGTGTTTCCACTTCGGCCGCAGGTGCGAGCCTCCACATCAATGCATGTTCGACGCCAGCCGCTCGGGCTATCGAGTATGCGCCCGGGCCTCTGCGGGCAAATGCTTGCAGTTCGGCTCCCCATGCGAGCCGCCTGGACGCTGTATGTACAACCCGAAGGATCACCTGCACCACGTCTGCCAGCAGGTAGCCGCTGGATCATGCCGCCGCTTCGGCGCGGTATGCGATCCGCGCTGACTGCCACGACCACCGGTCGTACCCAGCCAATTGGCCGACAACAGGCCGCCTTGCACCGCTGATACCCCGCGGTATACTGATGCTGGACTACAGTCCACCGAGTCCGATCTCCACGGCGCGATGCTGCGGTGCCTGCTCACGTACTTCACGTATGCTCCGCGGGATTCCGCGCATCCGCCTTGTCTCGCTTGTGTCTCTCGAACCATGTGAGACTGTATAGCGACGGTTCAAGGTTCAACGGCGGTAATTATGCGTTTTTAGTGTCGGTATTTGTGCGGTATTTGTGCCGGTAATCGTGCGGTATTTGTGCCGGCAATCGTACAGTTTCTGTTGCGGTAATCGCGCCATCTCTGTCCCGTTAATTGCGCGGTTTCCGTTTCAGTAAGCAGACGGTGCCTGTGCCGGCAATCATGCGGTTTTCGTGTCGTAAACTTACAGTTTTAGATCGGTAATCGTGTGCTTTTCGCCTGGCCTGGCGGTTGTTAATAGCGAGGTATCCATGAAAAATCACAAAACGTTCCAGCAAATTACGAGTATAGACAAGTCGTCTACCAATACCTTGAGTTGGGTCAGCGGAGTGGCCATGCACACTCGTTCCCGCTGGCTCCTGGCTCCGACTGTCGCGGTATCGCTCGGCTATGGGTGCGATACAAGCGATACTTATAATCGGATTTCTGTCGACAATATCGATCGAGTGGAGTTGGCTCTCCATCAGACCATGACATTCGAAGAGAACGCCGGTATCGGCGACAGAGAGCACTGCCGGCTTCCGGCTCCCCACGGCGCCGCATTGCAAAACCAGCAGGTTCGTATCGAGCGGCCCAGCAGTCATACCGGCCTGTGCACAGTTACGGGCAACTCGACGACGACGAATGCGCAGATGAACGCCACCGGGCTGACCAGGCGACTCGGATGGTCCGGTGGGGTCGTCACTGGCGTCACTGTACGGGATACTTACTGCAACCAGGGACAGAGCGGTTGTGAGGGCGTTGCCAAGCCGGTCTCGAGTATCTCTCAAACCTACAGTATCCCCTCGGGGCCAGCGGTCAATCAGTTCACTCACTCGCCGAGTAGTAGCCAAGTGGCATATACGGCACCTCACGGCGCCATCGAACTAAAAACCGCCGAGCAAGTCGAACTCATCTTCAATGCCGATGTATCCAGGAGAAATTCCTATTGGACCGTCGGTTACAAGCGGGCTGGCGGCTCGGGCTCCAATTTTAATCATTATCATATTACGTCTACCGAGATTTCAGAGCTCAGTTTCTCCGGGCTGGATGATCTGCTCGGCCTCAACAATCTGGACTACGCGGTCTCGTTTCACGGCTGTAGTGGTTCGTGCCCAACCACATCCCCATTTATCGGTAGTGTCAATATCGGTGGTGCTATCGAAGACTCGTTCCGCATAGGAGTCGCGGAACTCATTGCAGAAGCGCTGCCCGGCAATATTGACGTGACCGCTTTTCCACCGTCCGCGATCGACGGGGATGATCCCGATAACTATGTCAATCGTCTCGCCACCGGGGGACGCGGGTTGCAGGTCGAGCAGAGCTCGACTGCTCGCAGCAATCACCACGATGAGATCGCCGAGCAGGTGAAAGAAGCGTTCGACTGCCTGATCGACAGCCCGGACAATATTGCCGGCGTGTTCGACGACGGTGACCACGACCCGGTCAACTTCGGTGTGCTGTCGAGCGGAACCCTGTATACGGCTGGCGAGTGCAATGGCTATCTGGTCAACCTCTCATTTGAAGGAGCCGAGGGCCGACAGGACCTGGAACTCCACGGCGATGTGAGAGGGAGCGAACCGTGCCCCACCGATGTTCGCATCCACAATGACTTTTATCGGCAGCGGACCGACGGCACATGGCAGCGTATTGGCGGCGGTTGGCGAACGCGTATTCAGAATTCGCGCGGAGTTTGCCAGACCATCAACGATGCAGACTACGTGACCCCCCGGTTCGCCGACGTGACGCTTCCAGGCTTGACCAGAAACTATCGTGGGGTGGTGCGCGCGACCGATACCTCGGGACAGCCCAAGCCGGTCATCTTTCGCGTGGAAACCGACTGCCACGGCGACGTGCTGGGCGGCTTCGGCTACTGTTTGCAGGGCTGTCCCTGTCGCTCGGCAGAAGGCGACTGCGATGGCAATCTCGATTGTTTTCACGGCACCACCTGTGTTCACGACGTGGGCGCTGCATACGGTTTTTCTCCCACAGTCGATGTCTGCGAACCAACACCGTAGCTCTGTACTACCCAGACAGGTAGTGAGAATACCGCCGCTACCTGCTTGCCAGGCTATCTGATCGGCCTCTCATCGCCCGCCTTCTCATCACGGCTCTTTTCCCCCACCTCACCTCACCTTTCCCTACCTAATTTCGCCGGGCCCGGTGCGGCAGGCCAGTTCGCCCGAATGTGTTCAGGCACTTTCAAGACTTGCCGGACCGAGAGGAATGGCTCATCTTTGTGTCAGCTCGCCCGTTCTTTATTCTCCATTGGGCAGAGCATGGGGCCACTGCCGGACTTTGTGCCGCGTCAGCGTACGGTACGAAATGTTCACCATTGTCCTACCCAGTATCATATAATGTTTGCTTTTCCTCTCATGCATGGAGAATTCCTTGCGAGTAGCTATCTTCCTTTCAGTTTTTGGTCTAGCGGTTGGGGTTGGCTGCGGCGGTAGTGGTGGACCAGATGGCAGTCAGGGTGCCAGTTGCACATCCTTTGCGGATTGCAATCCGGACCTCCTTTGTACGAGCAGTGGGACATGCGAGGTTGGAAACTCATGCTCAGGACATGCCGAGTGCGATAACGGGACGATCTGCGGCTCGGCCAATACGTGTGTCCGAAACCAGCCAGATGGGCCCTGTGCAGTGCGGGATAACTGTGTTGACGGACAGACGTGTAATAGCGATAACATCTGCGCCGACAGAAAAACCAACTGCGGCGGTGAGCTGTTCGAGGCCAATGAGGTTCCGCCCAATGTTCTCATTGTTCTCGACCGCAGCTACAGCATGGTCGATCCCGACAACAATATTGGCAACCGAACTCGGTGGGACATCGCCAACGAAGCTGTCAGCACAGTTCTGACTAACTTCGACTCCAGTATTCGCTTTGGTCTCATGCTTTTCCCCAGCGATCGGCAGGGCTGCGACATGAGCTTTACTTGCCAACACGGGGCAGTGTTCATCGATCCGCAGCCAGACAACGGCAATCAAATCACGTCTTTCCTCGGTGCTACGTCGACCTGCGGCAGGATATGCACACCAATTGCAGAGACCCTCAACCAACTGCCCTCATATATGGACCGTCCCGCCTACCCGGGTCTCAAAGACGCGTCACGGGAAAATTACGTCCTTCTCATCACAGACGGCGAGCACTGTACTACCTGCTGGGGTGACCCGACCGATATCGTGCGAGACCTTCGCAATGAAAGTCCAGAAATCAAGACGTTTGTGGTCGGCTTTGGCACCGATGTTGCGGGTTCAGAGCAGCTCAACATGATGGCTGATGCGGGCGGAACCGCCCGGCCAGGCGAGCCCAGATACTATCAAGCCGAGTCGGCGCAAGACCTCGATGAAGCACTCGCAATCATCTCCGGGGCGGTTCTGTCGTGCGACTATGCGCTGACCGAGGTTCCGCCCAACAGCGACGAGCTGTCGGTGTACTTCAACAACACAGAAGTCGCCCGCAATGCAGCCGATGGCTGGGAGTACAACCCTGCCAATAACCACATCGTTTTTTCTGGCAACGCCTGCACCGAGTTGCAATCGGGCCAGGTCACCGATCTCAAGATCATCTTCGGCTGCCCCGACGATATCATCATCGTCGACTAGCCCGGATTCACTGGGCAGTGCGTAGACTGGACTGGCCCGGATTCGTTGGTTGGTTGGAAAGAGTATAGACGGCTGTCGGTGCCTGTACTACATCGACGTACGACGCAAAATGCACATTTTTGTCTTACAATGCCTTTTCATCTTGAACCCTGGAGAATCTCGTGCGAGTAGCCACTGCTCTTTCAGTCATTGGTTTTACGGTTGCGATTGGCTGCGCCAGCGGAACACCGGACGGCAGTCAAGGTGCCAGTTGCACCTCGTATGACGATTGCAACTCGGAACTCGTCTGCACGAGTGGTGGGACGTGTGAGGTTGGGGCTTCGTGTACAGGTCATTCGGAATGCGACAACGGAACCATCTGCGGCTCGGCCGGTACGTGTGTTGCAAACCGGCCAGACGGCCCCTGTGCGGTACGGGATAACTGTGTTGGCGATCAGACGTGCAATAGCGATAACACGTGCGTCGACAAGACCTGCGGCGGCGAGCTATTCAAGGCCACCGAGGTCCCTCCCAACGTTCTCATCGTGCTCGACCGCAGCGGCAGCATGATCAACCCGGACAACAATATCGGCGGCCAAACTCGCTGGGCAATTGCTCACGACGCTATCGACAAGGTTCTGACCAACTTCGAGACCAGTATCCGCTTTGGCCTCATGGTATTTCCCTACGATCAACAGGACTGTACGAAGGCCACGCGGCCCCATGACCTCTGCCATCCGGGGGCAGTATTCGAAGATCCGCAGCTGGAAAACCAGGAGCGAGTCACGACATTTCTCGGCGGCACCACGACCTGCAATATATGCACGCCAATTGCGGGTTCTCTCAACGAACTGCTGCCCAATATGGGCAATCCGGCTTACCCGGGTCTGAGCGATACATCGCGGTCCAATTACGTCCTTCTCATCTCAGACGGCGAGCAGTGCCTGAGCTGTGACGGCGACCCGGCCGAGAAGGTGCAAAACCTCCGCGAGCGCAGCCCGGAAATCAAGACGTTTGTGGTCGGATTTGGCGAGGACGTTCGCGGTTCGGACCAGCTCAACGCAATGGCCGAAAACGGCGGAACCGCCCGGCCTGGCGACACCAAATACTATCAGGCCGAGTCGGCAGAAGACCTCGACGCGGCACTCGAAGCCATCTCAGGGGCAGTTCTGTCGTGCGACTACGAGCTGTCCAAGGTTCCGCCTGACTCGAACGAACTCTCGGTGTACTTCAACAATGTGCAAGTCGCCCGCAGTGCCAGCAATGGCTGGGAGTACAACGCTGACAACAACCACGTGGTATTTTCCGGCAGCGTGTGCACGGAGCTACAATCGGGTCGCGTCACCGACCTCAAGATCATCTTCGGCTGCCCCGACGACATCATCATCGTCGATTAGATCAGACGGGCGCAGAGCACCTGTCGGCGTGGTAGCGGCTGACCGCGACCATGAAGCTGTTACGGCCATCGCAGCTGTCGAGCTGGTGTTCCTCAACCACGGGTAGGCCGGGAAATCGCTCGCGCAGGGCCGCGGCAAAGATCCCTCGACCATCTCGCGACAGCGGGGTGCGATCGTCTGGGCTGGCCAACACGGCTACCTGAGTGAGCCCGCAGCTCGGCGATCTGGTTTTCAGCACGTAGCCTGACAAATCCTCGGCGATGAGCTGCTCCACACGCGCAGCCGCATGGTGATTCATGTCATCGGTGAGATCGCGGCGGCTCTCGGTGGCGATGAGGCGGATCTCACCACTCCGACTTGCGACCAACGAGATGGTCTCACGCGGTACTCCCAGCCCGAACTCCACCTCGGGGCAAACTGG
This sequence comes from Pseudomonadota bacterium, assembly GCA_022360315.1. GTDB lineage: Bacteria > Myxococcota_A > Polyangia > Haliangiales > Haliangiaceae > JAKSDA01. The sequence goes on from JAKSDA010000568.1 coordinate 22,788, forward strand.
TACCCAGGTGACGTATCGCCCGAGCTGGTCGATCAGCCAGGCGTGCCTCTTGTGGCTGCCATCGTAGCGCACTCGTTGCCCGAGGAGACAGGCCGAGATACCAATACGCACCGTATCTGAATAGAAACGCATCAGTTGTAGCTCAAACAAGGCGTTTCTGCACCGCCTGAATTCACCGCTTCACCCGACCCGGTGGGTGTGCACCTGTCACTGAGCTGGCGCGGCGAGAATGTGAACGAGCTCGGCAAAAAAGCTGCGGATGCGTCTGGCATTGCCGCCCAGGTCGCTTTTGCCAACCCGCGACCTGGACCGCATGTCGATGGTCGCCCCGAGACTGTCCTGTCCTCTGACTGCGCGCACTCTGACCACAAAGTCATCCTTGAAGCGAAATACTCTGGTCGTGGCTAGTCCTTCGAAGATCAGTGCTCTTTCGTCGACGCGGGTGATGGTCCAGCCCGGGCTCGATCTGGCCAGGTAGAGCGCATCTGAAAACGCCTGTTCCGGCGAGGTCGCCACCTGCAGTGTCTTCACGTCGGGATAAGACGCCGACACGACGGCCTTGAACGAGTCCGGATACTCGGGGGCGATGGACAGGAGTGGAGGATCGGCAAGGTCGGTCGCTATATCGTTGATGCCGGGATGGCTGGTCGCGCCGATGAGAAGAAAGGCCATGGGGACGACCGATGGAAGGGCCAAAAAAACCGCTATCAGGTGGCTCCGCCGGCGCTTGCGCAGCCAGGACACCAGTCCAAACATGACCGCGATCAGGCCGAGGATGCCGGCCAGGATATGAATGAGAAACCCGACGACGGGGGCGAGGAGATGGAAATGGGCCCCGAGCGGACCAACGGCCAGGCAAGTTAGGGCAGTGACGGCGAAAAAGAGACTCATAGTAAAAGCCTGGCTGGCGGGTAGCTACTCGGCGGCGAATGCCGGAGCCACGCCCATCTCGCGGAGCAGATGGTGGGCGCGGTCGACTGCGTCCATGATCCACAAGGCGTAGCGAATGTCGAGGTGGATCGAGCGAGTGAGTTCGGGGATAAACAGCCAATCAGAGGCCATGGATTCGTAGTTGCCGTCGAATAGCAAGCCGACCAATTCGCCGCGACTGTTGATCGTGGCCGAACCCGAGTTGCCGCCTGTGGTATCGAGATCGGCCAGGAAATTGACCGGTACCTCGCCCACATCAGAGGCCACGTAGCGGCCGAAGCGCTTGGCCGTCACGGCATCGAGAAGCGCCCGGGGCGCGGCGAAGGGTTCCTTGCCGGTGTGTTTTTGCGCCATTTGCGAAACCACTGTGAACGGCTCGTAAACCTCGGCCGAAGGACGCGGCCGGTAGCCGCGAACCGTGCCGTAGGTGATGCGCAGGGTACCGTTGGCATCGGGGGCGATGGAACCCCGGGAAAACTCGCGAAGAGCCGCAATATAACGCGGTTTGAGCAGGGACATTGCACCGGTGTAGCGTTTCTCGCGCTCTTCGAACTTCTTGAAGAGCGGACGCATCGCGATGGCAAGCGCGATAAACGGATCCTTGCTGGCCTCGAGTTCTTCCGTGGTTGCCTTGGTGAACAGTGCAACGCGTGTCTCGGTGTCTTCGAGTTTGGTTTCCTCGTAGAGCCGGTTGACTGTGCGCTCGATGCTCGCGTTGTCGTACGGCCCCTCACCCAGGATGATCTTCAACCAGTCGCCGTTGCGCTGTGGATGCCGCGCAGCGCGCTGCAGAGTCAAGGTCAGCATGGCTCGGTCGAGATGGCGGTTGTAATGCCGCTCCAGGGTGCGCAGGCCCGCCTCGATGCGCTTCCAGTTTCGCTCTTGATACCGCTCTTCGCGTTTCGCGTCGGGCTTGGTCCGCTCTTCGGCCATCCGCACCAGGGTGTCGGCAGAGCGAAACATCGCGACAAAAAATATGCTGCCCAAGTCGGCGTCCCGGTCGCGCGTCTTCTTGCGATCGGCGTCGAGCGCTTCCATCTCGGCCAGCACTGTGCCGTACTTGTCGCGCCGAGCAGGGTCGGCCTTGATCCACGCAGTGAGGTCCTGTTGCAGTTTGCTTCTCGCCGCTGCCAGACCGCCCTTGACCAGTCCCTCCATCATGCCGCGGTGGTTCTTGACCACATTCTCGAGGCCAAAAATCCACATTGTAGCCTTGATCTCGGTCTCCTTGTCGATTTTCTTGACCTCGTGGAGCTTGGCGAGGTACTCGTCGAACATGGCAATGCGGCGGGGATAGCTCCACTCCACAGCTTCTTTGACCTCGGCCGCGGTCTGGTGACGTTGAGTCCGCACGGGATAGCCCGCTACCATCACCAGATCTCCCTTGCGGAGCGGTTTGCTGGCAACTTTGAGCCAGTGTTTGGGCCGATAGGGCACGTTGTCTTTGCTGTAATCGGCCGGTTGGCCGTCTTTGCCGACGTAGGCCCGGTAGAATGAGTAATCGCCGGTGTGGCGCGGCCACATCCAGTTGTCGTCGTCGCCGCCATACCAGCCGATGCCGCGGTGCGGAGCATAAACCAGTCGAACATCGCGAATCTGCAGCCTCTCGATCAAATAGAACTCGGCGCCGCGAAAGTAGCTGGATACAGTGCAGCGCATGTGCGGTCGATTCTTCTCGCACTCGGCGACGAGCTTCTTTTTGCGCGCGTCGATCTCATCGTAACGTTTGCGGTCGTCGCTGATCTGGTCCAGGCCACCAAGGACTCTGTCGGTTACCTTGGAAAAGCCCTGGGTGACGTAAACTCGCGCAGACGGGCCGTTCCACTTCTCATCAGCCCGGGTCGCGGCCAGAAAACCGGTTTCAACCAGGTTGTCCTCGGGTGTCGAGTGGTACTGCAGGGCGCCCTGCACACAGTGGTAATTGGTGATCACCAGCCCGTCAGGGGATACAAACGACGCCGAACAACCGCCCAGGCTCACGATTGCGGCAAGGGTCGGCGACAGTGGGTCGGTGAGATTCTCGACATCGAGCTCGAGGCCGAGTGAACGCAGTGTATCGGCATGGTCGCCCAGTTGCTGCGGCATCCACATACCACCGGGGTTTTCGAACGCTACCGGCGCGGCAGATTTTTTGTCCTGTCCGGGCGACTGAGCGGTACTCGCAGTACTGCCGCAACTGCCGAGGAGGACGGCGACAACGACCGCGAGGAAATAGTGAAAAAATCCTAACTCCCGAGTAGCGCCGCGTCGCTTCGCCGTCGCCGGGACGTCCGTACGAGTGTGAATCGGTGGCAGAGAATGCATCGGGGAGTCGTACCAAATTGGTCGCAGAATGAAAGGACAGTGTGCATCTGCAGGCCTGATTCATGGCAACATGGCCGATGACGCGACGCGTAACTACAACTTCTAGGGCGTGCACAGCGAATGGCGCAGAGCGGGCTCTATTCTGGCGAGCTTTTGGCAGGTTTGGGGTATCCAGCCAGAGTCGCCGGCCGAGTGCGGGCTCTGGACAAGAGCGGCGTTGTCGAGCGCGGCGGTATAGGCGAGCATGGCCTCGTGGTCAAACTGGTCGGCGAGTTCGGCGAGTTCGGCGCGAAATAGGGCTTTTTCGGCAGGATCGGCGATGTCGGCGGGAGGGACCAAACGGCGCAGCTTGGTGGCAAAGGCGAGGTGCAAATCACCGAGGCGGGCCTGGGCGCGAAGCATTGCGACCTCGCGATACGCGATCACCTCGGCGAAGAGATTGCGCGCATTGTGATACTGGGCGCGGGCCGCGCGGATGTTGTCGAGGGTGGCAACTTCGGTTGCTGCGGCAATGGATTGCTCGTCGAAGTGGTGTCGTTCGCATTCGGCTTGCTCGAAAACCGCCCGGGCTGCGGCCAGTCGAGCCTGGGCATCGCTGCGTTCGAGCAGGGCCTCACGGGCGCGTTTGGCCGCGAGCCAGGTCTCGGTGCACGGAGTATCGGCCTCGGGCGAGTTGACTGGCCGGTACACTGGCCCGTGCGGCGGTTGCCCGCGACCTCCGCACCCGGCACCGGTCGCGACCAGGCAAACCACAAAAAGAGTCGCGCATATGCCCGAAGCGGCCCGGCGCCGGGGGTATTCGAGCAATTGTAGGGCTCTTTTTCTGCCCATGATGAACTCGATGATCTCCAGAGTTGCTGGTTTGAAGGTGCATTTGCGAGGACTTCTGGCTCGCAGCTGCGTATGGTCGCTGTTGGTATCCTCTTATACTCGACCAGGTCATTGTTGGCTGCACTACTCGTCGGCACCAGAGTACAGTTGCCCGTGCTCCTGCTGGGTTTTTTGTCCTTGAACTCGAGATCGATCTGGCCCTGCACAAATTCTCGGGCGTTGTACCTGGCCTGCTGGGCACTTGCAGGTCACGATACCAGTGATTGGCTGGAGGCTCGACCCGTAGTGTACGACTTCATTGCCCGACCCTCCGTTTCTCAGCCGATCCGAATCCGCGCGAGCATTGACAGCAGAGACCCGACCGCACCGCACCGCAATAACGAACCTTCGCAAAGGCAGCTCCAGAACATGCATCGAACCTCGACCTCGTGCTAGGCTGATGGCGTCTGTTGGCGAAGTGGTTCGCCATACAATGTATCGTATTGAGGACAGCCAGGAGAAACGAATGGCAGGGTCGGACAAGAGAAAGCAGAGCCTTTATTTCCCAGCCGATATGCTCAAAGAGATACAGCACGAAGCCGCCCGACAGGACCGTTCCATGTCTTGGATCGTGCAGAAAGCCTGGCTGGCTGCGCGTCATGAATTAAGGAAGTATCCGAGCGTGAATGATATTGCAGACGACGGCGCAGACGACGAACGAGGCAAGAACGAATAGGGAGCTCGACTGGTACGCTTCTCTGGCAAGGTCGATGGCGGCGCGACGACCGTCCTGCCGGACGATAACTGTCGAGCCCTCACGATCGGCACTTCTCGACGCGGCTTCAGTACTCCAAACAATGCTTCAGAACGCCCTATCGCGAAGCAGGGGCAAACCCTGGCAGAATAGCCGCCCTTTCGAGTAGGCTCGTAATGGGAGGACCTGACCGGTGCATCACCCGTTCGAGACAGGACATGCCCGCGCAGAGCTAGCATCGCGCTACGCAGGAGTCCGTGCAACCACGGAGCATCTCTGTGCTCCCCTGGAGATCGAGGATTACGTCATTCAGGCCATGCCCGACGTAAGCCCACCCAAGTGGCACCTCGCCCATACGACGTGGTTTTTCGAAACATTCGTTCTGGAGCCATTTGGCTCGAAAGGCTGCGCATACACGCCCAGCCATCCCAGCTATCGGGTGCTTTTTAACTCGTATTACGAAAGCGTGGGACAGCAGCATGCTCGACCCGAGCGCGGCGTGCTGTCCCGCCCCCCTTTGAGCGAGGTTCGCGCGTATCGCCAGCGCATCGACGGGTATGTACTCGAGCTTCTCGCCGCTGCCGACAGCGGCGACTGGGACGAAATCGCGAACCGGGTCGTGCTGGGTCTGAACCACGAGCAGCAGCACCAGGAACTCCTGCTCATGGACACCAAGTACAACTTTTCGCGCAACCCGCTCGCACCAGCATACCGCGCGCAAACCGATGACCGCGATCGCGACAGCAGCGCAGTGCATCCGCGACCAGACTCATCGCCGGCGCCGATGACGTGGATCGGTTTCGAAGGTGGGGTCCACCAATTTGGCTATGCCGGGCAGGGATTCTGTTACGACAATGAGAAGCCTGTCCATCGCGGATTGGTGGCGCCGTTTCGCATCGCCTCGCGCCTGGTAACCAACGGCGAGTATCTCGAGTTCATTGAGGACGGCGGCTATGACGAGCCGGGTTACTGGCTTTCGGATGGCTGGGCAACAGTGCAAGCCGAGCGGTGGCGCGCGCCATTGTACTGGCATGAGCGAGACGGTGCCTGGTTTGAGTTTACCCTCGGCGGTATGAATCCGCTCGCTTGCACCCAGCCGGTCGTGCACGTCAGTTACTACGAAGCCGACGCCTACACTCGCTGGCGGGGCAAACGACTGCCCACCGAATACGAGTGGGAACTGCTCGCCCGCGAATTACCTGTACAGGGAAATCTGGCCGAGTCGGGATTCTTCCATCCGAGACCGGCCAGCCCGATCGGCGATGCCGCGTCAGGTCGGGATGCGTACCGTGCCACGCAGGTTTTTGGCGATGTGTGGGAATGGACTCAGAGCCCGTATTCTCGCTATCCCGGCTATCAACCTCTGGCCGGCGCACTCGGCGAGTACAACGGCAAGTTCATGTGCAATCAATTTGTCCTGCGCGGCGGGTCGTGCTTGACGCCCCAGTCCCATCTTCGAGCCACCTACCGCAATTTCTATTACCCCCACCAGCGTTGGAACACCCAGGGCCTGCGCCTGGCGGAGGATGTAGCAAGCGACTGACCTACGCCCTGAACCGAAGAACTCAGCCATGGCCGATCGAGATTTTCACGACAAAGTCGTTCTGGTCACAGGAGCATCTCGCGGCATCGGCAGAGCCATCGCCCGCGAGTTTGCCGAACGCGGCGCCACCATTGCGGTTCACTATCACCGCAGTGATGCCGGTGCCCGAGAAACCGTCACCGCCCTTCCCGGCAGCGCTCACCGGGCGTTTCGAGCAGATATCGCCCAGCCGTCGAGCGTGAGCACACTGGTCGATGACGTGGTCCGCACCATGGGCTCGATAGACGTACTGGTCAACAATGCCGGTTTCTATGAGGCTCACCCTATCGTCGATACGAGCTACGAAGACTGGCAGGAAGCATGGCAGCGGACCCTGGCGATCAATCTGTTAGGGCCGACCAATCTGATCCACTGCGTCGTGCCCCATATGATTGGAAATGGTGGCGGTCGCATCGTCAACATCTCGTCGCGTGGGGCGTTTCGCGGCGAGCCCGAAGGACCGGCATACGGTGCCAGCAAGGCAGGCTTGAACGCGATGGGCCAATCTCTGGCCAAAGCGCTCGCGCCACACTCGGTCTACGTGTGCACGGTCGCGCCCGGGTTTGTCGAGACCGAGATGGCCCGGCCAATCCTGTCCGGACCATCGGGGGATGCCCTTCGCGGCGAGATTCCATTCGGTCGCATAGCACGCCCCGAGGAAGTTGCTCTGACCGCCGTATTCTTGGCCTTACCGGGAACGGAATACCTCACCGGCTGCATCGTCGACGTGAATGGCGCCTCGTACTTGCGGACCTGATCGGCTAGAGGTCATCGCGGTATCGAGCACTGGGTGTGGCAATGGAGATAGTTCCCGGGTAGACGGGGGAACTCCACCGGATGCGTATACGGGCGCGGATCCGGTCTTCGACCGCGTTGCTGGCTCGATCTATGTCACAGAGATAGAACGCGGGAAGGAATGCTGGCAGCGGCTCATTGGTCGTGATACCAACCGACCAACCTGACGCCGGACATTCTGGCCTGACCGCTACATCGTCGGCAGGTCAGCGGCCGGACCATCTGATGGGTTTACCATCTTGAGGAGAAGAACGAGATGAAGCGCGTTCTGAGTTATTGCTTGTTATTGATCGCCGGGGTTGCGGTGGGGTGCTCTTCTGCGCCCAAGGGAGTTACTGGGCCCGCCGGAAAAGGCGTCCAGCCCCCTTTGATCGACCGGGAATTGTTTTTTGGCGATCCGGTCATCACCGGGGCACAGCTGTCTCCCGATGGCCAATACCTCGCCTTTATCAAGCCGTACAAGGATGTCCGGAATATATGGGTCAAGCGGCTTGACGAGGAGTTTGACAGCGCCCGGCCGATCACTGCCGACAAGCGACCGGTTCCCGGCTACTTCTGGTCGCGCGATGGCCGCCACATTCTGTATGTGCAGGACAAGGGCGGCAACGAGAATTATCACGTCTACGCGGTCGATCCATCGGCGTCTCCAGTGGCAGCCACGGGCGTGCCGCCGGCCCGCAATCTAACCGACATCGAGGGAGTGCGCGCCCGAATCTACAGCGCGCCGCGCAATGATCCCAACGCGATCATTGTGGGCCTCAACGATCGCGACGCGTCGTATCACGACGTCTATAGAATCGATATTGCCTCGGGGCAACGCACGCTACTGATCAAGAACGACCACAAGGTCGGCTATTACTTCTACGATGAGAATGGCGCGGTTCGGCTGGCGGTGCGCGAAATACCCGGTGGCAGCAGCGAGATCTTGCGGGTAGAGAGCGGCGATCTGGTCCGGATCTACACCACGACCTACGAGGAGGATGCGTTTCCCATGCGCTTTCACTCCGACGGCAAACGAGTTTATCTCGAAACCAACAAGGGCAGCGACGTCGACTTGAGTCGCCTGATGCTGATGGATGTGCAAACCGGCAAAACCGAACTCGTGGAAGCCGACCCCGAGGGGAGAGTCGACTTCGGTTGGGCAGTTTTCCACGAAGAAACCGACGAGCTATTGGCCACGGTTTATATCGGCGACCGGCTCCGGATTTATCCCAAGTCCGAGCAGACCCGCCGCGATCTCGAGCTCCTGCGCGGCAAATTTCCCGACGGCGATCTGCGATTCCGCTCGGCGACCAGGGATATGCGCCTCACCCTGGTCTCGGTGGCGAGTGACGTGGATCCGGGCTCGACCTACCTGTACAACCGCGATACCGGCGATATCAAATTCATTTACCGCTCGCGTCCCGATCTGCCGAGCGAGCATCTGGCTGCCATGAAACCGGTTCGCTATGAAGCGCGGGATGGCGTGGAGATTCCAGCGTATCTCACCTTGCCCAAGGGCGCCGAGCCAAAAAACCTGCCGGCCGTGCTGTTCCCCCACGGTGGACCGTGGTCGCGCGATATATGGGGGTACGACGGGTTTACCCAGTTCTTGGCCAATCGCGGCTACGCTGTGTTGCAGCCCAACTTTCGCAGTTCGTCGGGCTACGGCAAGAAATTTCTCAACGCCGGTAACCGGACCTGGGGCATTGGCGCCATGCAGCACGATCTCACCGATGGTGTCAAATGGATGATCGGGCAGGGCATCGCCGATCCCAAGCGTATCTGTATATTCGGCGGATCATACGGCGGTTACGCAACGCTGGCCGGCGTGACGTTTACTCCGGATCTCTATACCTGCGGCATTCCATATGTGGCGCCGTCCAACTTGATCACCCTGATCGAGTCATTCCCGGCCTACTGGCGGCCGTTTTTGGAGTCGTCTTGGTACAAGCGGGTTGGCGACCCGGCCGATGCAGCAGACCGGAAAGATCTCGAAGCGCGCTCCCCGCTCAATTTCGTCGATCAGATCAAGGTGCCGCTCCTCGTCGTACACGGAGCCAATGACCCGCGAGTGAAGCAGGCCGAATCCGATCAGATCGTCGTGGCTCTCAGAGACAAGGGTCACGCTGTCGAGTACATCGTGGCGCCTGACGAAGGCCATGGCTTTCGCGCCCCAAACAATCGTATGGCCATGGCCATGGCCATGGAGCGCTTTTTGGCCAAGCACCTCGGCGGCCGCGTGCAAACCTCGGTAAAGGACAACGTGGCCGGGCGTCTCGCCGAGATTACCGTGGATATCAAAACCGTCGAAATGCCGAGCGTGGCCGAACAGGCCGCGGCCACTGCGGCAATGAGGGCAGCGCTGCCCAATGTCGATGGCAGCCTGATCAAGCCGGTCGCGCTGGAGTTCAAGGCCAATCTGAAAATGGCATCGCAAAACATGGAAATGACCGTGACGCGTACTGTGCAAGCGGTTACCGACCAGGGCCACGCGCTGTGGCGGATCGTCGACTCCGCAAAACTGCCCACGGGCAACGTCGCCGACACGCTAGACCTCGACAGCGCAACACTACGTCCGGTCAAGCGGACCATGAGCGGTACGGTAGAGGCCGGAATTACCTACAGCGACAAGGCAGTCAAAGGCACGATGAGTGTAATGGGCCGGAAAACCGACATCGATGTTGCGCTCGACGCGCCAGTATGGGCTGACGGTCCAGGTCTGGCCATGGCCGTGGCCGCCCTACCCCTGGCAGAAGGCTACGAAACCACATTTCGCTGGTTCGAGACCAACATGCAAAAAGTCGAGCCCTATCGGCTCGTGGTGAAAGGTACCGAGACGACGTCGGTGCCCGCGGGAAACTTCGAGACCTTTGTTGTCGAGTACATACCCCTCGGCGATTCAACCAGTGGTGGCGTCATGCGGGTAATGCGCAAGGCGCCACATTACGCGGTCAAGAGCGAACACAAGCTGCCTGGCGGCATGGGCGTGCTGACCACCGAGCTGAGCAACGTCAAATAAACCCGCCCACGTGTCGGCAATCACGCATGCCGTGCCCGGTCATCTCAGCGCGTTCCCCCCCGGTCATCTCAGCGCGTGCGCGGGCACTGTCTTTCCCACTCTGCCCGCTCTTGGGCCGCTTTTCTGCGGCACTCGTTGCAGTCCGGCGACAGCGCCTCGCAGCAGATGCGCTGAGGTGGCTGGCTGCAGTCCACAGCGGGCGGCGAATTGCACACTTGCTCCCAGTGGGCCAGTTCTTCGGCTCTTTTGCGCGCGCATTCCCGGCACTGCGGAGTCATTGCCATACAGCACATGCGCTCGGGCCGCTGGCTGCAATCGACCATGGGGGCGGGCGGGGGCGATGGCGATGTCGGCGGCGTTGCATTGCCGCACGTTCGCTCCCACTCGGCGCGTTCTTCAGCCGCCTGGCGCGCACACTCCCGGCACTGCGGAGTCAACGCCTTGCAGCACGCACGAGACGGCGGCGCACTGCAGTCCACGATCGGCTCGGCCGGACGGCACGTTTGCTCCCAGCGCGCATACTCCTCCGAGGCTTGCCGTGCGCATTCGTCGCACTCGGGAAGGGTCGCCATGCAGCAAATGCGACTGGGTGGCTGGCTACAGTCGAAACCCGGCTGCTGGCCAGTGCTCGGTTGAATCGGCACACGTTCACCGGGAAGCGGTTGCTGGCCTGGGTGTCCACCGGTCGTCGGCTGAGCAGGTGGCGGTGGCGACGACGGCGCACCGACGAAACATCCCGCGGCAAATACAAACACTGCGGCCAGAGTGGGTCGCGCAATCCGGACTAGGCTCCGCGTCGCATTGCTCGCTGGGACGGCCGACGGGCCGAACGCACTGTGATAACGGTCCATACTACCTGGTGACATGGGCCGATGGTAGCGGTGGTGGGGGTCGACGGAACACATTGCCTTGACTGTATTCGAGCTCGGTATGTCCGGACCTTCTATATATTTGAAAATACATAGGTACGTTCGTGGTATGGATGCTGCAAAAGTCAATTCAGCTACCAGTTCGAGATGGCCGAACTGAACACCGGCGGTCGATTGCAATGCCGTACCGGTTGCGTGGCCAGGAGACGCAAAATACATGACGAGACGATGCTCTCATCCTCTTATTTTTCTGTTGAGACATTTGGGCCTCTATGGCGTGGTCGCCCTGTGCCTCTGGCCTGTGCGGTCGGGCTTTGCTCAAGAGCCCAGGTGGGCGCTGGACGCGGAGGCTCAAAATGAGGTCCCCATCGGCGTCGGGGCCGGGCTCACCTTGGAAGTGCCAGGGCGCTTTCGACTGGGCACATCGATAGGAATCGTGCCCAGTCCATATGTCGACCTGATCAATGCGGTTTCAACTGAATTCGAGTTCTACGATCAGAGCACAGCCGACTTGATCAGCGATGCACTCGAGCGCTCGCTGGTATGGACCGTGCGAGCCGGCTGGCGGCCGTTCTCTCGCCGTGGTTTGTATGTCGACGCCGGCTACAGCACGATCAATCTCGGCGGCAGGGCGACGAGTGATGATGTGCTGAGCGCGTATCTATCCGGCCAGCGTTTGCCGACGATTCCCGCTCTGGCATCGGATATGCCTTACGATATCGATGCGACGCTGCAGATGGCCCGAGTGGAAGCCGGTTGGGTGGTCTGGCTCAGTGATCTCTACCTGCGTATCGCCGTGGGAGGGGCTTTTACCATGGCGTCCAATACAGTGATCGATCCGGGCCAAAGTGGCTCTGCCCAGGTAGACAGCTCGCGTCAGACCATCGCGACGAAGGCTGGGCAATACCTGGATGACACATTCACCACGTATGTCCATACCGGGACATTGACACTGACCCTCGGCTATCGGGTACTCGGGCCCAGGCAGAAGTAGCCCCGTACAGTCTCACCTGGTCCGCTTGGGCCTCTCGAATCATGTGAGACTGTATATAGCCCCGGTAAATTCTACGAAGCAGCGGGTTCTTTGACGTAGGTGACCATCGGCTCGGAGTGTTTTTCGATCACGTCCTCGTTGATGATCACTTCGCTGATATTGGTCTCGCCCGGGGTCTCGTACATGATGTCGAGCAGGGCGCTCTCGAGTATGGCACGCAGGCCGCGGGCACCCGATTTTTGCGCCTGGGCCAGCTGGGCGACTTTGTAGAGCGCACCGCGAGTAAACTTGAGTTTGACCCCGTCCATCTCGAACAGCTTCTGATACTGTTTGATCAGCGCGTTCTTGGGCTGGGTCAAGATCTGGACCAGAGCGTCTTCGGATAGTTCGTGCAGCGGTGCGATAACCGGAAGACGCCCGACAAACTCGGGGATCATGCCGTACTTGAGCAAATCCTCGGGTTGGACCTCTTTGATGAGCTCCCACCGGTCGAGGGCGCGCTTGGGTTTCATGGCCGCACCAAAGCCGATCAGCTTCTGGCCAATTCGGTTCTCGATGATGTCTTCCAGCCCCGTGAACGCACCACCACAGATGAACAGGATGTTCGACGTGTCGACTTGCAGAAATTCCTGCTGCGGGTGCTTGCGTCCGCCCTTGGGCGGAACCGATGCCATGGTGCCCTCAATGATCTTGAGCAGAGCTTGCTGTACACCCTCTCCACTCACGTCGCGCGTGATCGATGGATTATCGCTCTTTCGTGCAATCTTGTCGATCTCATCGATATAGACGATGCCGCGCTGAGCGCGCTCGATGTCGTGATCGGCGTTCTGCAGCAGACTGACAATGATGTTTTCGACGTCCTCGCCGACGTATCCAGCCTCGGTCAAATTGGTGGCGTCGGCGATAGCAAACGGAACGTTGAGAATGCGGGCCAGAGTTTGCGCGAGCAGGGTTTTACCCGAACCGGTCGGTCCCAAAAGCAGAATATTGGATTTCTGCAGCTCGACGTCGTCGTCCTCGCTATTGGGCTTGTGATCGATCCGCTTGTAGTGATTGTGCACAGCCACAGCCAAGATCTTCTTGGCCCGCTCCTGGCCGATGACGTATTCGTCGAGGATCTTCTTTATCTGCTGCGGCTTCGGAATGGTCGCCGAACCATACTGCTGGTCTTCTTTCTCGATCTCCTCTGCGATGATGTCGTTACACAGACCAATACACTCGTCGCAGATATAGACGGTTGGACCAGCAATGAGCTTCTTGACTTCCTTTTGCGATTTTCCGCAGAACGAGCAGCTGAGGCTTTGACCAATATCTCGCTTGTCGCTAGGCATGGGTTGTTTGCTCGGTGAAAAAAGGCAACCGTCGTTTTAGATTGTGCCGACGTGATCGGCCGTATCTTCCGGTTTGGCGTATCGTTTTGACCCAATGGTACGGCTGTGACTGGCCTCGGCTATCCCGCTGTGCAGTATTACCTGTCAGATTGCTCGACCTTCTTGTGCGTGATCACTTCGTCGATAATCCCATACGAAGCAGCTGCCTCGGGACTCATGAAATAATCACGCTCGGTGTCTTCCTTGATCTGTTTCAAAGGTTGACCCGTGTGTTTTACCCACAGCTCATTCAGCTTATCGCGCGTCTTGAGGATCTCTTTAGCGTGGATGTCGATATCAGTGGCCTGACCCTGAAACCCGCCGAGGGGTTGATGAATCATAATGCGCGCATGAGGTAGGGCATAACGCTTACCCTTGTTACCAGCACCGAGCAAAAATGCACCCATAGAGGAGGCCTGACCCATACAGATGGTCGCCACGTCGCAGCGCACGTATTGCATGGTGTCATAAATAGCCAGCCCCGCGGTGACATGGCCGCCCGGAGAATTGATGTACAGCATGATATCCTTTTCCGGCTCCTCGGACTCCAGAAAAAGGAGCTGGGCGATGACGACATTTGCGACTTCGTCGTTTATCGCCGAGCCCAGAAAGATGATGCGGTCCTTGAGCAGTCGCGAAAAGATGTCCCAGCCGCGTTCGCCGCGGTGGGTCTGCTCGATGACGGTGGGAATTAGATAGTTCGTGATCGGCTGCTTGAATGTCGTCATATGCCTTCCACCACTGTAAGAGCGTTGCTGCTCAGGCGCAACGAAACGCAGATACCAACTGTTTCGACGCAGCGCGTTGACCCCGAGCTGCTATTCAAAATCGGACTATGTCTATATCGTGGGCAGAGCTACAGGGACAGGATACTGAGACGGGTATCTCTTACCTACCTTCAGGGTCGCTGTCTTCCTCTCGGTTGCTGTTCTCTTCGCTTGCATCTCCGCCGGACGCTTCTGAGTCAACTTCACCGCCCTCGCCGTCGGGCTCTGTGAGCTGCGCTTCGGGTTTTGCACCCTGTTCTGCGGGCTCCTCTACCTCGCTCGGGTCGATTTCTTTGAGGTTGGCACGGTCGACGAGTATGTCCAGGGTCATGTCGCGGCGCAACTGAAACTCGATGTGCTCGAGTTGTCCGTCTCGATCGAGTTCGGCGCGCAATTTGGCGGGGGGTATGTTGCGTGGCTGGGCCATCTCGGCGATGTGCTTGTCGAGGTCGTCGGCGGTGATCTCGATTTTCTCCTGTTCGGCCACCGACTCGAGGAGCAGTTCCCCGCGCACTTCTTTGAGTGCTATGGGTCGCAAGCTTTCTCGCATACTCTCGGTGAGGTCGGACGTTTCGTGGTCGTGGGGAATACCGAGCATGTGCTGGAGGCGTTGGTACTGCAATTCCACGCCGCGTTCGACCAGGGCCGGCGCCACGGGAATCTCGTTTCGCTCGATCAGCTCTTTGAGCGCGGCCTCGCGCAGCAGGCGCTTGAGCTCTTGATCGCGTTGCTCGTTCAGCTCGCGTTGCACATTCTCGCGCAGCTCTGCCACAGTCTCGCCGCGGTCGATGTCTATGGCGAAATCATCGTCGAGTTCGGGTAGTTGCTTTTGCCGCGCATCGACGATGCTGGCGGTCAGGATGGCTTTTTGTCCGGCCGCGCTTTGATCTGGGAACTCGTCGGGAATGGCCAGTTCGAGATCGTGATCTTCGATGTTGAGTGGAAGTCCGAGCAGCGCTTCAACCAGACCGGGCAGAGGCTCGTTTGCCGGTTCGCTCAGATCGACTTGCATCCGCGGCTGATCGATTTCTTGACTGCCGATCGTCCCGATCAGCTTGACGGTCAGGTGGTCGGTGCGCGCGGTGATGTCCCGTCCTTCAATGGGCAGGAGCTCGGCGTGTTCGCGGCGCAATGCCTCGATGGCGCGGTCGACGTCCTCATCCGTGACTGGACCGAGCTGATGAGTGAGCTCCATGCCGTTGTAGTCTTTGGCCACGACCTCGCCCTTTACCTCGACAATGGCTTCGAACGACAGCGGCTCACCCTTTTTTATGTTGGGAGCGTCCTCCATGCGCGGCTCGGCCACTGCCTGCAGATTGTGCTCGGAAGTCGCGGTGAGGAAACTTTCGCGCACCAACTGGCTGGTGACCTCGGCGCGGACGTGCTTGCCATACATGCGCTGAAGTACGCTGCGGGGCACCTTGCCCTTGCGAAAGCCGCGCAGCTGAACATTTCTCGACAGCTCGCGGTACGCGGTACTCAACTTCTTGTCCACGGTCGACCACGGGACTTCGACGATGAGCTTTTTCTCCACTGGAGAGACATCTTCGATTCGAACCTGCATGTGTTCCTTCCTGGGCGGCTGGGCTCGCCGAGGAGGTGGGTTACCACAAGCGCCCCGCTTTTGTGGAAGAAATCAGCGCCGGAGCGCATAGAAGGGTACCCCTTCGCGCTGACTCACGGAAACCACGTCCAAACCGTACCCGGCGAGCTTGGCCACAAGTGGTGACATCCATGCAGCGCCGTCGTCCACGCCGATGAGTTCGGCGATCTGCCCAGCAGACAGAGAATCACATGCGGCCAATGCATCCAGCACGACTCGCTCCTGGTCGGTCAGCTGAAAGCCGACTGGCATGGTTTTCGTCACCACGCTGGCAAAGCCACTCCTGGATCTCGCAGGGGAAACCGGGCCGGGATGGCGCGATGCAGCGTCCGCGCCGCTGGCAAAGCCGGTAATGGTTTTGGCCCCGGAGAATGTTCTCGTTGCCGCGACGGCCGGACTATCGGGCGGGGAAGTCATGGCCTCTGCGCGATCGCGCAGAGGCCGTTTGTGTTGCAGGGGTGATTCCCAGCCTCGCGGACTGGGGGGTGCTTCAGCCGAGCGCGCCGATGGATTGGCCCGATGCGCGGCAGCTCGCTGGCCGTGATAGGCCGGATTGGGTATCGCGTCAGCAGTGACTTGCTGCAGACTCGGCACTAACGGCAGACCGTCGGCCGATTGCCGGGAGTAGTCGGGAACGGGGACCGGACCCGGCAGTGTCTTGTCTTCCCTCGCCGAGGACCCAGCCGTCGGCACTCCGTCTGCCCGGGACATTCGATCGTGGGAGTGGTCCCTGGGAGGGGAACCGCACCGGGTCTGTCCGGCGCTCTGCCGGTCGGACATGTTGTCGGGTGCAGATGACGAGACGCCCACCTGCGCCGGGCTCGAGCTTTCTGCACCTGACTCGCTGTCGAACGATCCGGCCTCCCCGTGGCTCCCCGATGGCAAGTCGCGCGGCGTGCCCGGCGCCCAGTTGTTGGTCGGTTTGCTCTCGAACTTGGGAATCTCGTCCTGGAGTCTGGGCGGGTTGCCCTTGCTGCCAGCGAGCCGGCGCGCAGCAACATGAAGCTGCTCGCGGAGACTTTGTGCCTGGCCATCGATCGGCGGTTCTACATGAATACCCCAGGGGCCGTGGGGATCGGTGCCGGCCGGTCCGATGGCCAGCTGGGCCCCGTGCAACACGATAGTCGGTCGGGTCTGATCCAGGCACTCTGCAAACGCCCGCATCAGGACGCGTTGCTCACCCCACGACTCGGCCACGACCATGACGGCGCGCTGATGAGTCGGTGGGGACGCCGGGCTGCGCAGCCAGGAATCCACAATGCGGATGAGCGCCATTGGCAGTAGCATATCACTGATTCGCATCAGCCCTGTGATAGGCTGCGCGGCCTATGGCTCGGTCCCATGGCAGTGGTGAGATCCTCCGCGAAACCCTCGCGGCGTGTGGCAAAGACGTGGTGTTCGAGCCCGGGGCGCTGATCTTTCACCCGGAGAACGTCGAGATCGGCAGCGATGTGTATGTCGGCCATTATGCGATCCTCAAGGGCTATTACCGCAACAGACTGCGCATCGGCGACGGTAGCTGGATCGGACAACACGCATTTTTGCACGCCGCAGGTGGGCTCACTATCGGCCGCCGCGTCGGCATTGGCCCCTCGGTCAACATCATCACGTCAAAGCATCAATTGCCGGCCGATCCCTGCGTATCGATCATGGACGGTGCAATCGAAATGGCCGAGGTGGTGCTCGAGGACGGATGCGACGTCGGTGTGAGCGCCGTGGTGTTGCCCGGGGTTTGTATTGGTGCTGGTGCTCAAGTCGGGGCAGGCGCCGTGGTCACGCACGATGTGCCGGCCCGAGCCATTGCGGTTGGAGTGCCCGCACGAGTCATCGGACAGCGTTGAACGGGGACCAATTGCCGGGACGCTGTCGCCTCGCCACAAGCAGTTCAGGCAGAGGTCACTGAACCGCAGATCGTGAAGCTGTCCAATCCTGCAACATTCGTGTATGGTGGCCAACGACTGGTGAGTTCAATGCTCGTCGGTATGTGACATGAGACATCCCGAGGTATCCCACCATATGACGATCAGTGCCTACGCAATTGGATGCGATCAGCCTGTGGCGGCGGCCAAGGAGCTCATGCAGCGCCACCGCATTCGGCATCTTCCCGTCATGCAGGGAGGAACTGTTGTCGGCTTGCTGTCGCAGCGCGATATAGCGTTTCTCGAGCGTGTCGATTCGACCACTACTGAGAACATGATCGTCGAGCGTGCAATGACGCCGGATCCGTACATCGTGTCACCGGACGCTCCACTCGACAAGGTCGCACGGCACATGGCCAAGCACAAAATTGGCTCTGCCCTCGTGGTCGAGGACAGCAGGCTCATCGGTATTTTCACCAGCAATGATGCACTGCGGGTACTGGCCGAGTTCGTCTCGGGAACCCAGTGACAAGAGAATCGCACCCGGTTTTGCTGTCCGCTCTGTGCAGCCACATGATCGGGCTGATTGGGGCAATTCACTGCTGAACACCGGGACGAGGACCGAATCGTCGTCCGCAGTCGCAGAGGCTCGAAAGTTGAAGCCAGAAATCCCCGGAACAGCAGCGACGGCATCCCGATAGGCGGCGAACTCGAGCTCATCCCACTCGAAATCGCCCGGGCGTAGCGGCCCCTATCAGGTTAAAAAAATGTGCAGCGACCGAGCACAGTTTTTTGCCTCACGGCCGCGTTGCCTCATGTCAAACAAGCAGATGACCTCGGTGCGAGTGCCCGGTTCGACATTGGCGATGAAACGGGTGACCGACGACAGGATAAAATACAGTCCGAGGCCGGCACCGCTGCCATTCTCGGACGGCCGAGGTCGGCCTCGCTCGGCGCGGGCGCGGCTCAGATGGTCGAGTATCGTCTCTTTGTGCAGTTCGCCGTAGCTGTCTTCGACGGACAGCGCAAAATAACGCCCGTCACACGCGTATCGGAGCAAGGCTGCTTCCCTGCTGGGCATCTCATTGATGTTCGACTTGTGGATTCGTGTCTTGCGGCTGACTCCCTGGCGAATGGCCGGAGCGTCATACAGGGCGTTCATGAGCAGCTCGTCTGCAACACTCTCGATCTTGGCAACCACCTGGCGCCGTGCTCCAACCTCCATGGCATGCTCCGAGACCGCTATCAGAGCATCCCGCTTCTCGTCGTACGTCGCGATGCTGGATTCCCGGATAGCAACTCCCCACGCCAGGTATTTCTGCAACCCGAAAATATCGCCGCTGAGCAGTTTGACCGACGTCACGAGCAGTTCCAGCTCGTCGGGGTTTTGCAGGTCACTGATCAGGTGGTTCATGGGCAGATCGCGGATCAGAGTCACGACCTCATCGTCCTCCAGCGAATCGCCCACCATGATGATCTTGCCGCCTCGACCACCTCCACCAGCCTGGCCGGCTCCACCGCCTCCCCCCACCAGTTCGATAACCTCGGGATCAACCTGCCGACGATAGTCCTGGTCCATGACGATAATGGCTGCCCCGTGGGCGTGCTCTTCAGTGAGACGATCGGTGAACTCTACCGAGGAACCTGCCCCCTTTAGCGTACGCTGCAACGTACGCCGCAGTGACGCATTGCTTGTGATGCACAGAGCACGTGGCGGCTCCATCCCGGTCGCGGCTGTCATATAGCTAGAAAAGTTTAGCCTGGCTGGATTCGTATCGTCAAATCGAGGTTTTTGTCTACCTTACGACAATTTCCTGAGCGTGTGTGTGCCAACGTGAGATGCAATAAGGGTAGAGATTACACGCCGAGCTTTCTCCCACGCTCGGTGTATGGCTGGTATGAGAGCTTGCGAGAGGGACATGGTCTGTCTTTTTCGAAATGGGTGATCTAGTGAAGTTTCGCCGTGTGCTGATACCATGGGGTAGCGATTGTGGAACCTCCTCCGAGCGAACGAAGCCCCAGGCAATTCCCGCTAGCCACGGCGGGTACTGGCCAGCCAGCAGATTCAGTGCCGGTGCATAAATCCACTGAGACCACAGAACCCAATCCTGGGCCTCCGGATGAAGACGGCGTTGGTGGCAATGGCAAGCGGACTGGGGAGCCGCTCGATACCACTCATGTCGATCTGTCCAACGCCCCGATTATCATTGAGGATTTGCTCGATTTATGCGAGCAGGAGCTGGCTGTGCTGGCCAGTTCGCCCGGGGTGGACGAAAACCGGCTGGCCGACCTGTATTTGCGACTGGCTCTCCTGTACTGGAATGTTCCGGAGGACGCCGACAAGGTCATCCTCGCCCTCGACAGGGCCCGGCTCCATCCGCTGACCCCGCAGCTTCTGCTCTCGTGTGCTCTGACTCAGGGGAAACGAGAGTTGCTCGAGATGTCTCGAGCAACGGCCGAGCGCAGTCTGGACGGCCAGGCGCGGGCCGCGATACTGCGTGATATTGCCGAGGGTTGGCTGTATCATTTCGGCGATCCGCTGAGCGCTGCCGAGGTTGTTCGCTCCGGCCTCGATCTGCCAGCCGACAGCGAGACGAGCGACGAGCTGCGATACCTGTTGTGGATTGCTCTCGCCCAGGGTAGGGAATGGCGTCAGCTGAGCAACGAGCTCGTCGAAGCTGCTATGTCCGAGAATGCCGATCTGGCGACGGTTGCCGAGGCGGCCCACGTGCTCATCGACCGGCTCGACGATCCAGGAGGCGCACGCGACTTTATCGAGAGTGTCGCGACCCGTTTGGCCGAGCGCAAGCCAGACGGGGACGACGAGATCATCCACCGCTATCGGCTGCTCGTGATGTCTCTCGACATCGCCACCGCGACTGATACGAATGCGTCGCGAACTGCAGCCGATCTGTACCGTCAGCTCCTGGGGTTGCTCGAGCGGATGGACGACAGCGGGCCGGAATCGGGCGCAATGCGCTTTCTCTTCGGTGATTATCTCCGCCACAGTGGCGATCTCGCCGGTGCAGCCGAAATTATGGCTAGACTTGCCAGGCCGGATGGCGACGGGGCGGACTGGGGGCCGCGTCTGGCGCTCATGGTCGCTTTTCGGCTCGCCCAGCGCGGTGGCAACTGGCAGCGGGCGGTCGAGTTGCTCCGACAACTGGCCGATACCATCGAGGGACCCATCTCGGATGCCTATGCCGTGCGCGCCGCCGAGGTGGCCGACGCACGGATGGTCGGCCCGGCCAGGTCTCTGCAGAGCTGGCGCCTGGCCATCGACGCCAGCGGCGGCTCGGAGCAGGCCTATCGCGCCATTGAATGCCTGCTCGTGGCGGACAGCCCGGGGGCACTGATCGCCCACTTCAAATCGATTACCACGGCGGCGTCCAAAAAGCGTCCGTGTTTTCTCCGCCGCGCTGCGGCCATCGCCGAATCAAGAGCTAAAAATCTCGATCAGGCCATCGCGCTGCAAACCCTGGCGACCGAAAACGCCGACGATATGCGCGAGTACCAGCCGCTCCTTCGGCTGTATTGGCGCAAGGCCGACGCCGACGCTCTGGCCGAGGTCTATCGCATCCTGATCGGTCACGCCACTGATACTCGGGTGAGCGCGGGACTGCTCTGCGCTCTGGGGATATTGCAGCTCGAGATCGGCCAGCCAAAGCAAGCCGAGAGGACGTTCAAGGCTGCCGCCACGCAAGCGCCGGACGATCCGATCGCACGGGAAGCTCTCGCCGGTATCTATCGGCTCATCGAGCGTCCCGACGATCTCATGAAGGTCCTATCCGAACTGGTCGGGCTGGTACAAAACCAGCAGTCGCTGGGCGAGATCCTGCGCGAGTTGGGGCTTCTTCAGGTCAGTATGCTGGGCGAGCCGGAGCGGGCGCGCGCCACGCTCGAGCGCGTCCTCACCCTCGAGCCCAACGACGCCGCCACGTTGCACGCGATGGCCAGGATTCACGATCGGGCGCGCGAGTGGGACCAGTCGGTGGCCCTGCGCGAGCGTGCTCTCACCGCCTTGATGGACCATAGGTCATCGCGTTTTGACGTCGATGACCTGGATCGTGCCCAGCTGTACATGGAGATCGGCGAGATCGAGGAAAAGCGGCGCCGCAATGACGAGGCCGCACTGCGCGCCTACGAAGAGGCGTTCGGCACCAACCGCAAGCTGATCGCTTCCCTGCAGGCGCAGGCGCGGATCTATCGCCGGCAGCGCCAGCTCGATATGGTCGTCGAGATCTTGCGCGCCGAACTCGAACTCGAACCGGAAGAGAGCCGCAAGGTCCCGGTCTTGCTCGAGCTGGCCTCGCTCTATCGCGATGACAAGGCCGGCACCAAGGACATCGATGCCGCCATTGAAGTCCAGTTCGAAGCCCTGCGCATCGATCCCAAGAGCAGCGCTGCTCTCGCCGGTATGCGGTCCATCGGACGCGCGGAAAAACGCTGGGACATCGTCGCCAAGGCGTTCCGCAACGCGCCCAAAACAGCTGAAAATCTGTCCTTACTGGCGGAAGCATATCAGCAGACCACGGACTGGGCGTCTTATGTCCAGGTGCGCACCGAGCAGATGAAGCTATCCATCTCGGACAAGGAGAAGGGTATCATTGCCTACGAGCTGGCCGAGGTCTACCACCGCCAACTGGGCGCACTCGATCCAGCCATAGCGGCGTACAAACAGGCTCTCGCCGGCGGAGTAGAGGCCGAGAACAGCCAGCGCAAATTGTTTCATCTGCTCGAGGAACACGAGCGCTGGGACGAGCTCGAGCAGTCGTACGAGCAAGCCCTGGTCGCGATCGCGCCCACCGACACGAATCAGCGAGGGCGGGTGCTCATGCGCCTGGGCACGCTGCGCCGAGATCGCCTGAACAAGCCGGCCGAGGCGGTTGAAGCCTTCGAGGCCTTACTCAAGCTACAGCCGCGCGACGCCGAGGCCCTCGAGGCACTGGAGCGGCTCTATGACGACCTGGGCCAGGAACAGAACCTGCTCCAGGTATTCGCGACCCGCTCCGAGGTGACCGAAAAGCCCGAGGAGCGCTGTCAGCTGCAGATGCGCATGGCCAAGATCCGGCAGGAGCAAGGCGACACCGACGGTGCGATCAGCGCATATCGCCAGGCTTTTGAAGCCCAGCCGTCCAACCGCGAAGTATTCACCGTAATGGAGAAGTTCTGCTACAAGCTCGAGCGCTGGAACGACGCAATGTGGCTGTACAAGACCGCCATCGCCATGGTGGAAGACGGCAAGCTGCGCGCCTATCGCCTCAGCGATCTATACGCTCGTCGCGGGCAGATCCAGTTGCAGTATCTCGAGCAGCTCGACGCTGCGGCGGAATCCTATCTGCGCATGCTCGAGTTGGACCCCGAAAACGATACAGCACTCAAGTTTCTCGAGTCGATCTATTCCCGTCAACACAACTGGACCGGTCTCATCGCTGCCTATGAAAAACGGGCCAGCCTGGTAGAAGCACCGGTCCGGCGCATCCAGGTCCTGCGCCGGGCGGCTCGAATCGCCAGAAACAAGCTCAAGAATGAAGGCGAGGCCGCGCGTCTCTACGAGCTCTTGCTCGAGATCGACCCGTCCGACGACGAGGCGCTGAGCGCGCTCGAGCAGCGCTACGAGCAGGACAAGAACTGGGATCGCCTGGTCGGCGTGCTCCAGCACCGCCTCAATGAAACCCGCAGCGGCGAGAAAGCGACCGAGTTGTTGCAGCGGATCGCCCATATCGGCGAAGAACGGCTGCACGATCCCAAGCGGGCTATCGAGCACTACCGGCGCATTCTCGAGATCGCGCCCGGCAACAAACAGGCCCTCGATGCCCTGGGCCGGATCTACGAATCAACCGAAGAGTGGACCGATTTCATCGACATCACCCGCCGGCAGATACGGGTCACGAGTGATCGCAACGTCAAGGCGCTGCTCTACTTCAAGTGCGGCTCGGTCATGGAGGCCAAATTCGGCAAAGAGGAAGACGCGATTCGCTACTACGATGCCGCGATCAAAACCTCGGCGTCCTGCCTGCCGGCCGTACACGGCCTGCGCGACCTCTACCGCCGCCGCAAGGACTGGAAGCGCGTCATTCAAACCCTGGAACTCGAGGTCAAGCTGTGGCAGGACGACAAGGAGCGCGCCGGGGTGTTCGCCCAGATCGGCCGCATCTACTCCGACGACCTCGCCCAGCCCGATCGGGCCCTTCACTACTACGAAAGCGCACTGTCGGTCGATCCCGAGTGCGTGCCGGCCAATAAAGCGCTATTCGAGCTGTATTTCGCGCAGGGCGACTGGGAACAGGCCCACCCGCTGGCGCAGAAGCTGGCGCAGAAAGTCGTTCGCGACGGCGATCCCACGACTCGATCCGAATTCTACCGCAAGTGCGGCATCGTCAGCGAGAAGATCGGCGACCCCCGCACTGGCGCCGAAACGCTGATCGTCGCCCTCGAGATCAAGCCGACCAATCTGCAAGCTCTCGATGCGTTCGTCGAACTGGCCAAGACGTATCCCAATGCGTACGAGGATTACGAGCCCACCCTCCGCGAACTCGAAAAGATCTACCGCAAACGCGACGATTCCCAGCCGCATCTGGCCCGGGTGCGGGTTGCCCAGGCCCTGATACTCGAAGGTGAAGGCGATCTCGAGGGCGCCGAGAAGCTCTACGCCGATGCCATCGAAATGTGCCGCGACGACTTTGCCATCGTATCAGCTCTGGTAAACCTGCACACCGATATGCGGCGATGGCATCTGGCCACCGATGCCATCAACCAGTTCCTGGTAACCGATCCGCCCCCACAGCCAGAAATACGCCTGCAGGCGTTGATGCTCAAGGCCGAAATCCACGCCGACTACGAGATGGACCCGCGCAGAGCCATCTCGGTCATCAAGGAGATCCTCGAGCTGCGCCCAGATTACGAAGAAGCGCATTACCGGCTGGCTCAACAGCAATACGTGCTGAGGAGATTCGACGAGGCCAGGCGTTCGATCGAACGGGTTATCGAGCTGGCCGCGGCCCCGGGAACCGGGCTGTCGCCCGAATCGCTGGCCCGCTACTACTACTATCGCGGGCGGATCATCGAAACCTCTGGCGACAGCCGCAGAGCTACTTCCCAGTATCGACGCGCCAACGAATACGACCCGGCCTATGCGCCACCGGCGCTGGCTCTGGCCAAGCGCGCGGCCAAATCCGGTGATCAGCGTCAGGCCGAGACTCTGCTCATCAATGCCGCTCACGCGGCCATGGTGCAAAGCGGCCCCGAGGCCGCGGTCACGCTGCAGCGCGGCCTCGCCCGTATCCTGCTCGATTCTGGCGATCGCTCGGCTGCCATCGAAGCTTATCGCGGAATCCTCAATGTCCAGCCCGACAGCGCCGACGACCGTGTCGCCCTGGCTGAAATCTACGCCATGGAGGACCTGATCAAGGCCATCTCCGAACTCAAGAAAGTCATCCATCGCGACATCTACCACGCTCCGGCCTATCGGATGCTGGCCTCTCTCTACGCGCAAGAGGGCGAAAACGCGCGGGCGTATCGCGCCCTTTCAGTCATGGACATGCTCGGCTTTGCCGAAGAGGACGACCGCAGCAAGACCGCCAAATTGCGAGTCGGCCTCAAAAACCAGGCTCTGCAGGGCGCGCTCACAGACGAATTGCGCGCCGAACTCCTCATTACCGAGGCCGCGACCGAACCGTTCGGCGAGATCTTCATCGCATGTGCCAGTGAGATCACCGCTCTTTTCGGCCAGAAGGTCACGGGCGAAAACCTCGTGCCCATTCAGACCATCGAAGATCGTGGATTGCACACCACCCTGGCCCAGGTCATCAAGCTGTATGGAGTCGAGCCCGATATTTACGTCGGCGAGCAGATCCCAGGCGAGGTCATCGTTATGGCGTATCCCCGCCGTCTGGTCATTGTCGAGCGCAGCTTGCTGGACGCGAGCGATGCCGGCCGGCGATTTCTGTTCGGCTGGGCATTTGAGGCCATACGCGGCGGCTATGCGCTGCTCGTCAACCTGGGCCGCCGGCAGCGCAGCGAACTCGGCTCTCTCCTGCAAGCGCTGCTATTGCCCGAGGACGAGCGGTCAGGTCCGACCAACGATTTTGTCAACTCTCTGCCCAAGGAATCAGCCAAGGTCATTTCGCGCCACGCCGGGACTTCGAGCGAGATCGATCCGGATTTGTGGATCGACCGAATGCTCGCCATCGCCAAGCGGGCAGGGCTGGCCGCGTGCAATGACTTCCAGGCCGCGACCACAATGATCGCCCGTATCAACGGAGAGCATCCCGAGAGCCAGGAGGATATCATCGCCCTGGGCGCCGTCATGGGTGGTCCGGATTTAGTCCGGTTTTATCTCGCCGACGAGTATCATAAGCTCCGAGAAATCCTCATGAGTCGCTCGCCTGGCCCAAACGTCTGAGTCTGCTGATTTGGCTCGATGGTGGATCGCATTGCATCAAACTGCTGGCTGTGGACCTGGGAACTATGCGCCTGGGGCACTAGCGTGGCGACAACCTTTCTGGATAGACTTCGAAGCCGCGGTTGGTCAACAGCGGGTTTTCGGTATATGATTGTAGCCTCGGGTACAGCAATTACACCTCAGAGCCGATGAGTTACTCTTGCCAGCGTCACCACTTGCCGGAGCACCAATGAGTCAGAAGTTTCAATCCACGGTCCATCACCGTGGCGACGTCGCGTACGTCAAGCTCTCCGGTGTCATCGACGAGGACAACGAGCTCGCCGACCTGAATGACAAGATCCCTGAAGGCACGGTGATCATCGACCTAGGGGATGTCGAGCGCATCAACTCCTGCGGGGTGCGCGATTGGGTCAACTGGCTGAGCAGAGTGGAGCAGGGCAACACCAACGTGGTACTAGTCGAATGCTCCCCTGCTATCGTTGCGCAGATCAACTTGGTCAACAACTTCACTGGCAACGGTGCAGTCAAGAGCTTTTACGTCCCGTACTTTTGCCCCGAATGCGACGAGGAAAAAGTGCTTCTCGTCGAGACTGCCGATATGGGGCCACCGCCGCATGAGCCACCTACGTGTCGATGTGACGAGTGCGATCTAGTCATGGACTTCGACGACATGCCGGATTCGTACTTTGCATTTCTCGCCAATCAGACCCACCTCGCCCAGCCGGAGCACATCAACGAGGTCCTGAGCGAGTTTTCCGGGGACAGCGAAAAGTCGCGTATACGATCGCGAGTCAGTGGCACGGCGAGCGTGTCGAGCGCGTCGATATCATCACTGCCCAGTGTTCCCTCCTTGCCGTCGATCTCTCGTACCGGGATTACCGGTGCCGGGGGGCACCTGCCCGGCTCGTTGAGCACGGGATCGTTTAACCAGCTGGGCAGCTCACCGGGTTCGTTCGCAGGCTCGGCCGATTCGCTGCCCGGGCCCTTCACCACTGCCGACCGGCCTCCTCTGCCGCAGCCCAAGAGCGGGCTGATGGTCTATATCCTGGTCGGCTTCCTCCTCGCCGTCATCCTCGTCCTGGCGATTTTGCTCTTCTCGAGCAAGTAATCGCTCCTCCTGCCGCTCAGGACATCGAGTCGGCTCGAGCATTCGTGGACTATGCCTCTGCGATTTCGAGGCATAGCCGCTAAACGGTGAGACCTTTCTTGTAGTCCATGAGTTCCTTCTGGGTTTTGAGCAAAAGTTGATTGGTCTCGAGGAGCTCTTTGGTTCGCGTGCGGATCTGGCTGGCCAGGCGTTCGCGCTCTCTGGCTTCGGTTTCCAGCATTTCCTGATACTTGACCTGAACGACTGCCTCGTCGGTCACGTTGCGCTGGATCTCCAGAGCGCCGACGTGATTGCCGCTGCCATCGGTGATCGGTACGGCCGAGAGAATAAACCGCATCTCTTTTTCTTCTGCGTCGCCGATCACCTTGCCGCTGATCTCGTCGAGGCGGATGTGGCGTCCAGACTGCCAGCACTGCTGGGCGATGCAGTCCTGTCTGCAGATATTTAGCTCGATGACCTCATAGCATTTCTTGCCCTTGAGACCACGCGCGACGCTGCGGGGCAGCATCGTGAAGAAAGGGCGGTTAAAATCCACGATGCGGCGCTCTGTGTCCACGACGAAGTAACTGTCCACGATTGCCGGGGCGATCTGTTTGAACTGCTCGAGAAAAATCTGCAGTGACGGATGGAGTTCCATGGTCTCCCACGATGGCGCTGGCGTGCAGCGCGACGCTGACTGAGTCTCTGCCTTTCAGATTACCATTTGCCGCCGCAGGCTGCCTGTTTCAGGGCGTGAGAGCGACCGCCCCGGGGACGCGCCCGGACCGACCGCCAACAGCACCGCGGCTCACGCATGCCCCAGAAACGGCTGCCGCGCCGCGTCGAGGTGTCGAGAATACCCCGGCCGAATTCTTCGCTCTCCCGCCCGACATTGACCGACCTGTCCGGAAAGTCGTAAGATTCCGACAACTCATGACAAAGCGTTCCGGGTTCAGCATCTCGGTCAAGATGATCCTGACCTCGACGCTGCTCATTCTCTTGACTGTCGCAGGGTTCGGGATCATGAACGTCCTCAATATCCGGGACGTTTACGACACCACTGCCGAGGAGAAAATCGACAACTTCCGCGCAGCCCTCGCGCGCAAGGGTGAGACTACCACGCAGGTATTCGCCCAGGCGATGGTGATGAATCTCATCAACCACGCCGACAACGACATTCAACTCATCGTCGAGAAAACCGCCACTCAGGATCCGGAGCTCAAGCTCATCTACATCTTATCGCGGGATAAACGGGTCGTGACGTATTGCCGCATCACCCGTGACACAGGTCAGATTTGTGATCCTGAACGATACCGACGCGATGCCGAGGGGGAGGCGCCACACATCGACGAGGCGTCGTGGCAAAAGGTCGAAGAGATCTGGCGGGAGCGCATCGCCGCCGGCAAGTCGGAAACTCTCGTCGGATTCGAGTTCAGCCATCAGGGCCGGCCCATGCAGATCTTTGCCTACCCGGTGTTCAGTGGCGGTCAGATTCCCACTCCAACGGCCGCATTGGCCCGGGAGCCGGGCGATTATCGCCAGGGCTTTGTCATCCTCGGCTACGATCTCGAGCCCATCGCCCGTTTCACCACAGAGAGTCAGCGCAAAAAACAGGACGCCGAGGGAGAAGCCATCGTACGGACTGGAGCGGTCGGCTTTCTCTTCGTTTTGATCGGCACTGTCCTGGCCATAATCCAGGGACTCAGCATTTCCAAGCCACTCAAGACACTGGCCTGGAAAGCCGACCGCATCGCAAACGGCGACCTCGAGGCCCGAGTGGATGTCTCCTCCACCGACGAGATCGGGCTACTCGCCAAGCATTTTAATCTGATGGCCGACCGCCTTGTCGTGTTGCTCCAGCAGACCCGGGAAAAGGCCAAGCTCGAGAAAGAGCTCGAGGTCGTGCGTACCATTCAGGAAACTCTGGTTCCGCCCAACGACCCCGTCGATTGCGGATTTTTTAACTTTGCCGGCTTCTTTCAGCCAGCTTCTCACTGCGGTGGTGATTGGTGGACCTATCACGTGCTGAAACACGGCAAGATTTTGCTCGTCATCGGTGACGTAACCGGTCACGGTGTACCTTCGGCAATGATCACCGCCACCGCCAAGGCATCATGTGATGTGGCGCGTGCTGTCCACGACGACGACGTCGCCGTCACCACACTGCTCGAGATCATGAACCAGGCCATCTTCGAGAGCGCCAGGCGCAGGTTCGTCATGACGTGTTTCGCTTCGATCGTCGACCCCAACACCCGAACGATTACTTATGCCAACGCAGGCCACAACTTTCCCTATCTCTACCGCCTCGGCGAAGGTGGTCGCGGCGAGTTCGGCTCGCTGATGATCCGGGGAAATCGCCTCGGTGACGTCGAGGGCTCCACCTACGAGGCCAAGAGTACCCACCTTCGTCCCGGTGATACCCTTGTCTGGTACACCGACGGCATCGTCGAGTGCGAGAACAGGAAGGGTGAAGAATACGGCGAGCGGCGTTTTCGAGCCTCGATACGGGAGGCAGCCCACCTCGATGCCAGCGATCTCCGCACCACTGTTGTCAACCAGGCGCTGAGCTTCTACGGCAAGGGCCGACGCAAGGACGACATCACCATGATCGTCGGTCGCGTCACCTGAGGAGGTGTCATGTTTCGCCTATCGCGAGTACTTTCCGCGACTGTCGTGTTTCTCGGTTGCTGCGCCGTGGTGCCCGCCCATGGGCAGGTGGAAGACGACCTCAGAGAGGGCGATCGTTATTTCGAGGCCGGCAAGTACAAAAAGGCCGCGCAGCGCTACGACAGTGCGATCGAACGCAGTCCCGGTCTGGTTTCAGCTGACGCATACGGCCAGCGTGCCGCCATCTTCATCATCCAGAAAAACTACCGAGGTGGACTCCAGTTCATCACCGAGCGCGCCGAGGCCCAGCATCCCGATGCCCCCGAGGTGCTCGAGCAGAAAGCCCTCATCTTGTGGCTGCTCGGGCGCCGGGCCGAGGCGATCGATACCGCCGAGAGCGTGATCGCCCAAAAACCCCAAGTTTATTCCAACCAGGGCATCATTGGCGAGTTTTACGCAGGCCGGGACCCGGCGCGGGCAGTTCGCGCCTATGAGAGTTATTTCCGCAACCGCCCGAGCTCGCTGGAGAAGAACGACGTCTTGCCCCGTGTCCGGCTCGGCTTCTCCTATCTCGCTGTGGGCCGCCATCGGGCCGCCGAGGCGCAGTTCGATATACTGCTCAAAAAGCACCGCAAACAGCCGCACGCAGAGGTCAACGCCAGAAACGGTCTGTGCGCCGCCTATGCCGCACTCGGCAAGTATGACCGCGCCATCACTCTGTGCGAGCAAATCGTCGCCAACCCGCGCCACGTCGACCGCGGTGGGTCGGTCTGGTACAACCTGGGCAGAGCCTATCTGCACAAAAAACAGACCGGACGAGCACGTGCGGCGGGCAATCGTTTCATACGCATGCGTCAGAGTTCGCCCAAAGGATACCTTCTGGTCGGCGATGCATACTTTCAGGAACGCAACTGGGCCAGGGCGCTGCAGTACTATCTCGACGCCGAGAAGCTCATCAAAGGCGGTAGGGCTTCGGTCGATCTCGGGATCAAGCTCGGCGCGACATATCGGCGGCTCAATCGTCCCGGCGACGCCATCACTGTCCTCGAGTCGGTCTTTGCTGTGAACCCCAACGATATCACCCTGGCCTCCGAGCTGGGCAGCGCCTACCTGGCGTCCCGGCAGGACAAGAAAGCGATCAACACGGTCGACAGGTTGATCCAGGCCGATGACTTCGCTGATCTGGACAGGGCAGACAGGGCTGCTCTGCTGCTCATTGCCGCTCGTGCCCTGTACAACCTGCGCGAGATCAAAAAAGCTCTGAGGCGGTATCGGGCCGCCTATAAGCTGCGCCGGAATGATATCAAGGTACGTATCGGCCTGGTCCAGACAATAAACCTGCAAGCCTATGAAGCAATGTCGAAGGGAGATCTCAATAGCGCCGCCCGGCACCTCGGCCAGGCCTACCAACTCGACCGGAAGTCCACTCTGACAAACAGAAATTTGGCAGTATTAGCCCTGAGCCGGAAGCGCTGCAACAGGGCCGAGAAGTACCTCGCCGCGCTTGCCAAGGCGCCGGGCGAGGCCCTGATGTACCACCGCCTGCTCGCCCGAGCGTATCTGTGCCAACGCAGACCCAATCGTGCGCGCGCGGCGAAACACTACGCCCTGGCCGAGAAATATGCGCTCGATCCAAACCTACAGGCCAACCTGTTGCGGGCCGAAATCTATACTGAGTGGGCCCCACTTCTGTTACAGAGCAACTTGGACGACGCAATAGACAAACTGAAAACCGCCGCGCAGCTGGCGGCGAGAAACCCCGAAGTAGGCCGCGCCGCCCGGCGCAATCTCGCCCTGGCATCGTACCGTCGCGGCTGGCGCAATATGCGTGCCGGCAAGCTACCCGCGGCCGTCGAAGATTTT
The DNA here is from genome assembly GCA_022360315.1 of Pseudomonadota bacterium. Classification (GTDB taxonomy): domain Bacteria; phylum Myxococcota_A; class Polyangia; order Haliangiales; family Haliangiaceae; genus JAKSDA01. Next base: position 54,387 of record JAKSDA010000568.1, read on the forward strand.
CAAATCGCCACCCGCGATGCAAACTTGCTGCGCGGTACCGAAACCCGGGTCTTCGAGTTTTCACTGGCCATGGCTCATCTTGAAAATGGCGAGAGCAACAAGGCGATCAAGCTGTTCAATCGACTGATTGCAATGGACCAACCAGCTTCGTTTCTGAAGCCGCCCTACGATGCCATCGGACTGCGCTTTTTTGCCGCATATGCAAAATATCGAAGTGGAAACAGCAGGTTACAACGTCAGGCAGCGCAGACGTTCAGCCGTCTGCAAAGACGGGGGCGCCGCCCGCTCGGCGGCAGGCTACGTGACCTCACCGCCTCCACCTGGCTGTACATAGCAGGTGAAGCGTATCGTACAGGCGGCATCGATGATGCCCGGCAAGCCCTCAAGAATGCCGCCCGATACGCGACTTCATCCAAGAAGATGAAGCGCGTCACCTCGAATAACCGAATCGTTCTGGCCATGGCCAGACGCGGTATGCCCCGCTCGGCGCTGGCCACGCTGCGGGGATTGGCGGAATCTGTGCCCGAGGCACTCGTCAACCTCGGGATCCTGTACGATCGGCTGGGTAAATCCCGGGTAGCATATGATCACTGGATCCGTGCCCGCCAGTCCGGCATCCGGGTTCGCAGCGTGCAGCAGTGGATCGACACGAAAAAACGAATGTATGGGTTTTGAGGTAGAGCCCGATGAAGCGAGCGCGTTACGCAGTCATACTGGTAGCAATCATCGCCCTCTCGGCGGTGATTGTAACCACGAGCCGTTCCGACGGCCAGCGTGACGCTGTCGAGCAGCTCTCTGTTGCCATCTATACCCCGATGGTTCAGTTCGCCAATTCGACGGCACGCCTTTCCTACGTCCAGGGGTTGGCCAAGTCGCTCCGGGCCAGCACTGGCATTCCGGTCCGGGGCTTGTCGTTTACAAGTTTGAGTAAACTACTCCGGGCCAAGCCCGACTTCGCCATTGTCGATGGCCAGTGCTACGCGGCGAACATGAACTGGCGACTTCTGGCCAGTGCTCGGATCGGCGGTCGTACCAACCGGCCATGGGCTCTTTATTCCCGGCTCGGTCCCAGCTTGAGCAGTCTGCGCGGCAAGAAGCTGGCCTTTGTAAAAACCGGCTGCGACGATAGTGACTTTATCGACAATGCCATGCTGGAATCTGAGATAGATGACCGATTCTTCGGTGAACAACTGGGGAAAACCGACCTCGCCGGTGCTCTGGCTCTGGTCGCCACCTACAAGGGCGCACATGCGGTATTTGCGCCCCTGGGAAGCCACAAAGGGCTGCCCAAGGTGTTCGATAGCGGCTCGGTGCCCAATCCGGCATTTGTCCAACTCAATTCGAGACTCGCCAACGACCTGGTTGATCGTGTGCGCGAAACAGTCATCGGTTACGGTGGGTCGAGCGCAATTGATGGCTGGTCAGCCGGGAAGACCCAGCAGTATCGCGCGTTGCGCAGGCGTATGGCCAAACGAGTCAAGCGGGGCTTGTTCGCGGTTCCCGAGCCCATGCGTCTCGACGCCAACGAGTATCTTATAGAGCCGGCCTCCGTGGGCGAGAATGACTTGCCCCAGATTGAGCAAAACTTTGAAAAACCGCCAGAAAGACAGGAGTAATGAGTATTCTATCGGTGTGTATGCTCACCGACACGATTGCAACTCAATCTGGTCGAACCAAGAGTAATGAAGCAGTAGCCATAAAAGCCTGAGCAGGCGAAAATAAGAAGGCAAGCATAAAGACCCGAACGAATATGAACGGAAACTCAGGGGAGTCGCAAAACGGGATGCGAGTTCAGGTCTTCTTAGGAGAATCAGGTGGTACTTTCGATGAAGGCTCAAGCCGACTCGGTCGCGCTGTCATGGCGCATCAAGGAACGCGGAGGACTTACGACGGTCGATTTTTTCGGCGAAATCGATGAGAACGCTGATTTTTCGGATCTGCGCCGTCATCTCAAGGGCTCGGTGGTCTTTCATTTGGCAGAAGTTCGGCGTATCAATTCGTGTGGTGTGCGCGAGTGGGTGAACTTTGTTCGCGACCTTCCTGATGTAACGGATATGACGTTCACCCATTGCTCTCCAGCGATCGTCACGCAGCTCAACATGATCTACAATTTCCGCGGTCCAGCGAAAGTTCGATCGTTCTATGCGCCCTATGTCTGCGAGAATTGCAACAACGAAGAGGACAAGCTTCTCGAAGTACAGACAGTATTTGCTGATGGTGAGATAAAAGGGGTCCCCGAGTTCGATTGCGCAGAGTGCCATCGGGCAATGGAGTTCGACGACCTGCCCGAACGATACTTGTCGTTTTTGTCGGAAGCGTAACTCGGTGAACGCAGTCCTAGAACAGGTCAAGCAAGTGCTTGAGGGCAGCGTCGACGCCGCTGTGGTGCTCGACGCTGAAAGGCGCATTCTGTACTACAATCGCGCTTATCAGGTCTTGAGCGGCCTGCGCGGGCGCCAGCTCAGTCAGCGGGTCAAAGCGGGGGTGCACTGCTTCGAGATTTTTCCGCTCGAGATTTGCGATAATCAGTGTTTGGGTTGCAAGGCCCGTGATGCTGACCGGGCCCTGCGGGTCGACGAGATCAAGGCCACGCGGGGTGGTGACGGCGAAGAGATGACGTTCATCGTGGCGGCGGTGCCTCTCGGCAATGGTATGGTCATCGAGACCTATCGCGACGTCACCGCGGACGTCCGCATCCAGCGTCGCCTCAAGGTATTGCTCGAGGGGGAACGGCGACAAAAAGAGCTTCTCGAGGAAAAAGTCAGAGAGCGGACAAACGAGCTCCGGCAGGCTCAGGCCGTGTTGGTACATCACGAAAAGATGTCGTCGCTCGGCCGCCTCGTCGCGGGTATTGCCCATGAATTGAACAATCCCATCAACTTCGTCTACGGCAATGTCGACTTCTTGGGCGAGTACATGGAGGATCTGCTGCGGCTGGTCAGACTGATTGACGGCTCCGACCTTCCCGGCGATGTACGCACCAAGTTCGATTCCATGAAAGAGCAAATCGAGTACGATTTTTTGGTCGAGGATTCGCGCAAGCTCATCCGCTCGATCCGGGCCGGTGCCGAGCGCACGGCCAGCATAGTACAGGACCTGAAGACGTTTTCTCGGACCAGCGGTGGGGAGCTACAAGAAGCCGACATCGCTGCGGGAATCGAAACCACTCTGAATCTCATCGCCCCCTTGCTGAAGAATCGCGTCGAGGTCCGCCGCTCCATCGAACCGAGTATGCCCAAGTTGGTGTGCAATGCCGGCCACATCAACCAGGTGTTCATGAACATACTGACCAATGCGGCACAGGCTATCGAGGGTGAGGGCACGATCGACGTCCGTATCGACACCATCGACAAGCACTCGGCCATACGCGTAGTGATCACCGATTCCGGCCCGGGCATTCCCCCCGACGTCATCGAAAAGATCAGCGATCCATTCTTTACGACCAAGGACGTCGGCGAAGGGACTGGCCTGGGCCTGTGGATCACCGAAAGCATCATTCGCGCCCACGGCGGCACCATGAAGTGCGAGAGCGAGATCGGCCGGGGGGCCGAATTCACCGTCATACTGCCGGTAAATCCGCCTGAAACAGCGCGTGGCGGCATTTTGAGCGACCCCAAGGCGGCACAGGCGAGTATTTTGCGGGCAGACACGGATGGAGTCGTTGCATCCAACCAGGGTGCCCAGGGCAACAAGAATGTCTGAAGCCAAACGAAAGCAGGCCTGCCTGCTCATCGTCGATGACGAGATGCTCAATCGCGAGCTCCTCCGCCGGGTTTTGCATCGCGACTATGAAATCGAAGAAGCCGAAGATGCCAACACGGCGCTCGATATCCTCGAGCGTCGTGGAGAGGAAATCCAGCTCATCCTATGCGATCAGCTGATGCCAGGACGCAGCGGCACTCAACTCGCAGCCGACGTGCGCGAAAACTGGCCATCGATTCACTTCCTCTTGCTCACCGGATACGACGATGATCCGGTCGTGGTGGAAGCGCTCGACAAAGGCCTAATCGGGGAAGTCGTGGCCAAGCCCTGGCGTGGCTCGGCCCTCAAACGTCGTATTGCGCAGAGGCTCGACAAGAGCCTCGGCTAGCCTTTACTGGCGGCAAGCTGTCACTTTCCGAAGTTGATAGCGCCGGGGTCGCCGCCATGGCCCGGTGGCGGCGGATCGCGAAGCAGTACGAAGAGGCCGACAACTATGAGCGCCCCGGCACCGACCGATAGCCCCAGAGTAACGCTCTTTACAATGGCCAGGTATACGCCGATCGCGGCCCCTCCGAAGGCCAGAACGAGGGGTACAAGAAACCGCCGGCTCCTGGTCTCGAGGCTTTTACCGAGGTGACAGTTTTTGTACTTCTTACCGCTTCCGCAGGGACAGGGGTCGTTGCGTGAGACGGTTTCCATATCTGGAGAGTAGCCGCAGATCCGACCAAATGCGAGTCACATCGTTGTCTCTTTAGTTGTTGCGGCGTTTCAACGTCACTGTGCATGAAGTTGGGCCAACTGGCCCTGAATGAGCCTGTCTAGTCTGGCACAGTGCATGCTTCACTGATATGCCTGACGGGGGCCGCCGATTGTGATTCTCGATCGACTCATCAGCGCCCTCCGACCAGAGAGCTTATAACTGGAGTAGAACCATGGATCTCAACGCAGCCCTCTATGGGTTAGCCGGTGGTGTGCTCATCGGTGCGAGCGCGGGCGCGCTCCTCGTGTTCAACGGAAGAATTGCCGGCATCAGCGGTATTTACGGCGGTCTTTTGAACAAATCCAGGCTGGCATCCGGCGACGGTACATGGCGGCTTGTGTTTGTCGCCGGCCTCATCGCCGGCGGCTTGCTCTTGCGCTTGCTGCACCCGGAATCGCTGCCGATCGAGTATGAGGCCGAAGGCGGCTGGGCGATTTTGATTCTGGCCGGATTGCTGGTCGGGTTTGGCACCCGACTGGGAAGCGGTTGCACCAGCGGTCACGGCGTGTGTGGCATGAGCCGTCTTTCGCGTCGGTCTTTGGTCGCCACGCCGCTATTCATAGCGGTTGCGATGCTCACTGTTCTGGCGACCGCTCCACTCTTTGTGGGAGGTTGATATGTTTGGAGAATCGAACGATCCGGCCACGTCGGCATCTTTTGCTTCTTTGTCCCGGGCGTCCTTGTACAGGAACATCGCCGCCTTTGCGGTCGGTCTGGTATTCGCCCTGGGCCTGGGCATCGCCGAGATGACGCAACCCGCGCGAGTCATCGGCTTTCTCGACATCACCGCTTCGCGAGCTGCCTGGGATCCCACGCTTGCCTTTGTCATGATCGGAGCGCTGGCCATGTACGCTCTGGCCTACCGCCTGGCGCTGGGTCGAGGGGTACCGGTTTTCAGCCAGATTCTCGAAATTCCGACGCGCCGAGACATCGACCGTCGACTGATCGGCGGTGCCGTCCTGTTCGGCGTGGGCTGGGGACTCAGCGGGTTTTGTCCCGGTCCGGCACTGACCTCGCTCAGCGCGGGCAACGGCGCCGTGGCGGTGTTTATCGCTGCCATGACCGCTGGAATGTGGCTCCACGGCGCACTGGATCGGACGCTCGTACGGACTGCAACTGCAGCTGGCGCAGCGCCGTGACAAGCTCGAATGATGGAATCGAAAATCGGGCTTGAAGTCGGCGGTCCGAGCGAAGAGCCGATCAGTGGGTATACATATCTCGAGGGTGGTACCTCTCTGGCCATACGGTCTTGCCGTCGTAGAGGGCTCCCGAGACATCGGCACCGCTGAGATTTGCGCCGCTCAGGTCGGCGCCGCGCAGGTCGGCCTTGTTCAGTGTGCTACGGCTGAGGTCGGCGTCTCGGAAACTCACTCCGCGCAGATTTGCATGCGAGAAATCGGAGCCGTAGAGCTGAGCCCTGGCAAAGGACGCCCCCTGCAGGTTGGCGCCAGTCAGTTGCGCCCGCGGTAGATCGGTTCGTACAAAGACACCGCGCGGCGCGGCCAATCCGCTGAAATCGGCATCTGGCAGCGAGAGTCCGCGCAGCGCGATCGGCAACCTACATTCGTCGAGGATCTCGCGCAGCGGCGCAGTATCGGCCAGGGTCCAATGAGATTGGTCGTGCAGGCGGTTCTGCGCGCTGAGCACCCAGGTCAGGTTATGCCGGAATGCAGCATTGCCCTTACGCTGGGCGATACATTTGACGATCGTCCTGATGAACGACGCGTGTTCCTGCGGCTGCCAGTCACCGGTGAGACGAGTCAAGAAGGCGAGACAGCGGTCGCCGGGCCGGGCCAGCGCGGCGGCTCCGAGCGACTCGGCCACATCTTGGACGTCGAGCGAGCCATGACTCAGGTCCGATAGCAGCGCGCTCCAGTACCACGCCGTGAGATACTCGCGAAACGTTCGCTGCCGAAACTGCACCCGATTATTGTTCTGGAACAGGACGTGTCCAAACGCGTTCATCAGACTGTCTGGCTCGGTCAAGAGTACACCGGCGTCGGCGCAGAGTTCTGTCAATTCAACCAAAGAGAGGCTCTTCTTGATGTGAAGAGCCCATGCGATTTCACCGAAGAGACGCATCCGGGCGTATGGCAATAGAGCGACATTTGCCTGAGTGATGGCATAAGACGAAAAGAATGTCTCCAACACGTCGCAACTGAGTGCATCGAGGAGATCGCAATCGTCGTAGCGATAGCGCGCTACCACGAGATCTTTGGTGATGGCAAATAGTTGGTGCACGATCGGTACCGCGACCAGATCCTCGATCTGCCGGTTCGTGATCTCATCTTCGTCCAGCGTATGCTCGGGAGTGTATTGATTCCACGCATCGAGCCAGGAGCGCCACCCCGGCTCGGCCGGATCGGCGACCGAACGCAAGAACACCCTCGGCACACCGGCCAGGCTGGGGATACTGTCGACAGCAAACGGGCGGGTAACGATTACTGCGCGGGCACCCCGCTCGGTGACCATGGCAGTAAGGCGGGTCGCATCGATTACGAGTTCGTTGGGCTCAGTGTCATCGAAGCCGTCGAGCACCAGGATTGTGTCCCGGTCGCTGCTTTGCATGACTCGATGCACACGATTCCACAGTGACCGCTCGGATGGGCAGTCGAAGTACTTCATATCGCGACGCCGACGGCACAGAGCGCGCGCCGTGGTGGTTTTGCCACTCCCGGCCAAGGCCTCGAGAATCACCAGCGGCGACTGCTCCAGAGCGATATCAATGGCACGGCTGGCCGGAATGCCCTCCGCCTCCAACTGGTGGGCGAAGTAGCAACCCGGTGGAGGCATATCGTCCCACTCGGATGGATACCAGCTCACCATGGCCTCGCGGCGCCAGGTTCGTCCTGCCTGCAATCGATATACATCGGCCTGTGGCTCCACGAATTCAGGGCCTTTCTGGTGCCACAACTCGGGAGGAATCTGGTCAGGGGGGGGGTCCATCGTTCCTTGTTTTAGGCACTTTGTCTGGCTGGTGAGTATCCTGCACCCGGAGGAGCCTCGGCGCCTGCAGCAGTCACTGTATCAGAGAGACCCTGCGCACAGTTGCAGGGAAACTGATCTCTCTGGCGGCATAGAGAAATAATCGATTGTGACGTCGGCTTTTTGATACCCATAAATCACACACCCTGCCTGCAAACCTCGAGTCTCAATAGTACTTATTGTTACTGCATGTGCCGAGCCTCGCAGTGCTGAAGTTGCAGCTCGCGGCATTTTTTTCACTGCGACAACAGGCACGGCCGGTAGGCAACCGGACCGAGAGCGGCGGTCGGTCGATCTCCTGGCGGACGCTCCGGCGGATTCCGCCGAGACGACCTGCCAAAACCTTTCGCCCGGCATATTGCCCCCTCGATGGCAGGGCCCAAATCCCACACAGGTCAACCGCACAGTCTGGCCCAAAGCGAGACCCGGCCTGAAGCGTCCGGGAAAGCCCTGTTCGACAAACTATTTATTTCTTGGTAGGGCAGTAAAATTGATTTTCAGCGATCGGATAGTCGCCGCCTGGCCGCTCCACGGGCCATGAATCCGCCTTGCATTTCCCGACCGGAGGTCGATTGATGCGGCCGGGAGTAGCCGGTGCGACAGAGACCTGCGATTGTGTCCAGGCCGGCTGCACGTTTGTGGGAGCCTGCCCACAGCACCGAGCAGGATACTGGAAATAATAGCGATTTCAGCCAATTACAACCGGCTCGATCTCTGGCGCGGATCTGGCAGAATCGCAGCCGCAGCGAGTTGCCTCGCCAGGAGGACGAAACGTGACCCAGCCGAAACAGCGACGAACCCTTTACGCCGCCACAGTGAGCGCTGCCCTGTCTGCAGCCGTTCTCGCCGCCGTTGCCTTATCGTGTGGTGGTCAGTCCAAAGTCAAGGCCGACCTGGCGGTGACGTCGTTTGCGCCTATCGAGCGCAGCGTGGGCAGCGAGCCCATCCAGCTTACTTTCGATCAGCCCGTCGTGGCCGACGATCGCGTCGGCCAGTCACTCACTACACCGCCGGTGAAGATAGAGCCGCCGATCCAAGCGAGTTCGCACTGGCTCGATCGCCAGACATTGGTGATCGCGCCCAGCGGCGAGATGAAGCAGTCGACTCGCTACGAGATTTCCCTCATCGGCGAGATCGGCAAACGGACCGGTGGATTTTCATTCTCCTTCATCCACGAGCCTCTCGTGATCGAGGGTGTATGGGGTGTGGCGATCGATCAACTGCCGGCCAGTCCCACTTTGCCGATCCATTTTAACCAGTCTGTGCTGGCCAGTTCGGTGATTCGACACTGTCGAATCGCGGTCGGAGGTGGCGGCGAATCGATCCGCCTGCTCAGTGCGGTCGAGGGTATCGAGAGCGGTGCGGAGATCGCGGTCAAGCCCGCGTCTGCTCTGGCGCAGGACAGCGACTATGAGCTGGTCTGCGCCAAGATTACCGGTGCGGGCGGCAATGTACCCATCGACAAGCCGTACGTTTTGCCGCTGCATACCCACGCCAAGTTCGCGGTCAAACGATCGTCGCCGAGCGGCTGGGATGTGCCCGCCGACGACGTCGAGATCGAGATCGTATTCGCCACTCCGGTCAATGTGGAGCAGGTGCGCAAGAGCGTCCGTGCCCGGCCGAAAATCGCCGGCCTGGATCAGGGCTGGCTCGACAGCTCGGGCACTCGCTACAAGGCCATTGCCAATCTCAAGGCGTCGACCGAGTACGAGGTCAAGGTGGCTGGTGAGGTGGTCGATACATTTGGCCAGAAACTCGACAAGCCGTTCAGATTCTCATTCCAGACCGGCAATGCGAGGCCCAGGTTGTCGATGGAAACCGGCATTTATGCGGTGGAGGCGGCCAGTTCCGACTACCCGGTGTGGACCCGCAACGTTCGCGATTTCGACGTCGAATGTGCGGTCGTACCCGCCAATCGAATCGTCAAGCTCTTGACTTCGTCGCTCGACTACGACCCCTGGTACGACGCGGGTAGTGATCAGTCGCTCGACTGGATCGAACTGGGCCTCAAAAAGCGCAGCAGGCGGATCGAGATCGACCAGCCCAAGAACAAGTGGCACCTGTCCCGGTTGGCTCTTCGCGACTTGTGCGGCGGCACCGAGCAGCGAGGCCTGTTTCTGGCCGATATACGGTCCCGTGACATCGAGCCCGACGAGGATTACCCGTGGCGCTATCGGCCTCATCGCCGGGTTCTGGCCAATGTTACCGATTTTGGCATCCTGCTCAAAGCGGGCACTGGTTCGGGATTGATCTGGGTGTCTCGAATCTCCACCGGCAAACCGGTATCCGGAGCCAATGTGGCCGTGTACACTCCACAGGGTCGGCTTGCATATCGCGGCCGGACGGATAAAGACGGCGTGTTGCGGCTGCCGGGCACCACCAAGCTCTTGCGTCAACCCGGTGCCGGCGACAAAGAGGCGTTTGGAGAAGGCTACAACGAATACTCCAGCTACCGGTCGCAACGGCTCATCGCCACGGTCGAAAAAGCCGGCGATCTGGCTCTAGTCGATGGCAACTGGGCCAACGGCATTCAGACCTGGAACTTCGGTGTACGCGAGGATCGCCGGAGCGGAACGACCCGTATCCGCGGCTTCATTCAGTCGGACCGGGGTATTTACCGCCCGGGCGAAACGGTGCATTTCAAGGGCTTGGTCCGCGAGATCGCGGTGGGCAAGCCGCCCGTTGTCCCCCGCGCGGCCAGGGTCAAACTTCGCGTCGAGGACAGCCGCGGCCAGAGCGTCATGGACAAAACCATGCGTTTGACCGAGTTCGGCGGCTTTGCTTTCGATCTGCCGCTGGAGCAGGAGGCCAACCTCGGTGACTACTACGTCAACGCGACTATCAAGGGGCAGACCTTCCGCGAGCGGTTCTCGGTCGAGGAGTTTCGCAAGGTCAGCTTCGAGGTCGACGTAAAGGGCAACGAACGCCACGGTCGCCTGGGCGACAAATTGAGTTTTAAGCTCGATGCAAACTATTTATTTGGCGCGCCGGTGGCCAGCGCCAATGTGGAATGGAACGTATACCGCCGGCCGCACACCGTCAGTTTTCCCGAGTATGCACAGTACTACTTTGCCGATTATGCCAGCCGGGGCTGGGACTATTGGTACTACGAGTCGCATGGCGGCGACAATTCGCCGTCGTTTGTATCGGACGGTATAGGCGTCACCGATCGCCGCGGCCGTTTTCGCTTTTCTGTGCGCGATCCCAGGCGCAATTTCGATGGTCCACAGGATTACGTCATCGGTGTGAGTGTGCGCGATGAGACCGACCAGACCATTTCCAAACGGTCGGTGGTAACCGCGCACAAGACCGATTTTTATCTCGGTTTGCACACCCAGGAATACGTCCAGGCTATGGGCATGCCGTTCGCGGTCAATATCGTGGCAGTGACTCCGTCGGGCCAGCGAGTGCCGGCCAAAGCGACGCTGCGTTTCATTCGCGAGACCTACAGCTGCGAGTACAGCGGCGGATACCGCAGCCATCGAACCTGCAAGACCAGGCACGAAGTCGAAAAGGAACGCGAAATCGATGTACCGGCCACAGGCACCGGCACCGAGCGCATCATGCCTGAAAAACCGGGCGAGTACATCGTGCGCGTCGAAGCCGTGGACGGTCGCGGCAATACAGTCGTGAGTTCGGGCAACGTGTGGATATTGGGGCGGGGTGAGGCGTTCTGGAGTGGCGACGAGTCGGCTCGCATGTCCCTCATCGCCTCGAAACAAGCGTATAAGCCCGGCGAGACTGCGCGTCTGGTCCCACGGACCGGATTGACCAACACCACAGCTCTCATCACCATCGAGCGCAACGGCATTCTCGATGCATTCGTCAAACCCATGGCGGCCAGCTCTGACGGAATCGAGATCGAGCTCGAGGACGCGCACGCTCCCAACGTGTATGCCAGCGTGGCCATGATCACCGGACGCACCGGTGAGGGCGACCGCCGCCGGCCCCGCTTCAAGATGGGCGTCGTCGAGCTCAAAGTATCGCCCGAGGACAAGCGTCTCGAGGTTGCCGTCAAGTCCGATAAAGAGTCGTACCAACCGGGCGAATTGGTCAGCGGAACGGTTCGGGTCACTGCAAACGCCCAGCCGGTGCGCGCCGAGGTCTCGGTCTCGGTCGCCGACGAGGGGGTGCTCCAGCTCATCGCCTACAAAACCCCGGATCCGATGAAAGCGTTTTACGCCAGCTGGGGCCTGGGTGTAGATGCCTCGGCCAACTGGAACCGCATTGCTCGGCTCAACGATCCCACTGCGGGTGACCCCGACATGGGTGGTGATTCCGGCGGTGGACCCGAGGATTCGGTGCGCTCCAACTTCGTCTCATCGGCGTACTGGGCGTCCAGCCTGGTCACCGACGAGAACGGTGAGGTCAGCTTTCAATTCAAGGCGCCCGACAACCTGACCGCCTTTCGCATGATGGTCGTGGCAGCTGACGCGGGCAGCCAATTTGGCTCCAGTGACCGCCGTTTTACTGTCGCCAAGCCACTTTTGGCCAAACCGATCCTGCCCCGTTTTCTCCGCACCGGAGACAGGGCCACAGTCGGCGTTGCGGTCCACAACTACACCGGCACTGCCGGCACCGCCACGGTCACGGCGAGCGGCAAGGGGGTGCGCGTGCGCAAAAAAAGCCGTCAGGTCGCCCTGGCCAAAGACCGATCGGCGCGGGTCAACTTCCCGATCAACGTCGGCAACGGACGGACCGCGAAGTTTGCCTTTGCGGTCGAGATGGACGGTCACCGCGATGCCCTCGAAGTTGAGATTCCCGTCCAACGGTCGCTGATCATCGACAAAAAAACCGTGGCCGCGGGCGTCGCCGGGGCCGACGGTCAGGAGACCGTCGAGGTTCCGATCAGCTGGAACGACTCGTTGGTCAAGAACCGCAGTATGGTCACCGTGACCATCGATCGAACTGGCCTCGGCGAACTCGAGCCCGGCTTGCGCTACTTGATCGAATATCCCTATGGCTGTTTGGAGCAAACCCTGTCTCGTTTCATTCCCCTCACCAAGGTCAAAGATCTGGCCCGATCGCTCAAAAACAAGGACCTCCAGGGCCCCAAGCTGAATGCCTTCATCCGCGCCGGGGTCGCCAAGGTGGCCAGGCATCAACACGCCGACGGCCACTTCAGTTTGTGGCCGAGTGGCAAAACTTATCCCCATCTCACCGTGTATGCTATTTTCGGTCTGACCGAGGCCAGGCGGGCCGGGATCAAGGTTCCCGACCAGACCGTGGAACTCGGTATTCGCGCGCTCAAGACCTGGGTGAGCAAGACCAGGGTCTCTCCCGGCGGAGAGAGCGGTACCATGGCCATGGCGGCGTACGTACTGGCCGAGTCTGGCCAGCCCGACCGCGCACTGAACACACGCCTGTTCGAGGCCCGCGCCGGCCTGCCCCGGTACGGTGCGGCATTTCTGCTCCGCGCCATGAAGCGAAGCCGGTCCAGTGGGACCGATATCGATACACTCAAGGGCGAGCTCTACGCCTCGGCGGAATCGAGCGATGGATTCGCGTTCATTCGCGAGACCGGAGATCTATCCCACTACATGAGCTCGGACGTGCGCTCGTCGGCGATCGCCCTGTCGGCCCTGCTCGAACTCGATGGAAAGTCCCCGATGATCGACCAGCTGGCCGAGGGGTTGAAGAAGAAACAGCGACCCGGCGGCGGCTGGTACAACACCCAGGATAACCTGTACTCGCTGGTCGCCCTGTCTGACTACGCGCGCAGTGAGAGCGAGAGCAGCGAAGTGGTAACTCTGTACATCAACGACAAGAAACAAGTACGCCGCAAGATCAAGGGGTCCAAGATTCTGGTCCTGCGCCGCCGTCTGCACAATTATCAGCCCGGCTCGGTCAAGATCGAAACCACGGGCAAGGTCCGCTACGCGGTCAGGCTCACCGAGGCCCGCGAGGAAAAGGCTGTCGAGGCGGTCAACAAGGGATTTGCCATCACTCGTGAGTACCTCGATCCCAAGTCGGGTACTCCGGTAGCCGAGTTCAAGACCGGACAGCTCATCAAAGTGCGCATCGCTATCGAGAGCGCTGACAGCCGGCGTTATGTGGCGGTCGATGACCCCCTTCCCGCGGGCTTCGAGGCGGTCAATACCAAGCTGGCAAGCGCGCAGAACACCGGCAGTGGCGAGGCCAAGTCGAGCTGGGGCTGGTCACACCGCGAGCTGCGCGACGATCGCGCGCTCGCCTTTGTCGACAATATGGGCAAGTATCAGCGCAAGATGCAGATGGAGTACCTGGTTCGTGCCACCACACCGGGTACCTTCGTGGTCCCGCCGGCCAGCGTCGAAGAGATGTACAATCCGGATGTCCGCGGTCGCTCCACCACGACCACTGTGGTGATCAAGAGGTGACATGGCGACAACTGGCACATCAGTGGTGAATGCCGTGCACGAAAGGAGCCGGCTCGCGGCGGTGTTGACGTCGCTGGGGCGCATCGCTCGTATGGTTCTCATCGCCTTTTTCGGGCTCTTTGCCGCCGCGATGAGCGCGACGCTCATCGCGGTATACACCTATCCGTACCCGTTGGAGCGACTGCAGACCAATCTCGGCGGTCCACTGCGCATCGTCGATCGCCACGGCGATCTTTTGCGCAGTGTGCCCAACCCGCAAGGCCGACCCGGGCGGGAGAGCTGGGTGGCGCTCAAAGATATTCCCTCGGCCGTTTTGCTCACTGTGATCGAATCCGAGGACCAGCACTTCTTCGCCCACGGCGGCGTGGACGCCATGGGCATCGCGCGCGCGGTCGGGCTCAATCTGCACAGCGGGCGCATGGCCTACGGTGGTTCGACGATCACCATGCAGCTCGCCCGTATGATGCATTCTCCTGGCCGACCGCGCACACTGGTCAATAAGATACGCGAAGCTATATGGGCGTTCAGGCTCGAACGCGCCGTGGACAAGCGGACCATCCTCGAGCACTACTTAAACCGCGCTTATTACGGCAATGGTGCCTACGGTATCGAGGCTGCTGCGCAGTTTTATTTCGGCAAGCCAGCGGTCGGATTGAGTCTCGGTGAGGCCACGTTTGTGGCTATTCTTCCCCGTGCTCCCACGGCCTATAATCCGGTCAAGTACCTCGATCGAGCGGTCCGGCGGCGCGACTATGTGCTCGGCATGCTCGAGCAACGCGGTCTGGTCAGCGCCGACACTGCCGCTCGGGCGCGCGCCCACACGATCGCTCTGGACATCCATAAGCCGCCATTTCACGCGCCCCATTTCTCCGACTGGGTGCACGGTCGCTTGCCCGCAATCATCCGCGCCCGCGGCGGTGTGGTACGTACGACCCTCGATCTATCTGTGCAACAGGAGCTCGAGCACCGCGTTCGCGAGCATGTCGCCACGCTCGCCCATCGCAACGTGGGCCAGGCCGGAGCGGTCGTTCTCGATACTGCGAGCGGCGAAATTTTGGCTATGGTAGGCTCGATCGACTATCACGGTGAAGACGGCCAGATCAACATCATCACGCGGCGCCGCCATCCCGGTTCGGCGCTCAAGCCGTTCGTCTACGCCCTGGCCATCGAAGCTGGCGACAGCCCGTCATCGATCGCGTATGACCTCTACGACGACTCATCAGATTATACGGTGGTCAACAGAACCCAACCCGAGCGCGGCCCGGTGCGCTATCGCGAAGCACTGGCCGGTTCTTATAACATGGCTGCGGTCGACGTCCTGGAACGCGTGGGCATAAGTCGCCTGATGAGCATGTTGCGCCAGGCGGGCGTGGGACCGCTCGACGGCCATCCCGAGGATTACGGCCTGCGTCTGGCATTGGGCTCGGCCAAGGTGCGATTGCTCGATCTCGCCGCCGCGTACGGTTTCACGGTCCGCGCTGGCAAGGTTGTCGCCCCGATTGCCATCGTCGAGGCTCGCAGCGATGACGGACGGGTGTGGCGGCTCGAGCAGCGGCACGAAAAGCACATCGCCAGTAAAGCGACCAGCTGGATGATCATGGACATGCTGGCCGACCCCGAGGCGCGGCGCAAAGTATTCGGCCACGAGCTGCCCGTCGATCTGCCTTATCGCGTGGCGGTCAAGACCGGAACCGCGCGGGGCTTTGCCGACACCGTCGCCGTCGGCGTGACCAGCGAGTTCACCGTTGCCGCATGGGCCGGCAACTTCGACGGCACGCCCACGCAGGGGATGGTCGCCATGAAGAGCGCTGCTCCGCTGGTTCGCGCCGGATTGCTCGCAGTTTCGCGGGGTCGCCATTTGACCCTGCCCCGGCGTCCGGAAGAGGTACAGATCGGCCAGGTCTGTCCGCTATCGGGCAAAAAGCCGTCGGCTCATTGTCCGCACCGCAAGGTCGAGTATTATCGGCGCGGCCAGATTCTCGGCGAGACATGTGACTGGCATCGCCAGCAGGACGGCCGTCTGGTCATCGACTATCCGTCGCGCGCGCGCGATTGGGCTGTGCGTCACCGCCTGCACGTAGGCCAGCAACTGTGATCGGCTGGCCTATTGCCCGAATTATTCATCACGGCATCGTGGCGAGGTCGCAGCTGCCGAGGAAGACCTGGCAAACGGCCGGAGCCGCACGCCGCAGGCATACTGCCGGTGTACCGTCTCCGACGGATGGCCTGGCGGATGCTCGGCCCCGCTTGTGACGCCTCGACGCCGAACTTGGCCGCTGCTATCCGGGCGGGCGCCGCAATCGATCAGCCCAGGCGTTTTTGCGCGGCGGCGAGCTCTTCTTCGGCCTTGGCCAGAGCAACCCGGGTGGTTTGATTGTCGTGCTTGGCCTTTTCCGCCGCCTCCACTGCTTTGTTGCGCTCGGTGACCGCCATGGTCAATTGCTCTTGTGCCGCAGTAACCGCTTTTTCCGCGGCGTAGACTCGCTCGAGCGCCGCGCTCTCGGCTTGCTCGACCTGGTGCAGGGCTCGCCGTTTTGCCTCGACCTTGGCCTGGGCCTCGGCAACTGCCTCATGGGCCCGCTTTTGGGCTTGCCGCGCCAGCACTTCGATCATACGAGTCGGCTCGTTGTCGTTGGCAGTAGCCGTGCGCTCCGAGTTGCGGGTTTTGGCTCGCCGCGCATAGGCCGCTCCACGTGAGCGCTGGACAGCAGACGCGGGCGTCCCGCTGGCCAGCTTGGCCAGTGCCTCGAAACCCGGCGCCGGAACATCGGCAGATAACCTGCCAGCTCGAGGTGCCGATCCGGCACGACCGTAGGCGGCCAGGGCCTCCAAGGTGGTCGATACACGGCGCAGGATGGCGTTGCTCGTGCCGTGCCCGCCGCGGTTGAGAGCCTGCTCGGCGTATTTCATCACAGTTCCCATGGCGATCAGCCGCGTATTCATCGCCGACTGAAGATCACCGCCGGGCTCGCCACTGAATGCTTTTTTCTGCATGGTGCGCAAGGTCTCCCCGGCGTCGAGCAGAGCCTCGAAGTCGTCGCGCGCGTTCCAATACGCCTGGTTCACCGCCCACGCCGATACGCTGGGCTTGGCCAGCTTCTTGACCTGAGCAGCAACCGTGCGGTCTCTCTTTCGCAGTGTGTTGGCCAGTCGGTTGCGCGCGTCGATGAACTCTGCCAGTTCGGCCTGATACAGCCGATCGATCGCGGCTTCGACATCCACAGAATCGCCTTTGTGCCCGCTCATTGCTGCTTCCGGCAGTATAACCCGCCGCTGGCGGCAACCGGGTCGTTCGCCCTGCCGATCCATCGCTCCGATTCACCTGAAATCATTGGCGTTACCTCTTAGAGCACACTTACCTCAGCGAATGATCGAATCGCCGGCCGCGGGCTGTCCGCTTGTCGACGCTGAATCCGCGCGGTGCGCTCCAGGTCCTGCCGCCTGGCGCAATAGCGCTCGACAGCCTCGCGACTCGCCGTGGCTCTGCACAGCTCGATCCGGGCCCGATCGACGGCAGCTTCGAGATGAGTGATTTTCTGGCACGCGGCCGCCAGCTCGCCGACATACGCCATTTCCTGGCGATGGAGACCCGCGCGGTAAAGCGCTCGCCGGGCGTACTCTCCCGCTGTGGCGCCCGAACTGGGCTGTTTCGACTGACTGTGCTTGCACTGTTGCACCTCGGTAGCACGCCTGTGAACGCGAGCGAGATCACGCTGGGCTTGTTCCAGCTGTTCGAGCCAATCAGCGAGTTGTGCCGCCCGGGCGATCTCGGCGCGTCTCCGCAGAGTCCGTAATATTCGGAGATCATGCCGATACTTCACGAGTCGATGTTACACTGCGCAGACGAATATGCTCGACAGTTCCCCACAGGGGGCGCCTCTGGATCGCTACGAGGTAAGGGAATACCTGTCCGAGGGCGGCATGGGAGCCATCTATATCGGTGAAAAGCTGGGTGCCGGCGGCTTCAAGAAAGAAGTCGTGCTCAAACAGCTGCTCCCCGATTTCACCAGTCAACCCGAGTTCATCGAGCTATTCAAGCGCGAGGCCCAGCTGTCGGCAACCCTCGAGCACGCCAACATCGTCAAGACCATCGATCTGGTCACGGCAGGCGACGACTTCTTCATCGTCATGGAATACGTGCCTGGCGCCGACCTGCGCACTCTGCTCAAGCGAGCCAAACGGCGGCACCGGCGGGTATCACCTGCAGCGGCAATCTACACCGCATGCGAGATTCTCTCCGCGCTGGCATATGCCCACAATCGCGACAATTCACAGGGGCATCCTCTCAACCTGATCCACCGCGATGTCTCGCCTTCCAACATCCTCGTGTCGCACAACGGCGAGGTGAAACTCACCGATTTCGGTATCGCCAAAGCATCGACCCACAACTCGGGATTCTATCGAGTCAAGGGCAAACTCGGCTATATGTCGCCAGAACAGGCGCGCAGTGAACAGCTCGATCAGCGATCCGATCTGTATTCGCTCGCGGTGTGCCTGTACGAAACGGTCACCGGTGAACGCCTCTTTGTGGTCGCGGGCCTGACCACGTCGGCTGACGAGATCTACAGCCAGCCAGTGCCGCTGCTATCGAGCAAGGTATCCGGAGTTCCGGCCGAGCTCGACAAAGTGATGCTCAAGGCCCTGTCGGTCGATCCCGACCACCGGTATCAGACCGCCGGTGAGTTCAAGGAGGCGCTTTTGCGCTGCGCTCACCGGCACGGTCTGCTGATGTCCGCGCCAGAACTCGCCTCGCATCTCAGAGAGGTTTGCGGCACGCCCAAATACTGGCGCAATCCGGACATTGCCGAAGACGAGCAAAGCTCTGCCAGTGCAGTGGCGTTTGGCCGTGAAGGTACCGAAATTATAGATGATCTAGAGGATGCCGTGAGCGAGTACGGAACCCAGGAGCTCGATGTGAGCGGGCTCGAGGCGGACGACTGGATCAGCCTGGCCGAAGACGGCCCGGCGGCGAGTATCGTCAACGACCGCGAGCGGCGAGAACAACGCGCGGTCACCTCGCTGACCAATCTGAATCGCCTCCGCGGTATCGAACTGACCTCGATGTTCGAGTTGACTCAGGGACAAACCGCAGCACTGCGCAGCGGGTACGAGCAGTCTCCTCCTCCTTCGCAAGGGCGGGTTCGGACTCCGCGGCCGGCGCGGAGTCCAGAACCGCCGCAAGAGCTCGAGATCGATTTCGACAGCTTTGCCGATCCATCGAGGCCACCTCAAGAGGGACAGCATCCGCTCGCCGAATTCGAGTCGCCGCTGGTGTCTCCCCCGGTCATGCCGAGTGGTCCTGCTCAGGTCCAGGTCGAACCTCGCCGTTCGTCTGACGACCGACTCCAAACAATCGGCCGCGATGACAGGGGGGTTGCCTCGTTCGAGCCAGGCGCAGATCCGGCACCCGCGCCGCGGCGCAGTCGTGCCTGGATCCTCCTTATAGTCATATTGCTCATGGGCATCGCAGCAGCAGCAGTAGTCGGCCTGTCCGGGCCCAACCTGGGAGGTACCGAGGAAGGAGCTGCACCTGAAGCCGATACCAGCTCGGGGCCGCCGCAAGCCCCGGCAACGAGCGAGGGCCGCACCGAATCCCCCTCAAGTAAGAAAGGTAGCGCAGAATCCACCCCACACCGACAGGGCTCCGCAAAATCTCGCGGCAATCGTTCAGTCGCCCGGCCAAAAGCCCCAAAAACCAACAACAAACCCAGTACCGATCGGTCGCGTCCTGGTCCGGAGCGCACCGGGGACAAGAGCGGCGCCAGGCCAAAGCCATAACACCTCAGCGCATCGTCGAACGGTCCGGGCCGGGACAGCCGAAGTAGGCGGGGCCGCGGTAGACACGGACCGGTGCCGAGGGCTAGTATGAGGTCGTTTTCCAGCTACTTATGGCGACTCGCGACAAGACCCAAGTAACCGCTCTGCTCGAAGAACTGCCGTCGTTCTCGAAACAGAATCGCGGCGGTATTTTTCTGGTCATCAAGGGCCCCGATCGCGGTGAATCGGTCCGCCTGGCCGAGGATAATGCTGTGGTTTACTTCGGGTCCTCGCCGGCCTGTGAACTGACGCTCAGCGACAAAACAGTGTCGCGCAAGCATCTCATGGCCGAACTGGTCGGCGACGAAGTGATCATGCGCGACAACAACTCGACTAACGGCACGTTCATCCAGGGATCGCGCTTCAAAGAGATCACCATCGGGTTCGGCGCCGAGATCAAACTCGGCCGCACTGTCATCAAATATCTGCCAGATGAAGAGGTGGTCGAGCCCGAACCATCACAGCAGAACTCGTTTGGCACCCTGCTCGGCGGAGATACCAAGGTACGGCAGTTATTTCAGCTGCTTCAGGACGTCGCGGCCACTGATGCGACAGTGCTGATCGAAGGCGAGACCGGAACCGGCAAGGAACTGATCGCCGAGGAGATACACAATCACTCGCACCGTCGCGACGGCCCCTTTGTCGTATTCGACTGTGGCTCGGTGCCCCGCGAGCTCATCGAGAGCATGCTCTTCGGCCACGTCAAGGGGTCGTTCACTGGCGCGATTACCGACCGCAAGGGCGCGTTTGCCGAGGCTCACGGCGGAACCATCTTTCTGGACGAGATCGGCGAGATGGCCCTGGACCTGCAGCCGTCGCTGTTGCGGGTTCTCGACAAGCGCGCAGTAAAGAAAGTCGGGTCGAACACCTACGAAAAGATCGATGTCCGGGTAGTCGCTGCGACCAACCGGGATCTGCGCAGCGAAGTCGGCAAGAAGGGGTTCCGCGAAGATCTCTACTACCGCCTCGCGGTCATTCGCGTATCGGTGCCGCCATTGCGCGAGCGGGGCAGCGACATACCGCTCCTGGTCAATCACTTCGTACGTGGCTTCGCATCGGGACGGGAACTCAACGTGGCTCCCGAGGACATGGCTCGTATCCAGCGCCACTCCTGGCCCGGCAACGTGCGCGAGCTGCGCAACGTGATAGAACGCGCCTGCCTTCTGTCCCGCGGCAACTCGATCAATATCGATGATGCCCTGGTCGAAGAAGCAGCCCCAGCACTCGGCATCCGGACCGACCTGCCGTTCAAAGAGGCCAAGGGCCAGCTCGTCGAGATGTTCGAGCGGGAATACATCGAGGATCTCATACGCCGGCACAAGATGAATCTGTCGGCAGCAGCACGCGAGGCCCAGATCGACCGCAAGCATCTGCGCGAGCTGATCCGCAAATACGGCCTCGACCCGCGCAGGCAAGACGACAATTAAAGAGCTGCCTGGCTCACCTAAAGGCTGCCTGGCTCACCGCCCCGGCCCGACGTCCCGGCAAGAAATGCGGAGCGGAGCGTCCGGCCAGCCGGCTATTCGACCGGCTGTCACCAACTGGGACTGGCGCGTCTCGCCGTTTAGGATATACTTGACTTTTTTGGTCGAGTTTATCGACATAAACAGCTGTCACTAAACGTAAACGACTAAAATCTATGAATTTGGGTTTGACATTTAATTCACACTCAATTATGGGAGTTTAGTGCTGCAAGGAACTGCAGTGGGGAGCGCAAGCAGTCATGTCCCATCTCGACGAGCTCGAAAATCAGAGCGTTTACATTTTTCGCGAGGCCTACAAGCACTTCAAGAATCTCTGCATGTTGTGGTCTATCGGCAAGGATTCCACGGTCATGCTGTGGTTGGCGCGCAAGGCATTCTTCGGTCACGTTCCGTTTCCGTTGGTTCACATTGACACCTCGTACAAGATTCCGGTGATGATCGAATACCGGGACAAGCTGGCCCGGCAGTGGGGCCTGGAGATGGTGGTGGGCCAGAACCGGGCGGCCCTGGCCGCGGGCATGAACCACACCCGCGGTCGTCTGGTGTGTTGTCGGGCGCTCAAAACTGACGCCTTGATCAATACATTATCCGGGGCGTGGCCGCGCAAGCGCATGGGTCCCGACGGCGAGTACCGGGAGGAGCTCGACGGCGAGGCATTCACCGGGGTGATTGTGGGTGCGCGAGCTGATGAGGAGGGAAGTCGGGCCAAGGAGCGTTATTTTTCGCCGCGTGATCACAACAGCGACTGGGATGTATCGGACCAGCCGCCCGAGCTGTGGAATCAGTTCAAGACCGATTTTGCACCGGGCACGCATGTGCGTATCCATCCTCTGCTCGACTGGACTGAAATCAATATATGGGAATACATAGAGAAGGAGAACATTCCCATCATCGACCTCTATTTCGACAAGGGGTCGGGCAAGCGCTACCGCTCGATCGGCTGCGAGACGTGTACTGGCATGATCGAGTCACCGGCGCGCAATCCGGCTGAGATCATTACCGAGCTCAGGTTGACCAACATCCCCGAGCGGGCCGGTCGGGCACAGGATCAAGAAGACACCTATGCCATGGAAAAGCTTCGTCGCGAAGGGTACATGTAGAAAATGGCGCACGAGACCATGAACGTGGTGATTGTCGGCCACGTCGATCACGGAAAATCCACTCTGGTCGGGCGACTTCTCGCTGACACTGGCACACTGGGCGAGGGCAAGCTGGAAAAAGTCCAGGAGGTGTGCCGCCAGCAGGGCAAGGTATTCGAGTACGCGTTTCTTCTCGACGCGCTCGAAGAGGAGCAAGGCCAGGGCATCACCATCGATTCGGCGCGGGTATTCTTTCGCACTGCTCTGCGTGACTACATCATCATCGACGCACCCGGCCACATCGAGTTTTTGAAGAATATGGTTTCCGGCGCGGCGCGAGCCGAGGCCGCCGTATTGCTCATCGATGCCAACGAAGGCGTGCGCGAAAACAGCCGGCGCCACGGTTATCTCCTGTCGGTGCTCGGCATCAAGCAGATCGTCGTGGCGGTCAACAAGATCGACCTGGTCGACTACGACGAAAAGGTCTTTCGCGATATCGTCGCCGAGTATCGCGAATTTCTGGCCGAGATCGATATTGAGCCCCGTCATTTCGTCCCGGTGAGCGCACGCGAGGGTGATTTTGTCGCCACTCGTTCCGAGCGGCTGGCCTGGTTTGATGGCCCCACGATCCTCGAGGCGGTCGACGGGTTTACCAAGCAGGCTCCGGAATCCGAGCTGCCGTTGCGTTTGCCGGTGCAGGACGTGTTCAAATTCAACGAGCGCGGCGACGACCGTCGTATCGTGGTCGGCCGGGTCGAAGCTGGCACACTCCGGCCGGGCGAGCGGGTCCTTTTTTCGCCGTCCAACAAAGTTTCGACCATCTCGACTATCGAGGCCTGGCAGGCCGATGCGCCGAGTTCTGTGGGCGCGGGCAATTCGGTGGGAATCACGCTGAGCGAGCAGATTTACATTCGTCGCGGCGAGATCATGAGTCACTTGCACGCGCCGCCCCAGGTGAGCACCAAGCTGCGGGCCAATCTATTTTGGCTGAGCAAGAAGCCCATGCAACCGGGCAAGCGCTACAAGCTGAAGCTGACCACAGCTGAAACCGAGGTGACGATCGACGAGATCCACCGAATTTTGGACGCGAGCAACCTCGACGCCAGCCTCACCAAGAACCAGGTCGAGCGTCACGACGTCGCCGATCTCGTGCTCCGGACCCGGGTTCCGATCGCGTTCGACCTGACCGCCGAGGTCGAGACGACTGGCCGCTTTGTCATTGTGGACGAATACGACATCGCCGGTGGAGGGATTGTGCGCGAGGTGGTATCGGACCGACTCGAGCAGCGGCGACTGGAGAGTCGAATCCGCGAGATCGAATGGGTACGTGGCGACATTTCTCCCGAGCAGCGGGCTCACTATGCCGGCCATCCAGCCAGCATGGTCATGTTGACCGGGGCCACCGGAACCGGCAAGCATCGCATCGGCCGGGCGCTCGAGTCTGCGCTCGTGCACCGCGGGCACCGGGCCTATCTGCTCGACGGCAAGAACGTGGTCCTGGGAGTGGACGCCGACCTGGCGTTCGACGACATCGAAGAGCTCGTGCGCAGTTTTGGCGAGGTCGCCCATCTCTTGCTCGATGCCGGCAATCTGGTCATCTCCACAACCAATGTGATCGGCCTGTCCGATCATCTGGCTATTAAGACACAGATCGCTCCGTTCGACATGTTTGTGGTTCATCTCGGCCCCGAAGCCGAGGGTTTGCCCGAGGGTGCAGACATGCGCCTCGATCCCAACCCCGATGGACCGCATGACCGCGAGGTAAACCAGATTACCGCCGAGCTGCGTGAGCGCGGTCGCCTACTCATGCAATCCAAGTAGTCGACATTGTAAGTGCTCAGCGACCCTGGTAGCGCGGCGGCCGTTTCTCCGCGAAAGCGCGCAAGCCCTCGTTGCGATCCTCGGTAAACAGAGTCACGTCGTAACAGGCCCGCTCGATGCGCAGGCCCTCGTCAATGCCCACCTCGATGCCGCGATCGATGGCCGTCTTGGCCATTTCGACCGAGCGCGGAGCGCAGCCCATCAACTCCTCGACAATGGCCTCGGCCTCGTCGCGCAATCGCTCCGCTGACGCAACATTCATCACCAGCCCGTATTCCATGGCGCGCTCGGCGTCGATGCGCCGGCCCAGCAAGACCAGCTCCTTGGCCCGGGCCACGCCGATCAGTCGGGCCAACCGCTGAGTTCCGCCCGCGCCCGGCATGATGCCCAGTCGCACTTCGGTGAGCGCCATCTGCGCCCCGGCCACCGCAATGCGAAAATCACAGGCCAGAGCCAGTTCCAGACCGCCGCCAAAGGCAAAGCCGTTGATCACTGCCAGGGTCGGCTTGGCCATCTGCGCCCACTCATGGATAGCGCCGCTGATCGCATCCACATACGGCCTTGAATCCTCCGCACTCACCCCCTTGCGCTCCTTGAGATCCGCACCGGCACAAAACGCCCTGTCTCCGGCGCCGGTGAGAGCCACGACCCGCACATCGCGATCACTGCCCAGCTCGTGGGCCAACTCAGCCAGCCGCAGGTTTACTTGCCGAGACAGCGCGTTGCGCGCCTCAGGCCGATTTAGCGTCACCCACACAGCGCCGCTGTCACGCCGCTCGACCACGATCACATCGTCGCCATTAATCGCATCGCTTTTCTCACCAGCCATGATTCAGCTCTCTTTCTCGGCCCGACGCCGCCGACGAGCCTGCTTGCCCATGTGCGCCTTGAGATACTTCGACGGCAAATCGTGACCGACAAACGTCGTAGCCAGACGCGAACACTCGATCAATCGCTCCAGATCGACACCGGTCTCCACCCCCATGGCGTGCAGCATCGAAACCACATCCTCAGTAGCCAGATTTCCAGACGCGCCAGGAGCATAGGGACAGCCGCCCAGACCACCGACCGCCGAGTCGATCGTCGTGATCCCGAGGGTCAGCGAGGCCAGACAATTGGCCAATGCTGTCCCCTGGGTGTCGTGAAAATGAACCGCGATATGCTCGATAGGTACCTCGGCGAGCACCCGCTCGAGCACCCGCTCGACCTGGGATGGATTGGCCACGCCGATGGTGTCGCTCAGCGATACCTGATACACCCCCATATCGCGCAGGGTCGTGGTCAGATGTACCGTGGCCCCGGCGTCGACCTCGCCCTCGTAGGGACAGCCGAAAACGGTCGATAAATACGCCCGCACCCTCATGCCCCGCTCCAGCGCCGGCCCCACCACCAGCTCGAACGCCTTGAGCGTGTCGGCAATGGTCTTGTTGACGTTTTTCTTGTTATGCGTCTCCGAAGCCGAGACAAAAACCGCCACCTCGCGCATACCAGAAGCAACCGCGTTGTCCAGGCCACGCCGATTGGGCACCAGAGCCGAAAAATGAACCGAATCGCGCCGCGCCACCCGCCGTGCCACCTCGGAGGCATCGGCCAGCTGTGGGATCCACTTCGGACTCACAAAACTCGTGATCTCGATATGCTCGAGACCGGTCTCCGATAGCGCATCGATAAACGCAATCTTGTCCACAGTGGGCACCTGACGGGCCTCGTTTTGCAGACCATCGCGTGGTCCGACCTCGTAAATCGTCACTTTACTGGGCAATTTATCGCGAAACATGACCTCGAACCGTGTCAGCCGGTTTCAGCTCACCCTCCAACATACCAGGTCTCCAGCCAGAAACATTATCGAAACGCCCCTCTCAACGCAGCGCGTCACCGGGAATCGACCCACAGATGGCAGCGAATAATATTCACACGATCTCGTCAGGTACAGCAGGCAGGGGGCAAGAAGCCCACCGGCCGCGCGCTGCGATCTGCGGCGAGCCGGCTGATTTTCGAGACGGCTGCTGGCCACAGTCGAGCGAGACAACATCTGGCCGAGCTGTATGAACAGGTCGTCGCTTCACGCTGTGAATAACAAAGGTCAGGAAATCCACTCAGTCAACACGGCAATATTCCATTTTAGAATCCACCCAGAATATATTCCTGAGTTTTGCAGTGCGCAATTTCGGTGTTCGCGATGTATGATCGACGCAGCTGAGGCCGGTGTCGCCAAATTTCGGAGTCATCGTTATATTCGGCATCAAAATCCTTCGCGAACTGCTGGTCAAATGCGCAGAGAGACTGGCGGCAGTCGCCTCAGAGCGAAAGGCTCTGGCTCTGGCATATATCGTCGCGGTATTTTTTCTGGTCCCCGGCATCTTCGTCGGAGTCAGTCAGCTGGTGTGAGGCTACCCTGACATTGGTCCGAGCCCACATTGAATTCGATATGGAGCCAACCGTGGATTAGCACATCCCGACCAGCACCTCGACGACGCTCACATCCAGCTGAGCGATCTGCGTTCATTCTGGCCCGCCATCGTGCGCGAGCTGCGCGGTGAGCCCTGAGAGCCTTGACAGGGCCCGTCGGTTCGGCATGATGCCGACCTCTTCCACTTCCTGGTAGTGGTGCCGGGCGATCTTGCTGCACACTATCAGGTCATGGAAAAGAAGATCATCCGCGACATGCGCGAATACTTCGAGGCGGACCTGGCCACAAAATACAAATCGACGGCGGGGAGCCAGGAAGCCGTGGCGCCCGAGGTCATTGAAAGCTGCCTGGAGCAAGTCGAGCGCCAGGGCTACGTCATCATCGAAAACCTACTTTCGCCCGCTCTCGTCGAGGAAATCCGTCGCGATGTTGTACCGCGTTTGACCCATTCGAGCGGTCGCAACACCTTCGAGGGATTTCGCACGCAACGGCTGTACGCGGTCATCGAAAAGACCTCGGTGTGCAACGACCTTGTCGCGCATCCCTTGATCCTGGGTCTTCTCGACCGCATCTTCCAGCCCAACTATTTGCTGTCGCAGCTGCAGGTCATCAATATTCTGCCCGGCGAGGATCAACAGCCCTGGCACTACGACGATGGCTTCTACGCCGTGCCTCGCCCACGGCCTCCGCTGGGCGCGGCGACGATCTGGGCAATCGACGATTTCACCGCCGAAAACGGCGCTACGGTAGTGATTCCGGGCAGTCATAAGTGGGTCGATCGAGTGCCCGACACAGGGAAAAATCCCGAGCAACAAAGTGTGGTCATGCCGGCCGGGTCGGTGATCTTCTTCATCGGTACGCTATGGCACGGTGGTGGGCAAAATCGCACCGACGCCGGCCGGCTGTGCGTCACTGCTCAGTACTGCGCCCCGTGGTGCCGGCAGCAGGAGAACTTCTCGCTATCGGTATCGCGCGATCGGGTCAAGCAATGCTCCGAGCACATCCAGCGCCTGCTCGGCTACAGTATCCACCCGCCCTTCATGGGTTTTGTTAATGGCATGCATCCCAAACGCCTGCTCGAATAGCCATTGGCGGCGCGACGAGAACGCAGCCCTCCACGCTTTCCCATAGTTCCAATTACCCGGCAAGAAACATGGGCGCGCCAACGGCACGAGCGAGCCGTCACGCACGCGAGCGAGCGAGCGTCGCCAAGAGGACCGAGTATCGCGACCCGCAATCAACTACCCGTTATGCCCGACTGGCCCCCCCGATGACTGCGTTGCTCGTCGGCCACGTAGGGTTACTATGCTCCCTCCTCGACGCCTGTCACAGGCGCTGGATCGATCCTGCTGGGGGTTTATGCATTACTAGATCTGTGATGCTGCTTAAGGTCATATCAGCAACCAACATGATATCGATTAGATACGTGGATGCATGAATACATCGCAGGCGTTGCGTACATGCGTCGCCTGGCTGTCGGGATTGTCTGAACTGGTGACTTCGTCGAGCGACCGAAATCACGCGGGGCGACGCAAAAACTTCAGCCAGTCTGCCATTGTGGACGGCAAACCGGTATCGGCCGAACGGCCCATGGCTCATCGCGATGGACTCTCTTTGGGGTGACACGCGGTCATGGCACAGGGGTGGCAATAGAGGACAAGTGCCGCTGGAACAAAAACCGGAACGTCATCTCTATGCCTGTGCTTCAGAGTCCCTTTGCTTTTCTTTTTCGTCAGCAAGCACTTTTTGGTGCTGAGGTCGCAAAACGGTGGTCTTGGCGAGGTGTCGAGATTCCCACGTGTATGCTCGCTTTCGTCATCTACGTCGGGTGGATGGCCAGTACCTGGGCATTTCATGATCTGCCGTGGTGGATTCACGTGATGCTCGGCAGCTGGCTGATCGCCTGGCACGGCTCATTGCAGCACGAGACCATTCACGGTCACCCGACGCGGTGGTCGCTGCTCAACCGGATCATCGGCGAGGTGCCTCTGAGCTTGTGGTTGCCATACGGTATTTACCGCGAGAGTCACATTAAGCACCACAAGTCGGACTTGACCGATC
Source organism: Pseudomonadota bacterium (assembly GCA_022360315.1). Classification (GTDB taxonomy): domain Bacteria; phylum Myxococcota_A; class Polyangia; order Haliangiales; family Haliangiaceae; genus JAKSDA01. Next base: position 82,865 of record JAKSDA010000568.1, read on the forward strand.
CGGACGACGACCCCGAATCGTTTTATCTGACCGCGCAGGCGTGGTCCCGGCTGGGCCCTGCCGGTCGCGCCACGCACTGGGTGTACGCGACCATGGTGGGCCGGATGCTTCTCTATCCGATCGTCTCTGTCGTGCATTGCATCCGGTCTGAGATAACTCGTCTGGCCCGTGGCGATCGCTCTCATCTGCGCCACTGGGCGGTCCACGTCCTGGCAACGGCGGCGGTGCTGGGGTGGGTCATGGGCGTGTGTCAGATCCCGCTCTGGGCCTATCTGCTCTTGTATGTATATCCCGGCCAGGCGCTCTCGTCGCTGCGTTCATACGCCGAGCATCGGGTTCATCCAGACCCGGAACAGCGCACGATCGTGGTGGAGTCGAAGCTACTGGGGCTTTTGTTTCTCAACAACAACCTGCACGCTCTCCATCATCGCTGGCCCAGGCTGGCCTGGTACAACTACCTGGCGGTATACCGGTCCCGGCGCGAGCAGATATTGCAGCGCAATGGCCACTACTGGTTTTCTAGCTATGTCAGCCTGTTTCGCCGCTACGGGTTTGTTCCCAAACAATCCCCTGTGACGGGACCGCGTGGCCAGCCCGTGCTCGACGACCGCCCGGGCGACATCGAAGTCGCGGCAACTCCGCTGGCGCCGCCACCGATCGAGCACAATTGGTCGGGCGCGATTCCCTCGCTCGGAGTAACTCCGAGCGCACCGCAGTAAAGCGAGCGTCCATGGCCGGGCCGATGAGGTCTGTAGAATACCAGTGAGTGATTACCATGTTTGCCAGTTTGCCAATGTATGATTTCGCCGACCTGCGCTCCACCACAGATGCGTGGTGGGCCGGATTGAGTGCCTCTCTGAAAGCTCAGGGGGTCCCGCGCGTACCCGCGCAACTGTCGCGTGATGGCAATTTGACCGGGCAGTGGACAGATCCGGACCTGCTTTTATCACAAACCTGTGGTTATCCCTTGACCCACGAACTAGACGGCCAGGTGCGCTTGCTCGGTGCCCCGTGTTACGATGCTCCAGGCTGTCAAGGCGCCGAATACCGCAGTTTCATCGTTGCCCGAAACAACGATTCGCGGCAGACCCTGAAAGCGATGCGCGGTGCTCGCGCGGCAGTCAATTCTCTACAATCCCATTCGGGTATGAACGCGCTGCGCATCATGGTTGCCGAGCTGGCCGAGAGCGGGCGCTTTTTTGGCTCGGTATGTATCAGTGGCAGTCATATGCGATCGATGGAGATGATCGCTGCAGGGCAGGCCGACGTGGCTGCCATCGATAGTATCACATTTGCTCTATTGCGGGATGTCCGTCCCGAATTGACCGCCAGCGTTGTCGTCCTGGCGGCCAGCCCGCCTGCTCCGACATTGCCGCTGATCACCAATATCGGCGTCGATGACCAGCTGGTCGCCCGGCTGCGCAGAGGGGTCAAGGCGGCGTTTGGCGATCCCGCCCTGGCCCCGGTGCGCAAGCGACTGCGTCTGCGCGGCTTTGTCGACCGCTCGCTGGCCGATTACCACGTCATCGTGCAGATGCAAGCAACCGCCGCGAGGACGGGATATTCCGCGCTGGCCTGAGCCAGGGGTTCGGCCCGGGCAACCTCAGGGCAGCAGTGCTGTGCCCACGGCGCCGGGCTCGTCTATCTCGCGCAGCAAATCGCCCGGGGATAGCTTGCCGACGATGTGAATCGATCCGACCTGGCCGCCCGCCACGACTGCGATGGATTCGTCGAGCTTGGGGATCATTCCCCCTGACACGGTGCCGTCCGAGATCGCTTTCCGGGCCTGGGCAGCGGTGAGGCGAGCGATGCGCGACGCCGGATCGTCGATATCGCGCAGCACGCCCGGCGTGCCGGTGACCAGGATCAGATGAGCGGCGGCGAATTCCACGGCCACGCGATTGGCCACGACATCGGCGTTGATATTGAGGACCCGTCCACTCTCGTCGGCGGCCAGGCAGGCCAGGACGGGTGTGTATCCGGCATCGAGCACGAGGTTCAGAAGCGGGCGATTGATGCCGGTAACGTCGCCGACCAGGCCGAAGTCGATGGGCTGCTCACCGCCGCCCGAGACCACCCGGGGTGGCCGCCGAGTGCCGGCAATGGCCCGGGAACTGGATCCGTTCAGCCCGATCGGGCGGGCTCTGGCGGCGACCAGGGCGGCGCACAGATCGATATTGAGGCGACCGCCGACAACCATTTTCATGACGTCGAGTGCCGCCTGATCGGTGATGCGGCGGCCGGCCACGATGTTGGGAGTCTGGCCGAGCTGTTTTTGCACGGCGGTGGCCTGGGGACCGCCGCCGTGGATCAGGACGACCCGATCGCCCCGCCCGGTCAGCGCCGCGACGTCGCTGGCCACGGCGTACAGGTCGTCGCTCTCCAATATGTTGCCGCCGACTTTGATAACGATCGAGCTCATGGCCAGCTTCCCGGGTCTTCGAGCGATAGAGTTTCGTCCAGGCCGAGGACCAGGTTCATGTTCTGGATGGCCTGACCGGCGCCACCTTTGATCAGATTGTCCAGGCAGGAGAATACGGTTACCGTGCGTTTGCCGGTCGACGGCTCGCTCACGGCAAAGCCGACCTCGACGTAGTTCGAGCCCGCCACCGCGGCCACTTCGGGCAGGCGGCCAGGCACGCGGCGGACGAACGGTTCACTGTCAAAGGCGGCGGCAAAGAGCCCTTCGAGGCGCGATTCGCTCACCTCGGCATCGACCTCGACAAACGACGTGGACAGGATGCCGCGCGACAGAGGGGCAGAGATGGGGACAAAGTGGAGCTCGATATCAGGCGCGCCGGCATCGTGCAGGGTTTCGACAATTTCGGGTGTATGCTGATGGACCAGCGGTTTGTAGCCCTTGAGATTGACCGCGCGAACCGGGTGGTGGGTGCCTGCCTTGGCAAACGCCCCGGACCCCGACGAGCCGGTACATGCGGCCACGTGAATGGGTCCGCGCAGCAGCCCGGCCCGGGCCAGGGGCAAGAGACCGAGTGCGATGGTGGTGGCAAAACACCCCGGCGAGGCCACGTATTTGGCCGCCTTGATCTTGTCGCGATTTAATTCTGGCAAGCCGTAGACGAATTTGGACAGGAGCTCGGGCACCGGATGTTTGGTCTCGTAGAACTGCTCGTAGGCAGCGACGTCACGCAGACGAAAGTCGCCCGACATATCGACGATCTTGACGCCGATCTCGACCAGTTCGGGCACCTTGGCTGCCGTCACCTTGTGCGGCAGGGCGAGCAGAGCCACGTCGCAGCCCTGCGCGGCCTCGCGCGGCGAGATGTCCTCGAAGACCAGCTCGGTGAGACCGGTCAGATTGGGATGAGCTGCCCAAAGCGGCTGACCCACGTGGTCGATCGACGCGACGCGCGCGACCTCGACGTGGGGATGGAGCATAAGCCGGCGCAGCATCTCGCTCGCGCCGTAGCCGCTACCGCCGATGACAGCTGCTCGATAGGTACGTTGTTCTCCACTCATACTGGGACGAAGGTACCCCATACCTGCGACCTTGGCGACTCGATCCAGCCGGCGACAGGCGAGTCCAGGCCAGCCTGGCGGCGCGGTGGGGTCGGAGTGTTCGACCGGCAAGCGTGCCAGTGCGCGCTGCCTGGAGCATGGTGGTAATCTCGGTCCATGGCAATTCGCAAGATCGCTCAGATCGGGCATCCTGTATTGCGCGAGACTGCGCGTGTGCTCGGCCGTGAAGAGCTGGCCTCGCTCGACATCCAGCGTTTTATCGATGACCTGATCGAAACCATGCGCGACGCCAATGGCGCCGGCTTGGCGGCCAATCAGATCTACCAGCCAATCGCCATCTGCGCTATCGAGGTCAAGGACAATCCCCGCTACCCCTACAAGCCCAACATTCCGCTCACTGTTCTGGTCAATCCGGTGGTTCAGCTGATCGGTGGCGAGCGTTTTGACAACTACGAAGGGTGCCTGAGTGTTCCCAATTTGCGCGGCCTGGTGCCGCGTCATCTGCGCATACGGGTCACCGGATGGGATCGCCACGGCAACGAGATCGACCGCGAGGTCGCGGGAGTGACCGCGGGGACCTACCAGCACGAAATAGACCATCTCAACGGCACACTGTTTGTCGATCGGGTCACCGATTCCAGGACGCTGTGCACCTGGACCGAGTTCGAACGCCACCACCGGGCTGCATTTGTCGAGCGCATCACCGATCTGGTCGATCGGGTCGGGTCGTGAGGTCAAACGTATGAGTACATCCAGTCCGAAACCGCCTCCCGGGGTGGCTGGCCTGGACTTGCACCCGCGGCGAGAGCACTTTTTCGAGCTCTACAACGGCCAACCGCCCTGGGAGATACATCGTCCGCAAGAGGCGTTTGTGCGTCTATGCGATGCTCGAGGGGTGCGTGGCTCTGTGCTCGATGTGGGCTGTGGTTCGGGCGAAAATGCCCTGTTATTCGCCGCAAGAGGCCATGAAGTATGGGCCATCGACATGGTGCCGAAAGCCATCGACATGGCCTGCGCCAAAGCCGAGCAGCGAGGACTCGAGGTGACGTTTCGGGTTGCCGATGCCCTCGCACTCGAAACCCTCGGCCGCAGCTTTGACACGGTCATTGACTCGGCCCTGTTTCACGTATTCTCCGACTCGGATCGGCTGCTTTTTGTCGCCAGTCTGGCCCGGGTTCTCGCCAGCGGCGGCATGTATTACATGCTCTGTTTCAGCGACGAGGAGCCGGGCCGAGGCGGGCCGCGCCGCATATCGCAAGACGAGCTGCGCGACGCCTTTCGCGACGGATGGGAGGTGTGTTCCATCGAGCCGACCCGCTACCACGACACCTGGCGCGAAGGCGGTGCGCGTGCCTGGTTGGCAACCATCGCGCGAACCGGCCACTGCGACACCGGCACCGCGGGGTAAACACTCGACGCCATCCGCAGCCTTTTCGAGTACCGCAACGACAAAGCGCTCTCCCCGCGCGGAGCCCCCGATCGGGGGGCTTGATCCGACACCGATACCGATGTCCGATTCCGGCACCGACTCCGACTCCGATTCGGATGTTCGACACCGACACCGATTTGCCGTCGGGCCAGATGGTGATGCCGAAGGGCTGATCGCCGGGGATGACGCTCTCGATGATGGCCTTTCGGTCCTTCGGGGCTGCGGCTCGGACCCGGCCCTGTAGCTCTTCGAGCTGGGTTTCTATGTCGTCGATGGAGATGTTGCTGGCGTCTGCTGTTGCGAGTTGCTCTCGGGCTGCGTCGCGGTTGCGTTCGAGGATGCGGCGATCGGCGGCGATCTCTTTGAGCTGGGCATTCCATACCTCAGCGCTGAGATTGCCGCGGCGGAATGCTCGCGAGATCTCATTTTCGCTGACTATGAGTCGCTGCAAGAGTGCTTCGCACCGAGCAAGCTCTTCACGGTGCGGCTCGGCGGAATCGGGCTGTTCGGCGATGGCTTCCCGTAGGATTTGCGGTTGCGTAATCGCATCGGCGACCGTTTCCCATACGACCGGGTCGATGTGGTCTGCTCGGTGCGTGACCGAAAACTCGCCCGGCTTGCCGCCGTATGTGCGCCTCCAGCGATCATGCCGGGTGACGCAATAAATGTACTCTTTGTCCTTCCTTGGCCAGACGCACGTATGCGCGCTGCCCGCATGGACACCATACCCTGCCGACGCACAGACTTCGCGTACTCCGAGAGCGGCGGCGACGGGGTCGCACATTCAAAGCGCGCTGGACCTTGTACCAGGCGTTCTCGTCGACGATCGCAGGTACCTGAATCGCTAGGCCCTCCTGCTTGTGCTCGCCACGGTACGCTGGCATGCGCAGTATCCTGGCGACGCTGGATTGATGCCAGCGCTTCCCTTGCGAAGTAGGAACGCCTCGCGCGTTCAATTCGCTGGCGATGGTTCCAGCCGCCTGACTATGCTGGTACCAAAGAGATCGAACTCATCACTGTGTCTAGCCCTGCAGAGGTGAATGAAATTGCCAAAGCCATCTTCTCGGGTCCCGATGATGACCAAGAGCATTTCGACTATCGCGCGCAGAGTCTAGCGCCAAGCCGAGAATGGCCGTCCTCGGGCGACTCTGCGGGACCCGCCACGTTGACCGACGAGACGTTTCACAGGGGGACGCTATCTACAGAATGATCGCCATTGTCATCGGCCATAAATATGTCAATAATGTATCGACAGTAGTACTGACGTCACTCGTCTGCTGCTGAGAATTCACTGGAAACAGGCAAATCGGCCACGGGAAGGACGCCCCGGAGTTAGCGGTGGACGCTCTCTCGCAAGCTAATTGAGAGGTCAGCACATCTACCACAGGAGGCATAGGTGAAATCTCGTGATGAATCGCCGCGGTCAGCGTCGAGCAGTGTTGACGTGTACGGGCAGTCGCAAAAGGCCATCGAGGCCATTGGCGCCGCGTGGAAGAACGGCGGTACCCTGGTACCCATCCTCGGTGCCGGCCTCTCCGTGGAGTGCGGCATGCCGGCGATCTCCGAAATCGAGCGCTATTTGGCTATGGTACGCGCTTACGTCGACAAGGGGATGCACCGACCGGCGGAGTTGGCGCAACCGGAGTCGGGGCCAGCGAAGAAGTTGGCGCAGAGCTCTCTCTTCAAGCGTCTCGATGAGAGCTTCAAGGAGCGACTGCTACGCTTCCTCGAGGTGTACGGCTGGCCAGAGCGCTTCGATCTCCAGGAAGAAATGCACCACCGTCTGGGCGACGCGAATGAGGTCGATAGAGCGATTAAAGGCGCCAAGGAGGGCCTTTTGCGCAAATACGTCAAGGACTGGCGCGTCAATATCCACAAGCGATACGAGGAGGTGCTCCGCAGGTGCACGCTGAAGGCGCCTGAGTCCGACGAGGACCAGAAGGCGTTCGAGAAGGCCAAGAAGGCTCTGCTAAAAGAATCGTCCTGGGACCTGTTTGGCGACTGGCGTAAGCTAATCGGTATCGTCACGGAATACAACGGTGACTATGCCGATGCGCTATTTGAACGGCTCTATCGCGGCCACAAGCCGGGCACGTCGCATCTGTTTTGGGCTTTATTGACTCGACTGATGGGCTTGCCCCTGTTCTTGACCATGAATTTCGATCCGTTCCTGGAGCGCGCGTTTCGCGATCAGGGCATCGAGCACACGGTATTTGGCGTCGAGCACGGCAACTGGCTGCCACCGGCGTCGCTGGTCTGCAAAACAGTCGCCATCATAAAGCTACATGGCGACACTCACCGGTTGCTCCTCGACGAGCGCCTCGATCGTCCACCTGGCCCAGAGTACCTGGCGACTCTATCCCGGTGCATGCCTCGCTACTCCATCCCCATCGTCATGGGATGCGGCGGTGGTGACCCCCGTATCATGGCCATAATCGAGCACCTGGTTAAGCGGAAGATGGATGACGAGCCAGGGGATGCTGGCCTGCGCCTGGTGTGGCTGCACTTCAACAAGAATGTTCCCGACGAGGTAGCCAATCTTAAACGAACCTACAACGAGGCCATCCAGGTGGCACAGGTGACTCAACCCGGGCTATTTTTGTCCCACTTATACGCCTATCTCAGCAAGCAGCACCCGGCCAGCCGGGTTCCATACGCGACCCACCTGCCCACGCTCATCGGCTTCTCCGCGTGCGCTGAGAAGGAGGGTACGGACCCTCCAGGAGGTTCAGGGCCTGACGCCAATGCAGTGAAATTCTATCGCAATGGCGACGACACAGTGGGCGTATATTCGACGCTACACCGGGCGAAGCATCCGGCTCCGTACGAGTACTCGGCCTCGTCACAGCTCGCCCGGCGCGTGCAGAAGGATTACGTTGACCTCCGGGGCTCCGTGCTAGTATGGATCAATCTGGAAATGCACTATTCAGTCGCGGGCATCGTAGGCAGAATTCTCGCCCAGTGTCGAGCCCACGATCCCCGCCTGCCCGCGGTCCACATTCCGTATCAAAACGGCGAGTTCAGCGGCAGTTCGTCGGATCAAGATGACATTCCGTTATGGATTCATTTGATAAAGCGGGCCCTGAATCGAGGGCGTTATATCCTCGCGTTTGACGGCCTGGAGGCTTTTTCCTGGCGCCCTACCGTGCATCACGGCACCACAGATGCAGCGGGCCAATTAAACAAAGTTCTGTTCAAGTTTCTCTCGCAGTTGCTCAGTGCCATAGAATCGCCTTTTGGCAAATCGAGCGGAAACAGGGCTTTTTTGAGCATCGATCAGCCAAAGGTGAGGCATAATGGCGACGTTGGGCTCGAGGAATTGCAGAGGCAGCTATGCGGGCTTCTCGAAGCGTTTAGGGCATCACCATCCAAGCCCATTCCTGTTGCCGGTGGTACAGAGCCACACCCTGACGACTGGTCATGCGAACTCCAGGACGTCTCTGTCGGAGACCCGCTCAAACTAGAAAATATCGTGGTCTTCTGTCCCCGGGATGCCGTGGGCGGAAGAACAGCTGACGATCGCCGCGACCATGCCCTGGCGCTGTTGTGCCTCAGTTGCTTTCGCCGGTCGCGCCATCTGGTGGCGCTGCGCAAACTGCTGGCGTATTTCCACGGACACCGCACAGCCAGCTCTCCTGCTGGCGACGGGCTCAAGAGTCGCGAAGAAGAGCTCGTCGAGGCGTTTTGCCGCGAGCGCTACCTGACGGCGGTGGAAGGTGCGGGATTCTGCATGGGTCGCGAGCTGCGCGACCGGATCTATAGTGCCAACTCGCAGTACGCATCCGACCACTGTATCCGTGCGCTGTACGATCCGAATAGGCCAGACCACGAGGTACTCAGATCGGCGGCCCAGTGCTTCCTGCTGGCGCTGTCTCACGATCGCATCGCTCGCTACTACCACCGCGATAACTACATCATGTCGTCGGATCCGGCGGTGTTTCTCGAGTACCTGTATCATCGCGTCTCGGCGATTCGTTATCAGACGAGACTGATCATCGCAGTGCACTGCGTGGTAAATAATCAGCTGGTGGTGGAGTGGTGCGATCTGGTGTCGCGCTACACTCCGTCGAATTTTCAGCCTTGGTCGTCCGGCCTGTGGCCGGAACACAACGCAAGCCATACGGATTGCGCGACCTATTGGCGCAAATGGGTTGAACGGGCGCGGGAGGTTATGCTGCGACAACTGCTGCACGCGCTGGGGCGAACCCGAACCGCGCTGCAAATCCACGCCCATTCGGCGCAAATCATCGAGTGGTTCCACTGGATACTCGAGGATGATGTGGGTATGACGCGTAATTCGAGCCGCTTCCACGTCCTCCCCTTGGTCCATAGAGGTGGAGACGATGACAAGCGCTGGGCAAGACAGTTCGATGATGAGTACGAGAAGATCATCGCCGGGATGCGCGAAGCCCTGTTCGACATGTGCGCTGGCTATTACCTGGACGCGGGCAGCTTCGCGCAGTGCATGAAGATGCGCTCTGCGCAACTCTTACTGGCATATCGCGACGTTGGTGGCGAGTCGCAGCTGCGCGACACCGAATATCCGGGTTCCTGGCTCGACGCGTTCCAATCCTGGCTTGGCACGCGCGAATCGACATCGCCCGAGAGCAGCGATATCGAAGCCATCAAACCGATTATGGGTATCCTGCACTGCATTCTCACCGAGCTGCGTTGTGGCACGCTACCGTTGTCCCCGTGCGGAGGCAGTTCGCCGGGACCGGACCAGCGCGCGCTCGAACCCAAAGTGGAGACACTACTCAGATGCCTCGTACAGCTTAAAGATCTGCTCGAGGGTTGGCTAGAAAACAAGGAACTACCAGGCGAGCGAGCGGCGATGCAAGAGCGTTATCTACGTGCCTTGTGTCTGTGCGTTGACGCACACATCGAGCATCAGCTCCTGCCGCTCAAGGAGCGCTGGAATCTCCTAGCAGGCCAAGAGAAGGAAGACGCGAAAAAACATCTCAAACTGATACGCGACGCTGTGGCGCAAGGTCTGGATCAGGTGCACGCGTTACAGCCGGAGCCGGCGGGCGACCCGCGGCGCGATCTAGGTTACCTGTACTATCGCACCCGGTTGCATGTGTCTCGGGGCTTCCACGCCTGGCTCGAGGGGGGCGCAGCTGGCTTTGATCAGGCGGACCGGGACTTCGAGCGCGCACGCGCCGGGGTCGAGCCACACGATGGAGTGCGCACAGCCCGCGCGGAGCTGGCCTGGGTCGAGACTCTGCTAGTGCAAAGCCGTCACCTCCTGGACAGGGGGGAGGGGGACCTGGCACTGGATTGCGCTGCGGTCAAGAAGGCCCACGGTATCTTGTCCCGCGCCGGTGAAGCACTGCAGCGCGGCCGCGATGCCCTGGGCTGGGGACAGCGCAAGCTGCAATGGTGGCGAGTGTATTATCAGGTCTGGGCCCAGTATCAGTCGGAGTGGGTGCTGTGGCATCTGGCCGACTTGCAGTGCGACTTTCAGGGGCTCGCTTGGTGCACAAGGAGTGAAGGCAAAAATATAGGCGTCGATGACAATGACGCATTCTGGCAGTTCATGAGCGAGCGGCCGCAGCGGGTCGTGCGTGTGATCGAGCGCGTAAAACGGGGACTCTGCGCCATATACAACGCACGAATCCTGCAACCGTGCGACCGCAAGGGCCAGAAACCCGTCGACGAGGTTCTCCTTCGCATCTGGGTCGAGTTAATGGCCGGAAGTTGTATCTACGGCGTCACCGTGGCGGCCACGGCAGGACTGGAACAACTGGTCATACGCCCGGGTGACGCACACGCGCGGGATGAGTCCCGAGAACACCTATACGCACAGGATGGGCCGAATGATCTTGACGGCTGCGTCGTGCAAATCTGGAAGTACTGGCAGCACCTAAACCAAATCACCCATATCGAGATGGCTCCTCTGAATCACCCGCAGCAACAGACATATCTGGATGCAGAAAGGCCGCCGGAGCGGGTGCTGCGAATATTCGGCACGGGACAAGGCGACTGGCGCAATGCCTTGTTCACTCAATTGCGGTCCGAAAACGCGAAAGAACCCCAACCGCAGACGCGAGACGCGCAAACGGCACAATTGCGGCAGGAGACGGTCGCAGTCACGAAGGACCTACTCGCAGCCGACTTTCAATAAACACCTCGCGCGATGGTACGTTGGCACTGATTTAGTTTAGTGCCTGCATTCGCTGTGGCCGCCGAATGCAGGCGGTATTCTGCACCCTTCGTGCGTCCGCCGTGGGCGGCGACGTGCGGGCCCTCAGCGATTCGCCCCAACGCTCGGCAAACTGACCCACTTCTGCTCGGCAGAATGGAGCCAGGGGGCGAGTCACGATCGAGTGGTTTGAAGTGCTCCAAACGCGACAATCGACCAGATCTGAAGCATCTACTTTGTGGCTCTCATTGGGTTGATTGCTCTACTTTGAAGAGCAGCGAAGATGGTGGCGGACCAGCGGAAGTGTGACGGAGAGGCAGCGATGGAGTCACCAGCGAGAAACCTGAAGCATGTTCTTGCTGGCTCTGATTGGTCTGATTACTCTACTTCGCAGGAGTGCAGCACCACGTGGTGGTAGCAGCGCGGGCGAGGGGGCAGCGGAGAAGATAGACTGCTGAGCAGGGGGGAGAGGGGCGGAGCGGGGACAGAGTGAGCGTGAGCAGGATGTTTGATCAGGGCCCAGCACCGAGCTCGAACAGACCCGTGCGTGCCAAATGCTCGACGCCGGGGCAAGGCCTCCCTCACATAACGTGCTCAGAAGTGGCCCTGTGTCAATCAAATCCCTATGTCCTACCTCACTCGACTCACCTGTCAGAAATCGACGGATTTGCGCTGCCGTTGACACACGCACTTGGATTCGCACCGATGGTTTTCGCGGCAGCCCGGATCGTACGGCGAAACTCCTGACCGAGGCCAGCGCGTCGCTGCTCGTACCATACTGCGGCTTCAGCTAGCTCCTCTTTAGCCTCCGGATGGAAACGAACCCTCAAGCCGACTACCTTCGCAACTCGTCGAGTCGTTGCCCCACGTAAGCATCCACCTCGTCGAGATCCACCAGATCGACAGTGCCGCTTCGCACCTCTTGAAGACGTTTGGCGATCTCACCCGCCCATGCGCCCGCCACGTCCTCATCACTGCCGACGTAATTCTCCCCGAGGCTGAGTAGCAATTCATGCGCGATGCGAGCGCGTTCGTCCTTCGGCAAGTCAAGTGCTGCAGCGAGAACTTTATCGCTAGATGACATTCCTGGACTGTAGCGCGATCCTCGTTAAGTAGGGAGCTCCGGTAAACCCAACGAGCAGTGGTGGACGGACCCTCGTTTCAGTAATCGTAAGTCTCGATACTCTACACTGCTCATGGGCTCGGCCACAGGGCTCTCTCGGCCTCGTATCGAAACGCGTAACAATTGAAACGAATGAACTTTCCGGTACACACGCGGTTGCCAAACCAACCCGCCTGCGCCGGGAGGTGGGGTTGGTCACCTGAAACCGTTCGGTCCAGCTGGCGTAGACACCGTCCCATTGAGGTATAGCTTGCTTACCTGATGCCTCACGGCTCTCCCATGACTCGCTAGCCAAGGAGATGTTCTCTCAGGTCGAGTATGCCGCAACTGAGTTCCGCTGTACTCCGCCCAGGGGGTACCGGCTGACCGACCGCCGATCTTCTTGCTGAATGGAGGCCCCGGGTGGCCGGGGTTGAGCGGGGAGCTGGCTCGGGAAGGGTTCTATGAGCTGTTTTATTTCAATTGGTTAATGTCCTCTATCGTGACGCTGATGACCGTTAGTCGCAATGCGGATGTCCTTGAATGTATTCGGTGCTACTGTTTTTTTGGCCGGTCCCCCCGGACGAGCGTTCGTGTTGGGTTCTTTTGCGAGCGGTCGAGGTGCGGTTTTGAGTGCCTCGCGGCCCAAGAATAGCCGTAGCGTCGACAATCGCTGGGGTTTGTTAGCGATCGAGCATCCGTCGTTCCATGGACGTGACATCTGCTATTCTTGCCTCAATGGTCGAAATCGCCCGAGCCCACGAGGAATTCCCCGATACGCTACCGAATCAACATGAGATTGTTCGTGGCATGCTCGTGCGTAAGGCAATGCCGAGTTTTGAGCACGGAGATCTGCAGGGAGAGCTACGTATTAGGCTCCGTTCGTGTGAGAAGCGTCGAGGGGGTAGATGGTGGTTCTCCAGTGAATGCGAGGTCGAATTCGCTTTGGGTGAGCGTTATCTACCAGACTTGGCCGGCTGGGATAGCGCTCGCGTTGCCGAGCGTCCGACAGGCGCCCGGGTCCGTACGCCGCCACAGTGGGTATGCGAGATACTATCGCCGTCCACCGCAAACCGCGATCTTGGCGACAAAAAAGCAACGTACCACGATGCGCATGTCGACCATTACTGGCTACTCGACCCTGAGGCAAAGACGCTAACCGTGCTCGGTTGGACTGAGCACGGTTATCGGACGCTGCTCACGGCCGGGGATAGTGAATGCGTACATGCAGCTCCGTTCGACGCCATAGAACTCAATCTCAGAGAACTTTTCGGCTAACCGCGATTGCAACGCGAGGCTTACCTCCAGGGGAACGAGGGTGTAAGCCAACGGGTAGCGCGCATGCGCTCACTCAGTGCTGAGGTGATCGAGATGTCTCGGCGTGCTATTCGCAAAATCCATCCAGATTGGTCCGAACGCGACGTATTGCTCGAATGGGCTGCGGTGCATTACGGGCGTGATTTGGCGGACAAGTTGCGCGATTACTTGACCGAGCGAGAGTTGTGACTTCCGATATTGTTGAGGCTATGGGGCCGGTTGTCGATACGCTGGACAAGCTGGGAGTTCCCTACAGCGTGGGAGGCTCTGTGGCCAGCTCTGCCCATGGCATTGCGCGTACAACACTGGACGTCGATATCGTGGCGGACCTGCGCGCGTCCCATGTCGCCCCGCTGGTTGATGCCTTGAAATCCGATTACTACGTGGATCTCGATGCCGCCATCGACGCTGTCCGCAGGCGCGAGATGTCCAACCTCGTCCACCTCGACACGGTACTAACAGTCGACGTCTACGTACTCAAGGGAGATGATTTCCAGTATTGCACGCGGATCGCCGGCACGTTTTTGTGGCCAAGCGCCGAGGTACAACGGAACATGACCAGACAGTTGCGGTACTCAACCCCACCCGCCGGGGCAGGCAGGTTGGTTTGGCAACTTTGCGCCGAGCGGGAAAGTATTTCCGTTTCAGCTAGTTGCGATACTACCACCATACTCTACCGGTGTCGGCAAGCGTCACGAACGGTGACTGTTATGTGGTGCCGATTACGAGATTTCTCTCGTTGGAGGGTTTCTAAACTATGGACACAGACGACTCTCGTCTCTGCGCGACCGAGTAGACAGGATAGCTGTCCCTCTACTCCAACTCCGCTATAGTCATCTCCATGAAGCTGCCAAGCGTGCTCGCTGATGCTCTCGCACTACCTGTCGACCAACGGGTGCAGCTAGTCGGACGTCTCCTCGAGAGTCTCGATGAGAGTGATGCCGTTGATGCCGCCGTTTGGGAGCAGAGTTGGATCGACGAGATCAATCGCCGCATTGCTGAACTAGATGCAGGTAGTACCGAGCTGATACCAGCCGAGACGGTCTTCGCTGAGTTACGAGAACGCCTTGACGACCAAACGGGTTGATTTCTTCGAAGCTGCGCGAGCCGAACTGATCGAGGCAATGTCTTGGTACGCAGAGCGAGACCGCGCAGTAGCTCGACGATTCATCATCGAGGTCCGGCGTGTTACGAGATTGATCGAAAGCCATTCAGGCATCGGTGCACCCTGGGACGATGCGAGGCTCGCTAAACCGGTGCGGAGAATCCCGCTGACAAAGTTCCCTTATTTGATCGTCTATATCGACGCGCAGACAATCCAGATTGTCGCAGTGGCACACTCCAAACGTCGCCCTGGCTATTGGAAGACTCGCATAACGCAATAACCACCCACCGGCGCAGACAGGTTTGTTTGGCAATCGTGGCGATGGTTATATCAGGGCGAACGAACCGAACGAACGGCAGCTCGGACAGCTGGCGGATGCGCATCTGGTGATGGTAGCTGGGCAGGAACATGACGTGAAACAGCAGACGGAAGATCGACGGCACTTTGTCGGGCTTGGCGAACGGGTTCAGCCGCTGTCCGAGCTCAGCGTTTTGGTGAGGTTTGGGATCCATGCGAAAACGCATCGAGCAGGCCGAACGGGAGGATATTGGGCATTGGACCAAGCGAATCGTTCCGTTGCTACTGTGGTCAACGTATTTCGGGACGACTGGCTGGTTTCCGTTCGACCCCACCCTGGAACCCAATAGTCCGGGCCACCATACCCCACCCGCCGGCGCAGACGGGTGGGATTGGCAACCGCGATGGCGGTGAAAAAGTGCTTCTTTTTCAGATCGTTACGCGATTGACCACGGCTCTCCCCACAGCGGAACCGTGACAGCCAACAGCCAATACGTGACTTCCCTTACGGTCCAGCTCGCAAAGCTCATATGACCACTCCTTGAATTCGGCCGGGAATCAAATGTTCGAAATCGCGATCCGTAGTCAAAAGCACGGCGCCGCTCGCCTTGGCCGATGCAGCAATCCACACGTCATTCTTGCTCATATTGCGTGCTCCATCCGGGTGGTTTTGTGAGCATAGGTCAATATCAACATACGCCTCGATGATCTTTGGATGACTGATATCGACGGTTACGAGATTGTCGAGCATGGTTTGCAACGCAGCCAGTTTCTTGTCACCCCATTTGGTTGCGCCGTGCGAGAACGCCCAGTTCGGCATGAGAAACGATACAAACCAGCGAGCGAAGCGGAGCAGCGCTTAATAGAAATCGTTCGTCGATACTGCGTCCAAGTTCCTTGCCGCGTATTAAAGCCAAAAGGACCGAAGTATCTAGCAAATGGAGCGTTTGGCTCATCTAATAGCCTCAAGGGCATTGCGAAGCTCTTCATCGGATTCATCGCCAGGCCAAATGCCGAGAAAGGCCGATATTCCTTTCTCTGATGTCTGTAGCATGGGCTCGATCACGAGTGATTTGATACCTGCGTCTGGACTCGGGACGGTTGCCCACAACTCATCTCCCTCGCTTGCCGCCCCGACATATTCAGCTGCTACAAAGAGCAAACGGCCGGAGGACCCGAAATGCGCCCGACCAGATATCACTACCCGCGTATTAAAAAGTTTGCGCAACAGCTCAGAGTTGGGAGCATCCAGCCTTGCGCGAACCGTGATGTCCTGCGATACACGCAAGGTGATTTCGGCGCTTGTGGCCGATATTGTATCGAGCGTACCCGTTACTCGCACGCTCCGAGGTGCAGGGGTTTGGTCTCGTAGGCGCTCGATAACTGTTGCGTCAGACTCGCGTACAGTCACGGTCCCGAGTTGATCTGAAAGCCCGCCGAGCTGTATGCCCGATTTACCCCCAGCACGAGCAAAACGCGCACAGGTATCGAGTAGCGCACGATCTGCATCCAGCTTGTCCCAATTCCCCGTGGCCGCCCTAGCGAGCACGTGGCCAAAAAAGTCGACCGCGCTGCTTTCCTCATCATAGTGCTCGAGATGTGGTAGCTCCCCGCTGTGAGCAGACTCGGCGAAGAGCCAAGCCGCTGATAAAGGCTGGGTGGACGCCTCTAAGTTCACAATCGTGGAGCCTGCGATAAGTCCTGTCACGTCGATGTGTGTTGCGTCCTTCCACCGAGTGGGATAAGGCCCGGAGCGTAGACTCTCCCCCTCAACAACAAACCGAAATGCACGCCTCGCACCCTCGATCAGCGCGCTTATCGCTTCTACCAACCGCTCTGCGGACACTCGTACATCGCCGCGCGAATCACCGAGCAAAGTAAGTGTGTGCTCCTTCATATTGGTATAGTTGCGCTTAGTTTGGGGAAAGACAACAGGCGTCGATCACCGTCCACCCACGATATCGAACACCGGCACCCGTCGGAAAGACATTGGTGAAGAACGTCGGCGGCTTGATTTCTCTTTTGGGCGGAATGGCAAAACTTCTTGCTCATCTGGGGTCTCCTTGCTGGGTGCCCCGACCTGGCGATCGCGGCGAACCCGCACGCTACTCCTGTCGGTGCGCGGCCCACGCGCGCCGACGGTCCTCGATCTCTGTCCCCCACTGCTTGCGCACCTCAAGCAGTCTATCGAAGAAGGCTCACCAATGAGTCGGCTGCTGGCAAGGTACGCGACCAGGTTAGCGACGACCTTCTTGCGCGGGCCCTCGAAGGCGACATCGTCGAGGACACTGCTCAGCTGCTCGTCGTACCTAAACAGCTGCTCGAGCCATTAAGTCCGTCCTCCGGTCACCGCTGCGCAATGGACGTGTCGATCTGCACTCCGAGTGGTCACTACAATCGACCGATCTGTCACGAATGCTAAGGTCGACTTGAGCACTTTTCGACCGGACAAGTGAGTGAGAGGGAGCGTGAGCGGCGCGGGGGAGCGCGAGCGTGGGGCGAGCGGCGAGCGTGAGCACGAGTCTGGGTCACGGGGCGGCTTGCGGCGTGCACGGTA
>JAKSDA010000142.1 GCA_022360315.1 Pseudomonadota bacterium
CAGTTCCGCTGCCTATGCAGCGCAGGCAGCCGACCGGCTCATCACTCGCCGCCTGCTCACAGATGAATTCCTCGAGGCATGGGTTGAGACTCGACCCCAACGCGAGTCCGAGATACGAGCGCTGCAACACCTCGGCCAGACAAGCTCCGAGGACAGAGTAAAGCCGGTCTCGATCGGACAGGAAGCTGGCAATCCTTATCGCGGACTGGAGTCCTTCCGGGTTCAGGATGCTCGTCTGTACTTTGGCCGGCAAGCGCTCACCGAGCGAATTCTCGATAAGCTGCGCACGAACCTGGAGCGCGATGACGGAGTTCGGTTTCAGGCCATCATCGGAGCCTCGGGGAGCGGAAAATCATCCCTCGCGCAGGCTGGCCTGCTCGCCGCTTTGAAGGGCGGATATTTGCCGGATAGCGCACAATGGCCGTTCGTGATCGTGCGGCCTGGGCCCGATCCACTGGAGACCCTGGCCATTGAGCTGGCCGCTGACGACGTCGTGGGCACGAGCATCACGGACGTACTCTCCCTGATCGATCAGCTGCGTACGAATAAACTGCACACCACGATGCGCTTCGCCCTGCGTCGCGCCCGCGGCGCCCGCCACGCGGTCGTGTTTGTGGATCAATTCGAGGAGATCTTTACCTTGTGCCACGACGATGAGATCCGACGGGCGTTTATCGACAATCTGCTCCACGCGGCCCACATTCAAGGCGGCCCGACCATCGTTTTGTTGACCATGCGAGCTGATTTTTACGGTCGATGTAGCGCCCACCAACGACTGGCCTGCACGATCTCGAGCCACCAGGAACTCATAGGTGCCATGACCTTGGAAGAGCTGCGCCAGGCCATCGAATGTCCGGCATTGCTGACTGGTCTTGAGGTAGAGCCGAGCCTCATCGAGCGCCTGTGCGAACTGGTCGAGAACCGCCCGGGAGCGCTCTCCCTGCTGTCCTTCGTCCTCGAAGCACTGTGGCGAGAACGCGATGGTCAGCGCCTTAGCCACGCAGCATATCGCCGCATTGGCGGTCTGGAGGGAGCCATCACCAGGACAGCCGATCGCTGGCTCGAGGGCCTCGACAACCAAACCGAGGTACCGGTTGTGAGAGCGATGTTCAGCCGGCTGGTGCAACTGGGCGAGGGGGCCGGAGATACCCGAAGGCGCGAGAAACGAGAGGTTCTAACTGCCATCAAGCCCGGAGTATCGGATCGTTTGCTGGACGAGCTGATCGCGCGGCGACTTATCACCAGCTATAAGGACGAGGTAGAGGTGGTCCACGAGACGCTTATCCGTGAGTGGACCACGCTACGCACCTGGATCCGGCACAACCGCGAGGCATGGAGCCTGGGACAGGATGTCCAGCGCGCGACCGCTATCTGGACCGCGCACGGGCGTGCTCGCGAGGAACTGTGGCGCGGAGCGAGGCTAGAGCGCGCACGCGAGCTCGTGCGTGAAGGAGCGCTCGAACTGGCGGCCGAGGAGAACGCGTTTGTGACAGAATCACACGCCGCCGTTGCTCGCGCGCGCAGGCAGGCTACCTGGCTGGCGGTCATCGTATTGCTGGCGGTTGCAGGACTTGGCTTGTTGGCGGCGCAACAGTGGCGGAAAGCCGAGGGGCGAGCTCGCCAGGCAGAGCGAGAGAGGGAGCACGCAGTGATCGCGACGGAGCGCGCCGAGGTCGCTGTCCTGATCAATGCAGCGAAACGGCTGGAGGACAGCGATCCTACCCGTGCCGCGTCGCTGCTGCGCGAGGCACCCAGGCGATCGCTCAGCGACGATTGGCGAAACCTGGCGGTTGCGTTGCGCGAGCGCGCCTTAGCACGAGCGGTACTCCATGGCCATACGGATGAGGTCATGCATGCCCGATTCAGCCCCGACGGCTCACGCGTCGCGACCGCATCGCACGATGGAACAGTACGAGTCTGGAATGTCGCCGGAGCCAATGACCCGGTTGTGCTGGCGGGGCACCAAAAAGCAATCAAATCACTGGCCTTCGATCACAAAGGAGCCCAGGTGGTGACCGTCGCGTTCGATAACACTGTGCGGGTATGGAACTCCGACGGCAGCGGCGACCCCGTCGTCTTGAAGGGTCAAGGTCGTTATTTCGGCTCGGCGCAGTTCAGCCCAGATGGTACGCAGGTTCTGACCGCCTCGAATGGGTACGCCACAGTCTGGAGCCTCGACGAAAGCCGAGTACCGTTGATACTGCGGCATCGGTATGGCGTTGCCTGTGCGCGGTTCAGCCCGGATGGCAAGTATATCGTAACCTCCGCGTACGACCACAAGGTGCGCATCTGGGACAGCGGCGGGACAGGTAAACCACGGGTGCTGGAAGGACACACCAGGTTCGTGCGGTCGATCGCGTTTAGCCCGGACGGCACTCGCTTTGCCACCGCTTCCAATGACAACACGGCGCGCGTGTGGACCATCGATGGGCGCAGCAAACCGCTTGTGCTTCGAGGTCACTCGGAGCGGGTCTGGTCGGCCAGGTTCAGCCCAGACGGTGCCCGTGTCGTCACCGCATCAAGTGACAACACAGCCCGGGTATGGGACCTAGGTAGCATCGACCGGCCACCAACGCTGCTCAAGGGGCACACCTCCGGGATTTGGTGGGCCGATTTCAGTCCAGATGGTGCGCGTATCGTCACCGCGTCAGCGGACGGCACGGCGCGGCTGTGGAACGCCGATGGTTCGGGTCGGCCGCTCGTGTTGCGAGGTCATAGCGACGCCGTCGTCTTTGCGGAGTTTAGCCCAGACGGCGACTTCATCGTCACTGCATCACCGGACACCACAGCGCGTATATGGTCGGCAGACAATGGTGTCCAGCCGGTAACCTTCAAGGGGCAAGCGGCAAGCGTTTCAACCGCCGATCTGAGTCCCGATGGGGCGCGAGTGGTCGTGGCCACCGGCAACAACGCTGCCCAGGTCTGGAATGCAGATGGTAGTGGCGAGCCCCTGGCTCTCGAGGGCCACTCCGACCGGGTGGGTTTCGTGCGGTTTAGTCCCGACGGAACCCGGATTGCGACCGGATCACACGACGGCACGGTCCGACTGTGGAACGCCGACGGCAGCGGCGACCCACTGGTACTCAGGGGTCATGAGGGTCCAGTGGTATCGGCGGAGTTCAGCCCGGACGGTTCGCAGCTCATCACCGCATCGCAAGAGCCTCGAGCCCGCCTGTGGTCGCTGCGCAGCAGCGAGCCACCTCTTGTTGTGCCGGCGTTGGTGCCTATTCTCGACCTGAACTACGCGCGCTTCAGCACCACGGGCAAGCATATCATAACGGTTGAACACGGCACGCCGATTGTCCGTACGGGCGACGGCTCTTTCCTGCCATCATCACTGGGCCGGCCGAATGGCACTATGCACGCCTTGGACATGAGCCCAGATGGTACGTACCGGGCGTTGGCCGACGAGGCAACCGTATACATTGGACGCGTGGACGGCGACGGCGACCCGGTAACACATACTCTACCAACGCGCTCAGGACGCCTCGACGATGTCAACTCGGTCCGGTTCAGCCCGGACGGCGATCGATTGGTCGTCGCGACCAGTAAAGGAGCCGTGTGGACCCTGCCAGCCAATGGCGATGACCAGCGGGCACGGCTCACCAAGCACGACAAGAGCGTTGCGATCGCCAGCTACAGTCGGGACGGCAACTGGATCGTCACCGCCTCCGATGACGGAACCGCCCGGGTGTTGCGAGCCAACGGGGCCGGGGAGCCCCTGGTTCTCGATGCTGGTGGCTCGGCGATACGCCACGCAGAGTTCGACGCCAACGGTAGCCGCGTCATGGTCATCACGAAAAATGGCACTGTGCGCGTCTGGGATATCGATGCAGATGTGATATGGGAGCAACTCTGGAAGTCTACGCGGTATTGCCTTTCGATAACAGAGCGACGGCGATATGTCCTCGAAGACGAAAAAACCGCGATAAGAAATCGCCAGCGTTGCCTCGATCGGGTCAGTGCACAGAAAGCGGCGCTTTCTGGAATAACTAGTCCTTGAAATAAGGTTTTCTCCGGCTCATATGTGCCATGTAGATATCGGTCCATGCAGGATCGTACACGATGTTGCGGAGCGCGCGGCGCAGCTCTGCAAGTGGGCGAGGTTTGATTTGTTCGCGTGAGCGAATAAATTCGCCTAAATTCCGGCGATAACGTATCCTGCGGGATAGCGCGGCAACGCCTCCAATAGACGCTGCCGCGTTGCATCGCTTGCCTCCGCCGAAGTTGAAGTGAACACAGTCTGTGCCGACCACCAGGCGACCAGGCCAGGAGTTTTAATCCCCGGTGCGGTCTTCCGCCTGAATCGGTACGGCGTCTTTCGCCAACACTGGAAGCTGGCACCGCGCCACAAGCAGATCGACGCCCACCTCTCGGTCATCAAAAACGCCAAATGGCCGGAATAGGATGCCCTCCTGACCCACAATTTGTAGCCCGAGTGTACGTAGCTCCTCCAACTCGGAAACTCCACGCCACCAGCCGGATGATGCGAGCGATGCCACATCGGGCACGATACCCTCCGGAAGCGACACGAGAAATGATCTAGATGTCGGCGTGACGACAGCTCGAAATTTTGCTGGGTTCTCGCCAGAGACATTAATTGCGCCATAAAAGTAGCAACCTCCGTCGTCCTTCACTTCAAGCCTTTCCGAGACGGCCTTCGTCGATAGCTCTATGCCTGAGCTACGCATCAATCCTGTCAACTTCTTCGCCCTGGTAACGCGGTTGTCTGGCCCTCCTAGGCACAAGCAGAGCCATAGTCGATTTGACGGGAAAGCTTCCGCAACTCGCTGTATCCCTAGCTCTATCGCTTCCCACACTGGCTGCTCAAGCGCCTCGTTTGGACCGGCGAACGTCATCAGACTGGCGACTCCCAGCTGGGAGCGTGTGTCGTCTCCGGCGGGCAAGTTGAGGACATCGTTGTCCTGGAAAACGTCATCGGCCACGAGGATGCGGCAACGAGCGAGTTTTCGTTTGGGTGCGTGCCGTGAGCTTTGGCGTGTGCGACTCAGGAGTCCCCCTCCCGCAACCACGCAATAGCGGCACGGATGAGATCACGCAGCTGAATACTCTCCCATTCATCGGGGGCTGCGGGACTTTCTCCAAATCCGAACTCGGAGAGAGCTCCGCCATCCTCGATGGTTGGTGGCTCCTCCGCCGAGGGTTCCCGGGACACGAGTATGTAGAGAAAGCTGGCGTCACTCCCCAGGTCGGCCTCCGAGCGGTCTTGCAGCACTTGCTCCAGGAACTCGGCAGCCAAGAGGCTCGACTCCTTGCCATGGGCCTCCCACGCAGATTGCTTTGGATTAGTAGCCGTCGTGAACACTATGGCTGCATGGGGGGCGCCTTGGAAGGCCCATTGCGGTCGCCATTCGCCGCTACTCGGGGACAAAGCCATGGAAGAACTCCTTGATTTCGTCAACGGTCTCCTGGACCAAGTGACGCCTGAACTCTACGGTCTTTCCAGTAGAGGGTTCAACACCTTGGCGAGCGGGAGATGTGGGCTTCTTCTGCACCGAGCAGTCCAACATCCCCTGACAGTCACCACGAGGCTTGCGGCTCACGGTCCTGCCACGCGAGTCGGTGTATGCGACGTCGTGATGTTTAGTCTCTTAGCGAGTAGATTCTGTCATTCTCGGCAAAGATTTTGGGCTGCGCGCACACTTCCCCCTTTGCTGCGGGACACAAAATCCTTATGTCCAGAGCATGCCTATGCACTAGATATAATATGAATATCGATAA
>JAKSDA010000042.1 GCA_022360315.1 Pseudomonadota bacterium
GCCCTCGACGCGCTGGACCGACCCTACTGGGCACTTACTTGCGGGTCGCGGTACTTAGCTGAGCACTTTGAGCGACCTGGAGCGTCTGGCCGTGGCGGTGACCGGGGCTAGATCCTCGATCACCACGGGCACGTCCGTGCCGTGCAGCTCGGCGAGATCGCGCTCGTAATAGGGCTTTTCCGGGTGGTTTTCCATGAGCGGCTCAAGCCTGCTCATCAGCTGAAAACCCTGGCGAATAAAGCCCACTTTGAGCGCCAGTCGCGCAGTGTGATACAGAGCGTCGGTGAAACTCGGCGCTCTTTCTGCCGCGGCCAATAGCCGGTCCAGACTGTCGTAGTAGGAAGAAAAATAGTCCGTGATGAGCGCCGCGATCTCGTCGTGACCCAGCGTGCGCTTGCCGTCGCCCATTGATGCCAGCCACAGCGCCGCCGCCTCTTGCGACCGCTGGCGCTGTCGCTCGAGCTGTAGCATGAACATCTCGAATGGTGCGATCATCGAGGGCACAGGCGAATCGTGTACGTTCAGGCTCTTTGGGTTGAGTTGACGCAAAACCCGCAGATGATGGGCCCGACCCTCGAGATAGTCGAGCATCGGGCCGCTCTCGCCCATAGAGCGCGCCCGACGGATCTCGGCCCAAGCCGCCTCGAGCTGGTTCAGCTGCATCAATACCCGCGCGAGCAAAACGCGCACACGCGAGTCGTCGGGCGCCTCCGACAGCAATCCCTCGGCGTGCCGCAAAGCACCCCGTCTGTCACCGGACAGAAGTTTGGCCTCGATCGAGGCCGCGCCGGGATGATTGGGAAGCTCGTCGCTGGCCAGCTGAATCCTGTCGGGTACCCGCGCCACAATGGCGTCGAGTCGCTGGCCCAGCGATTCTCGCCTGGCCACCAGCGGGGCCGGCAGTGACGACCCCTCGGTGCGCATGTAGCGGATCGTCAACCAGACGGCCACAACCGTGCCGACCAGAACAATGAGCCCCATTGCCACTGCCAGGTTCATGAGTCAGAGGTGATGGCGCGAGGACAGGGGGCGCAAATTGCGCTAGCCGGCGTATTTCTTGACCAATTCATCGGTTCGCGGCGGAGACCAGCTGTGCGGCTTGTCAATGTATGGCACGCCGATCGACTGTAGCCATTTTACCGGCGGATGACCGCCGATCATGGCAAAAACATGGTCATTGGGAATCTGCTCCTGGCGCTTGTCGGATTTGTATTCGAGAGTGACCTGATCGGGCCCGACTTCTTTGACCACAGTGGCGTGAAGAGGAGTGCATTTGCCCTCTTCTATGACTTTCTCGATGGCTTGCAAGTTTTTGGGCTTGACCTTGGCAAACCTGGCGCCCCGGGTGGATAGCCACACTTTGTTGTGTTCGCATAAAGCCAGTACCACTTCGATGGCCGAATCTGTCCCGCCCACGATGAGAATGTTCTGACCGCGGAATTCGTCAGGATCGACCAGCGCATTGGCCACTTTTTCGAGATCGTCGCCGGGACAACCCAGTTTGCGAGGATTGCCCATGGTACCGATGGCCAGAACAACCCGCGCCCCGGTAACCGAGCCGCTGGGCTGTTTCTTGGTATCCGAAATGGTCACCGCAAATACGTCACCATCTTTTTTTACATCGGTGACATCGCTGTTGTACTTGATGTCGATACTGTAGTGCTGAACCCACTCGGCCCAGGTTTGCAGCAACTCCTCGCGCACCGTATCCCAGTGCGGCAATTTCCCGGCCATGTCGATATGGTTGGGCTCGGCCATGACCGGCTTGCCCTTGTGATAGTAGTTGCGGATGGTCCACGAAAAGTCGCGCTGCTTTTCCAGCACGGTGTATTCCAGTCCGAGCTCGATACAGGCAATGGCCGCCGACAAACCCGCCGGGCCACTGCCCACGATCACGACGTCGGTCTGAGCACCCATCCGGCGGCCCATACCCGGCTGCAGCCCGCCCTCTCTGACCATGTGATAAACCACGGCAGTGCCCAGGTTGGACGCATTCTTGACCTGGGGCGTGCCCGCCGCCTGGCCGATCAGATACATGCCCGCCACCGGTGTCTCGAAGTTGCCATCGACCTGAGGCATGGGGATCATGGGCGGCGGCTTGTCGGCGTCGTGCATGCGCAGAGCATCGAACGCGCACGCGTTCTCGCATTTGCGGCACTGAATGCAGGCGTCGAAGTTGACCACGGTCGATTTGTGGTTGACCAGCTCGAGCACACTGGCCGGGCACGCCTGCACGCACAGCGAGCAACCGACGCACTTGTCGCGGTTGATCGAGTGGACCAGGCGCTTCACGGTTTCAACCGGGAACTCGCGCAGCCTGGTGACCATGGCCTCGGTACGCCGGCGGCGACGGCTGCGGCGGATCAGCGCGACGAGCAAAAACGGCGCAAAGGCCACCGCAACCAGTCCACTGGCAAAGCCCAGCGATCCCGTGCCGGTCGGTATGGCACTGGCCACGGATTTGATGAGCTCGGCATCGCGGGTGCGCGAAAGTCGGGTAACCCCGGCGTGCTCGTCGCCGTGACACGAGGCGCACTGCGAGTTGACGTGTTCTTCACCGCCCTTGTGGCAACGAAAACACGACAGGCCAGCCGGCGCAGGAACCAGATCGCCAGCTTGGTTCTTGGCAGCATGACAGGCAGTGCAGCCGATACCAATCTTCTTGCCCTGGTACTCAACCTGGGCGTGATCGGCGTGAAATTGCTCCTGCGGTCGCTTGAAATCGGGCACCGGCCCGGCCTTGAGAACGAGCGGCGCTGGCTGCGATGTCCGTACAAAGGTCTCCGAGTGCTGATCGGGATGACACGAAGCACTCGAACAATTGTCATCGGCATGGAGAAGGGACGGGTTCTTCGGGTCGACAGACCGCCTGGTGCCGGTATGCTCGATATGGCAGCTGGCGCACTGGTTGCCCGGACTGGACTGTTCGGGCCGCATCTTTTCCCGGGGCGGAAAAACGTGCTCTTCACGGGCAAAAACGTCGTAGTCCTCGTGACAGGCCACGCACTTTTCGACCGGCACGCCGCTGCCCATGCTGTGACACGACTGGCATCCCGTGGTCAGGCCTTTTTCCTCGGCCTGCCTGGCAA
Organism: Pseudomonadota bacterium; assembly: GCA_022360315.1. GTDB lineage: Bacteria > Myxococcota_A > Polyangia > Haliangiales > Haliangiaceae > JAKSDA01. The sequence goes on from JAKSDA010000042.1 coordinate 3,090, forward strand.
AGAGCACGCTCGCATGGCCTTCGGAGACCGGATGGTTCATCAGGGCAGCGTCGCTGGAGGTGACAAAGAGCAGGGCGCATACAGCGACAGACGCGGCAACAGTGCCCAGTACGGCGTACCTGCCCAGTGCATCCCGCAAGATGTCAGTGCTCGGCCGCCATGCCGGTGCACCGGTTTTGAGCTTTTCTTTGCGCTCGTTGACCAGCGCGTCGAGGTCGGGCAGGTCGAGCTTAAAAACGGTCTTGTAGGCCTGCTCTTGCTGCATCCAGCCGGTATTGGCCGCGTCGGGCTGAGCCTGGCGCAGGTCGAATGCGTGCTCGCGAGCCACTTCGATGGCAGCCATGGCTGCGACCGCATCGATGAGCTCGAGGTTGCAGCGGTCACCCCGTACCGTGGCATTGATCAGATTTTCGCCGATACGGATCACATGGCCGGTCCGCAGTTTTTCCCGCACGATACGCTTGTCGCTGACATAGGTGCCGTTGCGCGAGTGGTCCTGGAGGACGAAACCGTCTTCCCAGTTGACCGTGGCGTGTAGACGTTCGACTCCCTCGCCGCGCAGCCACAGCTGCGAGTTGGCATCCGAGCCGATGTTGATGCTGAGTGCGGCCACCACCACATCACCGAGGACGAACTTGGGCATGAACGCCTCCACCGCCAGCTTGTTGGTCATCATGATGGTGGTGGCAGTCGTGGCCGAGCTGTCGTTCATAGACACCCCACCAGCGACCAGGAATTCGCCGACACACTGGCCAAACTGGATCAGATCGCCGGGATTGAGCGCCTTGCTCTCGGTGAGACGCCGACCGTTGAGAAACGTGCCATTACTCGACTGCAGGTCGGTGATGACAAACCCGTTCTCGGTCCGTGTGATCGCACAGTGCATGCCCGAAACCTGAAGATCCGAGACCGAGAACGTGCAGTCCTCGCGCCGGCCCATGATGACCTGGTCGTCGCTGATCGGGATCGATTCGCCCTCGTGAGGACCGGACACAAACGTCAGATGGGCATAGGTGACCCCTTCGTCGGCGCCGGCATGGGCCCGCTCGGCAGCCGGGTGCTCGGGTTGGTCGATCAGGAAACGCAGCTCGTTGTCGCCGATGTGTATGGTATCGCCGTCGTCAAGGACGTGTTCCTGGATGCGGTGTCCGTTGACCAAGGTGCCATTGGTCGAGTTGTTGTCGCGCAGCACAAACCCGCTGGGCAGGCACAGCATGGCGGCGTGATACGCCGATACCTTGGCGTCGTCGAATTCGATGGTCGTGTCGGGTGCCCGCCCAAACGTGATGGTCTCATCGGCGATGGGCACATTGCGCCCGGCCTTGGGACCGCCGATGATCATGAATCGCGGGCTGCCCTCGCCGACTTCGATCTCGGTGGTGCCGAGGCAAAAACGGTCGCCCGCCGACAGGTAGATCATCTGGAGCTGGCCCACGGTCGTGACTTGATGGCCGTTGACCAGGGTGCCGTTGGTCGTGCCGAGATCCTCGAGCACGTAGTCGCCGCGCGGTGATCGCTCGAGCACCACGTGCCGCGACGAAACCGTGGGGTCGTCGAGGACCAGGTCGTTGTGGGCGGGATCGCGTCCGATACGGATCCGCTGAGCCGAGGTGTTGATCTCGGTTCCGGCTTTGCCGCCAGCCGTGAAAATGAGGCGCATCATGTTGTTTCGGCGCCTCCTCTACAGAATGAACAAGAGCATGGATACAATGTGGATGATCAGAAACGTCGCCAGGGCTCCGGTCGCCGCAACGTGGGCCACGACCCAGTGCTTCATGCCGTAGTGCAGCCACAGCTGGGCGCGTACATCCTGCAATCTCACTGCATCTTTGACCAGCCGCTCGGCCGTGCTCTGGTGGGCTGGAGGAAGATTGTTGATCGACACCGACTGCAAAACCAGGTCGGGCGCCCGGGCCGGATCGTAGCTCTTTTTGAAACGACTCCATACCGAAAGGGTCGCGCGGCGCAGATCGCCCTTGACGAACTCACCGACGATGGGAGGCGATTTCTGAGTCAATTCGTCGATGCCCCGGGCGAGCTCGATCTCCTCCTCGTGGAGGTCTTCGATCAGCTTGGACAGCCCGCTGCGCTCCAGACGGGTCAGGATGCGGGGAAAGATCATGTAGATGGCCTGGCCGACCACTCCGGTCAGCACCTCGAAGGCAAACACCACGAGCAAGACGGTCGTGAATACCCCGGTGAGACGAAATCCCGCATGGGCCAGGGCGGCCCAAAATCCCAGTAGGCCGATCACCATGTGAAATTGCACCCACACCTCGAAGCGGCCCAGGCCGACGTTGCGCATGCGTTTGCGCGCGCCGAGAAAAAGCGCCAGAACAATACATCCGGTGGCCAGGATTCCGAATCCAATGCCCCACGTGGTGCGCCCGCTGCGCGGCTCGGGCGAGGCCAGATAGGCGGCCAGAACCCCGGCGATGCCCAGGGCAAAAAAAACCAGCGATAACCAGACAAACCCGGTCGAACGCGGCTTGACCCGCTGCTTTGCGCTGCCCTTGCCAAACGCACTGGCCCGCTCGGCCTGCTGGCGCTGCCACTCGATGGCCTGCTGCTGCTCGGCCTCCATCACCATGGCCAGCTCGTCGAAATAACGCAGCGGATCGACGCGCAAGACCGCACCGCGCGGACATTCGTGCACGCAGTTCGAATAGGCGTAGCCGCGGCACAGATTGCACTTGATGGCCCGCTTGACCACGTTGTCGCGCTGTAATTCGGCCGGCAGCGGACGCATGGTGATGTTGCCGTACGGACACTTGCGGGCACAGTTTTCGCAACCGATGCAGTTGTCGTTGATATCGACGTCGCCGTTGGGAAAACGCTGGATGGCACCGGTCGGACAGCCGATCATGCACTCGGGATCGCGGCAATGCCGGCACGAGGACGGGATCAGCAAATGCTCGTGCTTGGTCGACTGAACCGCTTTGCGACGGCGGAAAATGGGACCGCGCCGGTCCAGACGGGTAAACTGGTGGCGGGCGTGACAGGCCCTCACGCAGTTTCCGCACCGCACGCAGCGATCGAGGTTGATGACCAGGAGAGACTCGACCTCGACCCCTTCTTTCAAGAAAGCCTCGACCGCGCCGTACACGGTGTTGCTGGCCCCCTGCAGGGCCTCCTGCCGGTGCATGTCGTCCTTGCCAAACCGGTCGAATACATGGGGATTGGCCCGGGCCAGCTGGTTGAACTTGTCGCGGTCAAAATAGATGACCTCGGCCTGGCCCAGGGCGACCAGGCTGTAACTGCGCTGCGGCCCATCGTGCGCCCCGGCCACGTCGTCGGTATTGAAATAGGCCAGGATCGACATGCCGCCACCACCCGACTGGCGGACCATTTTGAGCACCCCGTCCTTGATCAACATGACCGCGTCGGCCGGCTCTCCAGTACGACATACGACTTCGTCGCGCTTGTATTTGCGCATCGTCGCCCCCTCGAGCAGCCAATTCAGCGTAAGCTCGTCGAGCTGACTCAGATATCGATGTAGGCGAACGTAGGTACCAATGGCCCGGGCGTGATAGTATTGCTCGAGTCCCTCGAGTACGCCATTGTGTCTTCGCGCTATGCGCTCGAACAGGTTTTTTTCGATTTCCAGGAGCACGCTGGGCGCCTCGGTGGCCACGGTTGCCGAGCGAACGCCCCGACCGAGCAGGGCGACTTCGCCGAAAAACTGGCCCGGCTGGTTGAGGCGACCCAGAAAGAGCTGCAGGCCATCTTCGCCGGTGGCCGATATCGAGACAGTGCCCTCGACGATCACGAACATCGAGTGGCCGAATTTGCCCTGGGTGATCACCGGTCTGTGCGCATCGAATCTTCGGACCACCGCACCTTGGGCCAGCTGCTCCAGATTCTCGTGAGAGACCTGGCTGAGGAACGGAACTTGACCGAGAAGCTGGACGTGGACGGACGTTTCTGATGACGCTGACGTTGCCGATGCCATCGCGGGGGCAAGACTATCACGCTAGAGGTGTTCGAAAGGGGATGGCTGGGATACTATTGCGACCGGTCCGCGGTGCAAGGGTACACTCGGGCCAGATCATTCGCTATCGAGGCATGGGGGATGTACAAGATTATTACTAGGTCGAGAATTCTGCTCTTGGCCGGCGCAGCAGCCGGTGTGACCGCCGGCGCGGTGGCCAGCTGTGGTGGAGGCGCGGCAAAAGGCTCCTCCAAGCCGCATACGTCAGCACTGCCGCTGGGCGCAGTTCCCGCGGACAGCGACCGCTTTCCCCACGATCTTCATACCGGGGACGACGAGCGCATCCGCGGCTACAAGGCCCGCGGGCTCGCATGCACCGACTGCCATCCGCGGGAAGCTGTGCTCAAAGGCCAGTACGCCCGCCCCGGGCTCAATCAGCACGCGCCGTGCGATGATTGCCACAAAAACGAGTTCTACAAGCCGCCGGGCAAATTTTGTCGAAATTGCCACACGGTGGTCGACGCCAAAAACCAGGGCAATACCGATCTCCAGAGATATCCCGAGCGGGGCTTCCGGCGGGTTCTGGCCGCTCGGTTCAGCCACCGCCTTCATCTGGACGAATCGCGCATGGAGTCCGAGGTCGGCTTTCACGTCGACTGCGCCGATTGCCACAATCGAGACGGTAAATCGCGCGACCCTCGCCTGCCCGGGCACAAGCAATGCGCCCGCTGCCACGCCGAGAAATCAGCTGCCCGCGACAAGCTCGACATGGGCGACTGCCAGAGCTGTCATCCCAGGCGGGACATCGACCTGGTGCGCGGTCGCATTTTCATCACCGGCGATCTCATTTTTACCCACGCCTCACACGAGGCCGATGCCGAGGGCAAGCAGATCAGCTGCGAGGTCTGCCACAGCGACATTCCGGCCTCCCGATCAGCGGCCGACGCCAGCGTTCCGGCCATGCAACGCTGCGCCGTCTGCCACGAAGATGCGGCCAAATCGCCCGACCGCGTGCGCATCGGCCGCTGCGAGGTCTGCCACAAGACCATTACATCTGGGGTTGCACCGATGAATCACCTGGTCCGACGCGGACTGCCCGAGGATCACACGCTCGAATTTCGACGCAATCACGGCGAGCAAGCGGCCGATCCCAACGCCAACTGCGCATTCTGTCACGACGGGCTGGGCAAGAGTAACCGAGACAGTTGCTTTCAGTGCCACAATGTCATGAAGCCGCGCGATCACAACTTGGGCTGGCGGGACGACAGCCACGGGCGCGAGGCGGCGGCGGAACGCGATCGCTGCACGGTCTGCCATACGGCCGATTACTGCACTGCCTGTCACAGCGTGCCGCCGCGCTCGCATCAGCCCTATGTCGAGTTTCGCCTGGGTGGCCACGCCGAGGTCGCGCGCTTCGATCTCCGCTCGTGCTTCGCCTGTCACACCTTCGAGAGCACCTGCTCCGATTGCCACAGGGGGCTGCGATGACAGCCAGGACGACCCGCGGAGGAGGACGCGCTGCGGTCACCCGCAAGGCGGTTGCAATGGTGGTTTTTGCTCTCGCTGTGGCCAGCACCCTGGTCTTGTCGGCCGGTCCAGCTCGGGCTCAGGAGCGCGGCGGCAACGATACAGTCTCACATCGTTTGACCGTCGACCTGCAGCTCCGCCGCTTGCCCCCGCCATCAACCCTGACCATGCGGTCCGACACCGCGCGGTCCAAAACCGATTATCGCGATGATCGGATCGATCGAATCGCCGGTCATTCCCGGCCGGGACGTCAGGCCGCACCGGCCGGGAATGCGGTCGGCCGTGTGGCGCAGAGCGCCGATCCGGCCAATGGAGATCAGGCCGATGCCACCGTGTCTTCTGGACAGGGCAAACAGGATTTTGCCAGCGCCGGATACAAGGCCATCCCGACCACGATGCGCGACCTACAGGAGCGGGTCATCTTTCGCTTCAATGTCGGTTATGGTCTCGATTCGGGCACCTTGAGCGGTGATCCCGGCCGATCGGGCATCGACCCGGCCCGGGTGACCGATCCCAACGGCAACGAGTTCACCGAGTTCCGCAATTATTTGCTCGGCGATGCGGTGCTGGGCTCGAACGGAATTCTCATGCCGTCGCTCAACACCTATATACAATCGCGGTTTGCGTTCGACGCGGTCAGCGGAGCCAGCGAGTTCACCGCTCTGCCCTCGAGCTACGACAACCAGGCTTTTCAGATCAATGCAGCCTACGCCGAGTTTGACGGATTTGGCGGTGAGGGTACGGTTCTCGACAAGATCTTTGTGCGCGGCGGTCGCCAGTACCGCCACGGCTCGGCCCTTTTTGTCACTGTATTCGACGGCATCACTGCAGCGTTCGACGACCGGGGTATCGAGGTATCGGGCTTTTTCGGCCAGCGGGCGTCGATCTATTTCGACAAAAATCCCGGTCTGGTCGGCGGCGGGGGCGTCAAACTGCGCGGTAAAGACCTCTTCGACCTGCCGGTCGATCTCGCCGTCGATTATCTGTTTTTCGACGGCGGCGGATCCGATGCCGAAAACGCGGCCGGTGGCATCGCTCTGTCGCGCCACTACATCGAGCTCGACTCCCGTCTCGTCTTGTCGTCGACCCGGATCTATCTGCGCGGCCGCATCGTCGATAACGGCGACTTGGCCGGTCAGATGGACGCAGACGGCAACATCGAGGCCGACGGCATTGGCCTGGGCCGGCTCGGTGTGCAGGTTCGCCATCCCTTCGGCCGCAAGCTCCTGGTCGTCGCCGACGCCGAACAGCGATTTGGCCGCGCCGTGGCCTACGACTTTGTCAGTCCGGTGCGCATCGACGTGGTCGATGCCGACAATCTGGTCGGCATTGGCCTCGATCCCCCGGCCGATTCGACCCGTGTGGGCGTACGGGTCAACGCCATGCTCAATCGCATGTTCGAGCTCTACGGCTTTGCCCGGGTCAACATCGTGTCCGACGCCGACGGCCAGAAGACCGGCTTCAACCGGCCGTATCAGGATCTCGGTGCCGCGCTCTCGGCCCGGGTCGGGCCGAGCGTGATTGCCACCGCTCAGTACAAACTTCGCCTGCAGCAACTCAATGACGACGCCAATGGCGAGGGCTCGGACTTTTTCGACACCAGCGGCAGCGGCGTGACGCAATATCACGAGCTCTCGGGCGAGTTTCGCTACCGCCTGAGCGGCCCTTCGCGCCGAGCATCGGCTGGGTTGGGCGCATACTTTCGAGTCTACAACCTGCAGTCGCCCTATGCCGAGGTCGAGCAGGACTCGCGAGCGGGCGGTCGAGTCGATGTCGATTACTGGTTCAGACGAGACCTTCGGGTCATGGCGGCCGGCGAGATCGCCCAGCCGTCTCCCTCGATAGCTCCCGAGTTGGGCACGTTGCTGAGCATTCGCTTGCTCACGGAGGCGTTGTTCTGATGCTGGCTAGCGCTCTTTTGAAGTTCCGAGCCGCCTGGCCGATCGGGTTGATCGCCGTGGTGGTGGCGGTGTTGGCGATTCCGGCCACGGCCGCGCGCAAAAAAGTTCTCGATCGCAGTGAGCGGCGTTTCGACCATGCCGCTCACTCCAAGATGGTGGTGACCAAGCTGGGCAGGGACGAGCCGTGCGCCGGCCAGTGCCACACCATGTCGGCAGATTTCGCTTCCTGGCAGCGCGATCCCGACGACAAGAAAGAACACGAGCGCTGCTATGCCGGCTGCCATCAGGGCTATACCCACAAGATGACCACCCGGCGCCGGGCTCTCAAGGGCATCGAAGGTCGCACCTGCTATCCATGCCACGGCAAGCGGCTGAGATACCGGCCCAAGGAGGACAACCTCGGTGTGGTCGCACGAGCGACCGAGGTGACCCATGTCGCGACATTCGCTCACCGCAAGCACATCAACCCCAAGGCCTCGAGCGCCGGGCAGTGCGAGTCCTGCCACGGGGCGTTTGGCGACCAGCGCGGGCAGTTTCAGGGCACTCTGGCGGCCGGGCACGAATACTGCTCGGGTTGTCATGGCCGTGCTGCCGAGCCGCGGATGAACGAGTGCCTGGGCTGCCATGTCGACCGAAGTGCGCCGGAAGCCAAATTTCCGGTTATGCAACCGCGCACGCCCAGCCCGTACTCGGTCAAGGCCGGCTTCAGCCACCAGGCCCACGCCCGGATCAAACGGGTTGGCCGCGAGGGTAAGGCCTGCCTGGCCTGCCACGCCAATATCGGCACATCCGATCGCGATGACGTCATTCCGATGCCCACCATGATGGACTGCTACCAGTCGTGTCACGACGGCAAAAAAGCGTTCAGCGTGACCGGAACCAGGTGCACCGAATGCCACAAAAAAAGGGGGGCGTAATGGACCGCACTACCCGAGATAGCCGAGCCGGACGTCGGGCAATTCGATCGGCCGGCCGCCTGGTAATTCTGACCCTGGGTGCCCTGGGTGCCGTGGGCCTGACCGCCGGACTGTCGCTCGACCCGGCCACGGCACAAGACCGAGCCGACCAGCCGGCCGGAGCCAAGAATACCGGGCTGCGCTACAGCCACGCTGCCCACCAGGCGCTCAAGGTCGATCAATCCAGGTGCAGCGATTGCCATCGGCTCGACGACAACTATCGAGCGTCGCCCCCACTGACCGGCAACGATCACCAGCCGTGCGCCGATTCCAAATGCCACTTCAAAGAGTTTTTCGCCACCAAGCCCAAGATCTGTCGAGTTTGCCACGAAGCAGATCAGCCCTGGGTCAAACAGAAGGCGGTCATGTTTCAGCGACTGCGCAGCGAGTTTGGCGGCGGTGGCATATCCCATGAATCCCATGTTTCGCTGGTCGGCAAAAAGGGCAATGCCGCGTGCAAGCGCTGTCACGGCGACAAATACAAGGGTCAGCACAAACCCAGGACCGGCGGGCACAGCGTGTGCGCACCCTGTCACAGCAAAAACGCCGAGCCGGCCATGAGCGACTGCGGCTCGTGCCATGCACTGGGCGGTCAGGTCGGCGCGGCCCGGCCCGCACCCTCGGAGTGGAACGTGCGGGCTCGATTCGACCACCAGACTCACGACAGCGATCCGCGCGACGACCGCGAGACTGCCTGCGTCGTGTGCCACCGCACTATCCCCAAAGCCACCTCGCTAGCCGAGATTCAAGCTCCCAAGATGCAGTACTGCGACTCCTGCCACAACGGCGAGCACGCGTTCAAGACCACTGGATTCGATTGCTACCGGTGTCACGGGAGCGAGGCGGATGAGTAATAGGCTCGGCAGCGTGGTGGCGCGGGCTGGGATTGTCCTTGTCGGCCTTGTGGCGACCGACCCGGCGCCCGGTCAGGCATCGGATCGGGCAGCAGGTCAAGCATCGCCTGAATCGTCGCCCCAAAAAGTGCCCGAAAAAAGCCCGGCCAAAAAAATTCAGCCGGCCAAGTTCGACCACGACTCCCACAAAGACAAGCTGCATCCGGTGACCAAAAAAAACCTGGTGAGCGCCGAAAACTGCGCGAGTTGCCACGGCAACAATCCCCAGGGCGTGCTGGACAGGCCGGCCAAGAGCGGTCACCAGCCGTGCATGGCCGGGGGATGTCACGCCAGGTGGTTTCTCGGCGTCGCTGCCGATACGAAACGGCGAGACCCGGTTCTCTACGAAAAATCAGTGGCATTCTGCCTGGGCTGCCACGACAGTCCATCGGGACAGCCGCCCAATAACTACACCGTACCCAGTACCGACAATCTCTACCGGGACAACTCGAGTCCCGATTATCACGTCGAGTTCAACCATTTCGATCATACTCAGCTCGCCGCGTGCCAGGACTGTCACGTGGTCGACCCGAGCACGTTTGCGCTAAAGCTGGATACGCCCGGTCATGCTCAATGCGCCCAGTGCCACGGCAAAGAGGAGGGGGCCCAGCCGATGGGTGAGTGTGCGGCCTGTCATCGAGAGCCCGGGCCCGCCGAGTATTTTCACAACGCGTGGAAAGGCTCGGAAACCCGCACGTGCAACTCTCCCGCGCATCTCGCCTTGGCCGCCAGGCGCCAAAAAAAACCCCAACAAGTGCCCTGTTTCAAGCACGAGCGCGAGGAGCATCGCCTTCGCAGGGGCCGCAAGCCGCTCGACTGCGGGCACTGTCATTTTATGATAGGCGACCGCAGGCGATGGGGCTCCAATCGATACGAAACGGTCCGCGATATCAAGAGCGCGCCGATCATCCACAACAGCCGCGATCTGGCCCACGCCTCGTGCGGCGATAGTAGAGCGTGTCACAGGCGAGATGTGGACGACAGGCGGGGCACCGCAAACTGCCTTCTCTGTCACAGTCAAAAGACCATCGATAATGATTTATTCGAGCCCTAGTCTATCGATTCTGTCGGTTCTATCGATATTGACCGTCGATCATGATTGATTCGAGCCTCAGGAGGTCGCTTGCAAATGACGCTTGCAATGACGGGTAATGTCCCTTTTCGAATTGCTGTCCGAGTTTTGCGATGGGCTCTGGCGTCTTCGCTGGCCCTTTGGCTGGTCGCTTGCTCTGCTACGGAGAAGCGTGTCGAGCAGGATTTTAACTTCGACGGCACCTGCGTGCGCTGTCACAGCGGTCTGAGTGCCGGCCAGGTTCACGCCACCTTCAAGCTGCGCTGCGTCGATTGCCACGGCGGCAACGATCAAGTCGGTGAGGTGCCCGAGAACGCATTCGAGAACGAAGCCGACTGGCGCAATCAGGCGTTGATCGCAGCGAGCCACGACCTCTATCCGGACGACGACGCCCGCATCGCGTTCAAGGATCCGGCTCTGGCCCGGTTCTTTTTCGCCAACGGAATTGACGACGACGGCGATGGCGTGATCGACGAACCCATCGAGTTCGACCCCAACAATGCCAATCAGGTCCTCGACTTTGGCGAGATCGCCGAGCTGGGCCTTCAGGGCGAGGGTGTGGGCCAGTTTATCGATACCGAGTACAACCGCGACCTCAACTACACCCGCTGGATCAACCCGGGCGACCTTCGCGTGGCCACCGCAACCTGTGGCAGCTCGTCGCGCGTGGCCGGTGAGACGGCCAGTGGTTGCCACCAGAGCGTGGTCGATGTCATGCGGCGCTCGATCATGGTCAACCAGGCCGCGGTCATCAACGGCGCGTATTACGGCAACGAGAGCTGGCGCGAGGCATTCCAGCAAGACCGTGATGACAACGGCCAGGCCGCCGATCCGCGCGCTGGCGCATACGGGTATCCCCTGGACTACGAGGCGATCGACGGCTGCATCGACGATGCCGCGGTCGACGGCCAGGGCGGCCGCGGCCAGCCCAGGTTCGATTCGGCTTGTCTGGAGATGATCGCAGCGCTGAACGATCCCGCCGCGGCGAGCGGACAGCCGGGCAATATCGGTCTGCCAGCATTCGAGGCAGTTCAGGGTGCCATCGAGGGCGCGGCGCCGGGAACTCAGGCCGGCAGCACCCTGGCCCACCAGGGTGTATTCAACAAGAGCTCGCGTTTCGAGGGATGGGGCGGCCAGCCGCTCGACAATGTCGAGGCCAGCCTGCCCGAACTCGAGCCCGTGCTCAACCAGCCGCTTCTCCAGCTTCTCGCCATCGATCCGGTCGATCTAGTCTTGCGCGGTTTTCGCGCCTACTATCCGCTCAACTACGCCGGCTCGAACATCAATCAGAATTTCACATTTGGCGAATCGATCCAGCCCAATCTCAATATCATTCAAACCAAAAATCCATTTGGCCGCGGCCATTCATCGGGCTGCACGGCGTGCCATATGGCCTACAACTACGATGGCTCGCGCAATCCTCAGCTCATTCAAGTGGTCGACGAAAATGGCAATGCGAGCACCGAGAGCGTCACCGATCCGACCACCAAACACCGCGAATTCGATGTCACCCAGGACATTGTCGCGATCGACGGCCAGGATCGTCTGATCGGCATCACGGTCAACGCGGCCGAGCGCGACGTCGACAAGGACGGCGACCTCAACGATGCAGTCGACCGCGAACAGCAGCGCTTTTATTCGGCCGATCACGAGCTGACCACGCGGATTACCACCCAGCAATGCGGCCTGTGCCACGCTTTCGTGACCCGCATCGACCTGGCCTACCAGGGCATGTCCGAGGACGAGCAGCGCGACGCCCTGGCTCGCATCGCGCCGATCGATTTCACCACGCCCGAGGGCACACGGGTGCGCATTCACGACTCGCTGGTCCGCGAGGAGTTCGATGCCACTGGCGCCAACTTCGAGCGTCTGGTGATTCCGAGCGGAGTCCCGGTCATCGAGCAGGCCAAACAGCGCGACGCCACTCTTGCCCAGGCTGGCCTGATTGCCGGTGCTGGCGGCTGTGCTCCACAGGTGTATACCGAGGACTGCAATAACAACGGCGAGCTCGATGGCGAACTGGTATTGACCTGGGTGGATGAAAACGGCAACACAGTGGCGACCGAGACCATCGACGAGGATCTCAACCGCAATGGCGTCCTCGACCTGATCGACCACGCGCCGCGCGAAGTGAGTGTGGACGGCCGCCAGATGCGCTACATCTACGGCGGACGCAACGGATCGACCCGGCTCATGGACATTCACTTCGAACGGGGCATGCACTGCATCGATTGCCACATGCTGCAGGACAGCCACGGCGACGGCAATCTGTACTCGACCAACTGGGATACCATCGAGATCGAGTGCGAAGACTGCCACGGTACGGTCCAGACGCCGGCCTCCCTTCTCACCACCGGGCCCAACGGCGGCAACGATCTGACCCTGGCCGAAGATCACGACCGCCGGCCATTTTTCGAGCGCAAGGGTGACCGCATCATCCAGCGCTCGCGGGTCACTCCGGGCCTGTTTTGGCAGATTCCGCAGACAGCCGATGTGATCAATCCAGACAGCCAGTTTTTTAATGCCGATGCCATCGAGGCTCATACCGCGTCTCACTTGCCAGCAGACGACGGCCAGACCAGCGTGTTTGCCGGCGATGCCGGCCAGTCGCCTCTGCAGCAAGCCAAGCTGGAATGCTACTCGTGCCACATGTCCTGGGTCATCAATTGCATCGGTTGCCACTACAACGTCAACCGCCGGATCGGCAACCGCAAATCGGTCGATGAAAACGGTGTGGTGAAGGATGTCGCCGGTGAAAACGAAGTTTGGTACAACAACTCCAATCAATTTGCTCTGACCAATTTTCAGCTGCTCGCATTCATGCGTTCACCGTTCATATTGGGCTACAACGCCACGGCCGATGAGCAGCGGGTGGGAACCTTCCGCTCGTCCATGCAGCTCCATGTCTCGGTCAATGACGCCGCTGGCGACACGTTATTTGACAATATCACCTTTACCACCCACCAGAGAGTCGACGGCAACAGCGAGCGCAGCAATGTGGCGACCAGTGGTGCGGCTCTCAACCAGACCATGCCACACACCGTGCGGCCGCTGGAGACGCGCAGTTGCGAGCAATGTCACGCCCTGGTCGATCGAGACGGCGCCATCCGCAACGACCATATCGTGGCCGAGACCTATGGAATTGGCGCTGGCCGCTACCCTTGGGCTGGCGATTGGGCTTTCATGGTCGGCGGCGCCAGCATGGAAGTCTTCGAGTACAAAAACGAAAACCAGCTCATTCCCAATAATCGATTTCCCGGCATCATCGTCAACGGCAGCGCTGCAGATCGAATTCCTGCCCTGGTCGCCGGCAATCCGTTTCCCGGGCCGACAACCGACGCGGTGTTGATCCGAAATTTTAACCCCGAGCCGGCCTCGCCGGGGGAAACCGCGTTGCCTACCTTGACCGATATCGTCGCAGTCACGTTCAATAATGGTGCAGCGGGCGGACTTGTACTCATCGATGTCACGGGTCGCGGTCGCGCCGGGACGCCGACCCGGCCAACCCTGCCCCAGGTTGGCAATGTGCTCAACCTGACCGACAATGCTCATGCCATTGTCCATCTGGCGCCGGATGTGAGCGATCCGTTGCTCTACATCGCCAACGGCGCGGCCGGCCTCACCACGGTCAAAATCACTGCCACGGGAATCGGGGATGCCGGGCTCGGCGGCAATGCGCAATTCACCACCGACGCAGTATCCACTGTCCAAGCACCCGGTGGGCAGACTCTTATCGAACTGGTGTTGGCCGGCGATATTCTCTATGCCGGAACCCAGGAAGGCACGATCGAGGTATTCACCCTGGCCAATCCGGCCCAGCCCGCTCACCTTCAGAGCATCAATGCCGGGGGAGGCCAGGTCAACGGACTGGCCATCGCCGGGTTTTTTCTGTACGCAGCGACTGCCAATGGCATTGCCATCCTCGAACTCACCGACAACAACGGAAATGTCGACCTGACCAATCCGCGGGTTCCCACGGGCGGCAATGGCGATGTCCTTGCCGTGCCCGGTATCGACGCCCGGGAGTTGTTCTACTCCGCTGGCCATCTCTATGTCGCGGCCGGAGTTGTACTCGATATCGACGTGACCGTACCGGCCAAGCCGGTCAATCTGGGCAATGTGGTCGACAAGATTGCACCCGGAGAAACAGTCACCACAGCGGTCGACGTCATTGTCAGCAAAGTGCCCGTGCAAACCTGGCTTTTGATTGCCGAGGCCAATGGCAGCATGGTCGGTCTCAAGCTCGACAACAGGCAGAGCACACGCGAGCGCTGTCTGGTCTCGGCGAGTCAAAATCCCGTCTCGCTCGGCTGTGGTCTCGACATGGATTGGCGCGATCCGACCATCATGGGCCGGGATCCCACGTTTATAAACGGCGCTTTCGACGCTGCTGACCCGAGCGGCCCACCGTTTTTCCGCCTCGCCCCCCAGGTCAATGCCGCGGCCCGGCGTCTGGCCCGCCCTGCCCAGTGGGAGAAGATGAACACCCATACCGGCCGTCGCTATCGCGACTCGTTCATGCCCGGCTCGGGAACGCTGTCGCTCGAGGTGATGGCCAGGATGTACGCTGTACGGGTTTGCGAGACCGACGACATCCGGGACATCAACGGAAATGGCCTGGGCGTGCTCGGCTACGCCAATGACTCCGGTGGCTGCGATGCGTTCCCCGAAACCCCGACCGGGCAAGAAGAGACTGCATTGGCCGGGGCTGTCGGAAGTCCAACCGAGCCAATCATGTGTGTAGCGCGGCCAGAGCCAGGCGTGGAGGACAGCGGGATGTGTCTTCCCTGAGTACTGCGACCCGCACGTAAGTGTCCAGTAGGGTGGATGCTCTCAAGGTAAACAAAAATGGTCGATTTTTGGACTGGCAATGGCGTTCGGTTGGCAAGCAAACTGCCGCGATTTACCTAAAGCGCCCTCGTCCGCGACCGATTCGAAGCACCATGATTGTGATTGCGTGAAGCTCCAGAGTCTCGGTCTGTAGCCGAGGGCGACCCGCGACGGCGAAAAAAAGCTGCGCTCATCGTCGTGGTGGCTGTTCCGGTAGCGTTTCGCTGAATCGGTTACCGGCATGATCCTCATGGCCAGCTCTGGTTCACGCATGGCCAGTAGTGAACACACGTAAGCTTGCTTTGTCCGACCCGAGACGAGAGCGAGGTAGGTCGTCATGATTCAATGGAGAGGTCAACTGACAGGGCGACCGGAACAGCCGGGACAGCCGGATCACCAGGGCCGTCCGGCCATGCCAGCACGTTCGGGCAATCCGCATGAGCTGCAACTGGCATTGCACCTCATGCGGGCGTTCTTGGTACTGGGAATCGGCATTGGCATCTTCCGCTACTTTGTCGCCACCAAACCCGAACCTCGAAAAGTCGCCGAAGAGGATAAGGGGGTTCTGGTCGCAACCTTGTCCGTGAGCCCCACAACTCAGCGGGTGGCTGTGCTGGCCAACGGACAGGTCATTCCAGCGCAAAGAATCGCGCTGTCGGCTGGACTCGCCGGACGTATTGTGTCGCTGTCGGAGAAACTGATCCCGGGTGGCCGTGTGCGCGCCGGTGCGCGCGTAGCCCGCATCGATGCCCGCGATTTTTCGCTCGCGTTGCAAGAGCAGGTCGCCCAGGTCGATAATGCCAGAACCGCCCTGGAAATCGAACGAAATCGCAAAGCTGTTGCCGAACGGGAATGGAAACTACTGGGCCGCGGCGTGCCGGCCAACTCGGTTGCCCTCCGCGACCCGCAGTTAAAAAACGCTCGCGCTGCCCTCAAAGCGGCCGAGAGCGGACTTCGCCTCGCCAGGCGCAACGTCCGCAAGGCCGTCATCCGTGCTCCATTCAATGCGATGGTGCAGCAGAAATCTGTAGATATTGGTCAAATGGTGGGACCGCAAACGCCGCTGGCCGTGCTGGTCGGTACCGATGCGTACTGGGTCCAGATGTCGATTCCAGTCGATCGCTTGCATTGGATCCAGATTCCCGGTGTCGGCGGCGTTGTCGACGGCTCGCCGGCGATCATCAAACAAACAGTTGGCAATACAATGGTCGAACACCGCGGCCAGGTCGTGCAGCTGCTCGGCGATCTCGATCCGATAGGCCACATGGCCCGCGTACTGGTGGAAATTCCCGATCCACTCGGTCTGCAGTCAAACAACCGAAATGGAACTCCGGTGACCGAACTACCCCTGTTGTTGGGCTCCTATGTGTCGGTCGAGATCACTGGAAAAGAAATGGACAATGTCGTGGAGATCGCCCGCACTGCGTTGCGCGGCGGCGATAGAGTTTTTGTCATGGCCAGCGATGGAACCCTCGATATTCGCAAGGTCGAGGTAGTCTGGCACAAACGCGATACCGTCCTCATCGGTTCCGGACTGAATAGCGGAGATCACGTCATCGTGAGTCCGCTCGGCAAACCGGTCGCGGGCATGAAGCTGCGCAAGGAGGCCGAGCCGGCTGCCCACAGCAATGACGACGGCGCTGAAGGTGAAGCCACGAAACCAGACTCAAAAGGAGACGGCGAAAGGGTCGCGAACCCGGATCGCTGAGTCATGAACAGCAATGGCGACAAGCAGGCGACTTCGCGTGGCGACAATAGCAGCCGCCGGGTTCTCAAACCGGCAAGCCAAAACAACGGCAAACGAAAACGGCGCGGTACGCTGGCTTGGATGGCCAAGAACTCGGTCGCCGCCAATGTCTTGATGCTCATCTTGATCCTCGGCGGACTGGTCAAGCTGAGCGATATCCGCAAGGAGGTGTTCCCCGAATTCGACAAGGATGTCATCCTGATCAGAGCAATCTATCCGGGTGCCAGCCCCGAGGAGGTTGAGCAGGGCGTGGTCCTGGCTATCGAGGAAAGCGTTCGCGGCATCAACGGCGTCAAAGAAGTCAGTTCGACGTCCCGTGAAGGAGTCGGCGCGGTCACGGTAAAACTGCTTTTGGGTGCCGATAAAAACCAGATCCTCGACGAGGTCAAGGCCGCGGTCGATCGCATCACGTCGTTCCCCGAAGACATAGAGCGTCCCACTGTCCTCATGCCGAGGTTCTCCGGCCAGGTCATGTCTCTGGCTCTCTACGGCGACCAATCGCCCCACGTTCTCAAGGCGTACGCCGAAAAAGTGCGCGACGAATTGCTGCAGAACCCAGCAATCACCGCAATCACCATTACTGGCCTGCCTCCGCTCGAGATCAGCATCGAAGTCCCGCAGGACAATTTACGCCGCTATAGACTGACTATCGAGCAGATCGCCGCCGTGGTCAAGGCAGCATCGGTTGAGATTCCCGGCGGTGCAGTCAAGACCCAAGGCGGCTCGATTTTGCTCCGTACCACCGAGCGCCGCGACGCCGGTACCGAGTTCGGTGACATCGTCATTCTCAGCATGCCCGACGGCAGTACTGTTACCCTGCGCGATATCGCACAGATCAAAGACGGTTTTGCCGAAACCGAGCAAGTCGTGATGTACGAGGGCAAACGTGCGGTTTACGTCAACATATGGCGGGTCGGCGAGCAAACCCCGCTCGGCATATCGGCTGCAGTCAAAAAATATGTACGCGAGAAAAGCAGCACGTTGCCACCCGGCATCAATGTGGCGACTTGGTTTGACATATCCGAGTGGTATCAGGGCCGCACGGACCTGCTCGTCGACAACGCCATGATCGGTCTGGTCTTGGTGTTCTTGCTGCTCGGCCTCTTCCTCGAAATACGCTTGGCGTTGTGGGTAACCATGGGTATTCCGATCTCATTCATCGGATCCTTACTATTTTTGCCCGCGACCGGCATTTCGATAAACATGATATCGCTCTTTGCTTTCATTGTGGTTTTGGGAATGGTGGTCGACGACGCCATCATTGTCGGTGAGGCAGTGTATCGCAAACGGCAATCCAGCGACAATCGCCTCGATGCTGCCATACTGGGAGTCAAAGAGGTTGCGGCTCCTGTGACATTTGCGGTCATCACAACAATCATGGCGTATGCGCCGCTTTTATTCGTACCCGGCCTCATGGGAAAATTCTTCCGCATGATTCCGATCGTGGTCATCGCCGTGTTGCTGATGTCCCTCATCGAATCGCTGTTCATTCTTCCCGCTCACCTGGCCCATTCCAAGAAAGTGTCGTCGCGTGGGCTATTTGGCTTCATCCAGAGCCAGCAGCAATGGGTGAGTCGATTGCTCGAATGGCAGATCGAACGGATGTATATACCCCTGGTCGGCGCCGCGGTTCGTCACCGCTATTTCACCATGGCCCTGGGTGTTTCGATTCTCATCGCCACGGTTGGTGCTGTGGCTGGAGGCCGCATCAATGTCGTCACGTTCCCGGCCATTGCCGGCGATATCGTCACGGTCACTGTCGAGATGCCATTTGGCACCGCTATCGAACATACCCGGGGCGTGCAAGACCGGGTGCTCGAGGCCGCCCATACCGTGCTGTCCGAGAGCAATGGCGGCAACAATGTGTCCCGCGGAGTTTTTGGCAACCTCGGCGCAACCGGCCTGGTTCGCAACGACCCCAGGCGGCCATCGGCAGTTGGCACCCATCTGTGCGAGGTTGGCATATATCTGGTGGCTGTCGACCAACGCGATTTCACCACCGAGGAATTCGTACGCCAATGGCGCCAGAAGATCGGCGAGATTCCTGGCGTCGAGCGGCTCGATTTTCAATACTCCACTGGGCCGACCTCAGGCACGCCGATCAATATCGTTTTGAGTCATTCCGAGCTCGAGCAATTGCGCGGTGCCGCTGCCGAGCTTGCCGCAGAAGTGAGCCAGTTTACCGGCACCTTCGATGTCGACGATGGCTTTGAAAACGGCGAGGAGCAACTCGATATCAAGCTCAGGCCCGAGGCCCGTGCGCTGGGTCTGACCGAGCTCGGATTGGCTCGTCAGGTCCGCAGTGCATTCTTTGGCGCCGAGGCGGTCAGGCAGCAGCGCGGCCGCGACGAGCTTCGCGTCTATGTCCGCCTGCCTCGTTCGGAGCGCGAATCCGAATACAACATCAAAGAACTCATTATCCGCACGCCCCAGGGCGGCGAAATCCCGCTGCACCAGGCCGCCGAGATCGAACGCGGTTATTCGTATACCTCCATCCGACGCATCAACGGCCGGCGCTCGGGTTCGGTCACGGCCGACGTGGACGAGTCGGTCGGCAGTTCCAGCGAGATCATGACGAAGTTGCGCGACGACATCGTGCCCAGGTTGCTCGACAAGTATCCCGGGCTACAGCAACGATTGGGTGGCGATGCGCTGGAAATGGCCGAGGCCATGGGCAGTCTCGGGATCGGCTTTCTCGTGGCCATCATGGCCATGTTCGCCTTGCTCGCCATTGCAGTTCGCAGTTACCTCCAGCCTCTCATCGTGATTCTGGTCATTCCATTCGGCACGATTGGCGCCGTCTACGGGCACATGCTCATGGGCTATTCGATCAGTCTCATGAGCATGATGGGCATCGTGGCGCTCGCCGGCGTTGTGGTGAACGACTCACTGGTATTGATCGTCTCGGTCAACCGATTGCGGGCCAAGGGGACCCCGGTTTTGCGAGCTGTGGTCACTGGCAGCGCGGTGCGCTTCCGGCCCATCATCCTCACCTCGCTAACCACGTTTTTTGGGCTGGCGCCGATGATCTTCGAAACCTCTGTACAGGCCCGGGTGCTCGTCCCCATGGCCATCAGCCTGGGATTTGGCGTCATATTCGCGACCTTCATCACCCTGCTCATCGTGCCTGCCGCGTACATGATCATGGACGACGCCAAACGGTTCAGCATGGAACTCTTGCCCTCGACTCCTGGCACGGGGGACAGCGAACCGGCCGACGTGGCCCTGCCAGCCGCAGTCGATGCGGTCATGATGCCCGGCGAACGGCCGGCCAGCGCGATCAACGCCGATCTCGACGACCATTCCGACCAGTTCTTCGACATGGACAGCCGGGACCTCGAGGTTCTAACCAACCGTATTGCCGAGGAGCTCGAACGCCGCAAAAGCGAAGATCAGCGGTGAACCGTCCCTCTACCTCGCATGCACACATTGCCACTACCTTGGGATGTAGACGTACTTGCGGCTGCACAGAAAGTTGTTGGCAGTGGCAACTGCAGCGCCACACATCAACGAGAGGTGTGGCTGGCCGGCCAACGGGCCGTCGAGCACAAGCACGGTATAGACGCCGAGATTCAGTGTCGCCCCCAGTGCCTGGATGGCAATGTAGCGGGCAAAATGCGCATCCGCAACGCGGACCAAAAATGTGAACCTGGCGTTCAAGACGAACGAGACCGATATTGCCAGCAGTACGGATACCAACCGACCGGGTATGTAACCCACGTCGAATTGATAGACGAGCAGCCACAACACGCCAACATCGACGCAAAAGGACACACCGCCAACCATCAGGAACCGTACTATCTGTGACGATAGCGTCCATCCCTTGGGATACCAACTCAAGCCAGTACCTTGCCCGATCTCTGAACGGTTCCAGTAGAATGACAAGCGATCGGCTTACATGGCGGCTTTGGCGCGGTTGCGAACGACTGTCATGCGGTACAACGCGAGGTTGTTCATGGTAAACCCGGCTTCACACGCCATCAGGTATTTGCAGTACTGCGCGTAAAGCTCTGAGCCCCAGCGGCCGACCACGTCACGCTCATTCTCGCGCAAACGCGCACGCCATATGTGACACGTGCGCGCATAGTCCCTGGCGTGATTGTGCACCACTGCAACGTGGAACAGGTCCTCTGCTGCGCACAACACTTCTTGCAGCCTTGGGATCGCGGTGCCCGGGAAAATCTGTTGCGTGAGTGACGCTACACGTGCTCGTGCAGCCTCGCCGATTGCTCCGTGCGCAATAAACTGCAAGGACACGCGCGCTCCGCAGCGACTCCACCGGTGACAGCGCTCGAAGAAATGCCGATACGTGGCGATGCGCTCGTCTGCCGTCTGCGTCGGGTCGGCTGCGTGTTCGAGGACACCGCACGCGATGATGGCATCGTAGGACTCGGCTGGCTCATGTGACTGCCAGGACTCCAGCCTGGGCTGGACGCCAGGCCAGTCCTGAGCTGCTATCCAGTCGACTTGCGCGCTGCTCAACGTGATCCCCGTGCACTCGGGAACGCGACGCACTTGCGATAGCTCCTCGAGGATGGCGCCCCAGCCACATCCGCAGTCAAGGACTCGCCGTGCCCCCCTCGAGAGCGCCTGATCCACGTGGTACTTCACCTTGTTGCGCTGTGCCTCTTCAAGGGTCGCATCGGGGCGATCCGGCGACCACAAGGCAGCGGAATAAGCCATCGTCTCGCCGAGCCAACGGCGGTAGAAGTCGTTTCCTATGTCGTAATGCCGCTGAATTTCCGTTTCGGACGCCCCGGGCCGAGAGCGTTTGTGCGACTGGTCCGGGGCGACGACGCCCCCATGATCCGGCGCAGATGGGATGAGGTAGCTATCGAGATCGATGTTCGCAACGCTCATCGCGGTTGCCCGTTGGCGAGTTCAGCCGTTAGCTGGGCGACGGTTGGATTGCGGAGGAAGAGCTCGGGCTCCACGGTGTACCCGAGCCATCGCTCGAGCGTTTCGGCCATGTCGGCCAGGTGCAGCGATCCGAAGCCAAAGTCGACAAGCGTGATGTTCACGTCGACTGTTTCGGCCGGTTGCCCGATGCGCTTGGCGATCTCTTCAACCAACCAGTCGAGGATCTCCTCCTGGTCTTTCGGCGCTGTCCAGCGCGCGACTTCGTCCAGGGCACCCGTACTCCACGCGTCGCGAGTGGCGCTGCGCTGCAGCTTGCCATTCGCCGTTTTGGGCAAACTGCCAGTGTCGACCAATACGATGGCAAGCGGTTGTACGTCGTGCGCCTTGGCTACCGCGCGGCGAATCGCCGCCAGCGCGGCAGGTGCAGCAAAATCGGACCCGGGCGCGGTAGCTTTCTTGTCGAGCTCCTGAACGACGACAAGCTGTTCGGCTCGACGTCCTTCCACGGCAAACGCAGCGCAATGGTTGGTGCGCAAAAAAGCGTGGCTCTCACTCGCCGTGCGCTCGATATCCTGCGGGTACAGATTCCTCCCCGCGACGATGATCAAATCATTCGATCGTCCTGTAACGTATAGTTCATTTTCCATCACAAACCCCAGATCTCCTGTTCGTAAGTAGGGTCCACCATCTCGATCACCAAGGCGGGCCGAGAAGGTCTCTCGAGTCAGCGTAGGTCGATTCCAGTAGCCCACGGCCACCGAGGGTCCGGCGATCCAGATCTCACCGACGCGATCAGGCGGGCACTGGCGCCCGGTATCGGGGTCGACGATGAGCAGTTCGTGGTCCGGCGCCCAAGAACCACAGCCGACCAGGGAACGGCTGCGGGGTGTACGTTGTGCAACCCGCTCAACGCGTCCTCTGTTCAGCGCCTCCCCATCGACCCATATCGTCTTCGGTGGGGCGTCGCGTTTTCCTCCCGTGGCGAGCAGTGTGCATTCTGCCAATCCGTAGGCGGGATAATGCGTGGAGTGGGAAAATCCTTGCGGCCCAAACGCCTCGGAGAATCGCGCCAACGTGTCGGTGCGGATCGGTTCGGAGCCGTTACATGCAAGCGACCAGCTGGACAGATCGAGACCCTCACGCTGGTCGGGCGGAATCTTGCGCACGCACAGATCGAGGGCGAAATTTGGAAAGGGGCTGGTGCAACCCCGGAACTGTGTGATCGCTTCTAACCAACGAATGGGTCGATACAGAAAGTCGAGCGGAGACAGCAGCACTCCCAAAAACCCGCCGTAAATGGGCAGCAATATGCCGCCGATCAATCCCATATCATGGTAGGGCGGCAACCAGCACACGTAGACGCTTCTCGGGGTGAACTCGGCGTTTCGATGGATGATGTTGGCGTTTGAGAGCAGATTGGCGTGGCTCACCATCACGCCCTTGGGGTCACTGGTCGATCCAGACGTGTACTGCAAGAATGCCAGGTCCCCGGCGCCGATCGCCGGGCTCGACCATCGTCGTGCACAATCCGCGTCGATCGCATGCGAATCGATCCAGGTCAGTGGGTCATGGCCGGGGTATTGCTGCATGTCCAACACCGGGCGCACAGCGGTCAGAATGGGTCCGTGACTCAAGATGCCGATCACGCCAGAATCCCGGATAACGGCGCATAAGCGGGTGAGCGTCCGCTCGAGCCGCGTCGGTACTGGCGGATACGTGGGCACTGCAACCACGCCTGCATAGAGACAGCCAAAAAACGCGCTCACGAACTCCAAACCTGGCCCGTACAGCAACAGAACACGATCACCGGGCGCGGCGATCTGCCGGAGTGTCACCGCTATCGCGCGGGCCCGACGGTCCAACTCTGCGTACGTGATGTGGACTTGCTGGTCACCATTATCGAGATAGGTGAATGCACGCCGGGTTGGGAGATGCTGAGCTCGCCATCGCACCACATCGATAAAGGTCGCCCACTGGGGACCGCTGGCCGCCGGAGAGACTACACCGTTCATGCGATTTCCCGCTGTTCTTCGTCAAACGGCTTGCCCTGCTCGACCGACCCGATGCTCTTGGGCTCGTGGCCCTTGCGAAAATAGATCCTTTGCCGTTCGTACCCAACGACGCTCAAGGCAAGCCAGGTATCGACGACGTCCAGCCATCTGACGAGCTCCTCTGGATCGCGCAGCGCCTCGCGCGCCGCACGCTCGTCCTGCGTCAGCAGCCGGCCATCCTTGAGCAATGCCTGTTGCGTGCCAAAGATCAGTTTGCCGTACATCACCACGTACACACGACACTCGGAACAATCGGTGTTGGGCAGACAGCAACGACCCACCGAAAAATCAGTCTGGTAATTGCGATACCCACCGTCATTCTGTTTCGCATTGAGGGACCAGCAATCGATCGCCTCGCCGGTTTGCGGATCGACAGTAAAGACCCCTTCGGGGCGATTTACCGCTTCGTTTATCGTCTCCGAGTAGACCACTGTTTGCGGATAGCGCAGCATCAATTCGGAGCAGACGTCGCGCACGCGAATGAGGTCTTCCGGCGTGAGGCGCAGGTTATCTTCGGGGGTAGAGATTTTGAAGGTCTTGGAGCGCTTCGCCTCGACCACACCGCTTAATTTGGCGTTGTATTGCTCGGTAGCACTGAAATGGTTGAAGGACAGCTGGATACCCGCGTCGTGGACTTGCTGCGCCACATCGAATACGTGCTCGATGTTGAAGTGGTTGAAGGTATAGACCACTACTGCCCGGGGATCATTGCGGTAGTTTTCGATCGCCTTGCGCAAAATCGGTGCACCGCGAACATCGAGGTCAGACGCTTCGTCTCCCCACAGGGAGACGTGGATCTTGAACCTGATGTCGGGCGGAATCGGGATAATCCCGTTCGAGTAGATGATTCCGTGCTCGAAATACTCGGCGGCCAAACGCAGTCTGTCCCGATTGAGTGCCGGCTCCCCGCCGGCGATGTCGCATACCACGATGCCGCGCGCTTTTTCTCGTGCGAAGAAATCGCGCCATTGGTCGACAGTGCGATCGTCGCGCAGGGAGGACATTTTGTCACCCTCGTAGAAGAAACATCCCTCACAGCGCAGGTTGCACCGGTTGGTGATGTTGTACGTGGTCAAACGATGGTGATCGTTGAACTTGAGAACGTTGGCGTAGACACGGCGAACGTCCTTGGGGAGCAATGTAGATGAAGAAGTTGTCTGAACCATGGCGTCAGCTCCGTCCCGCTCTTGGTGGTCCCTATTCGGGCTAACCAACCAGCATGGGCGCATTCATACGTAGAACCCCAGTTGACCCGCCTCATACTGTTGCTTGCACAACAGCCTCTGCACCTTGCCACTGGTGGTGCGTGGCAGGCCGTTCAACGCCACCCACGTCACGTCAAAGGCGATGTCCCCAAGCACCGCGCCCAGTCGTCTTCGAAGACTGACGCGACGCTCCACACTCACTCCAACGCCAACCTTTTCGTCTCGATTCGATTCATCTGTCCGCACTGGAATGGCCTCGTCTTCGACGATGAGTCGCACGCGATCATCGCCATCGGCAAATGCGGCCGCTCTCGCTTGAGATGAGTTCCCGGGCGTCTCGGCCAGTGACTCGAGCAGATGTGGAAACCAAATACGATCGCCGATACGGATCATTTCAGCGGCTCGGCCGAGGACGAAGAGCTCGTCCTGCCAGAGAAACCCAACATCCCCGGTGTAGAGCCAGCCCTCGCTCACCGATGTCATGGAGCTGGCCTCACCGACATACCCAGCCATGAGCGAGGGGCCACATAACGCCACCTCTCCGACCTGGCCATGCCCAACCGCAACCCGATCGTCGTCCACGATAATCACCGCATGACCGGGGATCGGGCGACCCGACGAGACAAGCGTATAGGACGGGCGCGCACGATTCACATGAATCTCTGCGATGCCCTCGCTCAGGCGGTCGGCGTCGAAGGTCTCAAAAAAAGCGCCTTCACCCACCGACGCAGATGTTGCAGCGACAGTAAACTCGGCGAGCCCGTAGGCGGGTACGAACCGCTTGCGCCGCACTCCCAGGTCCGCAAATCGTTCCACGAACGCGTCGATCGCATCGGCATCGATTGATTCGGCGCATATCGAACAACAACGCAGGGCACTGAGGTTCAGCCCGCGATCGGCCCCGTCTGTCATTCGGTCCACAATCCATCGGTAGGTCGCGCTGGTTCCGGTGATGTTGTGGGCGTGATACCGGCTCGCGGCCTCGAGCAACCGCGCTGGCTTGGTGGCAAACGTCATTGGCGCCATGACAATGACCTCACCACCCGCGAGAAGATTCGGCAGCAGGGTGGCGATCAATCCGTAGTCATGATGCAGCGGAACCCAGGACACGGTAACCGACCCAAAGGTCAGCATGTGCGATTGCATGACGCCGCGAACATTGGCCATCAGGTTACTGTGGTGATGCAGGACGCCCTTGTGGCCACCGCAACTTCCAGGCGTGTACTGGATCAGCACCGGACCATCAGTATCCCTGGAGCTGGTTCGACTCCACGACAATCCAGGTCGATTCAGCTCGGAAGGGTTCAGCATTATCAGCGCGGACGCGTCAGCAATTTCGCTCAACATCGGCTGGCGAGCTTCATCGGCGATGATGTGGCCGAAACCGACCTCGCGCCGCGCCTGCGCCACCAGCGCCTGCCACTCGCGTTTTCTCCCCAGCGCATGCGTGGGTGGCAATGGAACCGCAATGCCACCGGCGAGCACGATGCCGAAAAAACAGCTCAGAAATTGCAGCGCATCGCTGATGATCATGCCGACAGTATGTCCGGGCTGCACCTCATCCGCCCGCAGGCTGGCGGCAACCCTCCCGGCACAAACCTCCAGCTCGCGGCAGGTAATCGCGCGTTCGATGTCCGTGCTCCACTTGCCCACGAACCGAAGGCATATCCGATCAGGCGTCTCATCGGCGAGGCGGAAAATGGCATGAGAGAGGGAACGCGCGTCGCTGGCCGCGCGTTCCCTTGCCACTGCAACAAGTGCGCCCTTCGTTTGTTGCAATAATGTCATCGGATCACAGTATGGGAACGCTCAGATATCCATGTACCCCGACGCCAGAGCGCCCTCGGCACCGAAACTCCACCGTTGACATTGACTGCCCGATCAGGCACCAGCTGATATCCGTCCAGGGTTTGATGCAGAGACTATCTGCTGGATCATTGATTCTTCTATCGAACATCGAATCTGTTCAAGACGTGCAGTGCACATTAGCACTCCGGATGATTTAGTCAAGATGAGGATGGTATCACTTGCCCGACAAATCCCAGGCAGTGATCAAAGGCCATAATCCTGTCCTCATTCGAGAATAACTATGCGCGCATCCAGAATTGAGAGATCGAATGTCCGGTGCCGCGATCAGAAAGAGCAAAAATAGGTGGGGATAATTCGAGGCGTTTCTGTTGCGAGGCCAGGACCGAGCCGTCCGGAGCTTTGCCCAAAAATGATAAAGCGAGAACCAAGCGGTCGGGCCGCGCACTCTCACATCAGATCGTTTCCACGGTGACTGTGTAGAATGCAAACATCTCGAGTTTCTGCTCAGGTGTCCGATCGTCCACCTGAAATACGGGGCTTTCCTGCGCTCAGCGTCAAATTTTCTCTACTTGAGTCTACGATGAATTTTCTAGAGAAAACCTACCCCTTGCCGTCTCCTGTCGAGACGAAAGTTGAACTCAAATCACGCCGCCAGCTGATCGAGGAGATCCTCGCAGATCCGTCCTTGCGAGCCAGGTTGCAGGACCTGATGCCCACGACGACGGATGAATACCGAGCCCGCAACCTGCAAAGCATTCTATACTCCATTGCCACCAACATCGACTCGAGGGTAGTCAAGCTCTTCTCTCGCGCCATGTCGATGTTTTTCGGGCGTTGCTTTCAAGCGGTCGAGATAAGTTTCGCGGACCGCCGAAAAGTCGACACCGCGATCGAAAATTCTGCGGTTGTTTTCGTGCCCTGCCATCGCAGTCACATCGACTACCTACTGGTAGGCTGGGTACTCAATCAGTATGAGTTTCCACCGATCCATATCTGCGCTGGCGAAAATCTATCCTTTTGGCCCTTGAGTTTTGTCTTTCGCAGATCGGGTGCTTATTTCATACGCAGGCGGTTCAAAAAAGACTCTTGTTACGCACTGGCCCTGCATGGCTACGTGACAAAGCTGCTGAGCGAGGGCCTGATGCAAAAAATCTTCATCGAAGGCACTCGGTCTCGGACCGGAAAACTACAGTTTCCCAGGACCGGCCTGTTGAACATGATCGTGCAATCGTGGCTCGAGCAAAATATCAAAGATGTCTATTTTGTTCCGGTTTCCATTCAATATGAAAAAGTTCCGGAAATCAAAACATACATCAATGAAATTCAGGGGGCCTTGAAGAAGCACGAGAGGCTTCGCGATCTCAGGCATCTGTTCAAGATGTGCACAAGGCGCCTTGGAAGGGTTTACGTCAGGTTCTCCGAACCGCTTTCTTTGCGGGAACAATGGGCCTCGAGTGAGAAGAGTTCCAGAAAGGACGCTCATCTCTTTGTTCGGGGACTTGCCCACAAAATTGCGCAATCGATCAATCGATCGACACCTTTGCTGGCCGGGAGCCTCGTGGCCACAGTCTTGCTTCATGCCCGGAGCAGCCCGGTCAGTTTCTCGGAGATTCAAGCTGGAGCTCGAGCCCTGCTCGGTTTCGCTCGGGCTCAAGGCTTTGAGTCTCCGGGAATCGAGGGACAAGAGCTCAAAAGTTCTCTTCGAGAAACGCTCGATTGGTTCGTGAAAGAAGGTCTGATCCAAACCCAGTTCAGCCTCGGACCTCACGGTTTGCGACTTTTTTGCTACGCCGTGCCTCGGCGATCTCGGCCGACCTTGAATTTCTTCAAAAACAACGGCCTCCACAGCTTTATTGAACCAGCCATGGCCAAACTCTGTGACACCACCTTTCCAGATCCCGGCAAGGCGTTGCAGCGATTAAAACAACTATTATCCAATGAATTCTTTTGGCAGCAAGAAGCATCCGTGATCAGCTCGACGGAGCTTCCCGATTGGGTCGCCGAAATTCCCAAACCACTTCTGGAATCGTACTTCCTCACCTGGCGAGCCCTTCGCGAACCAGGCGACGTTGAGCTGGAGTTCAAACGAGCTCCACACTCCATCATCGCCCTCGGTCGGAGGTGGCTCTCGCAAAATCGCCTGCATTACGCAGAAAGCGTATGTGCATTTACCATCCGGAACGCCCTGCAGGTATTCGTTGACATGGGATTGATCGACTCGTCTGCACAGGAGAGCCCCTCTCTGATCACCTCGCATCCCCGCTTTCAAGAGATGGAAAAGCTGTTCCGTGAATTGTTCATGTGACGAGTAGACCCACCAAACCGCGGCAGGTGCGCCATTTTGCTGGCAGGAACTTGCGTCGCGGTACCTCGCATCCACGACCGCCTGCATGGTCCCCACGTGGCTACATGATCTCACCCTATTCGAGTGGGTAGCCGGAGCGATGCACGGCCGGTCAAGGTCGAATGGGATGATCCGATTGCACTAATGCCGGTCAACACTCTTCGACCGAGAAAAAACCGTATGCATCGAAATGAAAAGGCCTGGACGGCCTGGGTCTGGCTTCAGCGGCCTGTCCCCGCCCTCCCTCTCGACCTGTTCCGTATTTGCGTTGGTCTGCTGAGTTTTCTCTATTTTCTCAATCTTCTGTGTGAACTGCCCGATTTCAGTCATCCCAATGGCTTATTGGATCACGCCCTCATACAAGACATTTATTGGATCACGAGGTTAGGCTTATTTCATCCCGGCATCGAGTCCGGGGTCCTTTACGCTACTCTTGGTCTGGCTTGCCTCGGAGCCTGGGGCATCATTGTCGGCTATCGGATCAAACTCTGCGCGGCTCTGCTCTTCATCATTACAGTATCGAGCTATCGCTGGAACTTCATGGTCATGAATGTCGATGATGCGATCATGCACATTCTTCTGGCCTGGCTGTTGCTGTTACCGGTTGGCCAGACGCTGATACTGAGCGAATGGTGGCAGAAAGGCGCCGAATGCGTAACACAATGGCAACGAGTCATGGTTCCCGGTTTAGCGCTGCGCTGCTTTTTAGGCAATGTGTGCTTGATCTATTTTGTCGCTGGATTGTGGAAGTTCGAAAGTCCGCTCTGGCGCGAGGGAACGGCCCTGTTTGCTATTCTACAGTTGCCGGTGGCCTACCTGCCGGATATATGGGACACCCAGCATCTACCGTTCCTTCGTATTGCCAACTACCTCGCTCTCGTATTCGAGCCAATTATACCGGTGTTGCTCCTGGTAAAACGGGGCCATCCCTTAAAATACCTCGGGCTTGCTGTGCAGATTGGCTTTCACCTCTTCATTCTCGTTACACTTCGTATTCCTTTTGCCAATCTGGCTCTGCTGGCAACACCCGTGTTGTTTTTTCGTGACGAGCTAATGTTTGTTCTGCGCCGGTGGTCAGCGGCGGAAGGTAGCCCGGACTGGCAATCGGCCCCCTTGTATCCGCAGTATAGCAGGTGGCCGGGTCGGTTAGCGGTGATACTTCTCTTTCTTTTGGCTCTAACTCAAACGCGTCGCCTGCCCGGTATAAGCATTCTTTACAAACCAGCTGCGGCAGTCCTATGGGGAATTGGGATTGTCCAGGAATATCAGCTTTTTAACTGGATTGATCGCAAGAACTACCTGGTACAATACCCAGCAAAGATTACCCACACAGACGGGCAACAATACAACGTTTCATCAATTCAGCTTTTCCCATCATCACTTCACGCCATAGTATTGCAGACATATTTATACGATGTGCCGTGGATCCCCGTAGCAGAGAAGTATCGGCCACTTCTCAAGCGGAGTATCATGGCGCGATCAGCGCAACGCTATTGCCGGCTTCACTCATCCGCACGAGATATAGTGGTTTCGGTTCAGGTACAACGAATACCCTCGGTGGCCGTTTCTGCTGCCTCCTCTCCGCGGTTCATGATGCATTTCCAATGTTTCAATGCAACTGCGATTATTTGTGAGACCATGCTGGACATAGAGCCTGCCCGGGCTGGCCCCAGGACGAAGGGCACGACGTCGAGGCGAGCGGAGCATTGCGCCCCAGCAATTGTCGGAGATCAGGCCGGAGAAGCGATACCACAGGGAGGAAAAGACGAGGAGCGAGGCAATGACAACAACAGACCCGAGGCACCTCAATGAGAATTGCTTATTTTAGTGAAACGTTTTTACCAAGGATCGACGGCATCGTCAACACAACGTGCTATTTGCTAGACCACCTGGAGCAGAGACAGATCTCGAGCGTGCTGTTTGCGCCTGCAGGTGGGCCGGCCAGGTATGGCAATACGCCGATCATTGGATTCAAGGGCTATTCCGCGCCTTTTTATCCCGAAATGACCCTGGTGCCACCTTTTGTTGACGTCGAAACCCACCTCGATGCCTTTCAGCCGGACCTCATTCACGTACTCGGCCCGTTCTCGTTCGGAATAGCGGGCCTGCGCTACGCCAGGCGGCGTAAAATACCGCTGGTGGCTTCTTATCATACAGATGTTACTGGATATATGACCGAGTGGTCATTAAATATTTTTAGGCATTCATTTGCAGCCGATATTCTCCACCCACCCATGTGGGCGTTTCTGCGCTGGATGCACAATCATGCCGGCTTGAATCTATGTCCTTCCAGTGTCACAAAAAAGCAGTTAGCACGAAAAGGATTTAATAATCTTAAGGTGTGGACGCGGGGTGTCGATACGCAGCGGTTCAACCCCGCCAGGCGCAGCCGAAGCTGGCGAAGCCGTTTGAGCCGGGGAAAAGCTGAGTCGACTCTACTGGTATACGTAGGTCGTCTGTCTCGAGAGAAACGGGTGCATTGGCTCCATCCCATCGTGAAGGCTTTGCCGGGCGTTCGATTGGCCATCGTCGGTGATGGACCATACCGGCATCGACTCGAGACCCTTTTTGCTGATACAGCCACGACATTTACAGGATATCTGCAAGGTTCAGAGCTGGCTGACGCGTACGCGTGCGCAGATATCTTTGTTTTCCCATCAGCAAATGAAACGCTCGGCAATGTGGTGCTCGAAGCAATGAGTTCTGGCCTGCCGGTGGTGGCTCCTCGATCAGGCGGTGTTCTGGATAATGTCAGCGACGGCAAAACCGGTCTGCTTTTCGATCGTGAAAAGCAATCTGCTCTGGTCGATGCGGTACGGACCCTGGTACGCGATGAGCTCTATGCCCATCGCCTCGGTCGCGCTGGACGAGCGCAGGCGGAGCAACAGAGCTGGAGTCATGTTCTGAATGGGCTCTTGACCGACTATGAGGATTTGATCGGCCGCTGCCATGGCCATCGACGTGCCTGGCGCTCGGCGGCATAGCTGGGTGATTCGTGATCGTCAGACACGAAGAGGCTGGTAACCGAATTGTCACCGCCGCCGTGGTGCGATGTACGATCAACCGCCACCGGCCTGGCCCGGCGAGCTGGATGAGCGAGCTACCTCTCACTTTGAGCTGGTCAAAGCAACCTACATACTCGTACAATTACGTAGGGGTCGCCGAGTCCACTGGGCCGGCCCAACTCACGTATTTTCGCCGGCCAATCAGGCTCGAAACCGGGCTCGAAAAACTTGCTACTGTGAGGCCAAAGGCCCGGCCAGCAGCGTTCACCCGGCCAACCGAGGTGTGCGGCAGAGATGTGGCGTCTGATTCAGGCTGACGGGGCAGGCCAGCCGGGCTACCATCGAGCTCGTGGATCGCGCCGAGTTCCGCGAGCAGTTGCTCGAGATCATGGAGGCTAAAGAGCATTGGGCATGGCCGATGTTCACATCAGGAGGGGTGGCCAGAAGTGCATTACACGTCCATTTCGAACAGGAATACGCCACATACGTGCGTGACTTTCCGGTCTTTGTCGGCTGGGCATACGTGCAATGCCCGATCCCGGCGGTGCGCAGAGAGCTGGCCGAGAATCTCTATGAAGAGGAGACCGGTGGCCTGGTTGCGGGCCGACCCCATCCCGAGCTCTTTCTCGAATACCCGCGCGGCCTGGGCATGGACATGAGCCGGTTCGACCACATCCAGCTATTGCCCGGTGCGACTCGATATCGAGCGGCGCTCGACCGTCTGGTTCAACAGAGCGGCTGGCAAGTCGCTGCCAGTGTGACCACGATCTTTATCGAGGGTACCCAATACGACCGCGGCGAGCTCGACCGCGACGCTCCGCGTCGCCCGGCGCCGCCGCTCGAAGAGCATCCGCTGGTGGTCCACTACGGTCTGTCGGTTGACCATCTGGCCCTGACCCGGGCCCATCGCCAGGTCGAGGGTGAGCACCGCCGGGCAGCCTGGCACGTCGTGCTCGACCATGTCGGAGCCGATGCGCGGCCCCGGGTGACCGCGGCAATGCGCGAAGCGCTGGACATGTGGCAGCTCTATCGCGACGATGTCGCCCATGCCTGTGGCCTGCAGCGCCCGTGAGAGCGCACGGACCATGAGCCGAGAATTGCATACGGATATCGTACCTTGAAATTAAAGTACAAATTGGCGGGCTCGTTTCTGCTGCTTGCCGGGGTGAGTAGTGCGGTGGCCTGGACCGGGGAGCAGTTCGCACTGGCAAAGCTCGAGGAAGACGCGATCCCGAGCATCCAGCTCATCTCGGACACTCTTGCAACAGCTCGCCGTATCCAGACAGAGGCGCTGGAGTTTGTTGCCAGCGGTGAGGAGAAGGCCCTAACGGACCTCAAGGACGAGGCAGAGAAACTCGCCGTGGTGCTCTACCGGCTTTACGAGCTGGCCCATAATGCCCAGGGTGTCGCGATCCTAAACGATCTGGTCGAGGTCATCGAGGGTATGCGACTCGTGGCGCAGAGTGCGACCGACTCGCATCAGCGGACCCAACGCCACCTCGACGCCCTGTCCACAGCCCACACCGAGGTGAATTCCACCCTGGCCGAGATCGACGCACGTATCGCGGTAGAGCGAAATGCAACCGGCGGTGGTCGGGCGACATTATCTCCCCAGTGGCAGGCGGTAAAACCGCACCACCACGCGGTTAACCTGGAGTCACTCCGGCATCAGGTCGTCCTCCTGCGCTACATAGCCACTGGCAAGGAGGCCGACAGGCGTGCCCTGGAGGATGCGTCCGCGCGTCTGGCTGCGCACAAGCGCCTTCTGGTTGTACAACTCGCTGGCATTGATCCCCAGTGGTCGGCACGGGTAGATGACCGTGTCAGCCGCTTGCGATCGATCGGCGAGCAGATCCTGGATAGTCACCCACAGACGCGCGAACATCTGGAAAAACTGGAAGCTAAAGAAGGCGAACTCGGCGCTGCTGCCACGGCGTTGGAATCGATCGTCGCACAGGAAGTCGAGCAAGGAGTCGATTCCAGCATCAGAAACACCGCTATCGCTTCATTGGTCATATTTGTGTTGGCTGGATTGTTGGGAGTTTTGCTCGCCCGGCTGCTCCTCCGACCGGTATACGCCTTGAAGCGGGCAGCAAAGCGCCTCGCGTCCGGCCAACTCGACGCACGAGTGGAGTGGACGTCGCAAGACGAGATCGGCGAGCTCGGGTCGAGCTTCAACTCCATGGCGGCACAGTTGCAGACCCTGGTGACCGATATGGAGAGCCAGGTCGCCGAGCTCACCAGGGTCGAGACCGCTGCTCTTCGCGAGGCCAAAGACGGGGCCGAGCGGGCCCAAAAAGAGGCCGAGAAAGCCAATCAGGCCAAGAGCGAGTTTCTGGCCAACATGAGCCACGAGATCCGCACCCCGCTCAATGCCATTATCGGCATGACCAGCTTGCTTCTCGACGACCGCGTCGGACTGTCGGCCAAGCAACTGGATTTCGTCAATACCATTCGCGAGGGCGGCGATACGCTGCTCACGGTCATCAACGACATCCTGGATTTTTCAAAGATCGAGGCCAAGCAGCTCGATCTGGAAGAGCAGTTGTTCGATGTTCGTGGCTGCCTCGATACGGTTGTCGAGCTCATGGCGCCGAAAGCCGCGTACAAGGGGATAGAACTGGCCAGTATGATCGACGCCGAGGTGCCGGGCTCGATCGTCAGCGATGTGACCCGCTTGCGGCAGATCCTGGTCAATCTGCTCGGCAATGCGGTCAAATTCACTGATGAGGGTGAGGTTGTCCTCACTGTCACCAGCGAGATAGTGCAGGCCGAGGCAGAGCAAGAGACAGCGCGGGAAGGTATCATTCATTTTGCGATCCGAGACACGGGAGTTGGTATTCCCGTGGAGCGCAAGCGAGCCATTTTCAGTGCGTTCACTCAGGCGGACAGCTCGACCACGCGCAGATTTGGCGGGACGGGACTGGGCCTGGCCATCACCAGGCATCTGGTCGAGCTCATGGGGGGGCAA
The DNA here is from genome assembly GCA_022360315.1 of Pseudomonadota bacterium. Lineage (GTDB taxonomy): Bacteria > Myxococcota_A > Polyangia > Haliangiales > Haliangiaceae > JAKSDA01. The sequence goes on from JAKSDA010000042.1 coordinate 38,192, forward strand.
ATATGGGTCGACAGCGAGCTGGGCGAGGGATCCACATTTCACGTCGACCTTCCGGTTGGCCTCACCGATGACACGATTCCCATTTATCTCAGCGGTGATCAACCCGTTCTCATTGCCAAGCGTATGCTGGTAGTCGACGACAATGCCACCAACCGCCGCATTCTGGTCATGTACGGCGAGGCCTGGGGTATGAGGGTCGACGCGGTTGGCTCCGCAGAACAAGCGCTCGCTGCAATCAGGGGCGGAGTTTCTTACGATGTCGCAATCATGGACTATCACATGCCCGGTATGGATGGCGTTCAACTGGCTCGGCAGTTGCAAGACGAGTCAGCCGCAGAGAGGGTTCCTCTGGTTTTGCTCACCTCGGTAGTATATCGCTTGGCCGAAGAGGGGATCGAGCATTTCGCTGCGCTCTTGACCAAACCGATCAAGCAATCGCAGCTCTACAATGTGCTGAGGGACCTCTTGGCGCGAAACGGACACCGGGCGAGAACCCGCTCGGACACTGCTCCGGTCGCGGTATCGGACTTCGACCCCGGCATGGGTAAACGATTGCCGCTGCGCATTCTGGTCGTGGAAGACAATCGAGTCAACCAGCAGCTGGCCACGAGTTTGCTCGAACGAATCGGTTATGAAGCCGATGTGGCGAGCAATGGTATCGAGGCCCTCGATGCCATCAGACGGCAGCGTTACGACGTCGTCCTCATGGACGTGCTGATGCCGGAAATGGACGGTCTGACCGCTACCAGGCATATCCGTGACAACCTTGCAACCGGCGAGCAACCGCGTATCATCGCGATCACGGCCAATGTCATGCGCGGCGATGAAGCGCGATTTCTCGATGCTGGCATGGATGCCTATGTGGCCAAGCCGATCATGATCAAGGATCTCATGGCCAAGCTCGAGCAGTGCGCATCGCCATCTACATCCGCGGCCCCGGCAGATGGCGAGGATAGCGGTAAGGTGCTGTGTGGGCGGCCAGTCCGCGACGCCAATGCACTTTCCGCACCCTTTGCGGGAGTTTTTGGCGATGTCGACGCTGGCACGTTGGACATCGCGGTGATCGGGCAACTCGTCGCTATTCTCGGTGACAGCGCATCGGATAAATTGCGGATCATGGTCGACGAGTTTCACAGCTCTGCCCACGAACTCATGACCGAGGCACGGACGGCGCTGGCCAATGAGGACTTGAATTCGCTACAGCGTGCCGGGCACTCGATCAAATCCATGGCAGCCAGCCTGGGAGCCGTGAAGCTGGCCTCCATGGCCCATGATCTGGAACGGCTGTCCGGGTCGGAGTCTGCCCGAGACAACACTACATTGGAGCAACTGGTCACCGGCATGGACGAGGAGGCAAAGCGAGCCAGGGCTGCCCTGGACAGACACCTCGCCGGCATCGAAGACCCACCGTCGAATTCCTGATCCGAGTACACTGGCGCCCGGGCGAGATCACCGGCGGCAAGGATTCGATCGATCAGACTGGAGGAGTGGGGCCCGAGTATAACAAGGAGTAACACAGCGATCCTACTTTTCAGTATGGTAAGGTGTGAGTGTGGCCGACCGGCGAGCGCGCATCATCGACGGCAGGGTATTCGACGCAAGCGAAGAGGCCCGGCGCATTTTGAGCGAGGCGCGTCAGGAGGCCGACAACATTGTGGGCCGGGCCCGGCAGGAGGCTGCGAGCATCGTGGATCGGGCCCGCCAGCGAGCCGACGGCGTTTCGACCGGGGTTGATGGTGCGGTGCGAGAAATGATCGGATTGGTCATCCGCGCTCGCGTTGCAGACGTTCGGTACGGGGATGTGGTCACCATCGAGCGTCCGTGGTCGGATACCGGCCGGGTCTGTGCCGAGGTCGTGGGTTTTTCTGGCCCCGAGGCCGTGCTCATGCCGCTCGGCGATATCGATGGTATTGGCCCGGATTGCCGGGTCATTGCGTCCGGGCGACGGTTCTCGATCCGGGTCGGCCCGGGCCTGCTCGGCCGTGTGCTCGACGGGCTGGGTCGTCCCATCGACGGCCGGGGTGAGATCGATTCGGTCCTTGCCCGACCGGGTATCGCCCCAGCGAGTACGGAAAACTGGCCTGTCGATCGATCTGCGCCAAACCCGATGACTCGACGGCGCATCGATCGGCCGCTGCCGACAGGGGTGCGCGCTGTGGACGGCCTCTTGACTGTGGGGGCGGGGCAAAGGGTCGGTCTCTTTGCATCGGCCGGCACCGGCAAGTCGGTACTGCTCGGTCAGATCGCCCGGGCATCCGATGCCGACGTGATCGTGATCGCCCTGATCGGCGAGCGCGGGCGCGAGGTGCGCGAGTTTCTCGATGAGTTCATGGGACAAGAGGGACAGGGTCGCTCCGTAGTGGTATGTGCCACCAGCGATGCACCCAGCCTGGTCAGAGTGCGCGCGGCCCACGTGGCCACCGCGATTGCAGAATGGTTTCGCGATCGCCAGGGAGCGAGTGTTCTCCTGCTGGTAGATTCGTTGACCCGGTACGCCCGCGCCCAGCGTGAGGTCGGGCTATCGCGGGGCGAGGCGCCGGCACAGCGCGGCTATCCTGCCAGTGTGTTCGCCGCGATCCCCCGTTTGATCGAACGGGCGGGCAACAGCGAGCACGGCTCGATGACTGCGGTCTACACCGTGCTGGTGGCCGGTCTGGAGGGCGATGACCCGGCCATCGACGAGGCCCGCGCAGCACTGGACGGACACATTGCGCTCAGCCCGGAGCGTGCTGCGCACGGCCAGTGGCCGGCGATCGATCTGCTGGCCAGTTTCTCTCGGTCCATGGCCCACGTGGCCAGCGCCGAGCATCTCGCGGCGGCACGCCGGATCCGCGCGCTTTTGGCTGAATACACCCAGCATCGCGACCTGCTGGCACTGGACGCCTACCGATCGGGCACAAACCCTGTCCTCGACCGTGCTATCGCGGCCCTTCCCGCTATCGAGCGCTATCTGAGTCAACCGTCAGGCCAGTGCATTCCCTATCGGGAAAGCGTGGCCCAGCTGGTCCGCCTGGCCGACCAATCGCTCGGCTGATCAGCTGCCGACTGCGGGCGAATCCAATATCCCGATCAGATGTCCATTTTCTCGAGCACCTCGCGCGGCACATGGCCTTTTTCCGCCAGCACGTTCAGAACGCGTTTGATGCCGATCTCGACCGTTTCACTGTCCGATTCGACGATCACGTCCGGTCGAGACGGGGGCTCGTAGGGGTCTGAGATGCCAGTGAAGTTTTCGATCTCGCCGGCAAGAGCCCGCTTGTACAGACCCTTGACGTCTCGCTGGATCAGTACCTCGAGCTGGCACTTCATGAAAACCTCGCAGAAGTCGGCACCATCGGCCTCGACCAGTTGACGCTGCTCGGCCCGGATGGCCTCGTACGGCGAGATCGCAGCGGCAAAGACGAGCACTCCGTTGCGCGCCAGGAGGCGGGATACAAACCCGATACGACGGATGTTTGTATCCCGATCGTCTTTGGAAAACCCCAGTCCTTTCGATAAGTTAGTTCGAATGATGTCGCCGTCGAGCAGCTCTACTGGAAGACCGGTCGGGCGCAGGAGTTCGGCAATTCGGCCCGATAAGGTGGATTTTCCCGACCCCGACAGTCCAGTGAACCACACGACGACGCCTTTTCTTGCTTTGCTCATGAGAAGTTGCTGCTCCTGCCGCAGTGGATGAATGTTTCGAGACTCTACCAGCTCCAGGTACAAAGAGCGATAAACCCGTGATAGGCCAAGAACACGGCCATGATCAGGCACGCCACAGAGGTGGCCAGACTGTAGAACGTGGCGCGCCACCCGGATTGGTAAATAGTGGTGAGAAACCCGGCCTGATCCACGATCATATCGAAGATCTCGCCGCGCATCCTGTAGCCGGGACGAAGCCACTGGATCGACTGCACGACCGCCAGTACCGAAAGGACCGGAAACAGTACGCTGAGCGCAAAAATCGTCCCGGACAGCAGTCCCACCTCGCCAAGAGCGCCCACTTCGGAGCCGAAGTCGAACATCCTCATCATGACGAAAAAGCCGATCGAAGCCAGCGACGCCAGCGATCCCGGCGGTAGCGGAAACCGCTGCCACGTGCGTATGACCACCCATAGCCAACCCGGTAGCCACACGATGATGGCAAAGACTCCCACATCCATGAACCAGATCGACATGTCGAGAACGCGTTGCCGCGTTTTGCCCCACAGGGCGTTGCCTTCTTCGTAGTACAGATCGCCCAGCAACATGATGCGAGTGCCGTCGCTGCGCTGGCCAAACGCGATCAGCGGGGCGCTGAGACCCGGCGCGCGAAAGCGCCCGGTCTCGGTAGCGATCAGAGGCACGCGCAGTCCAATGCCGAGTTCGAGGTAAAGGGTTCCCGACTTCACAACCACCTCGGCACCGAGATCAACGCGTTCGAAAAAGCCGGTGAGCTGATAGCGCGGACTCTCGAATTCATAGTACCCGGCGTAGCGCTGTAACTCTCGCTCGGGCAGATCGATGGCCGGGGGGCTGGGCAGTTCGCGATCGCGGGTGAGGTAAGCGAAGAGCAGACGGCGAACCGAGGCGAATGCATCGGTGACTGCCTCGGTCGTGGAGTTGAACAGCATGACATAGCCCAGCCCCAGCGCTGTCGAGTAGCGGTATTCCGAGACAAAGCCGGGCAGGCCGCCATCGTGTCCGCGCATGATCGCGGCATGAGATGGATCTCCGTGGGTGCCCAGGCCGTAGGCGACCTCGAGGACGGGAAGAGATGTGGTCTCGCTGCGCTCCATCCGGGCGATCGCAGCGGCACTGACCAGCCGTTTCTCGCCGGCCTGGCCGCGGTCGATGAACAGCTTGACCAGCCGGGCCAGTTCGGCCGGCGAGGCCATGAGCTCACCGGCCGGACGGTGGTAAATGCGGCGATGCGGAACCGGCCGGTTGCGCCGGCCAGAGTATCCCCGGGCCAGACGGCCGCGAATGGTCGGAGTGAGCGTGAAGCTGGCATCGTTCATGGCCAGGGGGCGCAGAATTTCGCGCTCGATATAGCGCTCGAATGGCTCGCCAGTCACTTTCTCGATCACATAGCCAGCCACGGTATATCCGGGGTTGGAATAGGCGTGGCGACTGCCGGGCGGCCAGCGGCTCACCCGGGATCGCGGGTTGATGGCCAAAATCTCGGCCAGTGGCCGGTCGTCTCCATCGCTGGCGACATACATCTCGTTAAAACGCATATCGTCGAAGCCAGCCGTGTGCTCGAGAAGCTGGGCCACAGTGATCGGAGTACTGTCGGCCCAGGCATTGTCGACGGCGATTTCGGGCGCTATGTCCTCGACCGGCGTGTCGAGTCGAATCCGCCCCTGCTCGGCCAGTTTGACCACCGCCAGAGCAATGACGCTCTTGCTGATCGAGGCGACGCGAAACATCGTGTCTGGCCCGACGTCGGTATCAGTCTCGCGGTCGGCCTTGCCCACACCTCCGGCCCACAGCACACCGGTCTTCGACACCAGGGCAATGCCGACGCCGGGTATATCGTGTTGTTCGAGTATCTCGCCGATCTCTTGCCGCAGCTCGTCGATAGTAGACGGCGGGTCGCGGTCTCGTCGGTCTTTTTCACCCGCTGCGAGAGCGGTCAATTCGAGCCAGGTCTCGGACGGGTCGAGAGGTCGGATACGATCGCTCGGGGTCCCGACGTGGATGACTAGCGCGACCAACAGTGCGGCAAAAACAAGGACTCCAGTAGCGCGGCCCATACCACACGATCATTGTCGGGCCAGGCCGTTCCGGCAAGAGCAGCTGCAGGCGTGCTCGCCGGAATCACTCGAAAACTGCAAAATGTCGCGACAGCGGCGACCAGGTCCTGTTCAGGCAGCCCTCTGAGCTCGCCCCGCACGAGGACACGATAGTCTCACCGGCTTCTCACCAGCAGAACGGTCCCCCCGCCGGCAATCCCGGCATCCACTCCCCCGGCAAGCAGTGCCAGATTCTTCAATCATTTCATCTATATAGTTGACGCAGGCACCGCATCCCATACCCGCCCCACAGCGCTCGCCGACCTGGCTGGCTGTATGAGCCCCGTCGGCAATGGCATCGGCTATGTCCTGGCCCGTCAAGGCCATGCAGAGGCAAACTATCACTTTTCTTCTCGAATCGCTGAGCTAGACCATCTTCGTCCCAATAGACTTGAAATTAGTATTCAACTCTATTTCGGTCAAGGAGAAAAATGAAAGTCGTTTTCTATTACAAAAAATACGTTGTCAAATTAGTAGGTTATACAACGTTTCTAACGTCGGGTTGATTCGGCGAAGGGCCGGGTATCAGACTTGGGACGGCGATGAGACAACCATGGCAGGAGATTCGGTCGGGAGACGGCTGTGGGGCGAGATGAGAGATACAGGCTGGAAGGAAGGAGAGAGACAACGGTTGGAGGGTCAGGCCACAGCTCGGCCCTGCTTGCTGCGGCGACGCCTTGCGTGAATCGCCTGTAGGCGTCGGTAGCAGCTCTGCAGCGTTGCGGCGACGATTTTTGCGCTGATCGGTTTGCTGATGTAGTCATCCATCCCCACCGCGAGATATTTCTCCCGGTCACCGGGCAACGCGTTTGCGGTTACTGCAACGATTTGCGGCTGCCGGTTCGGGGCCAGGTCTTCGCGAACCCGGCACGTGGCTTCCACGCCGTCCATCACCGGCATCTGGATGTCCATGAGCACCACGTCGTAGTGCTGTGAGCACAGCGCGGTAAGGGCTTTCTTGCCATTCTCCACCACATCGGGCGTGTACCCCATGCGCTTTAACATCAGAAGAACCAGACGTCGATTGACCGCATTGTCGTCGACGACCAGAATGTGCAGCGGCATTTGCGAGGCCAGTTTGACGTCGAATCCCGCCTTCTGCCCGATTGGCTGCTGAACCACCACCTGTGGACTCAAGCTGTTGACCCGGGCGAGCGGGTGCAAGAGCGAGTTGTAGAGCCGGCCCGGCCTGACCGGTTTGGTCACGACCGCGTTGACCGCCTTACTGTGCTGGTCGTCGTCCTGAAAGCCGCGCGAGTCGAGCAAGACCATGGGCAGCTCGGACGCGGTGTTTTTGCTGCGCAACGTCTCGGCGAGAACCAGGCCATCGGTTCTCGAATTGCGGATATCGATGATGACGGCGTCGAAGGATTCGCCGACCTCGAAGAGCTGAAGAGCGGCTGTGCTGGATACGGCCTGGCGGACCTCCATGCCCCAGCAGTGGGCATAGGACCGGATGATCCGGCGGTTGCTATCGCTGTCGCTGGCGATCAGCAACCGCTTACCCCGCAGCACCGGCTGTCCACGGGCGAGATAGTCCGGCGTGTTGTATTGGGCCGCCTCGGCCCGGATCGTGAAATGAAATCTCGATCCGTGTCCAACGGCGCTTTCAACCCAAATCTCTCCGCCCATCATTTCGACCAATCGTTTGCAGATGGCCAGGCCCAGACCGGTTCCGCCGTACTGGCGGGTTGTCGAGACGTCGACCTGATTAAACGGTTGAAAGAGTCGATTCATCCGATCCTCGGGGATGCCGATCCCCGTGTCCTGCACGCTGAAATGAATTTCATACCAGCCGTGGCTGACCAGGCCACGACGGTGGTCGACCTCGCGGATCGGCTGACACGCCGTGGCGTCGACCGAGAGGAGAATTTCACCGCTTTCGGTAAATTTCTCCGCGTTGCCGAGCAGGTTGGTCAGGATCTGGCGAATGCGTGCCGCATCGCCAATGATGGCGCCGGGAACCCGGGACGTTATCTCATAGGCCAAGTTCAGCCGCTTGCTGGCAGCCTTGACCGCGATGGCGTCGAACGCCGACTCCACGCACTCGCGGACCTCGAGGGCTTTGCTCCGAAGCGCGATCTGTCGGGCCTCTATTCGTGAAAAACAGAGTATCTCGTCGATGATGTTCAGCAGTGAATTGGCGCTCTCCTGGGTGGTCAACGCGAACTCGCGCTGCTGGGTATCGAGTTCGGTGTTGATCAGCAGTCCGGTCATGCCGATGATGGCGTTGAGCGGCGTCCGCAATTCGTGGCTCACATTGGCCAGGAACTCGGATTTGGTCTGACTGACTTCGGTTTCGCGGCGGAGCGCCTCGTTGATCGACTCGAGCCGCATCTGGTAGCTGCTGGTGTCGGTGGCATCATGAATGGTCAAACATACCGCGTTGGTCCCGGTCGATGAGCCGCATACGGGTATGAACACGCAATCCTGATGCATTTTGTCGAGCTCGCCGGTGATGCTCCGGGTTGCCTCGAACGGGAATACAAATGGCCGTTCCAGCCAGCTGCTGAAAGCAAAATTGCCGAGGTGAAACACCGAGGCGAGTTTCCGCTTGAGCCACTTCTCGGGCAGCCCTGGTATGGCTTCAAACAGGTTTTTTGCCACGATCTCATTCGCTCTTACACCGCTATGGGCTTCCATGAAATGGTTCCACAAAAGAACCGTATGGTGGCGATCGACAACCACGATGCCCACATTGATGGCGTCGACAATGCTGGACATCAAGTCCGCAGCAACCACACCTATTTCCGGTTTGGAACTCGATGAGGCCAAGTGTTTCCCTCCGGGAACGCGGTCAAAACGGTTCATCGAATCCGTACGCGGTGACACCTGATAACAGGCTCAACTCGACTGCCGGTCATGCTGCCATGAGTTCAGCTACAGCGTCTCGCACCCTCTCTTCGACCGCCGGCGGCAGAATCACCAGCACGTCGCCGATGAACTCCCGGGCATTGATCTGAACCGAGATCTCGATGGCGAGGTGCTCGTCGTACTCGGACCAGCGGCGGCCCAGCTCTTCGATGGATATGTCGCGAGCGATGAGGGATGGTCGGCAGTATTGAATTCTGGCCGAGAGCTGTCGGGCCAGGGAACCCAGGCATGCTCCGTTCAATATATTGGTCACGTCGAGAGCGATCTCGTTATCCTCTCCTTCAGCGGTCTCGGCATCCAGCAACGCTCTGAGTTTCTGAATGTCAGCCGACCGGTACATGGTGACCACCTCGCCCTGCACGTCGCCAAAGAACGCCTGTTGCGAGACCACGAGGTGATCTCGTGTCTGCTTGTTCCACCGTTTGACGATGGCCGGGAGATAATCGACACGGGGTACCGAGAGGTCGACAAATTCGCCCAAAAGGTCGGCCAATGCCGCCACGGCGCGCCCCATGCCGACGTTGACCAGCTCGCCCAGGGCGTCCAGTTCATCGGACGTATAGGTGGAGGATTTGGTCGGACCAGCCGGGGTCCCATTGTTTTGGTCGGCGGCTGCGTGTTGTGCGCACAGGTTTGCCACCATCGACTCGATTTTCGCCGGTGATAGCGGTTTCTGCATGAATGCTCGGGCTCCGAGGGTGCGCGCGCGCTGCATGGCCACGGGCTGGATCTGCGCGCTGATCACCACGATGATGGGCGGTGTCGCATCCCCGGCGAGTGCTTCCATGACTTCATATCCGGTCATCTCCGGCATGTTGAGATCGAGCAAAATGAGGTGAGGTACAAACGATCGACAGGCCGCGAGCGCCTCGGTGCCTGTACTCGCCTCCTCGATCGCGACGTCGAGCCACATGAGGCCTTTTTTGACCCGGTTTCGAGCAAAGCGAGAATCGTCTGCGATCAATACTCTGAACGTCATGAAGGTTCTCCTGACGGCCGCTGGGGTTGGGCAGTCGGGCTGCCGGGTGAATCCACGGGCCGCGCAATGATCTATCGGTCGGGCTCCAAACTCATTGAGGTGCGCTTTTCACCGCCCGCCGCGGGCCCATGCCGCGGTGCTGATCGAGGCCTGTCCCGCTCGACGAGATCGGGACAGATCGGACGGGCGGCCGGCACCGGATCCTCAAGCCCAGCCCGATCCAGCCGAAGCAACCCATGCAGTGGGTGCAACCCGCCCGGCAAAGGGGTTCGAAGCCGACTCCCATCCGGCCGACCGCCCCACACAACGCCCATGCGCCCAGTCGATATCGATCAGCTTGATTCAGCGAGAAACGTCATGTCGCCGCGGTCTTTTTTGATGAAATTGGTGGGGGCCCTGGCGCTGCTGCTGTTCGGCATATCCGGGTATCTGACTTTCTACCTGTCGCAGCGGCTGGAATCTCTCGCCATCGGCGGGGTTCGAAACAAGGCGACCCATGTCACCCACATGATTGCATTGGGAGCGGCGGTTGGGCTCGAGTACGGCGATAAGGTCCATGTTCGGGATTTCGTTGCAACTGTGGCCAGCGATCCCGATCTTCTCTTCGTGCGGGTACTCGACGCAAATGGAGACGTATTTGTCAGTCGAGGCGAGGTTGTTGATGGCGTGGCCGGCATCCTGCGCCCATCCGACAATGGGATTTCGACCGAGGTGGTAAAGAGCGCCCTTTATGTCGGGGCACCGATCGTATCGCAAGGCGGTGACCGGATCGGCCGGGCGCAGATGGGGTTCTCCCTGGCCCGCATCGACGCCGAACTCGTCCGCGGCAGGCGGGTCATCGTCGTGGTTTTCCTGGCCACGCTCATCGTCTGCGCGGTCGCCGTGGTGCTGGCGTTGTGGTTCGAGAAAGCCCGGGCCCGCGCTTTCTCGGAGCTCGAGCGGCACAATCGCGACATGCGGCTGGTCATGGACAATGTCGACCAGGGGCTCTTGACTCTCCTCCCGGATGGCACGATGGCACCGGAGCGCTCTGCCGTCGTCGATGCGTTTTTCGGTCCAGCCCCGCCGGGTACTGCTTTCGTCGAACTTCTCGCGCGCGTCGATGCCGACGTCGCAGGTGTATTCGATATCTTGTGGCAGCAGCTCTACGACGATCTTCTGCCCGTGGATATCGCGCTCGGCGAACTGCCCAAACAGCTATCGACCGACCGCAATACCTTGACGCTGGAATACAAACCCATTGTGGTCGACGGCGAATTGTCGCGGATTCTGGTCGTCATCACCGACATCACCAGCATCATCGACGGTCAGCGCGCGGAAGCTTCGCAACGCGACCTTCTGAGTGCGCTCGACAAGTATGCCGCCGATGAACGGGGATTCCTCGAGTTCTTCAGCGAGGCCGAGCTCCTGGTCGGCCTTGTGTCCACCGGTATCGACCCGGCAGAAGTCGACCGACGCCGTATTCACACCCTCAAGGGCAATTGCAGTTTTTTCGGCATCAGCACGGTGGCTGACTGCTGCCACCACATCGAGGACGAGATCGCTCGGGCGGGCGGAACTGTCACCAAGGCGCTACGCGAGCTCCTGGCCTCCACATGGGACGATTTCGCTTCGAAGATCGGCGGGCTCGTCGCCGGCGGTTCGATGTCGGTTGTCGTGGATGTATCAGATCACATGGAGCTATTGCAGGCCATCGAGGCAGGCAGACCGTACGAGGAACTGAGCGCCATGGCCAGGACCTGGATCCAGGAGCCGCTCGAGCGCACCCTCGGCCGGGTCGGCGAGCAGGCCACCGCTCTCGGCCGACGGCTCGGGCTGGGCGATATTCGCGTTGATATTGCTGTTGGCGATATTCGGTTGCATCCCAAGCGCTGGGCGAGCTTCTGGTCGGCATTTGGCCACGCGATTCGAAACTGCCTCGACCACGGTCTGGAACCTCCTGTCGAACGCGCCCGAGCCGGCAAGCCGAGCCCGGGACGGCTCTTACTCGAGGGCCTGATCGACGGCGAACACCTCGTCATCCGATTGTCGGACGATGGCAGGGGCATCGACTGGGCGGCGATTGCCGACCGAGCACAGGCCAGTGGCCTGCCGGCCGAGACCAGGCAGGATCTGATAGCTGCGCTATTCACCGACGGACTGACGACCAGGGCGACCGTCTCGGCCATCTCGGGCCGCGGCGTCGGAATGGGGGCACTGAAACAGGCGTGCACGGATCTCGATGGAACTATCGAGATCCACAGCGAACACCGTCGCGGAACCACGTTTGAGTTTCGTTTTCCCCATCGCGAGGCAGGCCAGGACTGGAACCGCAATCGGCTTCGCCGGGCTGCCTGACATATCGGCGTCGATGCGAGAATAAACCGATGTCCTCCTCGCATCCGCCTGTCTGGCCACGGCAAGTCGCGATCAGCGGCGAAACGGCTGGTTGGCCGGGGCTTCTCCCCCAACCTCAGCGATGTGCTCGGTATAGGTTTCGCCAACCGCGACGGTCTGGCTCTCGCCGCCGTGCTCGCCCAAAATATAGGTGCGCTGCTTGGCGATGCCGGCCTCTTCGTAGGCATAGATGTCGCTGGTCGCATTGCCATAGCCCGCATAGAGCACGAACCCCGCGTCGATGAGCTGACGCAGAAAATCGGCCTTGTAGTCGCCGACCGCGCTCTCGGACGGCCACGAATCGGCGACCTCATCGGTCAAATGCACAGTGCCGCCGGGAAAGCCCAGGTCGACCAGCCAGTCGCGCGTGATGCCGTCGAGAAGATAGGGCCGCCCGGTGAGATAGATGAGCTCGTATTTCTGATCGCGATGGCGCAACTCGGTGATCGCCACCGCGCCTTCACGCGGTTCTGGCTGCGAATCGCTGCCCAGAATTTCGTGAATGAGCTGGCCGACCAGCTCGGTGTCGCTCGTGGTCAGCGTGGCGTCGATGTCGAATACAATAAATTGGCTGCCGACCGGGTACACGCGCAACACTGCCCGGGCATCGCTGTTATCGCCCATGACCCGGAAATAGAGCCCATACTCACCGATCTCGGGCAGGGCAAGGGCGTCGAGTGGCAGCGCTATGCGCCCGTCCGAGTCGGTCACTCGCTCGCCGAGCCGGCGATACCCGCCCGCACAGTCATCGATCCATACTTCGATCCGCTCACCCTCGAGATCCTTGCTGAACGTGCCATAGGAGAACTTGCCCGCCAGAGCGGTCGCCGAGCCGGCAGCAGCCACGACATCCTGAGCACTATGCCAGGGATGACCAAGGGTGATGAATCGGTTGCTGAAGCGTGTCCAGGTGACAGTGGGTAGATCCCGGGGAATCTCTCCATCGACGCACGAACGAAACTGCTCTGTCTCGGTGTTTTGTTCGCTCTCTCCACCCGGCTCGATGCCGTCGACAAGCCCGTCGAGAGTTTCCGTACCGGTGCAACCGAAAAGAGCGATGACCAATAATGTAGGCAAATATCGCATAGCGTGAAGTGTACTGGCCAAGGTCGAGAGATCAATGAAAAATATCTGAAATGACCCGGATTCGCGCCCTTTGCCAAAAATCCCTGGCGCCGCGTGATCGGGCTCGCGCGCGCATTCAGTCTGCGCTCGCGCTCCATCGGCACGAATGAGTGAAGTGCAGGCTACATCTCGAAGCGCCGGCCTGGGCTCCACTCGACCAGGTTGTCGACGCGGGTTTCGAGAAAACGTGCGAGGCGATGAAAGTCGCTTCCGGGTTCGATGTAACGCACTTCGGTTTTGAGTGTGCGTTGATCGATGAGCTCTTTGAACGGCACGTATTGCAGGTCGAGCTGGCCAGACACGCTCACCATGTGCCCGTCGAGGTTTTCTTCGATCAGGGCCCGATAGGCTCCGATGCCGAGCTGGCTGCCCAGCATGACGTCAAAAGCGTGGGGCGGCGAGCAGCGCGACTCGTAGCCGAGTTGCACACTCGAGACTTTTTTGGCCACACCTGTGCGCGCACAGTAGCGGTCGCTGACCATCTTGGCCATCAGCTTGCCCAGGTCCAGTCTGCCCAGCGAGATATGGCCGTGCTCGTCCCGGGGCATGCCCTTGAGTTGTTCTTGAGGTAAAAGCTCCGAAAGACCCTCGGCCAGGACCACAGTGCCGTAATGCTTGCCGCGCCGCTCTCGGGTCTGGATCAGATCGACGATGCGATCGGCAAGAGCTTCGAGCGAGAGATGTCGCTCGGATTTGCCCTTTTGATTGGGTTCCTCGACTCTGAGATCGCCCTCGACATCCTCGGTGGCGATAACCAGGTTGGCCTCGCCTGCAATGGCCACACCGTAGGATAGCCAGCCCGCCTTGCGACCCATGGTTTCAACGATGAAATACGCACTGGTAGCCATGGCGTCTGCGCGCAGATTCTGCAGCTCTTTGGCCATGACATCGACCGCGGTGAAAAAACCAAACGTGAAGTCAATACCGCGGTAGTCGTTGTCGATGGTCTTGGGCAGGTGGACGATCTGAACGTGGCGTGCGTCGGCGGGCAGAAGTTTTTGGTACTCGTAGAGGAAATTGGCCGTCTTGAGCGTGTCGTCGCCGCCGATGGAGATGAGCGCGTCGATCTCGAGATCGACCAGAGCACTCCACACATTGCGCAAGAGTTCGGTCTTCTTGGGGTCCGTGAGGTCGTCGGGCGTGTGGATGTCCTTGCCCGGGTTGGATCGCGCTGTACCGATATTGATTCCGCGGCTATTGCGCAGGCCCCGTACATCGCGTTCCTCGAACACCCGATAGTGCTCGTCGGGCAAGAGACGGCGACTCACCGGATGGTAGCTCTGCAGGTTGGAATAGCCGTGAAAGAACCCGACTACCTGGCGGTTGTCCTCGAGAAACGACGTCGTTGCCGCCGAGATCACCGCGTTGGCCGCCGGGGCGGGGCCACCGGAGAAAACAATCCCCACTCGACGGATGTGATCGCCTCTTTTCTCCGGGTTGTGGTTACCCTGCTTCTTGGTCGCCGCCGGGCTATCCTTGCCCGGGGTTTTTTTGGTCACCACCGGGGCGCTATTTCCCTGCTTCTTGGTCACGATTACTGCTCCTTCGGAGTTATGTGCAGAAGTCGCGCGAGACTACCCGATTGACCGACCCCCGAGTAAGGGCCGGTCAAAAAATAATCTGCGGTCTTGGCCGGTCGTCCATCTCGCCTCGCCAGAATATAGATTATTATTAAATATCAAGCTGTTATGAGTTTGCTCTGAGGTTTGGGCGGTTTCCCGCACGCTGCTATGAGCGCCTCTTTCGAGGCTCGCGGGGCATACCCAGCCCTGGCCTACCATCCCATTTGAGGGACGCGTGCGGTCCGTGTCGGTCGACGTAGTGCAGGAAGACCTGAGCCTGATGGACGCCGGCAAATGCCTCTCTCCGGTGCCAAACATCGCATCCGCGGTAGATGATACCGTCACCGGGCTGGCACGGAATGGCGACCTCCTCGCCATTTTCCTCGCCCTGCACGAGGAGCGGCCAGCGATAGTCTGCACCGGCCGAGCCCGGGTCCAGGCCGAGGCACAGAGTCATGCTGATTTCACAGGCCGGTCGGTCCCGGTGGCGGGGCAAAACATCGCCGTGTGTGTAGATCCGCAAGTACGAGTACGTCGGATCGAGATCGAGCCCGGTGAGTTCTTCCACCGTGGCGGTTGCGACCTCGAGAAGCGTCTCCATGAGTATATCGACATCAAAGCTCGGCGTGCCGGGAACCTGGGTATCGGAACACCCCTGGCCGACAAGAGCCCTTCGGAGGGCATATCTGTACACGATCGCAAGTAGTGGGTCCTCGACAGCACCCTCCACGACGAGATATTTGTGGTGCCGGAATTGTTGCGCGCTGGCAGCGTTCAGCTCGTTGTGCGCCGTAACGCCGGACAGTCGAGGCGACACGGCGTTGGCATCGGGCTCGGTGGCGAGCGGGGAGTCGACAAAGAGCGGCGCAAAGATCTCTGACCGGGCCAGCTTGCCGGCCTGTTCCATAATGGCTGGTTTCATGGCCTCGACATCGCGCCTATCGTATTCGGCGGAAAGTCGCTCCACGAGACCTTTTTCGTCACAACCATCGAGCATGGCGCGGAACAGCGTTGTATTGAGCTCGTCGAATTCGACACCGACATCACCGACCTCCGAGAGCTGGCACGCCCAATCGAGCACGCGATCGGCAGCATCGCAGCCGGGATACTCGGCTGCGATGACGTCGAGGATCGAGTTTTTATTCGGCAGCAGCATGAGCAGGGCCAGCAACAAACGCTGGTCGCGAGCAACTACCGTGTCGCGCAGCTGGCCGATGAGCGCAATGCGGCGCTGGCTTTGCGCTGCTGCGTGCAGATCATCGATGACCTCGCCGTGCTTGCGCCGGGCGTGTGCGATCAGCCTGGCCAGCATGTCGGGCTCGATGCCATGGCCGATCAGGCACGAGAGCACGCGATAAACTGCCTCGCCATCGCCCTGGTCGAGAATTCGCGCCGCATATTGCTCGACCTTGCCAGCCATCGAAGATCCGGCCGCTCGCATGACCGGCCGCTCGGCCGCCTGGCTCGGTGACAATTTCGCTTCACATTGCCCGTCGAGACGTCCGGCCGAGTCCATCATGAGCCCGAGCAAGGCCAGTTGCCGCTCGATGACTCCATCCTCGCGAAATCCATCCATGGCCAGTCCCGGGGGCAGGTAGGACAGCTGGGGCAGGTGGTCTTTTTCCACCCGCGTTCTGACCACGATGGATACCGATGGCGAGTCGAGGTGAAATAATTGGTGAATAAAGTCACGGCCGGCGCGAATGCGACGGGCATCGCCAGCGCGGAGGATCTCGGTGCGCTCGATTTGCAGCCGGCCGAGGTGCATCGATGATTTGAGCCGGCGGGTGGGCTCGAAACGCCATTGAGTGTGCACGCTGGAGCCGTGCAGCACAGTGAACGCGCCGGAAAAGCTGTGCTGGTGAATAGAGGTCGTACTGGTCATCCAGAACAGCGCCTCGATGGAGAAGTCGCGTCCTTGATAGAGCATCACTGGTGGCTGACCAAACCTGGCCTTGCTGGGCTGAGCCAGCTCCGGGCATGGCGAGAAGAACCAGTCGAGAATCGCCGCAACAGATACATTTTCAAAAACAGCACTGCGGCATAGTTCCCGGTAAGCGAGGTCGGCGAAAACCGCCTCATCGCGACCGACGTCGAGCCAGGACGCCTCGAGTGAACGTCCCAGTTGGGCAAAAAACGGCAGCAATCGTGATTCAGCTCTGTTATGCCGCGGTGATGGATCGAGGAGACCCGGATAGACAGATAATTACTGAAGCGACGAGATTCACGGCCCGATAGCACGGGATCATCGGGACTTTTGTCGGTGTTGTTACATCGCTTTTGGTTGGGTTCTTTTGCTGTATTTTTTTGTAATATCTATTTTTATTATATTCTTTGGAGATGAACTTCCTGATTATCATTCTGGGAGAATGTCTGGTGGTGGGTGAGGACACTCGTCCTTGCTGAGATCATGCACATTCCTCAGCGCTGGCCGACCGAGATGCAGCGTCCGAATGGTTTCCGGTTTTACAACCAGTCGTTTCTTGGTACGGGGTAAAGTGTCGTCGTACTGTCCCTTGCCATGCGACTTCATGACTTCTCCTGGCTGCAGTTTGCGAAACGGTACGATCGATCTACACGCACGATCACACCGGTAGACGATCGGATGCTAGCATATCAGTCTGAGCGATTGTCCCGCAAGGTTCTCCGCCGAGGTTCTCCCGTACGACCGAAGAGATACAGATGAGCGACGCGAAGCCAGGTCGTGGCCGATCACCCGCAATGGGAGGCGATGGTGGTGCGAAACCATCCTCGCCAATCGCTGGCGCGACCGAACTCGCCCCACAGTGCAGCGCCGATTCAGCTGCTTCGACAGTCGATTCGGCGAAGCACACGAACACGACCAAGCTGTCCAGCAACGGCGCAAGGAAAGAATATTCACCGGCTTTGCAGTCGAGCTCTGCGCCTCGAGCCAGGCACTCACATCTGCCGGTCATTCCTCGCGACCTCTACAGAGAGGGACGCGAGATCGCCCGCGGTGGCCTGGGCCGGGTGAGTGCAGCTCGAGATCACCGTCTGCGCCGGGATGTGGCCATCAAGGAACTCCTCGACCAGGGCCCCGAGGCACAGGCTCGCTTTTTGCGTGAAGCGCTGATCACTGCCAAGCTCGAGCACCCGTCGATCGTGCCCATATACGAGGCCGGTTATTGGCCCACGGGCGCGCCTTTCTATGCCATGAAGCTGGTATATGGGCGTACTCTGGCCGAGCTCATCGAGGCGGCCGCTGGCCTCGAAGCCCGCCTGTCGTATTTGCCCAATGCCATTGCCGTGACCGACGCCATCGCCTATGCCCACAGCAAGGGGATCATCCACCGCGATCTCAAGCCGTCCAACGTGATTGTCGGTGATTTCGGCGAAACCATCGTGGTCGACTGGGGCCTGGCCAAGGATCTCGACGCCGAGGCAGAGGTCGAACGCGCCAGCAGCGCAGATGACGCCAGCCTCACCGGGCTCACCGTGGTTGGCGCCATCATGGGTACTCCGAGCTACATGGCACCGGAGCAGGCCAGCGGGGTAGACGTCGACGAACGCGCCGACATCTACGCGCTGGGCGCGATTCTGTACCAGATCTGTGCTGGCGCTACTCCGCATCGGGGCAATTCGGCCGACGAAGTGCTGCACTGGCTGAAAAAAGAACGTCCGGTGCCGCTGGCCGAGTGTGCCCCCGATGCGCCGACAGACCTGGCCGCCATCGTCGACAAAGCCATGGCCCGAGAGCCAGAGCAGAGGTATCAAGATGCCAGAAATCTGTCTGATGATCTGAAGCGATTCCTCAACGGACAGCGAGTGAGTGTCCATCGCTATTCGCCGGGGGTGCTGATCAAACGCTGGTTGCAGCGCCATCGTGCCCTGGTTGCGGTAGCTGCCACTTTACTCGCCATGCTGGCGATCACCGCGGTGATCAGCGTGTCGCGCATCATCGCCGAGAGCGAGCTGGCCCGGGCCCGCTATGTCGAGGCCGAGCAGGCCAGGGAGCGCGAGATGCAGCGCTATCACCAGCTGATCGTGACCCAGGCTGACTACCAGCGCGACGCCACCGCATCGATCGCCTGGCTCAAAACCCTGCCGACCACTGCGGTGGATTGGTCGCTGGTGCGGCTCGTGGCCACCGAGGCCAAGAACCGCGGGATCGCGCGCCACGTTTGGCGTGACCACGCCAGCGTGGTGTATGAGATCTTTTTGTCTCACGATGGCACCCGGCTGGCGTCGGCCAGTCAAGACAATACGGTGGGTTTGCGCGATCTCATCAAGGGTACGGGAAAACGGCTGCACGGCCACACCGACTGGGTGCATCACGTCTCGTTCTCCCCCACGGCGCCGGTCCTCGCCTCGGCGAGTGGAGACGGGACCGTGCGCCTGTGGGACCTCGACGGCAAGCAATTGCAGGTCTACGACGATCACGACGCCCGGGTCAACAACGCGGTGTTTTCGCCTGACGGCGCATATCTGGCCAGCGGTGACGACGCCGGCTCGGTTCGGTTGCGCGACCTGGAAAGCGGGCATACATGGGTGGTTTTTCGCCATCAGGGCCCGGTCTGGACCATTGCTTTCTCGCCCGACCGGGCCTGGCTGGCCTCGGCCAGTTTTGCTGGCGATATGCGACTGTCCAGTCTATCCGGAGCAGAGCCCGACCAGACCCTCGAGCCGCACAGCGATGAGGTGCGTCATCTGGTCTTTTCCCGCGATGGCCGAACTCTGGTATCGGCCAGCAGAGATGGCGATGTACGTCTGTGGAGCGTGCCGAGCGCAGGACCGGAACGCCCGGCCACTCCGCCTCAGCTGAATCCGCCCCGCATTGCGCGCCCGATGATTCCGAAAGCGACCTATCGCCACCCGGCCGGGGTCATGCAAGTGCAGCTGTCGCCCGATGACGACTACGTGGTGTCGGCGTGTCGCGATGGCGGAATTCGAATGTGGAGCGTCGCTTCGGGGCAAGCGCGGTTGCTGGGCAAGCACGATGGGGTTGCCTACTCGGTGGCTCTGGCGCCCGACCAGTCGCTGGTCGCGTCCTCGGGGGCCGATGGCACGGTGCGAATCTGGCATCGCGCTACCGGTGTGGAGCACCGGACTTATGTCGGCAAGCGGGACATGGTCCTCACGGTTTTGTTCTCCCGCGACGGCCAGAGATTATGGTCGGCGGGTCGGAATACCGGCATTCGCGAATGGCATTTGGCCAACCGCACTCATCGCCGATTGCACACCAAAGGCGGCCATGTCGACGCCGTGGCGTTTTCACCCGACGGCACCCATCTGGCCTCTGGCACTTCCTCGGGCAGAGTCGTCATGTGGGATCTGGTCACCGGCCGCCACACCGAGATCGTCGATCACAAACACATTGCCGATGTCGTGGCGTTTTCACCGGATGGTTCGCTGCTGGCATCTGGCAGCTATGCGGGCAGCGTTAATGTCTACGACCGCAAACGCGACTCGACCCGGCTTGCTGCCCGTCACCGCGGCAGAATCTCCGCGCTGGCGTTTTTGCCGGATAATCGGACCCTGATGACGTCCAGTGACGACCACACTGTGAGCCGCTGGGACCTGGTGACCGGCCATCGCACGGAATTCACCGGACATGGTGCTCGTGTTCTGCATCTCGCCGTGTCGCCAGATGGTCGGGTCGCGGCCTCCGCCGATGCCGACGGCAGAGTCTTTCTATGGCAGGTGGCCACCGGGCAAAACCGGGTGCTGGGGCAGCACGCCGGCAAGGTCTGGCACGTCGCTTTTTCGCCCAACGGTCGTCAGCTGGTGTCCACGGGGAAGGACAAGTTGATCCGGTTATGGGATGTCGAGGCCGGGACCGAACGCGTCCTAGCCGGTCACCAGCACCCGGTTCGCAGTGCCAGGTTTTCTCCCAATGGCGAATACCTGGCATCGGTGGGACGCGGTGCCGACGACGTTCTGCTGTGGTATCTGCCGGACCGCACCTACCGGCGTTTGATTGTCCAGGAATGCACGGATGTGAACTGGTCCCGCGACAGCAGCCGGATCGCAACGGTCTGCGAAGACGGCACGATTCGGTTGTGGCAGGTGAGCAGCGGCAAGGGTCACGTCATCCATCAACTGGACAGAACTGCGGCCAACGTCGCGGTTTTTTCGCCAGACGGCACATTGCTGGCCACCGGAGACCGCCTCCACGGTATCGATATGTGGCGCGATGAACTGCCCAATGATGCAACTGAACTGCACCGCTGGCTACACCAGGTCACTTCGGCGGAAATCACCGCGGACGATGTGCTGGCAACGCCGTTGCAGCAACAGGATTGAGAAGAGTCGCCATGCACAACTTCCAGGTTATCCGTATCACTCACGACAATACCGCCAGTCGTTTGCTCACTCGTGTGGACAATCGAGTGGTACCCCGACACGCGCCTCTGTGGCAGCTCGACCAATCGAGCGGCGAGGCGGCCGACCGGTCTATTACCTGGCCAGCTGTCTTTGTCGCCGGTCGCGACGTCGTCTTGCGCGTCCGCGTGCGGATTGACGATGGCAACCGATCGGACGTCTATCGACTCGGCGGGTTTTTCGAGGGCCACAAAGTGTTGTTCTCGGGCCGCGCTCATGCCGCTCGCGATGGTGATCAGGAGATCGATATCGACGTTGCCATGCAGGTGACAGCGCTGGGATTCATTCCGCTAAAGGGCGCCTCCATCGTGTGGCGGCTGTACCGGCAAGGCATCCCGGCTGCGCCCCAAACCGCAGAAAGCCCACCGCTCGAGATATATTGGTTGCCCCGAGACGTCGTCGGTATACTTCCCCGCGGCATCCCGGTCGAATTGATGCGACTCCTGGCCGGGGCATTAAACCAACCGTCCGGCGGTGCCGAGAGCAAAAAGGCCGACCGGATCGAGAGCAACACCGCAGTCGAGGCCGAGAGCGGCACGATAGACGGCTACTTTCGCTGGGATCCGGCCGGTCGACCACATGCTGAACTGGTCGGCGACATCGTGCGGGCAGTCTTTCATCGCATCCCACCCCGCTACGACGTGTGGCAAGGCAGTCATCACTACACCGACATTGCCCATAGCATCACTGCCGGCAATAGCGATAACTACGACTTCAACGACGTCACCCTGCTTTTGGCCCGCTATCTCCACGATCCGGTGCTGCCGTGCAACTGCTACGACCAGGCCGCCATCCTGCAGGTCGCCTTGCGTTGTGTCGGAGTGTACGACGTCGCCTACTGCTACATGGATCGCTTTGGATACTTGCGCCCAACTGGCCTGATTGGACGTGGACAGACCAATAACCCATTTTACAGGGCCAGCGAAACCCCACCGATCGTACCCGAGCGCGATCCCATACGGTCCGCATTTGCCAACCACGCTTTCTGTGGTGTCGAGTCGCCAACCCGTTCAGCGCATACCATTGCTGATTCAACGACCGGTCCGCACCTGGGTGCGCAGCCGACTGCGCTCTATGTCGCCGACGCAACCGATGAAACGTTTCCCGACGATCCCAGGGTCCGTCGCGGCACAATCGATGATATAATATCATATACTGGAGTCACCGCGGTCGATGGAGTGGTGAGCGGCACGGTGTCGCGAGAAGCGCCTGCGGTGCGCGAATTCACCGCCTGTGTGGATTACGATAGTGCCATGGCGAATGCCGGCGATGGCTTCATCGCACAGGCCTGGCCCAGCCCGCTCGACGCCGACGTATTCGACCGCAACCGCTGGCAGCTCGGCTACCAGGAACTGCTCCCGGGCGCGCGCGAGGTCCACAAGACCTGGAGCCTGCGCAGCGACAACCAGCGAGTTGTGGTCTCCCTTTACGTGGCCCACGACAGCGTCGACACCGCCCGGCAGCGGTTTCTCAACCTGGGTAGTACCCATTCGTCTCCGAGCCCGATTTTCGCTCGCGGCCCCAGCGGCCTGGGCCATTGCGCCGCGGTCTACAGTCACCCGCTGATGACCCGCTACCTGTGGATCCATCACAATATCGTGTTTGATATCGTCGCGATCGAAGCCGATATAGATGTGGAGGAACTGGCCCGCTGGTACCATAGTTGGGCCGCATCCGGCGTGACCGACGACCTCGAAGGGCATCGCCCGCCCATCGGCACGGTCGCGATCTCGCAGGCCAGGCCGCGCGCGGGCGACAGCACGGAGATTCATATCAACTGCCCGGCCCACTGCGCGATCGATATCGCTGGAGGCCATTCCGGGCTCAGACTCGCGGCCCGCGATGAGCGCGTATTGCGCTTCAGTGCCCTCCATCCCGCGACTGATACTGTCACGTTGCTGGTCATCGATCCGCGGACATTGATCGCCCGGGGCCACGCCATTGCGATCACTGTCACCGCGTGAAGTCGCGGTACAATCGGCCATGCTGCGAGCTCTGCGCGGTCATCTGTGGACCATTGTTCCCATCGTCAAACACATGGCAGTCTCGGTTCCGGTACCGCCGGGTCATCTGTGGACCGGGTCGGTCCCGGATCCCGAATTCGGTGCTTTGCGGCTCAGCGGTATTCATCACCGTCGGCCGGGTGCCGACACCGTGGTGATTGTGGTGCACGGGCTCGCCGGTTCGCCCGACAGCTATTACGTCAGAAGGGCGACAGCGGCGATCGTGCGGGCGGGATGCAGTGTACTTCGCATCGCCCTGCGCGGTGCCGATCGATTGGGCGCAGATTTTTATCACGGTGGGCAGACCGCGGATCTGCACGCAGCCATGGCCGACCGAGAGCTGTCGCTTTACCGATCTATCCTGATTCTCGGCTATTCCATGGGTGGACACGCCGCATTGCGTCTGGCCGCCGAGCCGTGCGACCTTCGGTTGCGGGCAGTCGCCGCAGTGTGCGCTCCGCTCCATCTGGCATCGACTCAACGGCATATGGATGCGCCCCGGAGCGCGATCTACCGCCGCTACTTGTTGCGCCACATGACCGCGATGTACGCCGCAGTGGCCGCGCGGCGGCGCGAATCGGGCCGGCACTTGCCGCTGCAAATCCCGCCCGGAGAAGCGCGGCGCATTCGCACGTTTTTGGAGTGGGACGAGCGGATTGTCGCGGTCCGTTACGGATTTAATGGCGCACTCGATTATTATCACCGGGCCTCGGCAGCACCGATTCTCGATCGGCTGCGCATTCCCGCGCTTCTGGTCGAGGAGCGGATGGACCCGATGTTGCCCGAACATACCATTCGGCCCCATCTGCGCCGCGCCAGTCGGCATCTGCAGGTGCGCTGGCTCGATCGGGGTGGGCACGTCGGATTCCCGCCGGCGATCCAACTCGACATGGGCGCGCCGCGCGGACTGGAAATTCAGGTGATGGACTGGCTGCTGGCTCATACGCGCTGACCACCACTGGCAAATACCAGAGACCAGGTCGCCAGCCTCGGCGAACCCACCGTGACCATATCTATTTTGCCATACGTTGGTTCCATCGGGTACTGCAGCGCCGTCAAAGCGCAACCAAGGTTGGAAATCTTGCCATTGCGAGGCCGTGAGAGGGTTTTGCCGCGATCTCGAGGAAGAGATCGGCCTGGTACTTCGTACAACGAAATGCCACCAGCCAACGCGGACAGAACGATGCGACCTACCGACCGACGCTACAAAACGGATCACAACTCTGCCGACAGTGCCGAATTGGTCCCGTCAGGTGCTCCTGGCCGGACAACCCTCACCGCCGCGCGCTATGGCAGGCCTGACCAGGATAGCCGCAATTCGGACGGGTTGCGCGATCATCTCAGGCAATCGCTGGCCGCGCGGCGACAGCAGCTGATCGGCGGCGAGGAGAGTGAGGAGTGGGACAACCCGATCGCGCGCGACCTGCGGGCCGAGCAGGTAATCGAACGGCGCAAAGAGGAACAGAACGCCGAGCTCGACAACCTGGGTGCGCAACATTTGGTTTCGGAACGCATCGGCGAGGAGCGAGCCAGGCCTGTTATCGAGCGCAGGCAGGCCGAGCTGGGCCAGGATCTCGACCAGCTCCGCGGCCAGCGTCTGGTCACCAGGCGGCTCAATCGAATCAATGTGGAGACATTGCGCAGTGACTCGGAAAAGGCCGGCGGGGATGCCCCGTTCAGCCTCCACGCCATGCAGGGCATGCGCGCCCTCGACGAGGTCCTGGCCAGCCTGCGCCAGGCCCTTTTGCGCTATGTGCGCGCCATACGGGCCAAGGAAGAGCTGCGCACAGGGCATGGAGTCAACAAGCTGAAGAAGATCTCGCGCAAGGACAAGCGGCGAGAGCCCGACCTGGCAGACCGCATCGCCGCGGTGCGCACCGAAAAAGATCAGGCCAAGGCCGAATTCGACCGACTGCGCGCCACAGTCGACGACTATCTGGCTGATCCAGCGTGGCGCAGGCCCGAGATCGTCGAAGAGGTAAACCAGCTCGACCGCGACATCGCCGGAGTCACAGACGAGGAGATCGAAGCCCGGGTCGAAAACGAGGCAGCCGTGGTCGAAGAGCGCAGCGCCAAGGTGAGTAGCCTCGGTAAACTCGCCGTCACCCTCGAGCTGTCCGAAGCCAAGCACCACAGGCTTCTGCGCGAAGTTCGCCCACTTACCAGTGCCGGTGTGGGGGCTCGCGAATTCTCCTTCAAGTTTAGCGTCAGTGGCTCGTTTTTGGGTTTTCTCAATGCGGGCGGCGGATTCACCTACTCGGGCAAAACCGATATTCAGGACGATCGCAGGCTGAGAGTCAGCCGGACCTGGGGCGCATTCGGCGGAATTCAAGCCGAGCTGGCCTCGGTACTGGCAGCTGATGGCGAACTCGGCTACGGGCGGACCAGCACCGAGGTGTTCATCGACGCCGAGCACTGGGCCGCGGATATGGCGTTTCGACTGAGCAGGCTGGAAAAAAATCTGCACAAACTCGGTCGGGGCGACGACTTCGACCCCCGTCGTGCCGCAGACGAGCATTACAATGAAGCGGAGAGCGGTGAGCTCATGGCCACCAAGTCGGTCGCCGAGCACGACGGAGTGACGCGGGTGACGACCAATTCGGTCAGCACCAGTACTTCGGGCAACGTTCTCGGCTACGGGGCCAGCTACGGCTACAACCGGAGCTGGATGACGTTCGAAAAACCAGGCGCCGATGGCGCCAAACAGCGTCGCCATGCCAATCAGAGTCAGCATTCATTTCAGCTCTCGATCGGCAATTTATCGGCCACGTTTACCCGTACCTGGATCGACAACCACGCCAACCCCGACAACGACGGCACCTATTGGAATGTCAAGCTCGCTCTGTCCGGCAAGGCGTCGACCAAGTTTCAGGGGGTTGGAGAGGAGACCCAGGCAGCATGGCTCGAAGAACTCGAGGCCGACTTGCTCGACCGACTCGATGCCAGTGAAAGCTCCGCGGCAGGCTCGGGCTTCAGCGGTCAGCTGGCCGAAAAAGAACTCTACGACAGCGCCAAGGGGGCCATCGAAAGCGGTCGCGGCGGCGACCTGGCCAGCGCGTTTGCCGGCTACCTCGACCAGGCCCTGCTGTCGCTGGACGCCCAGTTCGCGATGACCAACCCGTTTGACGTATCACTGCAGGACACGGCCGATATCGCAGTCGAGTGGAACGTACAGTGGAACAGCAAGGCCAAGGCCCGCCTTCAGTACCGCCGGTTCAGTCGCGGCAAGGGGATCGAACTGTCGGGCCAGGTCGCCCTGGGCGCGGCTCCGGTTGCCATCGGCGCCAGTGGGTCCAAAGGTCAGAGCACGATGATACGCGAGAAGCTCGGCGACGATACGTCCGCCTATCTCCAGACCGTGTTCGACGGCCTCAGATTGCGCGACCAACGCGATATCGACCTCGGCCGGGCCGAGGAGTCGCTCACCCAATGGCATGCCTACGCACGATCACACCGCACGGAAATCTGGCGAATGTTTCGCAATGTCGCAGACCAGAGCAGCAAGGTCTACGGTGAGATCATGGACGGAAAAACCAGCGCAGAACGCGCCGTCCAGGATAATCCTGACGCTGCAACCAAGACCCAGGCCGTGGTCACTGCGGCGCAGGCGTTTGTCGATGGGTGCAGCGCGCGCGGCGAGCAACTGGGCCAGGACAAGGTCGCTCCCGATGTGTTCGCCGAACTCGAACGACTGCTCACCGATTACTTCGAAGCTCTGGCCCAGCTCAACGCCATTGTCCAGGCCGCTCGTTGGGAACGGGTCGAATAGCTCGACCGGTGGATGCGCGCGGGTTTCGATAGTTCCAAGGGCTTAGTACCGCTCCCCGCAAGTAAGAGCCGGTCCAAAAACCTCGGACCGAGCCAGAGCGACGAGGCGCGCCGCCAGTGGGTGCGCGAGGAGTGGAGAATACTGGCTGTATTTGACCGACGAGCAAGCCCGCTGGCGGTGATGGATCGCCGCTCTGGCGACGC
>JAKSDA010000280.1 GCA_022360315.1 Pseudomonadota bacterium
CAGGGCCAGTGCAAATAGCAATGCGATTGCGATTGTGAGTATCTTCTTCATGGAATCCTCATTGTACCAGAACTGCAAGAGATCGTGACACTCCACGTCCGGCCTGGCCAGGCCAAAACGCCGTATGGCCTCTGTACGCAAGCCACCGGGAAATCGTCCGTGGTAACGTGTCTGTGATCTCATGATTCGCATCTGCTTTGTGTGCCTGGGAAATATCTGCCGCTCGCCCACTGCCGAGGGGGTGATGCGTGCCATGATCGCGAATGCAGGTCTCGACCGGGACATCGCGATCGACAGCGCGGGTACTGGCGCGTGGCACGTCGGTGAGCCAGCCGACGAACGGGCCAGTGCTGTGGCGCGAGCGCGCGGCTACTCTCTGTCCAGTCGAGCCCGCCAGTTCAAAAGGAAGGACTTCGACCGCTTCGACTACATACTGGCCATGGATCGATCGAATCGGCGCGAATTGCACCGGCAGGCGCCGGGGCGGGCAGCGCGACAGAAAGTGTATCTGTTTCGCACGTTCGATCCCGAGGTCCGCGGTGATGCCGATGTCCCGGATCCGTATTACGGCGGTGCGCGTGGCTTCGAGGACGTATTCGATATGTGCGAACGAGCGTGCCGCGGCTTGCTCTTGCACATTTCGACCGAGCACAGTCTGGACCTGCCGCGGAGTTTTTAGCAATGTCAGACGATGAATCGGGCACTGAAAGACGCACTTGCGCGCGCTTTGGGCACGGCGATCGCCAGGGCCCGGCCGCTGTCGGGCGGAGATATCAATGACGCGTACGACCTGGCGCTCGAAGACGGTCGCCGGGTCTTTGTCAAGGCTCACTCCGCTGCGCCCGCCGAGATGTTTGCCCGCGAAGCCGACGGTCTGCGCTGGTTGGCCGAGGCCAGAGGATTGCGAGTTCCCGACGTGCTCGCCGTGGGCAGCTCGGGCGAGGCGCCGTTTTTGGCCCTGGAGTTCATCGCCCCGGGTCGGCCACGAGCCGATCACGACGAAGTGCTGGGGCGCGGTCTGGCCGCGCTTCACCACACCGGCGCCGGCGAATTCGGCTGGCGTTCCGACAACTTCATCGGCACTCTCGAACAACCCAATCGGCCGACCGAAACCTGGACCGAGTTTTATGCCGAGCGCCGGCTGCGACCCATGGTCGAGCGCGCAGTGCGCCAGGGCGCCGCGCCGTCGTCGTGGATTGCGGCATTCGAGCGGTTATTCGACAAACTCGGCGACCTGGTCGGCCCCGCCGAAACTCCCTCGCGACTTCACGGCGACCTGTGGTCGGGCAATCTACACGTCGATTCGCAGGGCAATCCGTGTTTGATCGATCCCGCTGTGTACGGCGGTCACCGCGAGATCGACCTGGCTATGCTCGAACTCTTCGGCACGGTGAGCCGGCGCGTACTGGCCGCGTACAGCGAGATTTATCCGCTCGCACCTGGTCGCGACGAGCGAGTCGCGCTCTACCAGCTCTACCCGCTCCTGGTCCACGTCAATCTATTCGGTGGATCCTACGTCGCCGCGGTCGAGGCCGCACTGAATCGCTACCGCTGAATCGCGCACCCGGGACAATACCGTGGAACCGCACTAGCCGTCCTAGCAGAGTTCGGGAAAAATCCCGAACTCTGCTACCATTGTTGGGCAAAGCCCTCCGGCGGACTCCCGCCGGGCGCCCCAGGTGCCCGAAATCGGCCGATCGCCGCTCTCGGCCGGGGCGCGCGCAGATTCGGGAAAA
>JAKSDA010000437.1 GCA_022360315.1 Pseudomonadota bacterium
ACTTGGCGTCACTCGCCTACATCGCCGCCAAGTTGAAACGTTGACACCGTCCCCATGCCGGATGAGCGAAAGATCAAACTTGAACATCTAGCGGTAGCCTGATGAGTTGGTTCATTGGCCTCATCGGGCGCCGAGAGTATCACATTCGACTATCTCCCATACCAAACTTCGCAAAAGCTGGCCACTAGGAAAGGCTGAAATCACAAGAGTATCACGTTCGGCTATTGCCCAGGCCAATACGGTTCGTAATCGTCGTGCCATCTCACTATTCGCCCTCGGCGCTAAACAGCTCGAGTAGAAAAGTGTGCCGGGCGCAGCGCGGGAATGGGGCCGGGCGAGCAGAGTTTCGGCACAATCGCGATCGCCCGCGTTGATGACCGCAAGCAGCGCAGCCGGGTTTTTATTGTATGTAAATATAATTCCTATAGACGACAAAGGCTGGATGTTGGCTCAGCTGGTCGATCGGGCTTTGTCTCGGCTTGCCCTTGTCCAAAAACTCGGCCCGGGGCTATGGTCGCTCGGCCGTGGAAAAAGCGAATCGCCACAGCCTCGACCCGGCTGGCCGGCGCAGGCTGGTCGACCGATACATGCATCTGGTGGAAGCGATCGCATCGACGGTATATCGCGACGTCCGCGAGCACATCGAAAAAGACGATCTGATCGGCTGGGGCACGACCGGCCTGCTCGAGGCGGCCGAGCGCTACGATCCCGGCCTGGGCACTTCGTTTGCCACGTTTGCCTACTATCGTATTCGCGGCGCGATCTACGACGGACTGCGCAAGATGACTCAGCTACCCCATCGGCGATACCGCAGGTTTGCCGCTGCTCAGCGGGCCAGCGAGTATCTCGAGCACGCGGGCCAGCGCACCCTGGCCAGGCGCAATGCCACTCCGGGCAATCCCGCCAGCACGGTCGAATCGCTGCGCGAGCTGTACGATACTATGCGGTCGATCGCCACGATGCTCACCATATCTCTCGACGATTACGAATCCTCCGGTCAGCAGCCACTGTCCAGTGAGCAGGCCAATGCAGATGCGCTTCTGGTCCAGAAGCGGCTGCGCCAGAAACTCCAGCAAGCCATTGCCGCGCTGCCCAACAAGGAGCGACATTTCATCGAACAGTGTTATTACGAGGGCAAGAGCGTCAGCGCAGCCGGTCGACAGCTCGGTCTGTCCCGATCGTGGTCGAGCCGACTGCACGCCCGCGCAGTCGAACGACTGCGCGATCGACTCGTCAAAGACGAAAAGTGAATCACCGCGGTCGCGCTTTACCCACACCTGTATCTGGCCGGGTGTGCCACCAGGCCCATGCGATAAAGAACGCCTGAAATGGCAGTCGTATCCAGTTCCACGGCCCTGGATCACCGGTGCCGAAAAGGTCCACGTCGGCCATGGCAGCGTGAAGGTTGGCGGGAAAGACAGCGATAAGGAGCGCGATGATGCCCCAGGCCGCGAGTATCCGGAGTCTGTGGATGAGTATGGCCACTCCCAGCCCGATCTCGGCGATGCCGGACAGAAATACCAATTCCAGGTGCCAGGGCAAATACGGCGGCATCAGCGCGAGGTAGAAGTCGGAGAAGGCAACGTGGCAGACCCCGGAAAGCAGGTAGAACGCAGCGAGAAGGACGAGAGAAAGCCGCCTGGCCAGGCTCATACTCGGTCCTCGTTCATCGCGATAACCCGGTCGAGGCGCGCTCGTCCGAGTGGCTGTCAAGCCACTGGGACGCCTCGGCAAATTTGGTCTGATGGCCGATCTGATGGTAGTAATCGCGCGCTTCTTGGGCCAGATTTCGGGCTCGGGAGGCCGGCTTGCCAGCAGCCCACAGCGCCTGTGCCAGGGCGAGCTTGACCGCAGGGAGGATCTCCTGGTTGCCGACGGCCAGGGCGCGCTCGGTCAAACTCACAGCCGCGGCCGGTTTGCCCCGGGCCAGCTCGACTTCGCCGAGCCCGAGAAGAGTCTCGGCAAGAGCGGGGTGATGGCGGCCCAGTCCTTCTTCCTGGATGGCCAGGGCCCGGGCCAGATAACCCTCGGCCGCATCGAGCTGGTCCAGCTGTACTGACGCTCGGCCCATACGGATCAGGGGATAGGCCCGAACCGGATGACCGGGCGCCAGTGCTCGGTTAAAAATTGAAAAGGAGCGCTCGGCCACGGACCTGGCCTGGTCGTATTGGCCCATCTCTCGCAAAACCAGAGCCAGGGTGTCGAGCGAGTTGCCCAATCGACGGTGGTCGCCACCCAGAGCTTCTTCATAGATGGCAGCAGCGCGCTCGCTGTTGTGCCTGGCCTCTTGATAGCGCCCGGAACGGACGAATACTATGGCCAGATTATTGAGCGAGTCAGCAACCCGATAATGGCTGGGGCCCAGGGTCCGCTGGCGAATGGCAAGGGCCCACTGGTGGCGGACCCGGGATTCTCGGTATCTGCCCAGGTGTCTGAGCAGAGCGGCCATGGTGTTGAGCGAATTGGCGACATCGGGATGGTCCGGGCCCAACCCTTGCCGGAGAATGGCCAGAGCCCGCTTTTGGTGGTCCAGCGCTTTCTGATATCTGCCCATGTCTTTGTGCATGGTGGCGACATAACCGAGCGATACTGCGACCCTGGGATCGTCGGGATCGAGCACGGCCTCGTGAATTCTCAACGCCCACTGGTGCTTGGCCAGACCCTGTTCGTATTTCCCCATCAGTTTGAGCACGTTGGCCTGGTTGTGAAACGCGACGGCTCGGGTCAGAGAATCATCGGCGCGCTCCAGCGCCGCGTTGAGGGGACCGAACAAATTATTCGCCTCCTCGAGGCGACTTTGCCCAGCTCCCAAGACCATGATCAACAGAGACCAGGCCCGAGCCGCAAGGATGTCATCTTTGGCCCCGGCTGCCAGGGGGATGATATCGCGGACAAGTGCCTCGGCGCCGGCAAAATCGCCCGAATTGTTCTTCAGCTGGGCGAGCAGGTACATGGTATGGGCCCGGATCGGAGCGTAGTCGACATCTCGCATCTCGCTCAGCAATACCGCGCCGCGGTCCAGCGCAGCGCGGTATTTGCCACTGGCAAACAGAGCTGTCAGCTCGTCCAGGCGGGTTTGCAGGGCCTCGACACGAGCGCGTACCCGGGGATCCTCGGGCGGCGGGACGGCTGCGCGGAGCGCTTCGATATCGCCGCAGTGATCCATGGGCACGAGAGCTTTTGCGTTCTTGACCGCCCTGTCCACCACATCGCGGTCGGCCCGATCGACATAAAATTGAGTGAGGGCTCCCAGCTGGTCGCGCCGCCGGTCCAGACAGGCGATACGCAAGTCCATGATGCGCTCGGGTTGTCGCTGATGCACGTGCGTAGCCTGGCAGGTCCGAGTGCGCATGGCCAGCCATGACGCGGCATAGTCGTCCAGTATGGTAGACACCCTGGCATGAGTATCGTCGGCATAGCTGACCCCTGTGGCTGCGAACGCCAGCTTCATCGCGGCTTTCACATCGCCATCCCACACGCCGGCCAACTCCTCGCCGAGTCCCTCGCACATCGCGCCTGCGTTGTGTCGCTCCCAGCCGAGCATCGCCAGCATTGCCAGCATTGCCACGATCACCGCTGCCATCGCGGCGTTTCGCAACCGTCCGCGCAAACGCCGGGCCGGGCTCTGGTAAAGTGCCGCAACCAGTGCGTGCATGGACGGATAGCGCTTTTCGGGATCGGCGGCCAGTCCGCGCACCAGCACCTTGTGCAGCCACCTGGGTACCTCGCTGCCGGGCGGCGCGTCGATTTTGCCGTTGAGTTTTCGGTCGAGCAACCCGGCCAAGGTGCGCGGTTTTGTCGGCCTGACAAATGGCAATTCGCTGTACAGGGCAGTGTAGAGAGAGACACAAAAACTGTATTGATCGGCGGCCGGCCCCACTGTCGCGCCGAAGTGTTGCTCTGGTGCCATGAACGCTGGCGTACCCACGAGTGTACCGGTCTGGGTCAAGCGTTCGCCCAGGGGGATTCGCAGACTACTCGACGTCGTATCATGTGACGAGTCCGGGCAGTCCCGGCTCCGGTCGTCGCTATCGAGCAGCCCGAGCATGAGCTGGCCATTCTGACTATCGGATGACTCCTGACCGCCGGATGAGTCCGGACCGCGCAGGCTCGCCTGATATGCTGCCGCCAGGCCAAAATCCGCCACGCGGACCCGGCCGTCGTCGCCGACGAGAATGTTGGAGGGTTTGATATCGCGGTGAATGAGCCCGCTATCATGGGCGGCCGTGATCCCTCGAGCTGCTTCCAGGTACACTCGCAAGATCTGTCGCCAGTGGGGCCGCGGCTCCCGGGCGCACCACTCCTTGAGAGAGGTGCCCTCGATCAGTTCCATGGCCACGAATACACTCTCTCCGTACGCCCCTGCGTCGTATACCTGGACCACGTTGGGATGAGATAACCGGGCCAGCGCGTGGGCCTCGCGGGCCAGACGTTTGTTGGCGGACTTCTTCTTGCGAGTCTGGATCAGTTTGATCGCCACCGGGCGATCGAGTTCGGGATCGTGAGCTGCATATACCGCACCCATACCGCCGTGGCCGAGCACTCTTTCTACCCGGTAACGGCCGATGGTCTGCCCCTTGACCGACGACTCGGATTTGCCATTCGAGTGGCCCGGCCTGTGCGAGGGCCTCATCGCCGTACTGTTGACTCCGGTGGCCGCGATCGACCGAGTGGCTGCCTGGTTCGGGGGACTTGCGCTGGTTTTGGTCCTGGTCCTCTCATCCGGTCGGCCGTCGCGACTGGCCAGTAGACGGCCCAGCATGGAATACCAGGCCGAGTGACCTTCTGTGGAGCGCTCGGTCGCCAGGGTCGGTCTTTCCATGTCCTCTTCGGCCTGGCCGGGCGAGGTCTCGGTCACTGTGTTGTGCAGCTGTAATTCGTCGAGCAGCGCCGGCGACGGGTCGGGTTGCCGGCGTCGCGCAGTCCCCGACTCGTCGACTACCTCGGCCCCCTTCTCTCCAACGTCGGGGGCCGGAGGGTTTCCGGTTGCGCGGCTCATGGTTCAAATGTACGAGTAGAACTGCAAACGGGCCACTTGGACCATACATTGCTTGCCTGGAGACTACCCTTCAACAACTAACGTCGCAACAGTTGCAGCCGGGCGTACGCAAAATCTGTGACGTTAGGGCACCTCGCTCAGCGATGCCGGGCAAGCCAGCTCGACACTTGATCGAGTTTGGGTTGATGGCCGATGCGCTGGAATTCGTCGCGGGCATATCTGGCCAGGGTGTGGGCTCGGGCCCTGTCTCCGCCCGCGGTCCACAGGGCCTGGGCGAGCCTGAACTGCAGTTCGGCGCGCGGTTCGGCGTGGTCGATGGTCAGTGCGCGTTCCAGCGATGTCACGGCGGCGCCTGGCTGGCCGCGTGCAATGGCCAGTTCGGCGAGTGCGAGAAGTGTCCAGCCCAGGCTGGGATGGGTTGACCCGAGCGCAGTTTCGCGGATGGCCAGGGCCCGGCGAATATGTTGCTCGGCGCGATCGAGCTGACCGGCCCGGACCAGAATGCGGCCGAGGACGTCGAGTGTGATGGCCACCGAGCGATGCCCGGGGCCAAATACGCGCTCGGCAATCGCCAGGGCCGCTTCGGCGGATTCCTGGGCCTTTCTGTACTGGCCGAGCTCCATGAACACAGAGCCGAGATTGCTGAGCGGCATATCCAGATACGACGTATCTGGACCCAGGGATTTTTTGATCATCGCCACGCAGCGCTCGAGAACTCCCCTGGCCTGCTTGTACGCGCCCATGGTCCACAGGACCAAACCCAGATTGTTGAGCCCTTGCGCGATGTCGAGATGTCCGGGTTCGAGGGCTTTCTCGCGGATGCTCAAAGCGCGAGACAGGGTATCTCTAGCCTGCTCGTACTTGCCCAGCTGGAACATGGTCAGTCCCAGATCGTTGAGTGTAACCGCCACCTCGGGATTGCCTGGCCCCAATACGGCGCGATAGATGGCCAGCGCACGCTCCAACATGTTGATGGCTTCGATCGATTCGCCCAGTTCTCGCAGTGTGAAGCCCAGGTGAAGGAGTGATGCTGCCACGTCGAGATGCTGCGTTCCGAGGGCCCGCTCCCGTAAGGTCAGGGACTGTTCGAGCGCGTCTCTGGCTTTTTTAAGCTCGCCCTTGTCTCTGAGCACCAGGGCCGTGCTCTCGAGCGCGTGGGCGCGTAACCGATCGTCTCCTGAACGTTCAGCGAGCCCGAGCACTACGTCGCGCAATGCCATCGCTTCGCGATGGCGCCTCTTCCGAAAACCGAGCATGCGCTGAACCGAACTCCACGCCTTGGCCACCAGCGCGTCGTCCTTGGCCCGCGAAGCAAAAAGAGCAGTCTCGCGATACAGCGCCTCGGCCTCGTCATACTTGCTAGCTCCCTCGTGAAGCTCGGCAAGCCAGTGGGTGGCCCGCGCTTGCAGGGGGGCGTTACGGGTCTCGTTTACCTTACTGATCAGTGCCTTGCCTTTATCGACACCTTCGTCGTATCGGCCCGCCCGGTACAGAGCTTCCAGCTGATCAATCTGCTGTTGCACGGTCTCGATTTGCTCTCGAACCCGGGGATCTTTCGGTGGTTGAATTCCGGCACGCAGCGCTTCCACATCAGCGCATGCACCGAGCGATGGTAGAGAGTGTGCGGCGTGTACCGCTTTTGCCACCACATCGCTGTCCGGACCGCGGGCAAATACCTGGATCTGAGCATCCATCTGGCTGCGCCGTCGATTGAGACAGGTCATGCGCAGAACCATGATGTCCTCGGGTTGAGTCGAATGTACGCGGGTGGCCTCACAGGCCTCGGTGCGCATGGAGATCCACGCCCGGGCGTAGTCATCGAGTACAGTGGCCACGCGATCGAACGCACTGGTGCTGTACTCCAGTCCGGTCTCGACAAAGTTGACGCGTACGGTTTTTTTGACCTGGTCGTTCCACACCGTGGCCAGCTCGCTGTCCAGATTGCTGCACGGAGTGAACGCCGGGTTGCGCGGAAACCAGCCCAGCGCGGCCACTGCGATCAAGACGGCGAGCATGGCGACCAACCCGGTGAGCCGAAGCCGGCGGCGCAGTTTCACAGCCGGGTCGTCTGCCAGCGCCGCGGCGAGCGCTCGCATGGACGGATATCGCTCTTCGGGGCTGACCGCCAGACCGCGCACCAGGACTCGATAAACCCATGCGGGTACGTCGGTCGTGGCCGGTGGCTCGGCGATGTCCCCGCGCAGCTTGCGCTCCATCCAGCGCACGATCGGGCCCCGTTTGCTCCCGACCGAAAATGGCAGCGCTCCGTAAAGCGCTTCGTAGAGCGATAAACAAAAACTGTACTGGTCGGCGGCCGGACCGACATCGGTACCGAGGTACTGCTCCGGAGCCATGTACGCCGGGGTTCCCATCACCGTGCCCGGATGGGTCAGTCGTTCGTCGAGGCGACTGCGCGGGCCGCTGTCAAATGGCAGCAGCAGAGTGTCGCTCGAGTCGCTCGAGTCCATGTCGAATCCAGACTGGCCTCGGTGGTTTTCGTCTGGCTCGTGCGCCACGGCCAGGCCAAAATCGGCCACGCACACCCGATCGTCCTTGCCGAGAAGAATGTTGCCGGGCTTGATGTCGCGATGGATCAGTCCCTTGTCGTGAGCAGCTGCAATGCCCTGGGCTGCCTCGAGATACAACTGCAGCACCTGGCGCCAATGAGGCCGGCTTTTCTGCCATTGTCGCAACGACTGACCCTCGACCAGTTCCATGGCAACAAAAACATGACCCTCGTGCTCGCCGGCGTCATAGACCTGGACAATATTTGGATGCGAGAGCCGGGCCAGAGCATGGGCTTCGCGCAACAGACGTCGCGACTCTTCTGTCTCGCCACCCTGGCGAAGCAATTTGATCGCGACGTAGCGGTC
Source organism: Pseudomonadota bacterium (assembly GCA_022360315.1). Lineage (GTDB taxonomy): Bacteria > Myxococcota_A > Polyangia > Haliangiales > Haliangiaceae > JAKSDA01. The sequence continues at coordinate 7,873 of JAKSDA010000437.1, forward strand.
CAGCTGGGGATCGTGGGCCGCGTACACCGCTCCGATTCCGCCCCGGCCGAGCATGTCGGCGACCTCGTACCGACCGATGAACGACCCTCGCGCATAAGAATCCCGGTCTGCCGACTGGTTGCGCGGAGCTGCGCCCTGGTCGAGGGCTGGTTCCTCATCGCCAAAATGAACATAGGTCTGGTCCAGGGGCAGCGGCACAACCTCTGCCTGGGTCGGTGCAATGGCCACGCAATCCAGGCTGCTCGGATTCGATGATGGACCGCTGTCCCCGACCTGGGGTATGCGGCCACTAGACATGGCCAGTCCCCATCCGCTCTTGACCGCGATAGCCAGTGGTGAATCGCAAGCCGGACCCCACTGCCGCCGTAGTCAGGAACATCCAGTTATTCCAGATAACTAGCTCGCGGACACAAAAACGAGAAAAACCACCAGACGCCAATACCGGAATGCGGAGCAAATGCATACCGACTTCAGTATACCGCGTATCGGGCCATCCGAGTCCCGTCTATCTTCACCGCGCACAGGCAAAAAATCGTCGCAGCGTGGGACTGCCGATCGAATTGCCGTCTGCTGGCCGCTTCGCCCGGTCAGAATTTCTCTCTGTATTCTTTGCCAGGACGTCCGGTCGGCCGGGCGTGTGGGCATTCGCAGGTAGCGCGCTTGCCAGGTGGTTCCCGGCCTGGCCCGATTTTTTTGATGGCTCTACTACTGGGCGATCGCCGATGCCGGCAACAAGTCGAAGTAGTCGATATTCGCAATGTCGGCACCGGATTGTCCGACAAAATACAAATCGTGCATTCCCGACGTGGTCGAGGTCAGAGGTATGGTGCGTTTCTGGTAGCTGAACTGACAATGTGCTCCCGTACCCGGTGTTTTTTTCATGGTGTAGCTGGCCACGAGAGGCCCGGTTGAGCTGTCGCGACGCACTTCGATCACGCCGCCGCTATTGCACCCGGCAAGGCGAATGGCGAGAGCGCCGACATCGGTCATATCGAGCGCGTCAAACCGTATCCAGCCACCGGCATCGAGGCTCTCGACCGCGCCCGGTGCCGATAGCGGCATCGGGAAGCCACCCACGGTGCCCTCGGTCTCGACCTCGATGCGATCGCCGAGTGCACGGAGTGCTTCGGGCTGGCAAATCTGGTTGCAACCGTCGCCGTTGACTGTATTTCCATCATCACATCGCTCGAAAACCGGATGAACCGTGTTGTCGCCGCACGCTGGGCAGGCGTCAGTGCCGCAATATGTGGTATTGTCGGCACAATTCTCGGCGATCTGATTGCCGCTAGTACAGCTGGCCATATTACACGATCCGGTGGTTTCGCAGTCGAGCAGACACTCCGCAGAATCACTGCAATCGACATTGCACGAGTCACTGCTGCCTCCATGGCAGCGAATGTTGCACTGCGCCTGGTCGCTACAGGTCACGTCGCAGAAATTGCTGTCCATGCAATCCACGTCCACCACAGCGTGATCGCGCGCGATCACGATCACTGCGTCCGCACCATTGCCGCGGATCAGACAGGATGAAGCGTCGCCGCATTCGACCGTACACGACGAGCCGGGTTGACAGTGGATGACTTTCTGCTCGGTGGTCGATGCGGTGTCGAGGCAAGAATCATTACATTCCGAGCTAGTCGTTCCACTGCGCTGGCGCTGGTCGAGATAGGTGTTGAACACTTCGGAATAGGTGGTGTTATCCGCCGTGCAATCGCTCCAGGTTCCTGTTACAGAATCGTAGGTGTCACAAACATCGGAGCAATATCCGACGAATTCGGACACATCGTTGCAAGAGGCTTCCTGTTGACACAACCTCTGCCGGATCCCGGGAGAGAGTTTGCTGGCCAGCCAGCGAGTGCTGCTGGCACAGGCATAGAGTTTCTGCGGAGCTGCGAAAAACTGGCCAAAAAATGCTCCCTCGGGAACCATAAAGTGCCCACCTGACGAATTGGGCAAGATCTGTCGCCCGATCATGACGGTGTCTGGGTTTGAATTCATCACCGCACCCAGGCAGGCAGATAGACGCTCTTTGCTCACTATGGACAGGCCGCCGTTCCACCATTTCATCGCATCTCCGAAATTTCCCGGCCACTCTTCACCGGTATCGCTGCGCACAACGTTGTCGGCAAGTCCCAATGAACAATAGACCATCCAGTACAGCGCCTCACTTGGATTCGCTGGATCGGACAGAGTATTGAGTGCCGGCGTATTATCGAGTTCTCGGGTGCTCGGGTCACCAATGCGAGAGTTGGCAATGGTCCGTATGTCATCGGCACTGGCGGTCAGATCGGCCGGATCGAATCCGTTGCCGCCCCAACCGCCTCCACCGGTCTCGTACAGGGTCAAGGAGCCGATCGAGTCGTCGGTGACCGAGCATCCTGTCAATAAGAATGCAGTCAGCGCGGCCGCACTGGCCGCGTATTGCATGGTCGAGGTGTATTGCGAAACTTGATGATTGCTCTGTTCTTTATTGTCGTGACTGATGTTGATCGAGTGATACTTGGACATGTGCTGATCCCCCTAATCGTGCAGCAATGAGTGCGAGATGACGAAGAAGTGCCATGAAGGCAGCCCTTTGGGTGCTTTTGGTGCTTTCCTTTTTTGCTAAACCCCCGACGGCGCAATCGTCGACAAAGAGCGGCACTGCCGCTTACCTCGCAGAGAAAGCGAAATGAGCTACTAGGCTACAAATCAAGCGCTTTGCGGACTATCTGGCCCCCCTATCAGGCCAGCAATCCATCAAAACTGGCCGGATTTTCCCCTGTGGTGCCCGGTCGCGTATTGCATAACACTCCGCGGACTCCCGATCGTCGATATGAGCTCTCGTTTCCAGCATTTCGTCGTCCACAACCACCGAGAAGAGAGGCGTCAAGAGACACGTCACCTGTTAAGAGATGCAGCATCGGTGATGGTTCCGCAAAACCGCGGCACACGCGCAATCCGAACTTCGCTGAATCTCCGCTAGCGCAGAAAGCCGAGCGTCTTAACGAATATCCCCCCCGGGATGATACAATAGTATATCCATTGACCGTTCATGCGTCCACCAGTAAATGAAGTACGGGGCCCCACTGCTCTCTTCATCGGGTCCAGACAGGTAATCCCACGCTCAAAATCGGGCCGGACGTTGACCGACATCACGCACTGTGTACAGCACGATTGCATCTATGCAGACAACCCCAATATCCAGTCACACAGCGAAATCTGTCGTTTCTGGCAAATTCGATTATGCGAGGACCCCGCCCGGATGGCGGAGTGACTGATCCGGGCGAGCTCGAGCACGGGTTTCGCGCCGGGTATTCGGCTTCTGTCGCTGCCAGCCGCCCGTGCAGCCCTGGTCGTCGGTCAGGTCGTGCCCGGCGGCTGCAACTCGACGACAGTACCGCGATGAAGATAACCCGAGTGGGCCGAATCCGTTGAAAGCTAGAATTTCGTTCACGATGACACGGTGTGCAAAGGGCGAGCGCGGTGGAACAATCCAGAGATGTGCACCAGGCTGGATGGCGTAGCAGACCGCGGGCTCGATGGCTATTGCAGTCCATTACAGGCCGGCGCGAATGCCGGTTGCGCGGGATGAGCAAACAACTGGCTGCCCGGCTGCTCCGCCCCACGCCCGAGCGGCAATGCGAAGCCGAGCTGCTACGCAGCCGAGCGGCAGATACCAGCGCAGCAGACGGTGTGGTGGATAATGTGGGCCAGGCCCTGTCTGTCAATCGACTGGCCGGCTACTTGACCAGCCTGGCCAGGGCTTTGAAATCTTCGGTCTCCGCCCGGCCGAGGACATCGAAGAGCACGGCCTCGGTCGAGCTGATCACTCCGCCGGCGTGTCCGATCAGTCCGAGCCCGGTGGTCCAGTTTTCCTTGCTCCGCGACAGAACTGCATCGACCGGTATGTGCGCGGACTTGCCCGCTTGCACGAGCCCGCGCACGGTCTGGTACACGCAGATATGAGTCTCCATACCAGTGACGATCCACTGGCTCCGCTCGTCGCCGAGCGATTCTTTGATCAATGCAAATTGCTCGGCCTCACAAGCCGAGAACTCCACTTTGTCGAATCGGTGCACATTGTCACAACCCGACAGGGTATCTTCGAGCTCCTCGATTGTGGTTCCAAGTCCCTGGGGATATTGCTGGCTCACCACGATGGGTATGTCGAGACGCCGCGCCATTTCGATGAGGATTCGCGCATTGCTCCCGGCCTTGCGCAGGACCTCCGCGGACATGGCCTTGCTGAGTTTCTCCTGAAAATCCACAATGAACAGGATGGCGCGCTCGCGGTCGAGGGCGAGCTCGACCGTCGATACATTATGGTGCTCGGGCAGTGCTTTGTCGGGCGTGTCGCTGATGCTCATTTCAAGGCCTCCAATGCTTCGGTCAAGCGGGCTTTGCGCGTCTCTTCGTCAGTCAGACGCGCCCGTTCTTTTTCGACTACATCGGCCGGAGCCCGAGCAACGAACTTTTCGTTGTCGAGCTTCTTGCTGATGAATGCGATCTCTTTGTCGGTTTTGGCGATTTCTTTGGCAATGCGCGTCCGCTCTGCGTCGACGTCGATCAGTCCGGCCAGCGGCACGATCACTTCGATGTCCGAGCCGATGATGCTCTTGGCCGAGCGAGGTATGTGGTCGCCAGATTCGGTAATGACGAGAGTGGCCCGGGCCGCGTGCTCGACCACCGCGCGGTGGGACTCGAACATGGAGCGCTTGCCGCTGTCGACCAGGCGCATCTCGGCGTCGACCGGCTGAGTTGGCGGCAGTCCGTAGGTGGCGCGCAAATTGCGAATCGCCACTGCGACCTCCTGCAAAAGAGCCATATCAGACTCGGTTGCCTCATCGACCAATTCGACTTTCTTCTGAGGATAAAAAGTGACAGCGAGTGCTGCCGGCAAACCCGATGGCTTGGGCAGCCTCTGCCAGATTTCTTCAGTGACAAACGGGATCATGGGATGGAGCAGGCGCAGTACAGTTTCCAGAACCGTGCCCAGGACCCCCTGGGTATAGAAACGGCGCCTGCCCTGCATGTGGCGCGGAGCCTGGCTGCCCGAGGTCTGTCGTTGCAGGTTGGGTTTGGACAGCTCGATATACCAGTCGCAGAATTCGTGCCACACGAAATGATAGAGCGCATTGGCGGCATCGCTGAATCGGAACGAGTCGAGAGCCTGGTCGACTGCGTGGGTCACTCGCTGCAGGCGCGACAGGATCCAGCGGTCGGCCAGGGTGAGCTCGGTCCGCACCTGGTCGGGGCTCCAGTCGGCCAAGATCTCGGCAAACCGCCGGGCGTCGAAGTCGCCCATATTCATCAGGGCAAAACGCGAGGCGTTCCACAGTTTATTGATGAAGTTGCGATAGCCCTCGATCCGCTCCATCGACAGGCGGATATTGCGCCCGGGCAGCGTCATGGCCAGCAGCGAAAACCGCACTGCATCGGCGCCCGAGGCCGGAATGCCCTTGGCGAAGAGCTTTTTCAGGTTCTTTTTGGCCGCCTTGGTGAGGCCGGTCTCGTCGGCTCGCTGTAGCAACTGTTCCAGCGTCGCGCCGTGGACCAGCTCGAGTGGATCGATCACATTGCCCTTGACCTTGGACATCTTCTCGCCATTTTCGTCGTTGACGATGGGCGTGAAGTAGACCACTCGAAATGGCACCTTGCCGACAAAATGCAATCCCATCATCATCATGCGTGCGACCCAGAAAAAGATGATGTCCGGGGCGGTGATCATGACGGCATTGGGGTAGAACGTGGCCAGGTCGGCCGACTGGTCTGGCCAGCCCAGGGTCGAAAATGGCCACAGAGCGGATGAAAACCAGGTGTCGAGCACATCTTCGTCCTGCCGGATCTGATCCGAGCCGCACGAATGGCAGGCCTGGGGATCGTCGCGCGCCACGGTGATGGCGTTGCACTGGTCGCAGTACCAGGCCGGGATGCGATGGCCCCACCACAGCTGGCGCGAGATGCACCAGTCTTTGATGTCGGTCATCCAATGCATGTAGGTCTTGATCCACAACTCGGGAATGAACCGGGTTGTACCGTCTTTGACTGCAGCGATCGCGGGAGCGGCGAGAGGCTCGGTCTTGACGAACCACTGATCGGACAAGAGCGGCTCGATGACTGTATTGGACCGGTCGCAGCGGCCGCGCGGCACCGTGTACTTGACGACCTCGCCGAGCAGCCGCTGCTTTTCGAGGTCGGCAACCACTGCTTCGCGGGCCTCTGTCACGGTCATCCCGCGGTACGTTTCTGGTGCAGGATCGATGATGACTCCGCGCAGATCGATCACTGACAGGGCGGGCAGGCCGCAACGCTGGCCGCATTCGAAGTCGTTCAGGTCGTGGCCCGGGGTTACCTTGACCGCGCCGGAGCCGAATTCGGGATCGACGAACAAATCGGCGACAATGGGAATCTCGCGGTCGGTCAGCGGCAGGCGAACCTTCTTGCCGACCAGATGGGCGTAGCGCTCGTCATCCGGGTGGACTGCCACACCGGTGTCGCCGAGCATGGTCTCGGGCCGTGTCGTGGCCACGACAATATGCTGGTCTGAATCGACCAGGGGGTAGTGCAGCTCCCACAGGTACCCGGCCTCTTCGACATTGTTGACCTCGAGGTCCGAGACCGCGGTAAAGCAGTCGGTACACCAGTTGATCAGACGGTGGGCGCGGTAGATCAGCCCTTCTTCATAGAGCCGGACAAATGCTTCCCGCACCGCGCGAGATGCGCCTTCGTCCATGGTGAAGCGCTCTCTGTCCCAGTCGAGCGAGAAGCCCATGAGCTTCATCTGTTCGCTGATGCGGTCGCCATAGCGCTCTTTCCACTGCCACACCCGGTCGAGAAATGCCTGGCGACCCACATCGTGCCGGCTCTTGCCCTCGCGCCGCTGGAGATCGCGCTCGACTAGCATCTGCGTGGCTATTCCGGCGTGGTCCTTGCCGGGCATCCACATGGCGTTGTAGCTGCTCATCCGCTTCCAGCGGAGCAGTGTGTCCTGAATGGTGCTGCCCAGCGCGTGACCCATGTGTAGTGAACCGGTCACGTTGGGTGGTGGCAGAGTGATCGCGTAGGGTACAGACGGGGCCGCGGCATCGGCGTGAAAATAACCACGGGACAGCCAGATCTGCAGCCAGCGAGGCTCGACCTCGGAAGGATCGTACTGCTTGGGAAGAGATGTATCGGACATAGAGCCAAAGCTATCGCACAAATGGCGAAGAGTTGGCCAGCAGGGTGGAGGAATGCTGGTTTTCCGGCGACGCGGGAAACGGTACTCAGAAATCGGATCCGGGCAGAGTTGCGAGGAATCCCGCGAGCACGGTCAGCGTTTGACCAGCTGGTCGAGGTTTTCGCGGATGATGGTCTCGGCGAGATCGGGTACGACTTCCCACACCACGCGCTCGACAACGTCTTTGCTCAGAGCCAGCAGTGCTCTCATTTCCGGACCATCGGGATCCAGCCCGGCGTCGCGTGCCACATCGGCCACTGCAGCACTGGTGCTGGCCTCGACTTGGGTATTCAGACGCGCACTGGCAGCTGCTGGCTGCCGTGGTGGCGCAGGAGATACTGCGGTCACGCCTCGCGTTGTCACTCGGCGGGTAGCTGTGCCGCGGATCATGGGCGGCCGGTCGATCCCCGGGGTGCCGGCAGGTCCGAGCCCGGGAGCCGGGCCAGATGCGGGCGGACTGGCCGAGCGGACTGGGCTCGCCAGCGAGATAGCCGCTCCGCCCGGCTGTGCCATGGGCATGGGCGGCACCGGTGACGGCCCCGGTTTGGGTCCATCGGGAAGGCCGGGGTTGGTCGTGACCGTCTGGCTTTCGGGCCTGCCGTACTTGGGAGGAGGAGGTATGGTCGGTTTCCTGGATTCCGGCGCTCTGGCCGGTGACTTGCCCGTTGCCGATCGGATTGTCCCGTCGTTGGCAGCCGGGCGTCCGCCCGTTGTCCCTGGTTTGACGTGGTCGACCAGCGAGGGCATCGATTCGTCTGCCGCGGGCTTGCCGGGTACCGGGAAGCCGTGTTCTTTGGCCGCAGCTGGAGGCAGAACCGACGGCATGCCCATGATGGTACTCGTGCTCCGGTTCATCGCTTGCGGCGAACTTGGTGGGGGTGTGCCCGCTCGTGCGGTTGGCCCGGGCCCGACGGGTTGGTTGGGCAGGATGGGCGGTTTGGGCGTTGCCATCGGCGGCTTGTCCGCCGGCGCCTTCTTGCCGCTTCCCGCGCCTTTGAACTTGTCGAGCAGCTCGGCGATCTTGTCGAGCATTACCTGGGTATCCCAGGGTTTGGTCAAATGACCGTCAGCACCAACTTCGGCGCCTTTTGCCGAATCGTACGGCGCCGAATTGCCGCACAACATGATCACGGGGACTCCAGACAATCCGGCGTCGGCCTTGATCATCTGGCACAGGTCGTAGCCGGTCTTGCCCGGCATGATAGCGTCGGACAGGATCAGCACTGGCTTCTGGTCTCTGGCTTTTTGCAGTGCTTCATCCGCGCTGTACGCCCCGACGTATTGGTAGTCGCTGACTCGAAACGTGATTTCAGCAACCGTCTGCATGGTCTTGCTGTCGTCGGCGCAAAGGATGATATTGCTCATCGAGGTCGTTCCTCTGACTTGGCAGTTCCAGCATCTCCAGTCGCGGATCGGCTGAGGCCGTGTCGCAGGTGCCCCCAGGAAACCACGGTCGCCTCTACGTGTCAACTTAACTGCCTAAAACTGTGCCGGTTTCGGCTCCATGCTTGGCATGGTAGCAGGCATGAGCGGGGCCCGTTTCCCCAGCTTCACATTCCCTGCCGCCGTGGACGGTCGCATTCCGAGCGAGTACCATGCCAGAACCGATGCAATCCGCACTCGATCCATTCTCTCGTTCCGCGCTCCGGGCAGTTGTCGCCGGGTTATCCGGTCTCGATCCCGGCATCGAGTTCGATCCCGATGCGTTTTCGGTGGCCGCACCCCCGAGGCCCGAGCTGGGTGATTTTGCTGTGGGCTTGTTTCCTGCAGCCAGGGCGTTCAAACAATCGCCGGCCAAGCTGGCCACTCGCGTGGCCGAGCAATTCATGCCGGGCGACCACCTCGAGGACGCTCGCGCGGCCGGGCCGTTTATCAATTTTCGCGCCAACCGCGCCGCGCTGTTTCGCCATGTCGTGCAAGCCACGCACAGCGGTGTCGGTCTGATCTCGACAGCGGCGGGAACCGGAAAGACGATCTGCATCGATTACTCGTCACCCAACATTTCCAAACACCTGGCCTATCATCACATTCGCTCCACCGTCATCGGCTCGGCACTGGCCAATCTGTACCGCGCGGTCGGCTATCGAGTCATCGGCATCAACCATCTCGGCGACTGGGGTACCACGCACGGGATGTTGATCTGTGCGTTCAAGACATGGTTCGAGCCCCAGCCCGCGAATGCGGAGGAACTCAACCGGTTGTCCCTGACCATCGCTGAGCTGAACGAGCTCTACGTGTGCATGCGTCGAGCCATCGAGGCCCAGCGCGACGAGCTTCGCCGTCGCGGTATCGAGGGCGATCCGACCCTGGAGAGCCAGTCGCGCGAGTGGTTCAAAAAGCTCGAAGACGGCGATGGCGAGGCGCGCGGGCTGTGGCAGAAGTTTCGCGATGTGTCGTGGGCCGAGTTTCAACAGGTCTACAGGACGCTCGGCATCGCATTCGAAGAGGTCAAGGGCGAGAGCGAGTTCATGTCCGATGTACCCGCCGTGCTCGACATGCTCGAGCAGAAGGGCCTGCTCGCCGAATCGGACGGTGCTGTGGTGGTGCCGGCAGCCGACCCGAACACTCCTCCTCTTTTGCTGCGCAAAAAAGATGGCGCCACCCTGTATGGAACCCGCGATCTGGCTGCCGCCATGTACCGCTGGAATACCTATCAGTTCGAGCGTTCTCTCTATGTTGTCGACCGGGGCCAGAACCTGCATTTTTCGCAGGTCTTCGACGCGCTGGCCCGGGCTGGGTTCGATTGGGCCCAGCGCTGCTCGCATGTTCCGTTCGGTCTGGTTCGGGTCGGCGGAAAGAAGACCGGTTCGCGTTCGGGCAAGGTGGTTTTGCTCAAGGAAGTTCTCGCCGAGGCCCAGCGCCGGGCGGTCGCCGTGGTCGAGGACAACCGCGACAAGGTCGGCACCGAGACCAACCGGAACCACGTCGAAGAGATCTCCCGCGCCGTGGCTGTGGGGGCCGTGATATTTGCCAATCTGTCCTCGCAGCGCGAAAAAGACGTCGATTTCTCCTGGGAGCAAGTCCTGTCCACGGCTGGCGACTCGGGGCCGTACATACAGTACGCCCACGCCCGCTGCGCATCGATCCTGCGTCGCGCCGGACGATCGGATGGTGGTCCGTCCAAACCGGGTCCGTCCAGACCGGACGATGATCCGGGCGCGCTCCTACAGAGCGAGTACGAGTGGGCCCTGGCCCGCAAGCTGATCGAAATCGGCAGCGTGGTGCACCGGGCCGCGCATCAGAACGAGCCCCACCTACTCAGTCGCTATCTTCTCGACCTGTGCGCGGTGTTTTCGCGCTGGTACACCGCTGGCAATCAGGACCACGCACTGCGCGTTTTATGCGACGACCCGGATCTGCGCGCGGCCCGCCTGGACCTGGTGGCCGCGACCCAACACGTCCTGGCCCGCGGTCTCGGTCTGCTCGGTATCGATGCCCCCGAGGCCATGTAGACCGGGCCGGGCTCTGTAAGAGCCGGTCCAAAAACCTCGGACCGAGCCAGAGCGACGAGGCGCGCCGCCAGTGGGTGCGCGAGGAGTGGAGAATACTGGGTGTATTTGACCGACGAGCAAGCCCGCTGGCGGTGATGGATCGCCGCTCTGGCGACGC
>JAKSDA010000495.1 GCA_022360315.1 Pseudomonadota bacterium
GAGAGCCCTGTTGAGAGTCTCCTGGCAACGTCGAGATGATGCTGAGCATGGTGGTCTCCTCTCGTACCCGTAGCAATGGCAACGCTCGGGAACATGGAGCCCAACGTGACTCTCAACTGGCCGTAGTGTAAGAGCACGTGTTGCCGATGTGCCCTCAAGGGCGTATCTGCGACCCATTCATCGAATGGTTTGCCAAACCATTACGCGAATGCCGGCTCAGACCGCGCAAACAGGCAGTAGAGGCCCAATAGACGATACGGCGAATCATTCAGCACGTCACCAGTCATTATCCGCGAGCCGGCGAGCCCGAGTAGAGCATCCGATCCCGCGTTCTGCTGCGGAACCTTGCGCGCTCCGACGCTGGCTTTAGCGAAGGCTTGGTGGATTCGACTCCATGCATCGGGGTGCGACGATGCCGGCAACTTGATCACTGCTGCCTTCGAGAAGACTAGGGGGAAGTTCAATCAAGCGACACTAGAAGTCCACGCTCAAGCGCCTCGCGGAGGATCTTCTGTAGCCATAGCACGCCACAAAGCCCTTCGCCGACCGCGTGCACAGCGAGGTGGCCGCGACTTTCATCGAGGTTTAGCGTTTCGGTGCGTGCTCTCAGCTCGGAGAGCCGATTGGACTGTACCATCCATTTATCATCGATCACCTTGCCCACAAGCTGAGCTTCAAGCCCTTCAAGTAGTTGCAAGAGCTCATTAGTCTCAGCCGTAGTCATGATAACTTGTTCGCGTTCGTACACATCTTCGAGCAGAGACTCGATGGCAGAGGCACGCTTATCGTCGTCAGCAAGACGCCAGAGTTCAATCGCTACGTCGAGAAAGCTCTTTACTGGTTCATATGCCTCGACAACCGCTCGATCTATGTCCTCATCGCTCCCGTCCCAGTCGGGTCGCATGAGATAGATAGTCCCCCACGGTTTCATTGGGTTCCCTCCGCAGCAAGCGTCCGGCCCCCAATCTCCACAAGTTCCTTAACAAGAGACTCAAGATCACGGGCCGAAATGCCCAAGTTCTCCTCGAACCCCTTGCCAGCGGGGCCGCGTATAACTCCGCTGGAACGATAGGCACTACGGAGATCGATAGTATCGGTAATGTCACTGCCGTTCTCTATTAAGCGTACATTAATTTCTTTATTGGCGGCTTCTTTGAGCCTGCGTAGCCCTTTATCGAGTTGCCTTTGCGCCTTTGCAGGCTTGTCTTTGAGGCCGGACTTGATTTCCTCGCGGTGAACGATGCGTGCTTTTCCATTCTTTTGGGGTTGCACCACGAGAAGATCAATGTCCGTTGAGAGAATATGGACTCGGTCCCCCTTTGGGGTCGGTAACACCATGGGAACGCCTTGGTGATCTGGGTGATTGATTTTGAATTCTACGCTTGTCATTTCGCGCTGCTCGACCCAGATCTCTACGTCCTTATGCACACGCGAGCCTGGATAGCGGGCCTGAGCTTCGGCGGCTGCAACGTCAATAATGAGCTTTGAACGAATTTTTTCGACAGCTCTTAGGGTCTGCTTCTTCGTTGGGCTTGTGGTCTGCTTCTTCGTTGGGCTTGTTCCGAGCTTATCTATGAGTTCCGCTATCTCCGTCCTCCTCATCAATCCACGAGCCTCGATGATGGCTCGTAACTCAGCGGCCCGGCGTTTGGATGCCTCCGCGCGCTCGATTGAGGACTTAGACTTGACGGTTGCAGCCTTGACTCGGCTGAGCGCAACGTCGAAATCGCCACCATAGCGGCCGTGGATATCCCCCGGCGCCATGTTGCGATGCATCTGCTCGAACTTGACCAGCTCATCGGGAGCGAGCATTGCCCTGATGCGTTCGACCCAGGCGGTGGGGTCGAGGGACGAGCCGGTAACGGCCTTGCTCGGGGTGGCGTGGGTGTCGTCGACCAGGGCGACCCGGTCGATTGCCACGACATCTCTCGGCAGCTTCGCCGATGTGCGCTCGGCGCTCTGAGCGAGCTTTGCCTGGCCCCCATCGCCCACGACATCGCCACTCGGGCCACCGGAACCGCCTGTCCGCCCGGAATCGCCGCCGGGCCGGCTCATCTGCAGCGGGCGACTGACGGCTCCTGTGACCGCCTGTACCGGCCTGATGGCGGCTTCGATCTGGGTGTCGGGCGGAAGCGCCCGGACATCACCGCGGCCGCCGCTGCCAGACGTCGCGTAGGCAAAGGCGGTGGGGCCGCCTGGGCCGCCGAATCCCGAGCCCAAAAGGTCTAAGAGCTCGGCAACGGCCATGCGCACGCTGCGGCCACTCGAGAATCCGCTGGCGCGAATCCGTTCCAGGACCGACGACATGCGCGGAAACCGCTCGGCATAGACGTCGACGGTACGCTGGGCGCTGGCCGGCAGGTAGTGGCCGCCGGCGAGGCTCACACCAGAGAGCACGGTGCCGACCACGGCGCCTTCGGCGCCGGCGGCCAGATAGCTGGTCAGGGGATCGAATCCCTGCTTGTCGTTGAGCAGCTGATCGTAGACATCGCCGGTGAAATGGCCGCCGAGTCCGGCGGCGATCCCGGCGGTAGAGCCGGCGATGAGCTGAGCGGCCGATTTGCCCGCACCCAGGCTCTGGGCAAAGCCGCCGGCGAATTCGCCGGCCAGGGTGCCGATAACCGCCGTGGCCGCCATGAGGGCGGCGGCCTTGCCCGCGGCTTTCAGAGATTTGCTGCGGAAGTGATCGTCAGTGATCCAGCCCTGTTCGCGGGCGTCGTAGGCATTGGCGTACTCGTGGTGAAAGCCGAAGGTCGTGGCGTTGTGTACGGTATCGAGGAAAAACCAGCCGAAGGCGCGCAGGGTATTGTCCCGGGCCAGGTGGTCGTCGACCTGGTCCATGTACACTCGGTGCATCGAGTTGCCGCCGCTCTTGCCCACCAGGTGCGGACGCAAGAGCTCTGCTGCGGGCCGATCCAGGGGCTCGATGGCGTCGTGCATGGCCTGGACATGGCGCCAGGGCAGGTGCTCGCATACGGCGCC
>JAKSDA010000130.1 GCA_022360315.1 Pseudomonadota bacterium
CATCGAAGACCGCTGCCTGGCCCGCCCGCTCAACGTGCGAGCTCTGCTCAACGCAGCTGAAGCCGACAGGGCCGTGATCCAGGCACTGGCTGCCAAGGGCGACCCGACCCTGGCCAAACTCACCGCCGACAGCTACGACCGCGGCAGGTCGGACGGGCTGCTGCAAGGCCTGCGGCGAACGGTGCGCGAACTCTGCGAGTTACTGGCCATCGAGCTCACACCGGATCGACAAGGGCACATCGATTCTCTCGATGCCGAGGCACTGGAACGGCTCTGCGCCGACCTCAAACAGAATCGCTGCTGGGGCCGGGACCAAGAGTAGCCCTGCAGACATCCGGGGATGGCAGCTTGGTTTTTTCCAGCCAGAGGTTCTGGTCGGCCAGCGTGGATAGGCAATCTCGGCCAGAGCGCTTGGACGGCGTCAACGCAACCACCGAGCCATCCTTGTCGACGCACAGAATTGCCTCGACGCGAGCAACATCAGAATCTCTGCGCATCTGTTGTTGCGTTTCAGCATCCGGCTCGATCCGGACCGTGCCGCGAATACGCAGGGACTGTAGCGTGCTCGAGGGAAGCGATGTAGTTCAGCATGAAGCAGCGGTACCTGGTATTGGCCGGATCAGCCCCTGTCAGGCCGGTTGATACAACTCGACCACGTTGCGGTCGGGATCGCGTATGAACAGCCCGCGTGCTCCGCCCGGGTAGTCCACCGGCCCTCCGGTGATCTCGATGTCGAGCTCGTCGAGACGCGCCTTGGCCGCGTCCAGGTCGCGAACAGCGAGAGCTGCATGGGTGTAGCCGGGGTATTTTTCAGCGACGTCCATGAGGATATTTTCCGCCGCCGCCTTGGCCGCATTCAAGATCAGGTTGATCTCGACTCCACCGGGGTGTTTGAGGATCGCCACCGGTTCGGGACCAACCGGCCCAGCGATGAGCTCGAAGCCGAGTTGCTGGTAGAATTTCCGGGACCTGTCGAGGTCGTGAACACGAATTCCGAGGTGTGCGACGCCGGTGATATGGATGTTGTTGGCCATGATCGTTTCCCTGCTATATCAGACATGGGTCCATGCGTCCCGCCTCCAGACAACCGCACCTGGCTTGAATGGGAGCCACTCCGCGGTTGCTTCGGTGACGAGGACACTGCGCATTCATGCCGACAATTATGCGGCCGGCCAGAACACAACACCAGTCGTGCATTTTGGCAAAGTCTATTGCGTCTGGCGCAACAATCCAGCTACGTCCGCGACGGCGCGCAAATGCTGTTTCGCGTGGTCGACGAACGCCCGCACGCCAAGCGGTCGGGCCGCGCACGATCACGTGGGAGCTTTTCCAACGTGATCGTGTGTAGCGCGGCCCCGACATAGGAACAGCCGGTGCCACACTCGACAGCGGCGCCTGCAAAAGTAGGCATGCTCGTAATGATACGAATGATTACACTCCGAGTACGCCCTGGCTGACGAAATAGTATCGTTCCATCCGGGTATATTTGAGAGATTAGAATAGGAATGCGTATAACCGTAACACGTCACGCCGCTCGTAAACGTCAGAGTGGCGCCACCAAAGTTAATGTGTTGGTATTCGACGCCTGCCAGACGCGAGGTCGCAACCTCGACATCAGACCCCGAACCCGCCACAAGCCAGGTCGTGACCTCAACCGCAGACCCACGCACGCCAGGTCGCGACCTCAAAGGAAGACCTCCGCACCGGCCACAAGCCAGGTCGCGACCTCATCGCGCCACAATCCACCTCAGGCCCGGGCGCGCCGTGCACGTCTGTCCATATCGCCAGAACACGCACATGGGCGACACCCTGGCCGAATCATTCATCGGCATCGAGCATCGATTGATCGATCAACCGCCTCGACCAACCGGTCCGCAGGCACCCGTACGCCGTCACCTGAATAGCCGAGCCAAACTAGCTGATGATCCTTCATCTCCAGGCGAAGCTGTCGCGTTCTTCAGGACAAAGCAACTCCTGTCGAGCAAATACTTGACCCAATCGCGCAAATAGTAATCGAACAGATGATTCTCGGCTACATACCTTTGATGCTCGGCCACCTATCGAGAGGGCCGCACAGCAGCCAGCTGATAGACCATCCCGATGATCTGTCGGGCCGAGTGCCGCCATCACCTCGACGAGAATACAGGCCTCCCGTGGACAGAGCGTCCCCCTCTGGCGATTCGGACCTGGTGCGATGCCGGGCCAAAGTTTCATTCACCCAGGCGATGACTTGGCAGCTGGCCGCGTTGCATACTCGCCACCGACCGCCGCCAAACGCGGCATACCTAATCACGTGATCACCATGCGCCCTCGGGCGCCAGATCAGCTGTATTGACCCTGTCGAGAGCACCCATGAGCCAGTCTCCGCCAATCATTTACACCTTTACCGACGAGGCCCCGGCCTTGGCCACGGTTGCCTTCCTGCCCACGATCCGGTCCTTTGCCGCGGCAGCGGGGGTCGAGGTCGAGACCCGAGATATTTCTCTCGCCGGTCGCATTCTGGCTGCGTTCCCCGACCGCCTAACCGCCGAGCAAACGACCCCCGACGGTCTTGCCGAGCTGGGCCGCATGGTCCTCACCCCCGAGGCCAACATCATCAAGCTGCCCAACATCAGCGCCTCGATACCGCAGATCAAGGCAGCCATCGCCGAGCTGCAGTCCAAGGGATACGACCTGCCCGAGTATCCCGAGGAGCCCAGGACCGACGGGGAACGCGAGCTCAAGGCGCGCTACGACAAGGTCAAGGGCAGCGCGGTGAACCCGGTGATCCGCGAGGGCAACTCGGACCGGCGTGCGCCCCGGGCAGTGAAAGAATACGCCCGCAAAAACCCACACCGCATGGGCGTTTGGGCGCCCGATTCCAAGACCCACGTCGCCACCATGACGAGCGGCGATTTTTGCCACAACGAAACATCGGTCACGGTCGAGACCGCGACATCAGCGCGCATCGAGCACGTCGCCGCCGACGGCACTGTCACTGTTCTCAAGGACAACCTCGAGCTTCTCGCCGGCGAAGTACTCGATGGCACCTTCATGAGCAAGAAGGCGCTGGTGGCGTTTCTCGAAGCCCAGGTCGATGACGCCAAAGCGCGCGGCGTGCTGTTCTCTCTGCACATGAAGGCCACGATGATGAAGGTCTCGGACCCCATCATCTTCGGCCACGCCGTGCGGGTCTTTTTCAACAACGTATTCGCCGAGCACGGCGCCATTCTCGACGAACTCGGCGTCGATGTGAACAATGGCTTTGGCGACCTGGTCGGCAAGATCGCCGGCCTGCCCGACGACAGGCGCGCCGCCATCGAGGCCGCCATCGAGGCCGCCTACCGCAACCGGCCCGGGCTCGCCATGGTCAATTCCGACAAGGGCATCACCAACCTGCACGTGCCCAGCGACATCATCATCGACGCGTCAATGCCGCCCATGATCCGCGACTCGGGCGGCATGTGGAACGCCGACGGCACGCTACAAGACTGCAAGGCAGTGATCCCCGACAGCAGCTACGCCGGCCTCTACCAGGCAGTGATCGAGGATTGTCAGCGCCACGGTGCCTTTGACCCGGCCACCATGGGCAGCGTGTCCAACGTGGGTCTGATGGCCAAAAAGGCCGAGGAATACGGCTCTCACGACAAGACCTTCGAGATATCCGCCGATGGTGCGGTCCGCATCGTGGACACCGCGACTGGCGCGGTTCTCATCGAGCACGCGGTCGAGGCAGGCGATATCTGGCGGGCCTGTCAGGCCAAGGACGCCGCTATCCGCGACTGGGTCAAGCTCGCAGTGACCCGGGCACGCGCCACCGGTACTCCAGCAGTATTCTGGCTCGACGCCGAGCGCGCTCACGACGCCCAGCTCATCAAAAAGGTCAAACTCTACCTGGCCGACCACGATACCAGCGGCATCGAGACCCATATCCTCGCTCCGGTCGAGGCGACCCGCTTCTCGCTGCAACGCATTCGCAAGGGCCAGGACACGATCTCGGTGACCGGCAATGTGTTGCGCGATTACCTCACTGATCTCTTCCCCATCCTCGAGATCGGTACCAGCGCCAAAATGCTCTCGATCGTGCCGCTGATGAACGGCGGCGGGCTGTTCGAGACCGGTGCCGGCGGCTCGGCACCCAAGCACGTGCAGCAGTTCGCCGCCGAGGGCCATCTGCGCTGGGACTCACTCGGCGAATTTCTGGCCCTGGCAGCTTCGCTCGACCACCTGGGTGAGCATTTCGACAACGCCGGTGCCCGGCTGCTCGGCCAGACTCTCGATATCGCGACCGGGCAACTGCTCGAAAACCGCAAAGCACCCTCGCGCAAGGTGCACGAACTCGACAACCGCGGCAGCCAGTTCTACCTCGCCCTGTACTGGGCCCAGGCCCTCGCAGAGCAGAGCACCGACACCGCGCTGGCCACCCGCTTCGCCCCGGTGGCCAAAGCGCTCGCGGAAAACGAGCAGAAAATCGTCGACGAGGTCAACGCCGCGCAGGGCTCGGCCCAGGATATCGGCGGCTATTACAAGCCCGACCCCAAACTGGCCGACAAGGCCATGCGCCCCAGCGCGACCTTCAACCAGATCATCGCCAGTATCTAACCAGAGGTCGGCCGCAACCCCGGTGATCTCCCCACTCCCTGGCCGTCCTCTGCGCGGGGCGTCCCGCCGGTTTTTCGAGAAACGTCCATATTCGAGACATAACTATCTGAAATAGCACCTCTTTACGGCGAACCGCCGAGGCGACAAAAGATCCCTGTCGAGCGCGGATCGAGCGGGCACGCGAGTTAACTTCGAGCCGGGTATTGCTATAGTCCGCCATCCATGGCTGGACAGGGTAAATACAGAGATTCGTTGAATCTGCCGTCGACCGACTTTCCCATGCGCGGCGATCTTGCCAAGCGCGAGCCGCTCATGCTGGCCGCCTGGCAAGAGCGGAAACTGTACGAGCAGATCAATCGGGAGCGCTGGGGCTCGCCTCGGTTCATTCTTCACGACGGTCCGCCGTACGCCAATGGGCACACTCACTACGGCACCTTGCTCAACAAAATCCTCAAGGATCTGATCGTCAAGTATCGCACCATGGCCGGGTTTCATTCACCGTACGTGCCCGGATGGGATACTCACGGATTGCCCATCGAACTCGCCGTGGACCGCGAGCTCGGCGATCGCAAGGCGTCCATGTCCGAGGCCGAAATTCGAGCTGCGTGCCGCGATTATGCCCTCAAGTACGTGGACATTCAACGCGAAGAGTTCAAGCGCCTGGGTGTATTCGGCAGCTGGGACGAGCCGTATCTCACCCTCGACCGGGGTTACGAGGCGTCCATTGTCCGCGCCCTGGCCTGCTTTGCCCGGGCCGGCTATCTGTACCGGGGCAAAAAGCCGGTGTACTGGTGCCCATCCGATGCCACGGCGCTGGCCGAGGCCGAGATCGAATACCGCAACCACGTCTCGCCGTCGATCTATGTCCGCTTTCCCATGACCGACGATTTCGACCCCGCCGCGCTCGACGATCGGCTGGCCGGCAAGCGACTGTCGCTCGCCATCTGGACCACCACCCCGTGGACCCTGCCGGCCAACCTGGCCATCGTGCTAAACCCCGCTCTCGACTACGTGGCCGTGCCAGCGCCGGGCAGTGGCCCGGACAGCGACGAGTACTTGCTGGTCGCGCGCGGTCTGGCCGACTCAGTGCTGGCCGCGATCGCCAGGCCCACACCCTCTCCACAAGAGACGTCCGAGCTCACGACAGAAAGCGGACTTTCGGGAGAAAGCGGTCCAGCCGGTCCCAACGCCGCGGACAGCGGTCCAGCCGGTCCCGACACCGAGGACAGCGGTCCAGCCGAATCCGGCCCGGAGCAGGCCCAATCGTCGTGGATCGAACTCTCGAAATCACGGCTCGAGCACCTGGTCGGCGCGCGATACCGCCACCCCTTTGTCGCCGAGCCGCACAGCGACAACGCGTTTAAGGTCTGGATGGCCGATTACGTGACCCTGGAGCAGGGCACCGGCCTGGTCCATACCGCGCCCGGACACGGCGCCGACGACTACATCCTCGGCATCAAACACGGACTCGAACCGTACTCGCCAATCGACGACAACGGCCGGTTCACCGAAGGCCTGTGGCAGGGCTTGACCACCGGCGAGGCCAACCCCGCCATCGTCGATCACCTCGACCAGAATGGATATCTGCTCAATCGAGCCGGTGAATCGGTCGAACACAGCTATGCCCACTGCTGGCGCTGCAAGGGCCCGACGATATTTCGCGCCACCGCACAGTGGTTCATCCAAATCGACCACCAGAACCTGCGCAGACGGGCGCTCAACGAGATCGACCGCACCACGTGGATCCCGGCCTGGGGCAGAAACCGCATCTACAGCATGATCGAAAACCGGCCCGACTGGTGCCTGTCGCGCCAGCGGGTCTGGGGTGTGCCGATTCCGGCATTCTATTGCCAGAGCTGCGGCGCCATCCTGGCCGAGGCCAGGCTGATGGATCACGTGGCCGATATCTTCTCCCGCGAAGGGGCCGACGCCTGGTACACCAGAGAAGCCGATGAGCTCGTGCTCGATGATACCGCGTGCAAACGCTGTGGCAGCACCGAGTTCGCCGTCGAAAAAGACATCGTCGATGTGTGGTTCGAGTCGGGCTGCTCGTGGTTTGCCATGACTCTGTCCAACCCGGATATGGGCGATATCGATGTCTATCTGGAGGGCTCAGACCAGCACCGCGGCTGGTTTCACTCGTCGCTTCTGGTCGGTATCGGAGTGGCTGGCTGCGCGCCCTACAAACGTGTGATCACCCACGGCTGGGTGCTCGACGAGACCGGCCGACCGTATTCCAAAAGCGAGATCGAAAAAGCCCGCCGCGAGGGTAAAAAAGTCACCTATATCCCGCCCAACGACATCATTGGCAAGTACGGTGCCGAGCTCTTGCGGCTGTGGGTCGCCTCGACCGATTACCGCGGCGATGTGCCGTTTTCCGAAAATGTCATCAAAGGCCTCACCGACTGGTATCGCAAGTTTCGCAATACGTGCCGTTTCATGCTCGGCAACTTGCGCGACTTCGACCCCGACAGCCATACCCTCGATTCGGCCGAGCTGTGCGGGCTCGATCAATACCTACTGGCCCGACTCGGCGATCTGGTCGCCCGGGTCCGCGCCGCCTATGACGATAACGAGTTTCATATCGTCCACCGCATCCTGGTCGATTTTGTCACCGGCGAGCTGTCGGCTCTGTACCTCGACGTGGTCAAGGATCGGCTCTATGCCAGCGCTCTTGCCGCGCCACCCCGCCGTGCTGCGCAGATTGTCCTGTATCACACGCTGCGCGTTCTGGCCGTCCTCAGCGCGCCGATCATGTGCTTTACGTCCGAAGATATCTGGACTCACATCCCGCGCCGCACGCGCGACCCCGAATCGGTTCATCTCGCTCTGATGCCCGAGGGCAAGCACATGAATCCGGCCGGGGAACTGGCCACCAGTTGGGCCACCCTGCTCGAGTACCGCGAGCTGGTAACCAAGTCCCTGGAACAGTTCCGGGCCGAGAAGCACCGCTCGCTCGACGCCCGCATCACCATCTGGCCGCTCGCCGATGACCGCATCATCCTCGAGGCCTACCAGCACGAGCTGGCCGATCTCTTCATCGTTTCCGAGGTGAGACTGGCCGACGACGACGCCCGGGATGACACGGTTCAGATCGAGGTGGAGAAGCACGATGGCCAGCGCTGCGAGCGGTGCTGGAAATGGTTCGACGTCCTGTCCGATCGAGTAGCCGACCTGTGCCAACGCTGCGATGACGCGATGATGGCGCAGGCTCCTGCCGACGTGCCACCGGACCAGCCACCTGGCGACTCGTCGGAATTATCGAGCGACTCATCGGGGTTTTAGTACCGCAGAGACCTGTATCGAGGAGCGAGTGAGCATGCCGCGTCGCTGGAAACTATTTACTATCGTCGGCCTGATCAGCTTGATCGCCGACCAGGCCACCAAGATCTGGGCGCGCAACGCGCTGCCGTTTATCGAATCCAACGGCCGTATCTACGGCAAGTCTGTAGAAATCATTCCCAACTACTGGGACTGGCGCCTGTCGTTTAACCCGGGCTCGGCTTTCGGTCTGTTCAACGATACCTCCGGGGCGCGGGTCTTTCTCAGTGTCATCGGGGTGATCGCGGTCGGTGCCATGCTGTGGATGCTGGCCAAGGCGCGCGACGATCAGACCCGGCTGGCCTGGGCCCTGGGTCTGGTTGCCGGCGGTGCCATCGGCAATCTGATCGACCGCATCGCCTTTGGCGTGGTCACCGATTTCATCGTCTGGAAGTACCACGACACAGAATGGCCGACCTTCAATATCGCCGACGTCACCCTGGTCATCGGCGTGGGACTGCTCTTCCTCGACATGAGCCGAGAGGCCAAACTGGAAAAAGCCGCCATGGAAGCCGAAAAACAGAAACAAGCAGCGGCCGGCGCGGGCAGAAAACCGGCGAAAAAAAAGAAAAGGTAAAACCCGACTGCAGCGGCGGCCAGGGCTTGCCGGCGTACTCTCATGAGACCGATCTTTTTCGAGTTCGAGCTTCCAGTTCTCGGTCTGGTCACCTTTCCGGCCTATATGACCATGCTCATGCTCGGCTTTCTGGTCGCTGTCTTCGCAGCCCGGCGGCAGGCCGAGCGCGATGGCCTGCCCGGCCAGACCATCGTCGATCTGGGCATTCTCATGCTGGTCCTGGGAATCGCCGGTGCCCGCCTTCTGGCCGTGTTGACCGACGGCAAGCTGGTCGACTTTGTCCACCTGTGTACCGAGCCCACTCTGGTCGAAGCCGTGGACAGCCGGGTCCCCTATTGCGACGCGGACCTGCCCTGCGACTTTCACTATGTGTGCGAGTTCGACACCCATACCTGTCATCCACCACGCGATTGTCTGGCTGCGCTAAAATTCTGGCAAGGCGGTCTCACCTATTACGGCGGCCTTCTCGCCGCCGTTCCCGGTGGCCTGTGGTACGCCAGAAAAAAACGCCTCGACCCGATGCAAGTCGCCGATCTGGCCGCTCCACTGGTCATGCTCGGGCTTTTCGTCGGCCGTCTGGGCTGCTTTTTCAACGGCTGCTGCTACGGCGCAAGGACCGAATCGTGGCTTGGTGTCCAGTTTCCCGGCCACAGCCAGGCGGTCCATCCAACCCAGCTCTACGAGGCGTTTGGCGTGCTCGGTCTCTACTTTTTGCTGGCCACTGTGATCCGCCCGCGCAAACGCGGCCACGGCGAGGTGTTTGGCTGGCTGCTCGTCCTCTACGGCACCCTGCGCATGGCCATCGAACTGGTTCGCGCCGACCAGCGCGGATCGTTCGGTCCTCTGTCCACCTCGCAGTGGATCTCGATCCCACTCATCATCGCCGGTATTTGGCTGGTAGTCCGTGTGCGCACGAATGCGCTCGCTGCACAACGAGAACCCAGCAGACCACAAAGCGGCGACAATTTGTCAGAACCGGGCGACCAGTTGCGCTAAACTCACATGTATGCGCGCGCTTACCATGAGCCTGGCAGTTTTTGCGTTCGCCTGCGTGGACGCTGAGCAACTGCCCACAGGACCGGGCGGTGGTTTGCCGCCGGGTGGCAGTTCTGGCATGACCGATGCCGGCGCCAACGGCGGTGACAACAACACCGGGCTGATCACAGGTCGGGTCTGTCGCATCGTCAACCTGCACACGCCCACTGCATGTGCGCAAAACCCGGATATGAGCAAGATTGCGGTGACCACCCAGGGCGGCACAGCGCAGACTGTGACCGCGCTCAACGGCTCGTTTGTTCTCGATGTTGGACCAGTCGCACCGACAACCCGGGTGGTTGTGCAGGCAGGAGCGCAGGGCTTTCAGACCACCTTGCTGCCTTTGCGGGCCGAAGACAGCTTTACCAACATCCTTGTTCCGATCGTCGACGCTCAGGCGTGGACGGATCTGCTCGCTGGGATCGGCGTGATCGTAGCCCAGGAGACCGGCAGCCTGGCCGTCTATTTCTCACGCAATTCAGTGCCGCTCGACGGCGTGTTGGTCAACAATGTCGTGGCTCGGTCGGGGATTTTTTACGATAACGGCAATGGACCGCTCGACTGGACTATCACCGATCCGACCGGCCTGGGCGGTACAGTCCTGGTCTTCGGGGTCGACCGGCCAGCGGTCAGCTTCACGGCCAGGGACCGCGACAAGGGCGATGTGCGCGACGTGGCCAATGCCCCGGTCGGCTCGGATACCGTTACATTCCTGACCATCGAATTCGACTGAGCTGCGATTGCTACCGGGTTCGCGTCATCGCCGTCGTCCGGTCAGTCTGCCCGGGGCCAGGGTCAAGCAGATATTGGTCAGCCAGCTCGCAGTGATTCGCAGCGCGCGGGCGGCACGGGCCATTTCGTCGGATCCATTGGTGTTGTGCCGGGGGTTGGCCCGATCGATCGACGCTGTGCAGGTCAGTGTTCGGCGGCCTGATGCTGTGTTCGCCGGTCTGGTACCAGGCCGGCCGCCGGGCTCGGATAGGGCGCGGTACACTGTGGCCGCGATGGCCGGTTCGTCCTCGCTGTGGTGAACCACCAGATAACCGCCCGCAATGCGTTCCTGACGCAGGACAACCCGGGCAGTCGAGCCAGCCAGGGCCCGCATAACCGCCCGGTCGAGCTTGACAGGAGCCGGCGTATCTTCGATAGCGACCCGGATCCGCGGTGTTTCTCGCAAATTCTGCGCAGATTGGCGCTCTGGCATCCAGGTCACGGCGCGGTCTTTGCGGGTCGGCACCAGACCGCGCGGTACCGTGATCGAAAAATCGACCCCGCCGATGGAATCTCTGGCCTCGAGCAGTGGTTGCTGGCTCCAGTCTACTGGGTCGTCCTTGCTGCTGCACCCGGCCAGACCCAGGGCGAACCATGCCATTGCCACTGCCAGACGGCTCATCAGCGGCCATGGTAGCAGAGGTGGCAGAGTTTGCCTCGCTGTCCGGGCCGGCTCGGCCGTTGGCCTCGCAACAGAAACACCTCGTCTGATCCACGACCAATGGGTTTCTGATTAGTTAGTTAGTTAGTTAGTTAGTTAGTTTCGGTTTTGCTTTGCGGACCTGGCACCATCTGCTCAGGC
>JAKSDA010000108.1 GCA_022360315.1 Pseudomonadota bacterium
CCGAGCCAGAGCGACGAGGCGCGCCGCCAGTGGGTGCGCGAGGAGTGGAGAATACTGGCTGTATTTGACCGACGAGCAAGCCCGCTGGCGGTGATGGATCGGCGCTCTGGCGACGCGGAGAGTTTTTGGACCGGCTCTTAGCTGCTTTCGCGGGAACGGCTCGCGATACAGTGAATGATCGAGTTGTCGGGTGCGGAAGAGGTCGACGATGAAGTTCATGCGCTGGCCGAGGTCGGCCCAGTTGACCGCACCGCTCCCTGCGGTGGAGTTGGGAGTAAAGTCGAGTTCGGTGAGAAGAGAGCGCAGCTGAGGATTTTTAATGTGAGTCAATCGCGCGGGAAACATCGCGCTTTGGCAACAGTTGGGCAAGTCCTGGCCGAGAGAGAGCGAGCGCTCGGGCAGATCGAGGCGCATGAGCCACCGGGTGGCAAACGTTCGCCAGGTTCGCTGCAGCCAGCCGGCAATGGGAGCCAGCGTGCATGAGACGATCGGCCGGATATGCCCGCGCAGGCGTTGCACTGCGAATCTGTTTGTCGCAGCTTGCAACGTATCGACGACGGCCTGGGTGACGATGTCGACGATCGACGCCATCGGCATGTTCAGCGCGGCCTCGATTGGCGCCTGCAGGCGGGATTGCTCGTGATAGCCGACTTGATTATTGGCAAGAAGGATCAACTCGGCCTTGTGTTTCGGATCTGGCTCGAACATGGCGCGGTAGTAGTTGCGAAACGCAGCAATGAGCAGATCGTGGCCGTCCTGGCTCATCGTGCCCGATTGGAGTGACGAGACGAGGCGATCGATCGAATACTCGGCTGCTCGGCTGCTCGGCTCGGTCAAAAACTCACTTCGCGTCGTTTGCCGGGACGTGGCGTCGCAATTGCTGGCACCTCCGAACGTCTCGACCATTCTGGCAAAGAGCGGCGCAATATCGGCAAATACCATGCGATTGCCCGCGCCGACGTGGCCGGCGATTTCGCGCTTGACGCGGTTGACAAACGCGGCGAGCCACGGTGCACCGGCCACGGGACGCCACAGAGCGCCAAGACCATGGCGCAGAGGAGCGAGAACTCGGTCGAGCTTGTCGGCAATCGTGTGTAGGATCGGCGGAACGTGTTCGCCGCGAATGAAACTTCCGACAGTGCGCGACGACCAGGTCGCAAATGCGCACCAGCTGAGGTTGGTCCGGCCGAGAAGCCGACTCATACCCACGGACAGATTATGATATACGTTGGTTATGTGGACGTTGCGAAGAGCCGCGTCCTCGATCGCCACAATGCGCTCAATCGCCTCCCCGGTCAGTATCTGATGGCTCTTCGCCAACGGCAGATTCACCTCGACACTGGAAGCTCTGCTCCCACAACACATCGCAGTCGCCATAAGGACCTCCTCCTGGTCTCCCTGGTTATCGGTTGATGGAGGTCTTTAGCAGTCGATGTGCCACCTTCTGGCTTGACATAACTGATTGGTATTGTTGTATTTTCGGTCGCTTTCTGCGACCGCTGGCCGCGCCTTGTCGACTCTCACACCACAGCTGCAAGGCGTGAATGAGAATGTGAGGACTTCCACGCCACGGTTCGCATATCGAGCGGCTTGCCAGTGGCGTTGCCGTGGACGCGCAATCCGTCCCGTACCCGCCAACATCGAGATCAAGGCCCGGGTTCGAGACTCAGCGGTCGTCTCAAACTGCGTATCTTTGCCCCTGACCGCGGCGAATTGATTCACTACCAGCGCGACGATATCGCCGGCCCAAGCAGTCGACATATGTGGTCCGCGCCCATCCGCGATGTGACCGCCCGCCAGCTGATGTGTTTCTGTTTATGGGTTCGAAGATATCAATCGCGGCCGCGCAACCCGCGCGGTATGGGTGCAGGGTACGGAAATAACGGGTTGCGCGGCCACAAATCACGCAGCCTGCTTCGGCTCCCATCGCTGACCGGCAAACGCATCATCGAGCGGGGTCTTGGCGATGTGATTGGTGTAATTGCTGAGTGTCTTGAGCGCAAGACCGACGATGACCTCGAGAACGCTGGCCCTGTTGTAACCCGCGCGGAAAAAATCGCCGAGGTCGCTATCGCTCAACCAGCCGCGCTTTTCGACCGCCTTGATCGTGAAGACACGCAGGGCTTCCAGCTTGGCGTCTGGCAGCGCGCGACCATCGCGCAGCGCACTCAGCACCTCGGCCGGCATCTTGACCATGGTGGCCACGGTGGAATGCGCGGCCACGCAATATGTGCACCCGTTGACGGTGCTCGCCGCAATGGCGACGATCTGTTGCTCTACCGGCGACAGGCTCGATGATGCAAAAGCATTGCCAAGCGCCAGGTAGGCCTCGGCCGCAGCCGGCGCCCCGGCAAACACGCCAAATAAATTGGGCGTAAAGCCATACTTGGCCTCGACTTCTTCCAGGGTCTTGCGGGAGCGCGCAGGTGCGGTTTCAGAGCTGTGAATGAGAAAGCTGGTCATGATGAATATCCTTTTATTTCAGATATTTTTGTTGTTTGGATAGGATTAGTTAGCTATCTAACTTAGTACTGGATACGCCGCTTCCCGGGGCCGGTTACAGCATTGCCGAGATTTTGTTTCAGCGTGGCGACTGGCTGCGTATCCACGCGGCCACGCGGTGAAACCCATGTTCCATGACCGCGGGATCATCGAGCGAGTTGGCCAGCAGACAATAGCCCTGCAGCCGGGCCAGCAGGTCGGCTGCGAGCTGTTCTGCATCGCTTTCTCTGCCCATGGCGTGGAACTGTTCGGTCATCCAGTCCAGCTGGATTTGCAGAAGCTCCGCAGCGGATCGACCGAGTGGGGTTTCTTTTTCGGCCTTGTCCAGCTCCTGGGCCAGCGAGCCATACGGGCAGCCATGGGCTGCTACCTGCTTGCTCCTGTCCAGGCTGAACATGATGAACTCGACGAGCCGTTCGCCCGGGTCGGGGTTTGCGTCGCTGAGCTCGACGCGACGGCGCAGGTCATCCATACGCGACTGGATGACGGCCCGGGCCAGCAACTCCTTGGTCTTGAAGTGGTAGTAGACATTGCCGAGCGGGACCCCGGCAGTCTCTGCGATGTTGGCCAACGTGGTACGCGAGTATCCCTGCCGGTAGATGACCTCCTTACCAGCCTCGATCAGTCGTTGGCGCTTATCAGATTGGCGGGGCATGAGTGTCTTAGTTAGATAGCCAACTCTGTTTCTATCGGCTAGGCAGTTGCGGCAGGCTTTTGATACGATTGTATAATCATTTGTTTTTATTGATTTTTCTCTTCCATAACGCGACGCTAGAGGTAAGGATGCAGTCCATGATCGGGATCTTCAACACGGCAAGGTGCGGAACGTCGCGCTGAAATCACGTCGTTCCAGTTCGCATTCTGGACTACATGTCGGGACCGAATTTTGCCCTCGATGGCTGGGATCTCTTCGCCAAGTGCGAGCTTGTGCGTTGTCGCCGGGGCTGGCGGCCAGGAACAGAATGCGGATGGTGTCAGAGCGAACCTCAGCCATGGACTGAGACAATCGTTACCGGGGTCCTCAGATCCGGGCGACGGGTATACGCCGGCCTTTTTCGTGACGTCTGGGTGAACCGACCACGGCGAATTGCTCGCCCGCTTCGATGCGGGCCTGCAAATCGCGCATGGCCTCCCAGTCGTCGGCTGCGATCTCGAAGTCGGCGTCGGGATAATGGATCGGCGCGTCCATATCGCCGTAGGCGTGACGCAGCTTGTCATCGGTGACGTCGAGGCGATACGTGAGAGTCGCTGCTTCCGAGTGAGCCGGTGTCCAGGCGGTCACCAGCTGCAAAGGGCCAAATCGAGTGTGGATGTGCAGAGCATCCGAATCCCATTGTGTGGCGCCGATCTGCGTCACACAGCGGAATACCTTGAGCCCAAGCGCCTTGGTGATGCTGGCCAGTCCCTTGAGATTCATGGCTGGAAAGGTTGGATTGAGCGAGGACAGATTGTGGCCAAACCACACATGAGGCGGACGAATGGGAATGGCGATGTAGGTTGAAAATGGCACCAACCCGGTCTCACCCGCTTCGAGGCCGATTGCTTCTCTGACCGATTTGGGCAAATTTTCGGCCCGTTGGGCAAAGCCGAAGACCGCGCCAGGGATTTCGGCGCAGTCGTAAAATACCCAGCGTGGCATGGGCATGCCCTCGGGCCCAAAGGTGAGCCGATCGAGTGTCTGCAAGAGCAGCAAAAAACGCTCGGACGAGGTCAGGGTCGGGTCGATGGTGTTTTCCTGCGAGATGGTCAGGCCGAACGGACTGCGGTCGAGCAGTTTCCAGTGATTGGGAAGCGCCACCAAATAGGGCGTCATGTCGCGCAAGATGGCGTTGTTGCGGGTGCGCAAGAGGTCGGCGGTCACGGCTTGGTCACCTCTCGAATGGGCACGCGAGTATAGGCTCCGATAACAACTGGACCCGCGACGATCTGAAAACGCCGGCCGCGTTCGAGGTCGGCTTGCAGGGCGCGCATCTGGTCTTGCTCGTCGCAGTCGAGCCAGCGGATCGCTGGCTCGTCGGGTTTCGGCGCGGGCTTGTCGGCGATGAGAGCGGACTCGATCCGCTCCTGGCTGACCGCGATCCTGAACGTCAGTGTTGTCGGATCGCTGTGGGCCGGTGTCCATGCAGTGACCAGATCGAGCGGGCCAAACCGCGCGTGATCGCCGAGCTTGGGTGACCGCCACTGGGTGGTACCATACGCATTATTGATGGAAAATACCTGGAGACCAACCCCCTGGGTGAGCAGCGCCAAGTTGGCCGGCCCGGCTCCGGGAGCCACTTGATTGAGCGAGCATAGCGTGTAGGTGTGCCAGGAGCCCGGCTCGAGCATGGGAATGGCCACGTAGAGAGACAGCGGTACATACCCGTCGTAGTCATCTGGCACCTCGAGCGCGTAGCGCACCCACAGCGGCACCTCGGCAGCTGGCCGGGCAAAGCCGAAGATGCCGCCCGGCACTTCGGCACAGTCGTAGAATACCCAGCGCGGCATGGGCATGCCGACCGGGCCAAAGGTGAGCTCGTCCAAACGCTGCAGGATATTGAGAAAGGGGCCGCTTCTGACCTTGTGAGGGTCAAAGCAGAGCTCCGCCGCGATGTCCAGATCAAGCGGCAGGGCACCCGACTCGGTGGCACTACCATAGGCCGAGGTGACGAGATATGGCTGGCAGGTGTCGAGGATGCGCCGAAAACGCTCGCGAATCACGTGCCCAGTGTGGCACAGCCGCTTCGATCGCTCAACACGCAGAATCCGGGGCCAGATCCCACATCCGGACCGAGTCCGCGCAATTAGTGACTCGCCCGGATGCCGGCCGATCTGGCTAAATGTCTCCGCATGCAATTCGCCAGGCGTCGAGCCGGCGCCGCTTGATCATGCCGTCAAAGGCGAACGCGCGACTCTGCGGGCACGCCGTGGCGACCAGGTTGGTATCGCCATACTCGACGTGAAACACAGCCTTGCCCAGGGCAATGAACTGCGCGAACTGGTCACACGTGTCCAGGGCCAGACACTCCTCGCTGAGCGCCCAGTCAAATGCCTGAACCAGGTCGGTTACCTGAATGGGATTGTTTTTGAGCCCGACCGACAAAAGGCGACTGTGGGCCTGGCTGACCAGAAATAAGTTGAACTCGCGCTGATCCGCTGCGGTTAGGGGAAAACCACTGCGGTGGGCGAATCCATCCACGTGGTCCGGCGCAACTCCGTCGCATCCTCTGGTGACAGCGAGGTCCATACGCGCGGACATCAAGGTGCGAACCTGGGAGTTGCGGATATCGAGCCAGTGTTCACCCGGCCATCCCTCGCGCACCTCGCCCAGCGCTGCCAGTGGAAACGCATCGGCATCAGCCCGCCCGCGCTGGTGCGTACCGGCAGAAAAATGGCATATGACCATGCGCCCATCGCGATGGAGTTTTAGGATTGTCTCGGCCGGCGTGTCGAAGAGATCGACATTGTACATGTCGACATCCAAACTGGTATCGAGTTCGCCCGACAGTTGCCACTGCCAGCTCGTGCCGGGCCGGGGCACAACGGACGGACCAGACGGATTCGCATCCCTCTTGACGTCTCGGCCGGGGCTGGCATCAGTCTGTCCGCTCTCAGGGGCGGCAACGGTACACCCCCCCACAACAACTCCCATGGTCACGATGCAAATTGTAGCTTCCATCGCGTCGACCGGATCGGCTACTTGCGGGCGAGCTTGACCGTGTTTTCAGTCCGCCAATCCCGGACATTTGATCGCCCGGCCGGACAAAAGAGAACGGCCGGACGCGAGTGCGCCGGCCGCTCTGGTCAAACGGACGATTCAGGCGATTAGCAGATCATCAGCAGGGGCCGTCGGGGCAGCAGTTGCCGAACCAGCCGCACCAGGAACTGCAGCTGCAGCCGCCCGGAGCAGTGCCGCCGCACGCGTTGTTGTCGAAGCAGCTGACCGTTGGGCGGATTGGGATAGATCGTGTTTAAGCTGATCGTCTGATCTTGCTCGATGTACAAAACATCGCGGTTCAGGCGCAGCTCCTCGAGCGCTTTTGCGCTCAGCTCGGCAGCAAAACCGTTGATGACACTATAGGTGCGCTCAACTTTGCTCGAGTCCTTAACTGGACAACTCGTTTGATTGCTGCGTTGATATTCAATTTTTTGATGCCATCTTTGAAGACGACAATGTAACGATTCGGAATGGCAGTGGGGGAATCAAAAAACAGCAGCGGAGCGCCAATATCCCGTTCTCCTTCTTTGTCTCCGGCCTCTTGACAGCCTGCGAGTAGCGAGCCACCGGGAAAGTCCGCGGCGAGAATCCAACACAGTGTGCGATGTTTCATTGTAGTCTACTTTCCCTTTTGTGCAGTTGCATTGCAGGAATAGCCCACCTTTTTCTCCCTTTGTCGATGAACTCCCTGCTCGTCATTGGCTGTGAGTACCGATTTCGCGTAGGTAAGCACAGCAAGTCATGTCGTGCGCGATTGTCGACAACGATCTCATGCTCGTCAATATATTTTTTCCATTACGAAAAAACATTTTTGTGGATCGATAAACTTGATGATTACCGCCCAAACGCCCCACACTGTCCGAATAATCCAGGCAATCAACAGCAATGCCGACTGTCTCGCCAAGAAAGCGCAGCGATGCGCGCCCTGTGTCAATCACGGCACACGAATTCACGACTCTGTGCCGATCATGGCCGTCGAGCTCTCAGTGACAGCAGGTACTATCGATCCCGAGCGCCAGCAACAACCAACACAGCTGCGGCTGCGCTTCAAAGCTGCATCATTGGCTGAGTATTATCCGGCCACACATGCGTGACGTTGATCAGCTTCACCAGGCTGCAACTCACCAGGTCGCCGGAATCACCCCCACCACGGCAGTACCTGATTATCATTCATTCGATAGTTAGTAGGTTATCGATCGTAGGGTTATCGTCAGTGTCAACTTGTCGATCGAGTTGGCGCTCCTCCCTGCAGCGCGAACACAACGACGATCGAGCGCCATTTTGTGGAGGCTTATCTCACCCGTCAATACTTAATTCGCATTTTCGACATGCATTCTCGGACCAAATGTTAGTAATGCGAATTTATGAAACAGCTGTGAAGTTTTCTGGAAGACCGTACAGGGAAACCGTGCCTTTGCAGTCGAAGTGGAATTCTGCAAGATCCGGCCGGTCAACACCCAGGCAGTTCGGGGTGATGGGCTTAGGTCGAGTAGGCACGGGAGTTACCTCCCGTGCCCACTCGACCTTACTGGGCGAGAAACCAGCTGAGCAGGAGCGTAATGGTGAATACGCTCAATGCGGTAGAAAGCACGACAGCGCTGGATGCCTCGCCTGGTGCGGTTTGATACGAGTTGGCGAGGATCGAGCTGTATACCCCTGTCGGCATGCTGGCGAGGATGGTCGCCACCGCGGTCCACAACGGCGGCAGCGTGAAGACAAAGGTGGCAAGCAGCCATACCAGCGCCGGATGGATGAGAAGTTTGAACACGCTTGTCAATGAAGCAGTGCCGAGGTTGTGGCCGAGATGATAACGGTTGAGCAGGGCACCGAGCACAAACAGTGCACACGGAATGGCCGAGCGGCCCAGCAGCTGCAGCATATGGTCGATCGGACCGGGAATCGCGACACCGAGCTGGCCGTAGAGTATGCCGCCAAAGAGCCCGAGAATGATGGGATTGCGCGCCGTCCCGCGCAATCCCATCCGTATCGCAGCACTCGCGGTACGGCGCTCGCCGTCGTCGTCGCTTTTGGTCATCTCCAAAAGAAAGATGGCCAGCGAGATGACGATGATTCCGTGGAATGCGAGAATAAAAAACAGTGGTGGCCCGGCCTTGTCGCCGAGTCCGGTCAGTATGATCGGGATGCCGAGCAATACGGTATTGGCCTGAGCACCGCCAAATCCGATCACGGCACTTTCGCCAAATGAGCGGCGAAGCACGAGCCGCGCGATGGTGCTACCCACCGCCCACACCAACAGGGTGGCGGGGTAATAGCAAAGCCAGAGTCCCCATGGCAGTGTGGCAGGAAGCTCGGTGTTGGCCAGCGAGCGGAACATGAGCGCCGGTAGCGCAAAGGTGAAAACGTAGCGGTCGACACCGTCGATCGCTGCTCTGGCCAGAAAACCGGTGCGAGCTGCGATGAAGCCGACTGCTATGACGCCAAAAATGGCCAGTACCAGGCTAACTGCAACGTCCATGTAATTCTCGACAATGCGGCCGCATCCTCAGCGTTTCGCCTCGTGGGCTGGCGGTAGCGGACCACTCAGGTGATAGGTCTCCATTTCGACCCTGCCGCCGGCGTTGTTCAGCACAGCGACGAGTTCGGGATCGTCTTCGAGATTGAGTAAAATGGCGGTTCTTCTCGCAGTATCGGCCGCCTTATCGACCATGGCTTCGATCAGCGGACGGGCCAGTCGCGGGTCGGTCAAGCGAAATGGAAACGCGCCAAAAATGCGCACACTGAAGCGCGCCACCGCCAGACAGCCGCCCGGCTGGGCGGTGTCGATGGCGACCCATAGTTCTTCTTCCGGTACCGGATCATCGACACCCAATTCGGGAAAAAGTGCTGCATAGTGGACATAATCCGATCGCCGTGCCGGACGGGCTGTGCGCTGAATGGACATCGTACTGCTGGCCTGATCTGCTGAAATCTTCCAATAGTATCAGGGTTTTATGACCGCAGCAAGTTGTCCGCAGAGCGGCGAAACAGCTCTATTCGCCGACCGCGAGGTGTGCGTGTTGTCCTCTCCCGGTCCGAAAAGTGAGGGCAGATGGTTGGCATTTCCCGGATGTTCCGAATCGAAAACCCGCCGTGGAGATCCGGCTCTGAGTCGAGGTGGCTGGAGCTCAATCCGAAAGCGAGTCGGGCTAAAGGTCCGAGTTCGAGATCGGGGTCTGATAGCCGAATCCGAGATTCGTCATCTGAATCTGAGACCTGAATCTGAAATCTTGATCTGAAATATTTATTTGAATCCGGATTCAGAAATATAATTAAAGATTAATTTATGATTGAAAAAGCATGTTGGAGGAAGATAATGCGATGTGGATGGAGGTATCCTTTCCATCCGCGGATGCTGCCATAGCAGAGCACTACGAGCACTCCGATATCTCAAAACCAGAGAGGAATTCCATGAGTAATACCAACAGCTACAAAGTGCAAGTCCAATGGGGCGGCAGTGCCGCTCCGTGGCACCAGGACGGAATATGGGTGGTCGGTGGTCGCGATAATCAGAGCGCTGTCGCACTCAACATCATTTCTCATAATGGCGGCCAGACCTTCACCGGCACCATGCAGTATGAAGGCGAAGGACCGCTCGGCTTTCGAGCTCAGCAGGAGAGCGGCAACAGTTATAACACCTGGGTCCAGTGGGGCGGTTCCTCGGCCCCGTGGCATGAAAACGGCATATGGGTCATCGGCGGCCGCGATGGCCAGCGCGGGGTCGAGGTCAACATCAGTTCCGGGGACGGCGGCCAGACCTTCCTCGGCAACATAATCTACGCTGGCGAGGGTCCGATCGGATTCAAAGCCGAGCAGGACTTCAAGGCCGGCTTCAACAGTTACGACACCGAGGTTCAGTGGGGCGGCAGCGCGGAGCCCTGGCATGCCAATGGAGTCTGGATCATCGGCGGCCGAGACAAACAGCACGCGGTTGCTGTCGACATTAATTCCGGGGACGGCGGCAAATCCTTTACCGGCAGCATGACCTACGCGGGAGAGGGACCGCTCGGGTTCCAGGCCACCTTGAAGGGCGATAACGAGTACGACACCTGGGTTCAGTGGGGTGGCTCCTATGCCCCGTGGCACCAGAATGGAGTATGGGTCATTGGCGGTCGGGACAAGCAGAACGCCGTGGCACTCAAAATCGACTCCAAGGATGGTGGCGAGACCTTCACCGGCACCATGACCTACGACGGCGAAGGCCCGATCGGTTTCAAGGCCAAGAACACGGACTGATACAGGTCGGGGATGGAGCGACGTTTGTGCGGTTTCGAATGACCTGGAACCTCGCTCCATCCGATTCGGCGACCCCACGCGCGCCGTGAAACATTTGCAGTACACAACACTGGCTGCACATCGGCCCCGGACGAGAGGCCTGTCGGTGCAGACCCCGCAAGTACTGGCCCCATAGGATCGTCCAGCGCGTCGAGGACAAGACGGTGCCTGTCCGGCCGGGAACACCGGGCGGGCTGGATGGCAGTGGGTCGCGACTGTGACGAAATGCCTGGATCGTGGTCTGCGAGCCCTGGGTGCGAGCCCTGAGTGAGAGCCCCGAAGGCCTGCTCTTGTGGTCTCTGGCCCCGGGTCGGCAACCCGGCATCACGCAATGTCGCCCCCGCAGAGCTGCTCCCACACTGGCCATCCTGCTCGGCTCGACCGGTCCATCGAGCGGTCGTTGGGTCGCCGGCAACTCGCGTTGCCCTCATTACACGAGGTTCCAGACGCGATAAAAAAATGGTTTTTTGTACGAATTATGTAATTAGATATTTTAACGAGACGCCATCTCATCGCATTATAAAAAATCCATGCAGTCAACAGCGGGCGGGTGCTTCTGAGCAGCTGCTGCTGAGCGGGTGCTGTTTGATAGCGCTGGTATGCTCGCCTACAGGTGTTTCCCGGGCCTTGTCAAGGTCCGTAAAAATACAATTTGATTCATGCATACCTAGATAATTTATCGAAATCAAAACATAGGATATCAGGAGGAAAACAACTCATGCGAAATGGATTACTTTCGAGGGTCGTCCTGGCAATTGCTGCGACGGCAGTGACGGCCGCCGGTTGTAGCACCAGCAATTCGCCCGATCGGGTTGGTACTGCCAAAGTGCGGATCGACGTAGCAGACCCCAGTAACCCGAACAATCCAGACGGAACCGACAGCATCACCCGGGTGGTCGTGCGGGCCGCTGACGGCAAGGAGACCGAACTGGTCCCCGATCCCGCAAACGGTGGCTTTGTCGGGACCATGATGTTGCCCGCCGGTGACAACGTACTGGTCGGGCAGGCCTATTCCGGCGAGGTTCTGATCGGTGAGAGTGCTCCGGTGCCGGTAGAGGTACAGGCCGGTCACGTGGTCGGCGCCAATATCCGCATTCTCGACCTCAGAAACAGCAACGTGGGGCATCGGCCCATCGTGGTCGCCCTGACCTATCCCCTGTCTACTGTGGCCAATCGCCTGACCGATCTGTCGGCCACTGTGGTCGATCCCGACGGCGATCCGGTAAATCTGTTGTGGAGCTCGGATTGTGCCGATTCGCAATTCACCGATGCGGAGGCGGCCGAGACCCAGTGGATGAAGTCCGAGCAGGGTTCCTGCACCATCGCACTAACTGCTAATGACGGCGAGCTGAGCACTGTCGACTCGTTCCGGGTGGTGGTCTTTGCCGAGGGCGCCGATACCGGTGCAGTCGATGTGGACGGCGTGTTTGTAGCCAATCCCACTATCTATATGAATCTCAACGCCGAGAGCCTGTTCTGCGATGTCTTCACCGGAGCTCAGGACGGCACGTGCTTTGGCGAAATCGCGTCTCCGACCGTTGCCAGCCTGTCGGCCCACGTCGATTGGGGTCGCGCGGTTCCCGGCTCCATCGAGGCCAGCGACAACTGTGGCGGCAGCTTCGAGTTATTTGGCGAGGAGCCGTTTTTCCTGAGCGGCTTGTGGACACCTCCGACCGAGCAGGGCATCTGCCTGGTCACGGTCCGGGCGATCAGCCCTGACGGTGTGCAAAGCGAGCTTTCCGCTGCTGTTCTGGTCCGCGACGGCCAGGCTCCTCCGCCTCCGATCGGCCCGCAGATCACGGCCGACTTCTTCCACTCGAAGGGCAGTTGTCACCTTCCTCTGGAAGCGACTGCAGTCGATTGCCCGACCATGTTGCTCGGGGACCTCGGCTCCCTTGAAGCGCACATCGATTGGGCCGGCCGCCAGCCCGGATTTGTCGATGTGTTCGACACCTGTGGCGGTGAATTCACCTTCATCGACAACAACGATCCGTTTTTCCTCCGCGCCGAATGGCTGGCCCAGCAACCCGGCGACTGCGAGATTCACATCCAAGCTGTGTCGCCGGACGGGTCGGGTTCGTCAGAGGCCATTCTGCGTTTCCCGGTGGACGGCGGCGATCCTCCTCCGCCTCCCGCCGGCGCGCAGATCTCGGCGGATTTCAGCTACGGAAATGGCTCGTGTCACCTGCCATTTGGCGAAAGCGAGGTCGAGTGCCCCGAGATGTTGCTCGGTGACCTCAGCATTCTCGACGCCCGGATCGAATGGGCCAACGAGCCGGGTACGGTTCAGGTCTTCGACACTTGTGGCGGCGAGTTCACAGTCCTCGACAACAGCAATCCGTACTCTGTCTACGCCGAGTGGTTCTCGCGTCAGCCCGGTGATTGCAAGATTCACATCCTGGCCGAGGCGATCGACGGAACGATTGGTGCCGAGGCCATTCTGCGCTTCCGCGTGCTCTAAACAGAATCACCTTGTTTGTGCAGAAATCGCATCCAGGTCGAAGAGCTAGGGCAAAAGGTCTATGGCATAGCGATCATTTCGATCACTTACCAGGTTGGCTGGCGATCTCGTCTGGTCGCCTTCGGGTGCCCATGCAAACCATTGCCATTGGGCGTGTATCATTTGGTAGATGGCCGCAAAACTGATTTGAATGGGCGACACTTCCGCCTCATTGGCGACCCGCGCCATCTGCAGATAGATCAGGTTGAGCGGCGCTCTTCGAGCTCTTCGAGGGTGCGTGGCCAGTTTTTCTTGAGCAGCCGCGACAGCGCACGATCGGCCAGAAGTTTGCCTCCGGTCTGACATCGGGCGCAGTAGTTGGCCTCGTTCTGAGCATAGACGATGCGCTGTACCGGCGCCTGGCATACGGGACAGGGCTGACGGTATTTGCCGTGTACAGCCATTTCGTCGCGAAACGCGGTAACCCGTTCGGGAAACCGGTCGCCGGTATGGGCGCGCAACCGCTCGATCCATTCGGCGAGCACGTCGATGGTAGCCCGGTACAGGCGCTCGAAGCCTTCATCGTCGAGCTTGTGGGTCTGTACAAACGGCGACATTCTGGCCCGATGCAGAATCTCGTCCGAGTAGGCGTTGCCAATGCCGCTCAGGATCCTGGGATCGGTCAGTGCGCGCTTGAGAGTGTGATTTTCCCGGATAAGAGCGGCGCGGAACTGGCTCGGTGAGCAGCCCATGACCTCGATACCGCCGCGGTCGAATTGGCCCAGACCGGCCTCGCCGCGGACGACGTGGAGGGATGCCCGCTTCTTGGCGCTCGCCTCGGTCAAAAAGAGTGCACCGTGTGCGAACTCGAATCGGACCAGGGCGATTTTTCTGGGCACCTTGCTCGACAGCTTTTGCCATTTCAAACGGCCAGCGATCATGAGGTGAACGACCAGGTAGAGCTCGCCTTCGAGTTCTAGGACGATACGCTTGCCGATGCGACGAGCGCCGGTCACTGTCCTGTCGTGGGTCTCGGCGATCGGCGGGTCGATCGAGCGCAGAACAAACGGGCTGAACAGGGTCGCCCGGACCAGGGGATGACCGTGCAGAAGCGCGCGCAATCTCTCGATGTAGATCGTGATGTCGGGAAGTTCGGGCACGGCCGTTACCGTACACCAGCAGTTGCTCAAAATCGGCCGGATATGCTGATGCCCGCTGCCCCGGATCCGAGTGTGGGCGTAATGGTCAGTGCCGATTCGGACAATTCCGGTGATCGGGTGGCGTCGCGCTCGCCCAGGATGTAAAGCACGGCACCGGCGATGAACATGCTGCCTCCGGCGATGGACAGGACCAAAAATCGCTCGTCGGCCTGGTCGCTTATCTCCCGTAGACCGGCCTGGCTGGCGCCCTCGTCGAGGTCCTCGAGCTCGGAGTCGGCTTTTCGGGCGACCAGAGCGTAGGCTCCAGCCATGCCAAGGGCCGAACCTCCGGTTACCATGAGCACCGAGCCGATGAACCGTTTGCCCCGGCCACCACGAGATCGGGCGATCGCTCGCCACCGATCGCGCCGGCTCTGTAGCCGGGTTGTCTGCTCGCGGCTCGCCTGCAGATCGGCCCGGACGCGGCGCAGTTCGCGTCGCGCGGCGCGGGCCTCTTCGATGGCCTTGCGACGGGCTCGATCCAGTTCGACGGCGCGCTCTGCGGCCTCTTCTCTGGCCTCAAACGCAGCCCGGGAGGCTTCTTCGGCGGCGATCTCGCGCTCGAGCTGTCCGGCAAAACGCCTGGCAAGACGGACGAGTTGCCCGCTGGTACTGTCGACAATGACCCTTTGATAGTATTCCAATGCCCGGCGCTTATCGCCTTTGAGATGGTGGGCAGCGCCGAGGTTGTAGAGGTGTTCGACCCGGGGATCCAGTTCATACGCGGCTTCGATGGCAGCAATTCCCTGGTCGAAGTCTTTTGCCCGAACCAGTGTCTTGCCCTTCTTGTACAGATCGCGCGCCCGTCTCTTCGCCTCGCGGGCTCTGCGCTGCGCTTCGCGAGCAGCGTTGCCCTCTTCTACCAGGACGTCTTCGCCGCTGCTCTCGTCGGCGTTGCGCTCGTCGGCGGGTTGGCCAGGTGATCCCTGAGCCAGAGCAACGGACGGTGTAGCGACCACAACCATGCTCGCGGCAAACCCGAAAATCGCAAAGGCGTGCCCACGTATCATGGCTCGTCCTCTATGGCAGCGGCGGTTGTACGGCACTGGCGGTTGGATTTCACCTCATCGGCATCAGCGGTCTCGATCGGAGCTCCGGCAGATCTAATCACATCGGTCGTAGGGATCGACCAGGGCCGGGCCATCGAGTCGAGCGCCCTGGCGTTTCCGGCACGGTTTGAGTTTTACCAGTTTGCTGTCGTTGCGATTGCCCCGCACACGCACGGTTTTTTGCTGATAGCCATCGAGCTTCACGGTGTATTTGACCGATCCCTTCTCCTCGAGAAACTCGTCGGCAAGTGGCGTGGTACCGATTTCTCGGCCTGCCTTGACCACCGTAGCTCCGCCCGGTTCGGAGTCGATCCAAATGGTGACCAGGGCACGCTTTTTGACCAGCTTGACTCGCTGGCGCTGCTTTCGATCGGGCACGAGCTCGACTGCGCGATCCTGGTAGCCCTCGTGTCTGAGAGTGAGCACGACGGGTCGATCGCTCTTCGACAGGAAAACAGTCGCTGGAGCGAGTCCGAGTGAACTGCCGTCCGGGCTGAAGATCTCGGCCCCGGGCGGTTTGGAGCGAACTTCGACCGGAATTTGCGGTTCGAGCTGCACGGTCTGGTCGTACGCTTCAGCGGCGGAGATCTCGATGACGCGTTCGTCGTGGCCTTCGAGACGAAGAGTGAACTGGGCGACATGGCCGGGCGTCTCGCTGACTTGCACTTCGAGCGGAGTTGTCCCCACGATGTCGCCATCGTGTACCACGTCGGCGCCCGCGGGACGCGAGGCAATGCGCCAGGACAGCACACCCTCCGTCGGTATCTCGGTGTCGGATGCCGATTCGCCCGGCCGCTTCTTTTCGTCCAACTGCCGGTAGGTGAATTTGGGCCTGGGCGGGACCACGGGCTGGTCCACAGCAGTGATCTGCTCGTCGGGCTCGCCTGTGCTGTCCGGTTGTGGTGCGGTTGCGGCCAGATCACGAGCGGCATCCGGCAAGGCGCCAGTGCCCAGCTGGCTGACCGCAAACGCCACTCCGCCGGCCACCAGAATGATAAAGGCGAGTAAAACGGCCAGACGCGAACGGCGCCCGACATTTTTTTGGCCGTTCTTGCCGGGTGCCGCTATGGGTACGCGGATCGGTTGCTGGGAGATTCTCTGTTGCGGGACTCTCTGCTGCGAGACTCTTTGTTGCGCCGCGTTCACGGCATGCTCGGACCCACTGGCCGTGTCCGTCGATCCAGCAGATCGCGCTTCGAGGGGCTCGTTTGCAGGCGTCGAGCCAACGCTCGCCGAGGTGGCACTCGGCGGTGAAACCGCTTTCTGAGTTCCGCTCAGGGATCCAGGCGGAATGGGCTCGCGCAGGATCGCAGCCAGGGAATTGCGGAGATCAGCCGCGCTCGGGTAGCGACGCTCGGGATTCTTGGCCAGCAAGTAAAAAATCACAGCGTCGATGTCGCGGGGCAAATCGGGCACAAGCGACGTTGGCGGCGGCGGAGACTCGTTGAGGTGAGACGCCATGACCGCCACACCGCCCTTGCCTTCGCCGTCAAAAGGCGGCTGTCCGCACAACATCTCGAATAGGATGCAGCCAGCCGAATACAGATCGGCGCGGTGATCGACGTCGGCATTGCCGCGGTACTGCTCGGGAGCCATATATCGCGGCGAACCGATGAACGCAGCAGCTCCCGGTCGCTCAGTGTCGCGAATGGTTGCTCCGGCAAATGCACCGACCCCGAAATCGAGGACTTTGATCCGCTCACCACCCGGAACCTCGGGATCGGGCACGATGAACAAATTGGCCGGCTTGAGGTCGAGGTGAATGATGCCCCGGCCATGTGCAGTGGCGAGAATGCCGGCCAGATGTCCGGCAAACCGCAGCGCTTGCTTCACCGGGAGCCGGCCCTCACGCTCGAGGCGCGTGTCCAGACCCTCGCCCTCGAGATACTCCTGGGCCATGTACACGCTGCCATCATCGCTGTAGCCGAAGTCGTAAACCGCGACAGCCCCGGGGTGCTCTGTGCCAGCAACTGTCATGGCCGCGCGGAAGTACCGCTGGACCACCTCACGATCGTCCGCGAACTCGCGCGGGATCACCTTGAGCAGTGCCTTGCGACCGAGATGCTCGTGCCTCGCTGCATAAACTACCCCAATGCCAGTCGAGTCGAGCTGACCGAGGATGCGGTATTTGCCGATCAATGCCTGCTGGGCGCTGTTCATGGCCCACCTGCTTGCTCCTCTATGATAGTGAGCGTGTATGGTAGCGAGATGAGCCATCTTCAGGGGTGTGGCGAACTCCTTTTGGATCATTCGAGCCGAGAACCCCGAGTCGGAAGCTCTCGACCCCAATGGTTTCGCCTGTAGTCTACAAGCGACAACTACAATATCCTATCATAGACTACACGCAGCAAGTAAGAGAGCTATCAAGGATGGGAAGCCCTGCCTATCCATCAATTGGTCCATCCAATTGACAAGAAGCGCTGGCAAGATCGTCTGATGTAGTACAATGAGATTGATGTCTGGAGGGTTACTCGAGAGCGAAGGCGACGCGGGTCGCGAGAGTGGGTTCAGTGACCAGGTTGGAGCTGATTGCGAGAGTGGGTTCAGTGATCAGCATATTCGGTCCCCCGAGGCCATGGCTGCCACGGCGGCTGCTGCGCCCACTCAGACCGATGCGGCGGCGCAAGCACGTCAAAAAGAGGCGAGGACTAGCCTTATCGGCGCGACCCTGGCGCATTTTCGTATCGACAGGCTTCTCGGCAAGGGCGGTATGGGCGAGGTGTACCTGGCCAACGACATGGCGCTGGAACGGCCGGTTGCGGTGAAGATCTTGCCGCGCGAGATTGCCGAGGACCGACGTCTTCAGGAGCGGTTTTATCGCGAGGCGCGCTTTCAGGCCCGGATCCCGCACGCCAATATCTGTCACATTTATTTTGTTGGCGAGCAAGATGGCAACCATTTTTTCGCCATGGAGTACATCGACGGGGAGAGTTTGCAGGAGCGTCTCAACCGGCTGGGTGCGCTCCCATTCGAGGAGGCGATCGAGTGCTGCCGTATGGCTGCGCTCGGCTTGCGCGAGGCTCATTCCCACGGTTTTACCCATCGTGACATCAAGCCGTCCAATCTCATGGTCGACAAGAACGGCGTGGTCAAGGTAGTGGACTTTGGATTGGTCAAAGAGAGCAGTGAGGGTTCTGTCGCAGCGCCTGTTGGCGGCAGCGACGCGGCGAAGACCGCGGTGGTTGGAACACCGCTTTATATGGCGCCAGAGCAGGGCAGCGGTCGAGCGGTCGATTTTCGTTCCGACATTTACGCGCTTGGTGCAACGCTGCATCAGCTGGTTTCCGGGCGACCTCCATTTGTCGGCGATTCGATGGAAGACCTGTTGTCGCAGCACGCCAGTTCCCCTCGCCCCTCGCTCGACAGCGGGCAAGGCGGTCGCGCGTCGCTGGATACGCTGTGCGATCGCATGATGGCCAAGGAGCCCGAGAAGCGTTTTTCCAGCTACGACGAGCTCATCTCTGCCCTGGATCAGATATCGCCAGCTCGCACTCGCCCGGCAGGCCCCTGGGTGCGTTCCTTTGCGCTGCTCATCGACCTGGTCTGCGTGAGTGTGTTGTCCGTACCGTTTCTGGTCTTTGGATACATCGACGGCGCAATCTGGCTGTGGGTATTGGGCTTGCTCTATTCGTCGGTCGGGCATGCGCGCTGGGGCAAGACATTGGGCAAGGCGTTGTTCGAGCTCGAGGTCATCCCCTTCATGGAATCGGGCCCGCTGAGCTATTCGCGCGCCGCGTTGCGGTTTTTGGTGCAATGGGCGCCATTCTACGCTCCTGCGGTCGTCGGCGCGCTGTTCAGCAGGCTGGGGCTGGACGGCTTCGCGTCCGAGTTTATCCTCGTCGCCCTGGTTATTTTGGCCATGGGCGTGGTGCTCTACGACGTATTCGTCTCGGTCAGACGCTCGCCCAACAAGATGGCCCTGTGGGACCGAA
The DNA here is from genome assembly GCA_022360315.1 of Pseudomonadota bacterium. Taxonomy (GTDB): domain Bacteria; phylum Myxococcota_A; class Polyangia; order Haliangiales; family Haliangiaceae; genus JAKSDA01. The sequence goes on from JAKSDA010000108.1 coordinate 19,092, forward strand.
TAGCCAGGACCCAGGTCTGTTATGGGCGCGCAACAGCTATGGGATGGAATAGATGGCCGTCCTTCACGCATTCCGCCCGTCCGGGCGGCCGACAATTCGACCCGCCGGACGTCCCGGCAAGCAATGCGAAGCGGAGTTCTTACCAGGCGGAACAGCCGAGCGGCCGGTAATTCGATGAGCCGGGCATAGGCGAAGGCAGCCAGACACGATAATCTCGAGGGGTGCCGGACGGTGGGTACAGTCAAAGTTTTCGGGCTCTGCCCGAAGCGCCGCCTCATCACGTGCCGCGGCAGCAAGAAATCGCGCACTTGGTGCGGGCCCTTCGCGGCACAGAAGATCCGGCCGAGTCGGGCATCACCAAACGGATCAGGCACGGTATCCACGGCATGGGCGGGACCGGCAAGTCGGTGCTTGCCGCGGCGGTTGCGCGCTCTCTCGCCGCGCATTTCGATGACGGCGTGCTGTGGGTTCCGGTTGGCCGCAAGCCGCCCATCACCACGTTGCAATCGCGTCTGGCCCGCAAACTCGGTCACAACGAGGTGTACGAAAACGCAGAGGAAGGGCGAGAAAACCTCAAAGAGCTGTTCCGCGGCCGATCGATCTTGCTGGTTCTCGACGATGTGTGGGAGGCCGGCCAGCTCCATCACCTCGACGTCATCAGCAATCGCGGGCGTCTGCTCATCACCACACGCGACCGCAGGGTTCTGGCCAACGTCGAGGCAGAGGAGCACAGTCTCGACGTGCTCCAGCGCAGCCAGGGCCTGGCCTTGCTCGCCCACTGGACGAGCTGCAAAGTTTCTGAATTGCCCGAAAGGGCGGCCGAGATCGGCGAGGCGTGCGGCTGGCTACCGCTCGCTCTGGCCATGCTCGGCGCGATGATCCGGACCGGTCTGGTCGACTGGAACGACGCTCTCGAGCTGCTCAAAGCGGCTGATCTGGCCGAGATCGAGCATTCGTTTCCCGGCTATGAATACCCGGATATGCTGCGCGCGATCGAGGTCAGCGTCGATGTGCTCGAACCGATAGTCCGCGACAAATACCTCGATCTGGCGATATTTCCCCAGGACCAGCCCATTCCCGAGTCGGCGCTGACCGCCCTGTGGGGATGGAGCGCGATCAAGACGCGCAAGTTCATTCGTTCGCTGGCAGCGCGCTCGCTGGCGGTTCGCGACGATTTCGGGCGAATCATGCTTCACGACCTGCAGCGGATGTATCTGCGCGGTCGGGTGCGGGACTTTGCCCGCCGCCACGGCCGACTCGTCGATGCCTATGCCCGGCGGTGCGGCGGCTCGCTGGCGCGCGGACCCGGCGACGGCGATGTCTATTTTTTCGAACGCCTGCCGTATCATCTGCTGCGTGCCGGTCGCGAGGGTGAGCTCGACGAGCTCCTGACCGACTACCGATGGCTCGACGGCAAATTGTGCGCCACCAGCGCGGCCGATCTTCTGGTCGACTTTGAAAACGTCGATCGGACGTCCCAGCAGGAGTTGCGAGGCGGAGTTTATGGCGAGCCCGGGGTCCGGCCGGCCGACTATTCGATCGATGAAAAACCCGATCTGGTGCTGATACGCGACACGCTCCGGCTGTCGAGTCACGTCCTGGCCGCCGATCCCGAACAGCTGCCGAGCCAGCTCGTGGGTCGGCTGGGTCACTCGCGAGGACCGGCCGGCAACGACCGCATACGGCGCCTTCTCGACCAGGCGCTCCAGCAGGATCGGTATCCCTGGCTGTGTCCGTTGCGAGCCAATCTCACCCCCCCGGGTGGCGCGCTCTTGCGAACCCTCGCCGGTCATTCCGACATCATCAACGCAGTCGCGCTGACCGAAGACGGCCATCGAGCCGTGTCGGCCTCCGACGATCGCACTCTCGTTGTGTGGGATCTGAAAAAGGGCACCCAGCTTGGCACCTTTCGCGGGCATTCGGATTGGGTATCAGACGTGGCTTTGAGCTCGGACGGAAAACTGGCCGTTTCAACATCGGACGACGGCACGCTCAGAGTGTGGAATCTCGATACTGGCGATTTGCGCTACACTCTCGATGGTCACCTGGGCGCGGTCAACGCGGTGGCGATCACTCGGGACGGCAACAGGGCTGTCTCGGCATCCTGGGATCGCACTCTGCGAGTGTGGGATCTGTGGTCGGGGTCCCAGCTGAACATGCTAGTCGGTCACTCGGATCCGATCAACGACGTCGCTGTCACACCGGACGGAAAATGGGCCATTTCGGCCTCGGAGGATCGCACCCTCATCGTATGGGACCTACAGACCGGTTCGCAGGTGGTTTCGCTGATTGGCCACTCCGATACGGTCAACGCCGTGGCCATCACGCCGGACGGGAAACGGGCCATCTCGGCGTCCAGCGATCGGACGGTCAAGCTGTGGGATCTGGCGACAGCAACCGTGCTGCGCACTCTCTCGGGTCACTCGCTCTTTGTCACTGCTGTGGCGGTTACCAGCGACGGACGACATCTCGTCTCGGCATCAGAAGATCACACCCTGATCCTGTGGGAGCTCGACACCGGCCGCGAGTTGCGCGTGCTCACCGGTCATTCAGGTGGAATTCAGGCGGTAGCCGTGACTCCCGACGGCTCCCGGGCGGTCTCTGCTGCTGCTGATCGCACCCTCAAGGTGTGGGATCTGCAGAGTGGCGCAGCACAGACTCGGCCGGCCGGCCACTCGCTTTTTGTCACGGCAGTGGACATCACTCCAAACGGAGCCAGGGCGGTCTCGGCGTCGGGGGACCGAAAAATCAAAGTATGGGACGTGCAAAAAGGCTCGGAGCTGAGAACTCTGAGCGGCCATAGCGGATGGATCCAGGCCGTCACCATGACACCGGATGGCCGTCGAGCCGTGTCGGCGTCGGCCGACAAAACCCTGATCCTGTGGGATCTCGACACCGGCACCAAACTGCGAGCACTTACCGGGCACGGCGGATGGGTTCAGGCCGTGGCCGTGTCATCCGATGGGCGCCGGGCCATTTCTGCCTCGGCCGACAAGACTCTGGTTTTGTGGGATCTGGATACCGGCGCGAAACTGCAAACGCTTACCGGGCACGGCGGATGGGTTCAGGCCGTGGCGGTGACACCCGACGGGCGCCGGGCCATCTCGGCCTCGGCCGATCAAACCCTGGTGCTGTGGGATCTCGACAGCGGTGCCGAATTGAATCGGTTCGCCGGCCACTCGGGCGGAGTACATGCTGTGGACATCACTCCTGACGGCCGTCGTGCGATCTCGTCTTCGGCCGATCAGACGCTCAAAGTGTGGGATCTGGAAACCGGTCTGGAACTGTGCACGCTGACCGGACACACCGGTGCGGTGTACGCAGTTGCCACGACGCCCGACGGAGCTTTTGCGGTGTCGGCCTCTGACGACCACACTCTCATCGTGTGGCAGCTCGACATCGGCCGCGCCGTGGCGAGATTCAGCGGCGAGGGTGCCATGCGGGGATGTGCTGCAGCAACTCATGGCGATACGATCGCGGTTGGCGATCGATCGGGCCATGTACATTTTTTGCGCCTTATCAACGTATCAACCGGATTATCCGACCGACAGGACGCCCCGGCAAGCCGTGACGACGACAGCGGAGCAGCTGATTCGCCCGATTCCTCGCTCATCGCATCGACGATCTTGTCGCCTCTGCCGCACCATTCTGTGGGGTCGCATTCCGCTCCATCGACTGCGGCCATGCGTCATCTCGTATTGGAAGAGATTTTCGAGGCAGCCCTGGACATGAGCGGGGAACAGCGATCGGCATTTCTCGACCATGCCTGTGCTGGTGACGGGGTTTTGCGCCGCGAACTCGACCGGCTTCTCGAGGCCGATCGTCTGGCCACGCCGGGCTCTTCGAGTACCTCGAAACCGATCACGCTGGATTCCTTGCCGATTCCCCATTCATCGCTGCGCGCACTGGATCTGGCCCCGGGATCGCAAGTCGACCGCTACGAATTGATCCGGCTGCTCGGACGCGGAGGTATGGGCACGGTATTTCTGGCCCGTGACTCCAAACTGCGCCGCCTGGTGGCAATGAAGTTTTTGCACGCGGATTCGGCCGAGCTGGCCCAGCGCTTCATTCGCGAGGCGCGTATGACTGCCCAGTGCAGACACGAGAACATCGTCGTCATCTACGATGTAGACGAGTATCGCGACCGTCCGTATATGGTGCTCGAATATCTCGACGGCTCGTCGCTGCGCAAGTGGTTGAGCAGTCGGACGCAGCTCTATCCCCAGGCGATCGAAGCGGGGGCAGAAACCGTGTTGGCCGGCCAGATCAAGTCGGCTGCGCCAATTCTCGATGCGGTCGAGGCGATCGATCTGATGGCGCCGGTGGTGCGCGCCCTGGCTCATGCTCACGATCTCGGTGTCGTGCACCGCGATCTCAAGCCCGAGAACATTTTTGTCACCGATACCGGGCGCATCAAAGTGCTCGACTTCGGCATTGCCAAAGTGATCGCCGAGGTGCTCGGGCCGCGGTCGGCCACAGTGCCGGCATTGTCGTGGTTTGCGTTCGACCAGCCCGAGGCAATGTGGTTGGCCCAGGACAGCGTTTTTTCTGCACAAGAGCACTGGGCATCGGGGTCGAATCGGGGCTCGGTTGGCCTCGTGGCCACCCACGAAGGCATGCTCATGGGGACCCCTCGGTACATGTCGCCAGAACAGTGGAACGACGACGAGATCGACCACCGCACCGATCTGTGGGCAGTCGGCATGATTCTGTATGAGCTCGTCACCGGCAGCCATCCATTCGCGCCGCTCTCGTTCAAGCAGCTGAGCAAAGTCGCCGATATCGATCAGCCGGTACCGAGCGCGCGCGACAGCGCTCCCCACATCGGCCAACTCGGCGCGGTGATCGACCGTTGCCTGAACAAGCGCAAAGATGAGCGCATCCCCTCTGCTGGCGACCTGCTCAACGACTTGCTCGACGTGCGAGCCAAGCTGAGCGCAAAAACCTCTGCGTGAAAAGCGCAGTGGTGATGGCGAGCATCCGGAGCCTCGACCCGCCCCCGGCCGACATCAGAGTGGACCGCGCGGCCAGTGTCCGGCCGGCATCTGGTGCCGGCCATCCCGGATCAACGCATGTCGAGCTCTTTCATGAGGAAGGCCAGAGGCAGGGCCAGGCCTTTCACCTGTTCGTCCAGGGTCCCCGACGCTGAACTGTGGCTGCCCCAGCGTTTGGTGTGCAAAAGAACAGGGTTCTGGCCCCGTTGTCGGGCCTGCAGACGCGCAGCGTATTTGAAACTGTGTGCAGGCACCACGCGGTCATCAAAATCGGCCGTGGTGACCAGAACCGACGGGTACGCGACGTGGCGAATATTGTGATACGGCGAAATCGCCGCGAGATTGATGTAGTCGTCGCGGTCGTTGCGGTCTCCATATTCGGAGACCCACCACTTACCGGCGGTGAACAACGAGAAACGCGTCATATCCATTACGCCCACAGCGGGCACGGCAGCTCGGAACAGATCTGGATAGCGATTGATCACCGCACCGACAAGCAAGCCGCCATTTGAGCCTCCGCTGGCTGCAAGGCGCTCTCTACTGGTGTAGCCCTTGTCGATGAGGTGTCTTGCTGCTGCGGCAAAATCCTCGAATACGTTGGACTTGTTGTGGCGCATGCCGGCTTGATGCCATGGCTCGCCGTACTCGAGGCCTCCGGGCAAGGTCACGTAGGCGCGCACGCCGCCCCGCTGGTACCACGGCATGCTGGTGCGGCTGAGACCCGGCATGATATTGATGGTAAAGCCACCATAGCCGTAAAGCAGCACCGGCGTGTCTGGCGTCAGCTCGACATCGGGCCGTTTGACGATCCAGATCGGAACACGCTGACCATTGTGCGCCCGGTAGTACGTACGAAATGACTCCAGCTCGAAGGGCAGCGGTGCGCCGTCGAAAACCATCGACAATTGATCGAGAGACGGGTCGTAACTCCACAACGAAAAACTGCGCGAATAGCTGCCCAGATACACGTACACGGCGTCGCCACCGTCGAATACGTATGCTGTGCCGTCAAAGGGCAGAGCAATATCCCGCAACTCGCCAGATTCCATATCGTAGCGCACGAGCCTGCTAGCAGCATCTCGGATCAACGTCACATACAGCGACGAACCAGCCTTGGTCGCCCGATCGATGGCATGTTCCTGCTCGGGCATGACGGGAGTGAGTGCGCCGTTGCGCAGATCGAGCGTCGAAATCTCGCCGAGAGCAGCGTTGCGGTAGTTGATCACGTAGAGAATATCGCCCTCGTCGTAAAACGGCGTGATCCCGCCAGGGGCGTACTCGAGGATCGATGTGACCGTACCTGTCTCGAAATCGAGCTCTCCGATACCGATGCCATTTCCCTTGCCGCGAAAGATCAACCAGCGCGTCCCCAACCTGACCAAACCGACGCTGACACCGGCTTCCTCCTCTTGGTACAGGAGTGTGTCTTGGGGCTGAGAAGTTCCGAGCACATGACGAAACACCGCCGGGCGAACATGACCGATGCGCCCATCTCGATTGGTGACATAGATGAAGGATCGTTCGTCCTCATCCCAATAAACACTGGCGAATTTGACCGACAGAACATCCGGCAAGCGCAGACCACTGCTGGTGTCGACGATTTCTAGCCGTTGCAGGTCACTGTTCGAGTCGGAGACCAGCTGGACGTAATAGCTTCCAGAAGGCGAATTCGCCAAGATGGAGTCCTGCCGTTCGTCGGGAAGCTGGGGGCGGTACTTGCGTAGGGTGGTTTGCCAGCGCTCTTGCAGCTGCGAGCGGATCATCGTGCGAGCGGCCGATAACTCGCGCGATGGCTGTAGAATCTCTCGAATCTCGTCGGCCACTTGCTGGTACAGCGGCCCGCCGATGTAGGCCAGAGTTGCCGCGTTCTGCGCGTCGATCCAGTCGGTCAATTCCGGATCGTCGGGGTTTTCCATCCATCGGTAGGGATCGTGCGTGAACACGCCGAATCGACTCTCGAAGAGATATTCTCGGCGGGGACTGGTCGCCAGCTCGCCGCGCAATGAGTCGCCCGCCATGGCCATGGCCATGGCCTCGGCTGCTGGGGACGATGCCGCGAGCGCGGGCACCGACAGTGTCTGTCCAGCGCGGTCGGTCAAGGCGCGCGGTTCATTATTGGCACAGCTGGCCAATGCGATGAGGGCAACGAGCCCCAAAGAAATAATCGTACGATACAACAACATGACACTCCTCTGTTTGGTATTGAAGCGGCTGGTTTACCTGTAGTTGCCAGGTTGGCCTGTATGCCGCAGCAGCAATCCTCGTACCTGTTCGCAACAATGGGCCCGACCCTGGCCGGACCGCAAGCTGCTCTCGACCTGCGCCGACAATGTCGCGGTTGAGGTTTGTCGAACACCAATTATTTCCGCGACCTTATTCACTCCAGTTAGCGACAATACATTCACTGCAGTTAGCGACAATACCGGCGAAACAGCTCGAGCAATGACCTGCTAAATAGCACTTTGATACCAAATGAACCGCTTCGCTGCGACAAATCTGTCTCCTCCGTCGCACGAAAGGCCACACCTGTGTCCTGTTGGTAACAATCACAGACGTCGCTGCATGCCGGGTTTTGCGCCGACTCAGGGACATAGTCCCTCGGCCGTGCCGTATATCGGTCATGCCATCGCGTCAATGCGCGAGCAAACGATGCGGCGAGCCATGTTCCTGGGCAAGGCGAGCCTTTTGATGGGATGCTGTACCGGTCAATGCTCAGAAAGCCGGTCTGATCGCCAATTACCAGTTCGCGAACAGCACTCTCGGCTATTTCGAATGCCGCGATACCGAAACACGTATGTATTTCGAGTGCCGGACAGCCGCAAACGTCAGCCGGATGGATCTGCAGTGCAGCGGGATACGAGGCCGCGAGGCCAGCAGCATTTGCATTCCGGTCGCCGGCGGGCAAACGCCGCTTCGTCATGTCGCGCGAAGCTCATATCGGCCGCATCGATCAAAGCGATTATCGCCGAATCGAATGGCATGTAGTGCCGGCTCACCCCGGTAGAGCGCGTTATCGCATGGCCGCCACGGGCATTAAACGCGGCGGAGGCCTGATCATCTTTGCCGGAGGCAGCGACAACCCGTACAACTACAATGGCGTCGGTTACGACGGCAATCCCTCGCAGCCGAGCGATGAGGTTATCGCCTACGCGGTCGCCGACCGGCGCTGGCACCGGCTCGGTCGCCTTCCGGTTGCCACGATGGATCATCGCGGCCTGTTGCAGGTCGGCGAACACGTTGCCATCGCCGGCGGCATGCGAACTGGACAGCGGGTGACAGCCGAGGTTTTGCTCGTGGCGATCGGGACACCGGCTCAGTCGATCGAATAGCTGGCCGCTCGCTCCCCATGAACTCCACTGCGCATCCCTTGCCGAGACAGCCGGCCGGGTGACTCGGCCGGCCGGGTCAGTGTATAATACCATGGCACTGCCGCCAGGCACTGCCGCCAGGAAACAACAAGTGACCGAGCTTCGAGCTGGATCACACCAAATCTACCGGGAAGGGCCATCGTGGCTGACGCCTCCACTGCGACAAACGTGCGAGAATCGAGACAGAGTACCCGTGGCCGAATCATCGGCTATTGGATCACCACTGGCCTGTTGTGCCTACCAATGCTCATGGGCGGTTTCCTCGACCTGATCCAATCCGCTCAGGTGCTCGAGGTACTAGAGCAACTCGGCTACCCGCACTACTTCGCATCGATGCTGGGAGTGGCAAAATTGCTGGGTGTGATCGCTGTGCTGGTACCCGGTTGGCCCCGGCTCAAAGAATGGGCCTACGCCGGGTTCACTTTCGATCTGCTCGCGGCTGCGATCTCACACGTCATAGTTTCCAGCCCTTTCTCCGAGGTAGCTATTCCCTTCGCCATCCTCGGCATCGGCGCAGCGTCGTACCTCCTCCGCCCACCATCCCGCCGACTGTCTTGACATCCTTGCCAGCGTGATCGTGTTTGTGGGCATAGCCATCTCGCTCCTGGTCTCGCGGTAAGAGAGAACGCAAAGCCCGCCCCCGGTCGGCCCGCAGTCGGATAATCCCGACCCCTACACAGCTGGCCCCTGTCCGCACGTTTCCACCGGCGAGACCCGATTCCGGATGCGGTCAATGAGCCTACAGGATCACACATGATCAGGCTCGTCGATCAGGCTCGTCGAATTATTCTGTGCCGCACCTGCTGCGGTTGCATCTGCCGAGAACCTTTGACAATACATCTTCATCATTGCCCGTCCTATCGCAATACCCCCGCGCTGCGCGGATCGGGTTGTTTTGCCCGATCTCCCTCGGCAGCTCTGACCTGGCGATGGTGCTGTGATGAATGATCCCGGCCGGTCATGTGCGCCGACGATCCGGTATACGCCCTATTCGCCACCGGTTATACTGGGCAGGTAGTTTGTCCCAACAGAAGTCAAATTCTACAATCCTGCGCTCGAGGACACGGGGTGGATCGCTGCTTCGCATCAGCGGCTACATTGACGAAACGTTCCGGGGAGACGAGTTTACTGCCGGATCCCACGGAGTCCTCGTGGTCGATCTCGACGGCGTTGAGCGCATCACCTCGTTCGGGATTCGCGAATGGATCACCGCGTTACAAAGTCTCCGCGCGGATTACTATTGTTTCGTTAATTGTACCCCAACTATCGTCTCTCAGCTCAATTTAGTCTCGGGGTTTGCTGGCAACGGCGAAGTGGTCTCGTTCCACGCTCCGTATTTGTGCCGGCACTGCAACACGGCCATGACGAAGGTGCTGGATCTGCGCCGGGGTGATCACCGCCAGATTGTCGCCTCGCTCGAACTTCCGCCGCTCACCTGTACCACGTGCGGCGAGGAGTCCGAGTTCGATGACCTTCCCGAGCTGTATTTCCAGCACTCTCGTGCTGCCCCCCTGCCCAATCCTCCTGCGATTGCGAACCTTATCATCGATGGTCGAGATACCGGGCAGGTCTTCAACATCGAGAAGCACATCGCCGATACCGTGACCGGAGTGTGGTTGTCGGGCTCGATGGATCGCGCGCCGTACTTCAAGCATCTGGCCGACGGTCTCCAGGGCGAGGTGGTGATCGTGGCGGCAGACGTCGACAGCGTTACCGACGATGGACTGAACGGATTTACCTCGTTCTTGTGCGCTCCGGGTCTGACCAGCTATCTGGCACGGGTTCCACCGGTCCTGGTCAACGCACTGGCCGAGCAGGCCAGCGAGCTCGGCGCGACCAAGATCGTCACGGTACTGCTGCCCTGTTTTTGCAGCTCCTGCCATCGCGATGTCTACGTCGAGATCGGCGAGAAGGCCCTGCGCGAACTTTCTGACAGCAATGCTCTCGATGCCTACTGCCCGGATTGCGCTCATGGAGTGATCGCATCACCGCCTCCGGAGTGGCTGCAGGCAGTATTGTCTCTGCCCATGAGCGCGTTGCCCGATTCGGTAGCCAGCTACCTCGAGAAGCGCCCTCGAGGGCCATCGGAAACGACTCGAGGACAGACCAGCAAAGTCGAAAATCCGCTCAGTGAACGATACAAAATTCTCAAGCGACTCGGCAGTGGCGGTATGGGCGACGTTTTCCTCGCCCGCAGACTCGGGCCAGCCGGATTCGAGAAAATGGTGGTGATCAAACGTATCCGCGCCGATCGCCTCGGCGATGACGACGCAGTCGAGGCGTTCGTCCAGGAAGCCAAACTCAGCGCTCGCCTGTCTCACCCCAATGTCGTTCAGATCTTCGATCTCGGTACGGTGGGTGACGAGTATTTTCTGACCATGGAGTACGTGGACGGTCTGGATCTACGCACCATCGTCGCCTTGCATCATCGGCTATCGCTGCAGATTCCGATCGAGATTTGCTGCCGCATCATCTCCGATCTGTGCCAGGCACTCCACGCTGCTCACACGCACCGTGATGAATCGGGCCAGCTTCGCCCGATCATTCATCGCGACGTGTCGCCGGGCAATATCCTCATTTCCCGCGATGGCATTGCCAAGCTCACCGACTTTGGTATCGCCAAGGTCGGCGGTTCTGACCGCGATACCAAATCCGGGGTCATCAAGGGAACCATGCGCTATATCCCGCCCGAGGTCCTGCGCGGACCGCGCTCCAAGGTGCTTCTCCATCCGCGTATCGATGTATACGGCGCGGGTGTATTGCTCTACGAGTGCTTGACCGGGCGCGCCCTGTTCTCCGGCGACGGCTGGGTCCACACATTGCGAGCTATTCTGCGCCAGTCCGTGCCCAAGCTGTCCAAGCAGCGCGAGGGCGTGTCGCCCGAGCTCGAACGCGTCTTCGAGCAAGCGGTCAATCGCGACCAGGCCAACCGGTACCAGCGCATCCGGGACTTTCAACGTGACCTGGAAAGTGCGATGCATGGATCGGGCCGTACAGTCAGCAACAGCTACCTGGCCGCCTGGGTACAGAATCTCATCGAACGCAAGAGTTCGCTCAAAACATTGAGCAGTCAGGATATAACCGGTACTTCAGAGACAGACGGTGACACGACCCTCCCTGACGATCTGGGTAACCGTGCGAATTCCAACTGAGCACTGTTTCCCGAAACCACCGTCCGGGCGGAGCAGGGCGGCCGGGCGGCCGGGCATTCGGCCAGTATGGAACTATCCGCCGGCCTGTGTATGCGCTTGCTGTCGGATGCCAGGAATCATAGTATAAACGTAAGAAAAAATACGATTTGCATCCGACTGGCAAAGGTGTGAGCATGCTTATCATCGCTCGAGTCGAAATCTCTGCGATTGGCGGAACCGAGTAGTCAGGTTAGCTGTTGCGTGCGATATCTGGTCACGGAGGCGCCAAGCCTGCATAGAATCTCACGTAGCATCTAGGTCCGAGGAACGCACTTGCCAAGCGACGACTATCCCGAGCGCACGATTCAGCTCAGCGCCGATTCCTACCCAGATCCTCTGATCGATGAGGCGGGCACGACATTGGTTGTCATTGCCGGTGCTCAGGTAGGCCGTGCGTACAAGCTGAGCGACGGTCCGCCGGTTCGACTTGGACGTGCATCTGATGCAGAGTTTCAGCTTCGCGACACGGGGGTATCGCGGCATCATGCTCGTTTGTACCCGGATGAGGACAATCGCTGGTGGATCGAGGATCTCAGATCGACCAATGGCACCTATGTCAACGGATCGCGCATTACCAAGACCGCCCTGCAGAGTGGCGACCATATCAAAGTGGGCAGGGCTCTCATCCACTACCAGCATCGGGCTGACAAGCAGGCGCTCGAGCAAGATCGCGAAGAGACGGCAGCCATCCAATCGAGGCTATTGCCGCTCGAGGACACGTTCGAACGGGGAGATCTGCATCTGGCTGCGTTGTATCGACCGGCGGCTCATACCAGTGGCGATTGGTGGTGGTACGACTGGCGTCCAGCCGACAGCCTGCTGGTCCTTTTGGGTGATGTCACCGGTCACGGACAGGCTTCTGCGATGGTTACCGCTGTGGTAGCGGGGTGTTTGCACACGTTGAAGAACACCCGTCGCATCCGAGATCCCGAGGAGCTCTTGCGGCAGATCAACGCCAACCTTCTCACTGTGTGTGGAGGCAAGTACTGGATGGCGTCGGTGGCGCTGGAGGTCGATCCTGCGACCGGGAAACTCCACTACTGGAGTGCGGGGGCTCCTTCGGGTCTCATGCTCGCTCCTGACGGTAGCGTCGAGGTTCTTATCGGCCAGGGGACCAATTTGGGACAGCGTATGCAGATGGAGCTGGGTACTGGCGAGCGTGACTTTCGTCCGGGCTCGCGTCTGCTTCTCTACACCGACGGCATCACCGAACTGGAAACCTCTGATGGTCGCATGTTCGGAAACCGTCGTCTGACCCAGCTTCTCCAGAGTACGCAGCATCTTTCGCCCGTCGATGCTCGCAGCGCGATTCTCACCACCCTGGAGCGCTCCAATCACACGGCGCAGAAGGACGACTGGACGTTTGTCATCGTGGACCGGACGTCTGGTTGAGCCGACGCTCTGTTGCGTGGCCTGGACTAGCTTTCGCAGTTCTGGCCCGACCCGGTCTGTTGAGAGGATCGACAAGGGCAAGATTGCACAACCGCTCGCCGTTCGCCGAACCCACATCCGAGGGCCGAAGCACACCTGAATTCTCTCCCTGGTGAATGCTCTGCACGGCCGGTTGCTTTATCTAGTCGGGTTCTCCCCATATGGCGCAGATCCCGGCGCCAACCCCGGCAAGTCCGAACTCGGAGTATCCAGGGGGTTGCGGGCGGGTTGGCCATCCGGGCTAGCCGATCGGCTGGAATAGTCGGCAGTCTTCAGTGAAATAGGTGTGCAGGGCGCGGGCGATAATCGCGGAGATCTTGCGCGCTTCGCGTGGCTTGGGCCTGACCGGGCGACCGTCGCGATCGAATTCGTAAACCAGATCCTTGCGGACCTCGATGGCAATCGCAGATGGCCGCCGACGCGAAATACGATACTGTTCGACATACTGGTTGCCGTCGCGGCCCGTGAAGTACACGATTTCTTCATAAGCCTTCCGCGCCGCGGCGAATTCTTCTTCGCGTCCCATTGGTACCCGCCGAAACGCGTGCAGGTAACCGCGCAACGCATCGCTCTCGGGTGAGCGGAGATTGGTGTCGAGCAGCATCTCCCAGACCAGATTGTAAGCCGGAACGGCCCTGGTTTCCGGCCGCTCGTTCTCGAACGCACGCCGGGTCCGGCGAAAGAAATTCCACACCTGAGAACGCACCTCGACGCTTCCATCGGGCAACAAGTACGGGTAATTGTGCTCGGTGTGCAGACCAGCTCGCTCCAGGGTGAGCGATACCCGGTCGCGCAAGATGCGGTCGCTCGTGAACTCGCCGAGAATGTCGGGATAAAGCGGGTCGAACACGCCAAACGGCATCTCGCTCTTGACCTGATAGCCGATACACCGGGTCAAAATGCTTACCGGCGGCCGACGCGTGCCACTCTTGTTGTACGTGTCGTAGGTGTGGATGGCGAGCTTGACCTGAACCTTGGCCACTTCGGACTCGAATAGCTGTGAGATGCGATCGTAGTAATGGTCGAGAATACGCCGCTTCTGCTCAAAGCCGAGCAGCTCGGAAAATGGGTAGTTGATGGCGTGGCGGTTCAAATGATCGCTGTCCTTGGGTGTGATCCCGGGAAATCTCCCAAAATCCATCACCACCCGCGCAATCTGGATCCGATAGTAGCCAGTCATGCCCAGTTGCTGGACCAGTTCGCTGGCCACCTGACTGGCCCCCCAGTCGCGCTCGACTTCGTAGTAGTGCCAGAACGCATCTTCGGAGATGGGATCGCCGTGCCGGTCGAACAACAGCTCCTCCGGGATTACATCGCCGTCGTGGATCACATCCACGATCAGATTGCGCTGCACGTCCGGGGGCAGAGCGAACTCGCTCGGCGGGCCGTCGTTCTCCACCGGCACGAACACAAACGGCTCTTCGCATTGAGTCCGATAGGAACCGCTTGGGTGGCTGCTCGGATGGACGATTCTACTCGCGGTCATAAAAAAATGATAGCCTCCCGGTGACTGTCGCCCGTTACACGCCGTCATGGCAAGACACACCTGACACACAAACGGCGCCCGCTGCCATTGATCGCCTCGTGAACGTGTAGACTAGGCACCATGAGGAAGGATATCACCGTCATGATCATGGCCGGCGGCAAGGGTTCGCGCCTGGGACCGCTCACCTGCCATCGCTCCAAACCCGCGGTTCCGTTCGGTGGCCGATATCGGATCATCGACTTCGTCCTGTCCAATTTCATCAACTCGGGCTACCGGCGCATCTACATGCTGACCCAGTACATGGCGTCGAGCCTGATCAGGCACCTGAATCGCAACTGGACCCTGGCCAGCTTCGGCGAATACATCGAGGTCGTGCCGGCCCAAATGCGAATGGGCGAGTTCTGGTATCGCGGTACCGCCGATTCAGTGTACCAGAACATCAATCTCCTGCGCGACGAGCGGTCCGAACACGCCGCGATCTTCGGCGGCGACCACATTTACAAGTTCGATATCAGGCAAATGGAAGAGGCTCACCGCGACAACAAGGCGGACCTCACAGTCGCCGCATTCCCGGTACTGCGCAGCGAGGCCCACCAGTTCGGCATCATCCAGGTCAACGATCAGGGCCGCATCATCGATTTTATCGAAAAACCCGCCGATCCCCCGAGCATACCCGGCCGGCCGGAACTTTCACTCGTCAGTATGGGCAATTACTTTTTTCGCACTGGCGTGCTGCAGGAGGCCCTGGTCCAAGACAGCTCGAGGGAAGGCTCATCGCACGATTTCGGCCGCGACATCATCCCGAACCTGGTCCGCGACGGGGCTGAAGTCTACATCTATGATTTCGGCCAGAACACCTTGCCCGGAGAGCCCGACCGCGGGCTTCCCTACTGGCGCGATGTCGGTACGATCGAGAGTTACTTTCAGGCCAATATGGAGCTGCGCAGCCGGATGCCCGCCCTCAACGCCTACAATCGGGAATGGCGCATCCGCACCGCTCAACGCGATTATCCCCCGGCTCGCTTTGTCGTGCCCGGGGAAGGTGAACGCGGCTGCTACATCGAAGACAGCCTGGTCTGCGAGGGCTCGATCCTGTCCAGCGCAGAGCTCATTCAGACCCTGGTGGGCTACGACTGCTTTATCCATACCGGCAGCGAGATCCACAAATCGATCATCATGTCCGGCTGCGACATTGGAGCAGGAGCCCGGCTGCAAAAAGTACTGCTCGACAAAAACTGCAAGATCGAGCCGGACGCGGTGATCGGCCACGATCCCAAAGCCGACCGGGAGCGGTTTCCCTTTGTCACCGACACCGATATCGTGGTCTTGCCCAAGGGGACCTATGTCCCGGCCAAAGGGCCGATCCAGCTGGCTCACGACGTCGAGTTTTTGCTCAAAAACGACCCGTCGATGCAAGACATCATGAAAGGCTTCGAGGGGCGCTACACCGTGTCGAGCGGCCATCGCCACAGCTTCGAGTCGGCCGGGCCACGTTACCAGCGCTTCGAGCCCAAAGTCGTCAAGGGTAACACGGAAGAGTCGTCCGAGGACGCACAATGAGAATCGCACATATCGCCAGCGAGGTCGCCCCGTGGAGCCAGACGGGCGGTCTTGCTGACGTGGTCGGGTCGGTGCCTGCAGCGCTCGAACGGGTGGGTGGTTCCGATGTGGAGTGTGCGGTATTTTCGCCTTTTTATCGCGGTATTCGGCAAAAAGCACAAGCTTGCGGGGCGACCATCGAGAGCACGGACATCACCGTGGCGGTCGACCTGGCCGGCTGGCGGGTGGTCGGCCGATTGTACAGATTACAGCAATCGGACCATCCGCCTGTTTACCTGATCGACTACCCCGGATTCTACGAACGCGACGGCATCTATTGCAGCTCGACGGGGGCCGATCACGCCGATAATCACCTGCGTTTTGCGTTTCTGTGTCGCGCTGCCATCGAGGCCGCACCCCGCATCATGGGAGGGGTACCCGATGTGTTCCACGGCCATGACTGGCAGGCCGGGCTGGTGCCGGTCTATCTGCGCACCCGGTATCCACAGCTGCGCTCGGCCAGTGTGTTCACGATTCACAATCTGGCCTATCAAGGGGTTTTCCACAAAAATGCACTGGAGCAGATCGGACTCGATTGGTCAGTGTTTACACTCGATCGTCTCGAATACCACGACTGGCTGAGTTATCTCAAAGGCGGTGTGGCCTATGCCGATGCGCTTACCACAGTCAGCCCGAGCTACGCCTATGAGATTCAAACCCCCGCATTCGGCCACGGACTCGACATTTTTGTGCGCAGTCAAGCACGCAGGGTGCACGGTATTCTCAACGGTATCGATACCGAAGCCTGGGATCCGGCCACCGATTCCGAAATTGCAGCCAACTACGACGACGACACGCTGCCCGAAGGCAAAGCGGCGTGCCGCAGAGCGCTGGCCGACGAGTTCCATTTGAAGCTGGACGAGGACGAGATTCTGCTCGGTGTGGTATCGCGTTTCACCGGGCAAAAAGGATTGGACCTGGTCGCCGATGTGGTGCCCGATCTCCACGCCATGGCTGCCAAGCTGATCGTGCTGGGCAGCGGCGATCTGGGGCTGGAAGACCGATTTCGCTATCTCGGACACGTGTTTGGCGGCAATGCGTCGGTACGTATCGGCTTTGATGTCGCCCAGTCGCGCCGTATCTACAGCGGCATCGACGCGATACTCGTACCCAGCCGCTTCGAGCCCTGTGGCCTCTCTCAGCTGTATGCCATGCGCTACGGCACAGTACCGATCGTGCACGCGGTGGGCGGATTGCGCGATACAGTTCATGATCCGGGCGACTCGGCGCTGTGCCGCGGCGAGGGCACGGGCTTTCGCTTCGAGCACCCCACGGCGATTGGACTGCGCTGGGCAATAGACCGGGCCGCTCGGATCTTCCGCGACCGACCCGCAGGGTGGCTGGCAATCGCCCGCTCCGGCATGGGCCGTGACTTCTCGTGGGACCAATCGGCCAGAGCATATCTGCAGCTCTACCAAACCCTGCGGCGCTGACCAGGTTGACCGGCAGCTCTTGCACAGTCGCAGCATCGGCTTGCCCTTTTCCCGGCGTCCAATCGACAAAACGGTCATTAACCGGACTAACCACCGATACTACCGCTATCCGAGTCGGAATCGGCCCAGCTGGCTGAATCGCCCGGTCCTAAAAGGATGGCGAGCCAGCGCAAATCATCGGTATATTCAAATAGAATTTTGATAATCACAGTGAGCGGTACCGACAGAAGCATGCCGACAGGACCCCATACCCAGCCCCAGAACAGCATGGAGAGAAATACCACCAAGGTGGACAGCCCGAGCCTGCGGCCCATCAGTCTGGGTTCGACAGCATTGCCGATCAGCACGTTGATGATGAGATAACCGGCCCCAACAATGGCCGCACGTCCCACACCATACTGCACCAGGGTGAGCAAAATGGCCGGTACTGCTGCAATGATCGAACCGATATTGGGTACAAAATTGAATAAAAAAGCGATCAGTGCCCAGAGCAGGGGAAAATTGACTCCGACAACCATACACAGGAGACCGACCAAAACCCCCGTGGCCAGGCTGACCCAGGTCTTGATGGCCAGGTACTTGTTGACCCGCTTGGCAGCCCTGGTGAACTGGGATAGATCGGCGTTTGGGTCCCCCATTGCGGTGCGCAACTTGGCGGCCAGGGAGTTGGCTTCGAGCAGCATGAAGACCATGGTGAGAATGACGAGGAATAAGTTCGATAACGCCGCCACGAGCCCGCTCGCCGTGTTGCTGACCAGGCGCAAGATGGCACTGCCGTCAATGCTGCCGACCAGCTTGTCCGGATCGAGCTCGATGCCCTTTGCCGCCAGCCAGCCGACCGCGCTGCCGACTAGGAGATCCAGACGCTCTTGATAAAACGGAATCTGTGATTGAAATTGTGTGATCGATCGCCCAAAGACAGCTGATACTAGAAACACCATCGTACTCGCCGCAATGACGACGATAGCGATGGCCAGACCGCTCGGTACGCCGAGCCGCTCCAGGCGACGCATGGGCGGCAGAGACAGCAGAGAGAGAAATAGCGCCACCATCGTGGGCAAGATGATCTGACCAGCTACCCGCAAACCGGCAACCACGACCACAAAGCAGGCCATTGCAAGCAACACAATCAGTGCACGCGGAACTGGGGCAGTGCTCATGTCCCAACTCTACAGTCTCCCCGGGTCCGCGATCCACGGCGCCACACTGCGCTGGATGCTGCGGGGCCTGCTCATGTGCTCGGCGTGCGCTCCGCGGGACTCCTTGCATCTGCTTTGCCTGGCTCGTGCCTCACGAACCGGGCGAACCTGTATCACCCGTCTGCCGGATCGCGGCGAGGCCGGTGATGATCTGCGCACCGGGTAGCTTTTCGAGTTCGGCCGGGCGCAGGCGGAGTTTGCAGCTGCGACTACCGCCACCGACCACGATACGCTCGCGCTCGATCACTCGAGCGTCGATGTAAATGGGCAAGCCCTCGGGCAGTCCAAACACGGTAACACCTCCGAGAACCTGGCCGGTAAGCTGCCGGGTCTGCTCGGCCGAGGCAAATGAAACCCGTTTTTCGCCCATGAGTGTGCGCACTGTGCGGTTGACGTCGAGCCGACTGTCGGCCAGCACCACGCAGGCCGCGTATCGATACGGTTCTTTCTTGCTAGCAACAATAATGACATTGGCCGAGTCGGCCAGGGAAACTCCATAGTGGGCACAGAACGCTGCCGTATCAGCCAGCGCGGGGTCACACTCGAGTCGCTCGTATTCGATGCCGAGCGACTCGAGTTGGGTCCAGACGCCCTGCTCGGCCGCGACTGCGCTATCCTGCTCGGGCACTTGATTCACTCCCGGACGAGTTGTTCATACACGTGAGATAGATAATTTGAAACCGCAGTATAACACGACGCCAGCCGCTACCGCGACACCGCTGGTGGAGCACCGCGGCGCGGCGGAGCGAGAACTCCGAGTCGGCGGGGGGTGAGGACCAGGTCGGGAGGACGACCGGTGATCGGTCCCAGGGCCCATACTTTGTAACCAGGGCCAGCGATGCGCGGCCTGGCAAGCACTCCGGTGAGACGATGGGATACTCCACCCCGATCGGTCAGAACGAGATGGTCGCCACGGCGCTCGATCACCCCGACCACCGGCTTTCCCTCGCCAGCAATGTCTTCGATCACATACCCATCCGGAGTGATCGAAACTCGGTGACCGTCGAGTCGCTCCAGCTCTCCAGCTAGTTTTTCAGCCCCAGTAAGAGGCGTGGGTGATGCAACGAGCAGCCAGGCCAGGGCTGCACAAAAGATCCAGGAACTACACATCTGTTTTCATCAGCGAGACAAGATACCTTTTGAGCTCGAAAAGCGCACCGGCGAAGCGGGCGATCTGGACGGTATTATCCAGACCTTATATGGCCGGACCGGGGGCAACCGCGATCTCTATGTCTGCGCAAATCGCGCTACTAAGTACTAGATATGACGAAAAAAAGCGTCCCTATTACTCCATGACACTACCCTCCGTACTGGGTTTTTCCTCTCCATGGTGGCGGTGGCGTCGAAGCCGTCCTTCGCAGGTTGTCCAGCTTTGCGACGACAGTAGCCAATCGCCGGATCTCGGCGCAAACCGGTTTGACCTGGCATGGCTCAGCGAGTAGCCTCGCAGCGGTTTGAAGTATCATCTGATCGCGATAGGCGGGACTGGTATGGGAGCACTCGCGGGCCTCTTGCGGGCTGTAGGCCATGATGTCCGCGGGTCGGACCACGCCGTGTACCCACCCATGAGCGATCAGCTGGATGCGCTTGAAATCCCTATATTTGAAGGATTTTCGCCCAACAACCTGGAGTGGGGACCAGATGTTGTGGTGGTCGGCAACGTGTGCCGCAAAGACCATATAGAAGTGGTGGAAGCGCAACGCTTGGGCCTGCCGTTGGCCTCGTTGCCATCGGTGCTCGCCGAGGCATTTTTGGCCGGTAAGCGCTCGGTGGTCGTGACCGGTACCCACGGCAAATCCACAACGACTGCCCTTCTCGCGCATATCCTGCTCGAAGCGGGTCGCGACCCCGGGTTCTTCATCGGCGCAGTGCCCATCAATCAGGGCACTGGCTGGCGTTATGGCACCGGCCGTGAGTTTCTGGTCGAAGGGGATGAATACGACAGCGCATTCTTCGACAAGGGCTCCAAGTTTCTGCACTACCAACCCGAGTTCGCTGCTCTGACCTCGGTCGAACTCGATCATGTCGACATTTTTGCGACCATGAACGATGTTCGAAATGCGTTCCGCAAGTTCGTCGCGCTCATACCGAACGACGGCTATCTCGCGGTCTGTGCGTCGTCTCCGGACGCCCTGGCGATTGCCGATAGTGACGCCAGCTGCCGGGTCGAGACCTATGCAGTTGCCGGTGGAGTGGGCGAGCCCGAGCGCTCGGCGACCTGGCAGGCTCGCCATCTCTCGTATACCAAGAGCGGCCGATGTCGTTTTGAGCTTCACCACGAGGGAAAGCTGTACGACCGGTACGAGTCGCTGCTGATGGGTTCGCACAACGTGGGCAATGCTATTGCCGCGATTGCGCTGGCCCATACGCTGAGCGTGCCAGCAGCCGACATACGCCGTGGTGTGGCCAGTTTTGCTGGAGTCAAGCGCCGGCAGGAGGTATGTGGCATTGCCCAGGGTGTGTATGTGCTCGATGACTATGCCCATCATCCGACCGCGGTCGAGGCGACGCTGAAATCGCTGCGCAAGCGGTTTCAGAGCCGCCGGCTGGTGGCGGTATTCGAGCCCCGCTCGGCCACATCGCGGCGCAAGACTTTTCAGCGCGAGTATGCCAAGGCGCTGGCTCATGCCGATTCGGTCATCGTGGGTCGGTTGCACGATCCGTCGAGCATTCCCAGGGAAGACCGCCTGGATCCGGAAAAGCTCGCGCTGGAACTGCACGGCGCTGTGACGCCGGCAAAATACGTCGAAAGCGTGGACAACATCGTCGAGCAACTGGCCGAGTCAGCGCGGCCAGGCGATGTGATCGCGGTATTGAGCTCGGGGGAGTTCGACGGGCTGCACGGCAAGCTATTGGCCGCTCTCGGCGATGCAGTGCGCTCGGCCAAACCGACAGATATGAGAGAAGTGCGCGGGCTGGCTGTGGAGTTGGGGTGGCCCATCGACCAGCTCGGCGACGAGATGTACGGCAACTTCTTGGTCTTGCACAACGAAACTGGATTCGTCGGCTGCGTTGGGCTCGAGTTCTACGGCGAAGCTGCCATTCTCCGCTCATTGGCGGTCAAAAAAGCAGCCCGCGGGATCGGCTATGGCTGGCTGCTGGCCGAGGCGGCGGTACAGGTAGCGCGCCACCGAGGAGTCAAACGCATCTATTTGCTCACCGAGCACGCCAGCGACTTCTTTGCCGCCAAGCTCGGCTTCCGCGTTGTCGACGTCTCGACAGTATCCCACGCGGTGTCAAACTCGCCTATATTCCAGAGTCAGGTCAAGAACGACGCCATTGCCATGCGTCTGGATCTATAACACGAAGCTGTGCAAGGGAAATCGAACCGATGATCGAGCCAGCCGAGGCCATGGAAATCGCTCACACCGTAGCTGGTGACGCGGCCGCACTTCTGGCTGGTGCCAGGGATAAGATCGCCCATATTCGACAGAAGAGCAGTCCGCGCGATCTCGTCACAGAGTGGGACACCCGTTCAGAGGATCTCATCCGCGACCGTCTGGCCGCGCTCACACCAGCCATCGGACTGCTCGCCGAGGAGAGCAGTTCTGCGGCTGAAAAGGACGATCAGGCCGAGTTGATCGAGTATCGCTGGGTCGTCGATCCCATCGATGGCACGGTTAACTTTCTCCACGGCCTGCCGATTTTTGCCGTGTCCATCGCGCTGGAAAAACAGGGGGAGCCAATTGCCGGAGCGGTTCATGCACCGGCGCTGGGCTGGCAGTTCTACGGCCACGATAGCGGCGGTGCATTCATGAACGGCGAGCGCATGGCTGTGAGCGCGATCGCATCGCTCGAGCGAGCCATGTTGTCTACCGGGTTTCCCTATGATCGGGCGACCAATCCCGACAACAATTTTGCCGAATGGGAGAACTTTCAGCGCAAGGCCGGCGCCTGCCGGCGGCTCGGAGCTGCCTCGTTGGATCTGTGCATGGTCGCACGCGGCTGGCTCGACGGGTACTGGGAGCGAGGCATCAACGCCTGGGACCTATCGGCCGGGGCTCTAATGGTGCGCGAGGCTGGCGGCCAGGTCACAGCTCTGGACGGAGGTCGGTTTGTCTCGGCAACCGGCGAGGCAGTGGCCTCGAACGGTGCTATTCATAAACAGATCCTGGACGAGCTGATCCCGCTGCGAAAACGCGCGGGTCGGTGAGCCGACACACAGCACAAAGCGCCCCCTGGCCTGGAGTCGCCATGTCTCCTTCGTACAGAAAGACGTTGTTCAGTCGATCGAATAGCCGACCGCCCGGCTGCTCCGCTCCGTCAGAACTCCGCTTCGCATTCCTGGCCGGGACGTTTGGCCGATCGAATCCCGGTCTGGTAGTTGCGGCTGCGGTTTTGGTGTTACTCGGTGCGGCACCGGCTTCGGCCCAGCAGCAATTCGATGACCCATCGCAGCAGCAATCGGATGACCCATCGGGTTTCGACCTCGACGCGTTGCAGGGCATCCTGGCCATCCAGCAGCTCGACGGCTGGCTTCTCTACGACTACCAGCAGCAAAATCCCATTGCTGGCGAACTGGTCGATCCCAGGGGCAAGCCGGCCAGGCGGTGGTTTTACCTGATACCGGCGCGCGGCAAACCGGTGGCCTTGGTCCACACGACCGATGTCTCCAGTTTCGAGCACGTTCCCGGGCGCAGAGTTGTATACGAGACTCATGGCCAGTTTGCCAAGGGGCTGGCCAAAGTGCTCAAGGGTCGAAAGCGCCTGGCCATGGAGTATTCGCCCATGGCGGCGCTGCCGTCTTTATCGCGGGTAGACGCCGGGACAATCGAGCTGGTGCGCTCCAGCGGTGTCACGGTCCGCTCATCGGCCGAGCTGGTTCAATTCACCAAGGCGTTATGGGGGCCTGAGGGACGGCTGACTCACTATGTCGCCGCGCATCATCTGGACGAGCTGCGCAAGAAGGCGCTCGATTTCGTGGCCCGAAGGATCCGAGGCGGCGAGACTGTGACCGAAAGCGATGTGCAGCAGTTGATCGCGCATGGCTACCAGATACGCGGGCTGGTCGGTCCGCCACCAGTGGTTGCTGCCGGCAAACACACTGCTGACCCCAATCACGAGTCAAGCCAGGACAGTATCATCGAGAAAGGCGCTCTGCTTCTCATTGCAATGGCGGTCAAGGTCGATAAGGGCAAACGCGCCATCTATGCCCAGACCACCTGGATGGCCTATGTCGGCGCCAGTGTGCCCGGCAACTACACCGAGGTATTCGAAGTCGTGACGCGGGCCCGCGATGCGGCGCTCGATCTATTAAGAGATCGGGTTCGTCGTCGCCGTGCCGTCAAGGGATTCGAGGTCGATCGCCGTGCTCGCACGGTGATCGACAAGGCCGGGCACGCCGACAAGTTCGTGCATCCGACCGGCCATTCGCTCGATACCGATGTGCGCGGCGCAGGGGGCAATCTCGACGACTACGAAACCCGCGATACGCGCAATCTCGTGGCCGGCTCGGGTTTCTCGATCGCTCCGGGCATTTATCTGAAAGCCGAATTCGGCATGCGGGCCGAGATCAATGTCTATCTGGGCAGGACTGGCGTCGAAGTGACCACTTCCAGACAAGAAGCGATTACCGCAATTCTGGCCGACGAATAGCGGCTGGCCTTATCTTCTGCGAGCAACCAGCTCGAAGTGCATTGGATCGCGAAAGCTCGGCCAGTCTCCGCCCCACGCGTAACCGACTTTTTTGAAGCACAGCACCACGACTTCGCTCAGCCCCCTGGGATATTTTTTCTGCCACGCCTTGGTAAACGGATTGACCTTGCGCTGGTTGGGCTTGGGTGACCAGGCGAAGTTTTCACGCGGGTTCATGTCGAGCGCGATTCCATAGGAGTGATAACTGAGCGGTCGGCTCTTGTCGTGCCGCATATGGCGATAGTTGAAGGTGCCGATCCGGTAGATCTCGTCGATGACACCGAATTGTTCGCACAATTGCAGGGCCAGACGCAGATGAGGCGCGGCCAGCTTGTGCACGCCGTACAGTTTGCCTTCGCCCTTGTTGAACCGGCCGGGCAAGTCGCGCAGAGAAACCAGACGTTTTTTGATACCGGATTCGCCGAGCGCAAGAGCATCGCCATAGACTTGCTTCATGATGCGGCGGGTTGGAATCTCGTCCATACCGCGTTTGGGCGTGATGATCGTGCCGTCGCGCAGATCGATATCGTCGATCTCGTAAATGTCTGGGCCCTCATGCGGCTGCCATGTGGCCCAACCACTGGCCGTCCTGGCTTTGCCCTTGCTTACAGCCGTGGCTCGAGACCTGGCTCCGGATCCCGACTGGGTTTTGGCTCGGGCTCGGGCTCGGGCTCCGGCCTTATCTTCGTCGAGTCCTTGCTCGGCCACGTAGTCCTTCACGGCTTTTTCTGTTGCGGGGCCGTAGATCCCGTCGATTTTTCGTTTCGGCATGCCGGCGGCGTGCTGGGCCACAGAGACAATAAGTTTGTCTTTATCGCCCATCGCGATTTTGATCTCGTCGTGCTCCATATCGTACTGGCGCAGCGCAGCGAGAGTCTTGGGCCCCCACAGGCCATCGGCGTCAACTCCGGCGGCGTACTGAGCGGCTTTGAGCACAAACTTGGGAACACGCATGGGTATCTCTCTTGATCTAAACGGTCATGGAAACAGTGGCCAGCTCGTCGAGCCGCCGGAGAACACCGGAGATTGTGCCGTCGTGGTGACATCGGGGCCAGTTTTCGCCGGCGACGGGTATTTCTGTCAGTTGACCGCGAGCCCGGACGGGCTCAATTGATTCCGTCGCGAAGACGCTGCAGGGCAGCACGGCCTGCCTCGGTATAGATCTCTTCCCATTGGCGCAAGACCTTGCGGTCGACACTGTATTTCTTGGCCAGTGCCTTGGGCGACTCTTCACCGGCGAGCATCGCATGCACTGCTTCTTCCATGGTGTCGAGATCGATTGCGTCAATATCGTTTGCCCCTGCGGCCGGCTCGGCACTCGGCGGTGCAGTCGAGATCTCGGGAGTCGATTCCGGCCTGGCCCTGGCAGCACGCTTGCGCCGACGAGCTGCTTTGATGGCGTGCGGATCGATGGACAGGCGTGCCGCCGGGTCGCCGAGCAACACATAGCCGTCAACATCTTGGTGCAGCATCCAGCGATGACCCAGGCGAGTGTCGTCGTCGGGCGCCTCTTCACCACCTTCGTGGGCTCGAGCCGCGGCGTCGGCAGCCACGGTGAGCTCGGTCTGCACTTGGGCGCGGGTCTCGAGCAAGCTTCTCAGCGCGATGCCCACCCGGCTGCCCCGGGCCAGATCGCGCAAGCTGCCCTGAAAGCGACGGTGGCGCTCCTTGCCGCGGAATTTGTCGAGGTCCTGAAAGCTGTAGCTCCAGGCCAGGTCCAGGTGGCCCAGCACAGCCAGCGGCCCGTTGGGATTGGCCAGTACCGCCTTGGGCAGCGCGGCGATAAACGGCCTTTCGCCTTCGTCGGGCAGCGAGGCCAGAACACTGTCGAGCTGATCGCCAAATTCGCCGTGTTTTTTGAGCCGGCTGAGCCAGTGGTGATAGGCGCTGTGACCCGGCGTTCCGGCGCCAAAGCAGGCAAAGAAAAACCACATTCCACCCGGCAAAAACGGCTGCTCGATCAGGCTGTCGCCGGCAATGTGCTCACCTCGACCCAGGCATAGCGCACCCTGCAAAGCGTGCTGGCGGTCCGACGATGACCAGCCCGACCGCGGTGCGCCCATGCCGTGACTGCACGAAAACAGAATGCTCGGCGGTCCCTCGGCCCCTGTCTCGAGCAATCGGTCGCCTGCTTCTTCGGCCTCCCCTTCGAGCTCGATGATGTCCGAAACCGGAAATGAGCCCTTTTCTCTCAGCTGCCGCGCGTCTTGCACTGTGGGACGCATTAGAAGCTCGCTGCCCAGGGTGGTTGCCGCGGTCCCATCGACGGCAGTGAAGAATACAGTCCGGGCGAGCTCTTGACCCGGCGTTTTTTTCTCCCAGGCCAGTAGTTTGTCAATGTAGGCCTGATAGTGCTCGTCGCGGTCGAAGGCCAGACGGCCGACCAGGCTATTATTGGACATCACCTGTTGAAACTCGAGTGATACTTGATCGGGTTGGCCGAGAATCAATAGGTACCAGGGAATATCCTCCTGATATTCGTTGCCGACGAATCTGCGATCTCTCCACGTGATGGTTTTCGATGCATCCATGTCGGGCTTGACCCGATAGATACTCACGTCGCGTCCGCAATCCTCATTGCGTTTGTCGATGAGCGGCTTGACGAGTTCGAGCAGCCGGTCGCCTTCATCGGTTTTGGGCACAACCACGCCCCATCCCTGATCGGCCAGTGAGTTCGGGTCGCCTCCCGGGTCGGGAAACTGTACGGCTTTGGCGCTTTCTTTTGCTCCTGTGTGGGAAAGCGAGTCCTGACTGAGACCGTCTTGCAGAGTTTGGCCTCCTTCGTTGCCAGGGCTCAAAAAAAGCTCGATCGCTGTCACTCGCGCTCTCCTTGCAATAAACTGACGTCGGCCAGTATGCCACAGGGGATGATCCATGGACCTTTTGTTTGCACACGACAAGGGCGAACCAGTTCTTGAGGAAGGGCTGGACGGCAGCAGCGCTGCCGGCGAGGCCGATCAGGTGGAAGAGCATGTGGGTCACCTCGCCAATCTGGGTGCGAGTGCCAGAGACCTGCCCAGGCAGAGGTGGGCCGTGGTGGCACCGAAAGGACCGGAAGGTGATCACCTGGTCGATGCGGCCAGAGCGCTGATCGAGAAGCGTGCTCGAGACCAGGAGGCTCCAGCCTTGACTTTGCGCGTCGCGCCGAAGATGGACGCTCAGGCGGCCATTGAGTGGAAGCGCAACGTCTATCCCGACCTCTATGGCGACAACGAGGTTAAGCGTCCGCTCTATCTTTGCATTCTGGGCGATATGGACGGAGTTTCGCTGGCTACCCAGCAAGTCCTGGCCATCGACGGGCTGCCCGGCCGCCTGGTCTGTCCCGACGATGATGGCTATGAAAGCTATGTCGAGAAGGTGCTGGCCTGGGAGCGCTCTCCCTCCGACCATGAGCAGCCTCGTTCGATTTTCTACACAGTGCACGATGGCACCGCTGCAACCCGTTCGGGCTACGATAAACTGGTCAAGCCCTGCTACGACCTGTGCCACACTGAGTGGCAAGAAGAGCGCCATCTGTTTCCAGCTGCAAGTATCGAAGATGCCGGCGATCGCGACGATCCATATCCGGACGAGTTTCTGGATCTGATCGCGCAGCGACACCCCACCGTGCTGTTCTCCATGAGCCACGGTATGGGCCCCCCGCGTGGCCGCGATTTCACGCCCGAGCAAGCGCGCGAGCGTCAGGGCGCCATGCATTTCGGCGCAGAAGGAGCACTGCTGCCCCGGGATGTCGCATCAGCCCACTTTTTGCCCGGCGGTCTGTGGTTTTATTTTGCATGTTTTGGCGCCGGTACGCCGACGACGAGCGACTATCATCACTGGCTCACCATGCTCCATCAAAATGGTATGGAAGACCTCGGCCCCCTGCAATCGGTACTGCGTGGCCTGTCGCAAAACGGTGGATTCACCTCGGGAATCGCACAGGCAGCTCTGGCCAACCGCAACGGACCGCTTGCCATCATGGGCCACGTCGATCTGGCCTGGAGCTACAGTTATGAGGAACTCCAGGTCGGCGAGGGCGGTCGGGTCTCGGGCACCAACCGGGCAACCAACTTTCGTGAGATCTTGCGCAAAATGGTCGAACGCGGCAACCGAGTTGGTATGACATTCCTGGAGTTGCAGCGGATTTCATCTACCATCAGCCAGGGACTCAACACACACTACGATCGCTGCAAGAGGAGAGGCGTCGATCCGGAAGGTGCAAGCGAGAGCGAGCGGCTAGCGCTCGGCAATCTGTGGATGCTGCATCAGGATCTCCGTGGTTATGTGCTACTCGGTGATCCGGCGGCCCAGCTGCCGCTGAGAAATAAAGACCAGAGAAATAAAGAACAATCGATGGGGCAAAAAAAGCGAGCCACAACCAGGGAAAACAAAAAGCAGCGGGGGAAAGGGCGAAGAGAGCTCACCGAGCAGGAAGAGCAGCGGTATGTGAATATCTTGGGCTTCCGCCCAACACGCAGCCGGCATAATGCTCGGGCGGACGATAACGACGACGACGACGATTGAGATGGCTGCCCTTGCCCGACAACACCATGGTGACGCAAACGCGCAGAGAGAAGCGAGATGAGCACCAAAGAAAGTGAAGAACTGGTATTCAACGGAATCGACGGCCAGACTGGCGAGTATCTCCTGCCGCCCATGTCCCAGGCCGATATCGCCGAAGTGGCAAAGGGCAAGCCGCTGTCCGGGGCAGAGCTCAAAGACCTCAACGCCAAGGCGCGCGTGGCCAGTCAGGCCAACTTTGCCGTGGCCGAGGGCATCGATGCCAACGACCTGGCTCAGGCCGGCTGGGCCGTGGTGTTTCCCGCCGCCGAGGGTGGCTCGACAGAGGCCAAAAAACAGGCGGCAATTCGAGAAGCTCTGTCGCCATTGCTGGACAGACGCCGGGTCCAGGCCAGTCGCAACAACGAACGCTATTATCGAGAGTACGACTATCGTCCCGGCGAATCAAAACAGAAATTTCTCGCTCGGCTGGGCGCGGCACCCGGCCCGGCCGATCCAAAAAAAGTGCCCTATTATCTGCTTCTGGTCGGCTCGCCCGAAGATATTCCGTTTCGAGTTCAATACCAGGTCGACATACAATATGCGGTCGGGCGGATTTATTTTGACACCCTGGACGAATACGACACCTATGCCCGGGCGGTGATCGCCGCCGAGACCCTTCAGGTGGCACGCGTGCGCAAGGCGGTATTTTTGGGGGTAGAAAATCCCAACGACGTGGCAACTCGACTGAGCCATAGATACCTGGTCAACCCACTAGCCGATTACGCCGAACGCGATCAAGGTGAACGCGGCTGGGCTGTGGACCGCGTGTTGCGCAACCAGGCCAGTGCAGACCGCCTGCGCGGTCTTTTGCGCGACAATCCGCCGGCATTTCTGTTTACGGCCAGCCACGGTGTCGGCTTTGCCAGCGGCAGTGAAAAACAGCTGCCGTTTCAGGGCGCGCTTCTGTGTCAGGACTGGGGCGGACCTAAATCTGGCGGTATCTCGCGCGAGCACTACGTCGCAGGCGAAGATATTGCCAGCGACGTCGATCTGCGCGGCATGATGGGGTTTCATTTTGCCTGCTACGGAGCCGGTACGCCCAAGTCCGACCAGTTTGCCCGCGGTCGCGGCCAGCGGGGCAATGCCAAGGCGCCCTATGACTTCTTGTCGCGGCTACCCCAGCGTATGCTCGGCACGGCCGGCGCCATGGCCGCAATCGGCCACGTCGACCGGGCCTGGGGCACATCGTTTTTGTGGGCCGACGAGCGGGGCAAGGGCAAGAAACAGCTCGCAGTATTCGAGAGTACGGTCAAAAGCCTACTCGAGGGCAATCGAATCGGATATGCCATGGAGCACTTCAATGTCCGCTATGCCGAACTCGCCTCGGACCTCACCGCAGTGATCGAGGACATCGAGTATAGCGATGAAGAGGTCTCGGATCGCGAGCTGGCCCAGATGTGGATCCAGAGCAACGATGCTCGCAACTATGCAGTGATCGGCGACCCGGCTGTGCGCTTGGCTCAACCGGGCGACCAGCCCGACCTGGCCGGGGCAAGTGAAACACCGCATATGCCTTCCATCGCCATTGCCGGCGCGGGCCAAAACCGGCCGGAAAAGGCATCCGCTGCGCAATCGCCAACAGAGCCGGAAAACAGATCTCACTACCAGACCAGTCAGCACAAGGACAAAGACGTGGAAATGCAAGTAGCCCCCGAGAGCGAATCCGACGCGGGAATGGACAGCTACGGAATATTCAGCCGCGATAAGGACGGCGATGACCCGGGGCTGCTCGGCCGACTGGCCAACCGGGTATCGGAGACACTGGGCAAAGCCATTGCCGATGCGATGACACTTGAGGTCAGAACCTATGTGAGCCGCGATGTCGGCAGTGCGGTTGGCCAGGACAGCGATCTCGCGTCGAGCGACCACACCCAGTTGCGGGCCTACACTCGGTGCAAACTGGACGGCGATACCGATGTATGTGTTCCGCTCCAGGGCGATGGCGACCAGGTCGACGAACAGCTGTGGAGTCTGCATACCGAGATGGTCAAGCAAGCCCAGGCTCACCGCGCGGAAATGATCAAGATGGTGCTTTCCGCGGTCGGAGGAACTCTGCGGAGGAAATAGCCCTTGTCCGGCCCTTTCGAGCTCAACAGTGGGTTCTTCCCGGGCGAGCTAGCCTCCATGGCTCTTGGTCCGTGGTCCAATGTCTCCCGTTCCGAGAGCGGGTTGGTCTCGTTTTCGTCTGCAGCCGATGAAGACGCCACAGTCGAGGCGCCGCACTGGTGTGTCGACCTGGACGGCGATCTGTCGCAGGCCCTTGCGATGTTGGAAGCCGGAGATCGAAGTCTGCTCGATACAGAGACCCGGCTCGTACAAATCTCCGATCGGTTCGACCGAACCATCGAAATTGCTCGGACTAGCGAGGCCGGACAGGTCTCGTTTTCTTCCGAGGTGCTCCCGGATAGTGAGTCTCGATTGCTGGACGATTGGAACGACGCCTTTGCGCCCGCTCGCCATGGGGAAGCAACTGAGAATATCCCCAGGGCAGCGGCAAAGAGCCGATGGAGCGAAATGGCTGCCAGTGCCAGGTCTGCAATCGAAGCAGTTTGGCGCCTGGTCAGTCAGCATTCCTGGGTGGATACCCGGCTGCGCGGCCGACTGGTCGCCAGCACTTTCATGACCGTGTCCGGCGATACTCGTTTGACCGTCGGGCCACAGCTGACAGCCGAGACGGCATTTTTGCACAGGCGCTCGTTTTCACTCGCGGTCCGCACCCGCGACGCGTGGGCACGCCTGCTCACATCAGTTCTGCAGATAAGCGCACGGATCGCCCGTGTTGCAGCCGTGCCGCACAGCTTTGTCACAG
Organism: Pseudomonadota bacterium; assembly: GCA_022360315.1. GTDB lineage: Bacteria > Myxococcota_A > Polyangia > Haliangiales > Haliangiaceae > JAKSDA01. Next base: position 50,781 of record JAKSDA010000108.1, read on the forward strand.
CGTTGCCCATTGTGTGGAAATTCGCCCGCAACGTGCTGGCCGAAATCGATACGCTGCGCCAACTCAGCCGCCAACACCAAACGTAACCGGACTGCGGCGCCGCCCCCCGTGCAAATTGATGGCCGCAAGCAAAGGCGACCAGATCAGAAGGCGCAACTCTGCGGCCGAGGATCGGCCTCGGCCAGTTCGGGGGCGATCGACGATCCAGCTGCATCGATGCGAAAGCCGCTGGCCACGGTGCCGCGCATGGCGGTGCCGCCGTAGCCGCCCGGATGCATATGAGCTCGCACGATAACCTCGTCCTCCGCCGCGATCGCCACCGGGCCGCCGCTTCGAGTAAACGGCTGTTCGTCGACGTGGCTGTGGGCCAGGATGCGCCGGTAGACCAGATGTCCATCCCCGGTAACAACTTCCCACCAGTTGGCGTATTGCTCGCAGCCGCGGTCCGGACTGGTCACAGTGACACTCAACGTGTAGCTCCCCGGCTCACCAGAGGCCGTCACACCGCTCACGTCGGCGGCCACGCCCGGCTGGGTTGGATTCGGGTTGCTCGATGGCTTGTCGCCACCACTCCCGTTCGAACTCGACGACGAGCAAGCCCACAATACAACGGCAGCAAGACCAACGATAATGGCAGTGCGTATCACAATGTTCCCAATCCTACCTCAACACGCGATGCTGTGACAGTGGCCCCGGTGCAGTTTCATTGCCGGTTGCCACTCGCTGCCGCCGACGCCGCGACCCTTGCTATGGGCTCTATTCGTCTTCGGATTTTTGGCCTGTCTCGCCCGATGAGAACTCCGCGGTTACCCGCTCCATCTCCTTGGTGAGCAGGTTGACAATGCGGATGGTGCCCGTCCGAGCCTTGCGCAGCCGCCGGATCAAACGCCGGATCTCCGGACTCTCTTTTGGCGGCTCAGCCGCCCATTGCGCAGCACCAAGCGGTGCTGGCGTGCCGGCCGGCTGACGGCCGAGCAACGTGTCGGCGCTGACCTGCAGCGCGGTCACCATGCGGGCAAACGTGGTAACGCTCGGCAACGAGTTGCCACGCTCGATACGGGCATAGAACTCCACGCTCACGTTGATCCGCTCGGCTGCATCTTCCTGCGTCAATCGCAAGGCGTTGCGCGCCTGCCGCGCAGCCCTGCCAATGCATTTAGCCAACTCTTTGTTCATGATCTGGTCCGTTTCACAACGCGTGGTCGCTCCGTACAGGCGGCGCGCTCGTTCGCCATCGAAACCGCTGCGGACGGACGCTTTGCCGCGACGTTACAAGAACCCCAGCACTATGCGAATGCTCGAAAAAGCAGAAATTGATTTTAGAGCAAAGAAAGCCCCCGACGCGATCCGGTTCGCCACTGCGGTGCGCCCTAGTTACGCCGTGTTTGCAGTTTGCCAACCGCTGTGCAGAACTGGCAGTTGGCCCTTTCGATACTGAACAATAGTACAGCTGAATGATGACGTCAACTGAAAATCCCCCGATCTGACGCCGAAAAAATATAGTTTAAACAAATGATTATAACTATCCGCGCAAAGTGCAGTGCGGTTCCGAGGACCGGTACTGAACGAGGTGGCAAAGCAGCCGGGCTGGCCTGGCTACTTGCGGGAGGAGGCTGGATTATTTCGCGGCAGCTGCGGCGGGGTGGTCCATTGCGGTGGACTCAGCCGATTCCATGCTGGTTTCGGCAACCATGCCGGGCACTTTTTCCTCGTTGGATGCGTCTGCTCGTTCGAGCTCCTTTGTGAGCATGCTGACCAAGCGCAGCGTTGAGGCGCGTGCTTTGCGGAGCCGGCGCAGCAAACGCCGGATTTCGGGACTGTCACTGGGGGGCGGTATCATCCACGAGGAAGCGGGAACGGCCGGCGCGGGCGCCGGCTCACGGCCCAGTAACGTGTCGGCGCTGACCCCGAGGGCCGACACGATTCGGGCAAAGGTGGCAATGCTCGGCAGCGAGGTACCGCGCTCGATGCGGGCGTAAAACTCGACGCTGACATTGATGCGTTCTGCGGCGTCCTCCTGGGTCAACTGAAGTGCTTTGCGTGCTGTGCGAGCTGCTCCACCGATCGATTTGGCCAATTCTCTGTTCATTTTCTGCTCCGTATGCTGCTGTCGCGAGACACTCGATACATATCGATCCACGTGCCGCACGGCGCCGAATTCGCATCGCCGCAGGACGCCCCGGTGTGTCTCGTACCGGATGGACCGAAAAAACTCTTCAACGTATCGAGAGACGCAATAGGCTTATCTCGAATACGCGGAGATTAAAAATAATCCTCGCCAACAGCCTGAAGCCCCCGTTTGGATCGCTGCTCGATGCTGCTCAGGTCGTTTAAATCCTGGCAGGCGCTGACGTGTGCGAGGCTGGCTGTCGCGTCGTGTGCTGTAACTTCCCTCTTGCTGGTACTGAACAATAGTCCAGCATTGGTGTGTGGTCAACCCTCGAAAGATCTTTTTCGGTTCCAAATAATCCTTAGAAAACAAATGGTTACGGAATTGGCCCGAGCTTTGATACAAGTGGCTGAAAATCAGCCACTTTCGGTACCTGGAGGGGTGTGGCACCGACCTGTTTGGTCCGGTCGTATAGCGTGAATGATCTCAGCTAGCTCGCGACGGTGTGGTGCGGACTGCTCATCGCGGCACCGCAGCAATTTTGTGGTGACTCATCGGCTGGCCGAGTAATCCGGATTGCTTCAGCCCAGGCGGCCATGAGAAGCCGCTGAGTGCGATCAGCGATGCAGGCCGACGATCTTGTACTCGCCGTCTTTTTGCCGGTCCAGGACGAGGGTGAGCTGCTCTCGGCCGAGACGCACGACAGCCAGCAAAAGTCCCTTGCCATCCTCGATGGTGCTGGGCAGCGCGCCGAATCGCTTGCGGTATCCTGCGGGCGACATCACTTTCATGTCGCGCACGCGCCCCCGGCTCTCTTGGAGGACGAGTTTGTAGACAGCGCCGACCTCCTCGACAGTGTTGGCGACGACGCGTCCGCCCGACCGGAACGGTGCACCGGTAACTTTGAGCATCTTGGCAACATTGCGCTGGGCGAACGCGCTGAGCCAGAGATTGGCTGCATGGACAGCCCTGGGGTCGTCTCGAGACGGCAACTGCGGCGTGCTGGCAGAGCCGGTGGAGCCGCCGCTGGGTTTGCGCTCGAGCTGGCGGCGTCTGGCCCGGCGTGGCACGTTGCGGACGAGATCGGCGTCGCCCACAGTGTCGGCCCTGGAGTCCTTGGGCGCTTCGGCCAGAATGAACGGATGAGCATTGAATGTGCCGCACTGGCGGTGATTGCGGTAGAAGCCCCAATGCATGTACACGCGGCCATCAGGAGACCGTATTTTCTTGGGCGTGGGCTCGTAGGGGCCGGCGGTCATGATGGTATCGATGGCGGCGACGTCGAACTCGAGGCGTCCCGAGTGATGTACGATGCGGAGCTTGTTTTCGACCACCGAGCCGTCTGGATCGATGACGATCTCGAGGATAGTGTAGAGCTCCCAGTTGTTGAGTGGGTGATCGGACGGCTTGTCGTCGAGGTCCTCGAGAAAGCCAAATCCCCATAGCTCGTGAATCCGGCGGTGCATGCGCGCGATATACACGGCAAAGGGCGCTGCCCGGGTCTTTAGAGCGGTCTGGTTCCCGGGCCGGACCTCGGGGGTGAAGTTCTCCAGTGCCGACTTGACCGCGGCAATCTTCTTCTCCCAGCGCCCGCGCCGCTTGGACTTCCGCTTGTTGCGGCCGAGCGCCAGTTCTTCTTTTACCCTGTCCTTGCCGACGATGCGCTCGTAGTCTTCGAATTCGAGCTGGGTTTTGATGCCCCATTTGCCCCGTTTGCCGTGTTTGCCGGCCTTCCCGCCCTGTCCCGGCTTGGTGTCGTCGGCCACGATGGAGCCGCGGCCGTCAATGCCGCGCATGGACAGGACCCCCGGCTTGTCGCTGGGTCGGTCGTCACCGTCCTCGCCGTCCTCGCCGTCCTCGCTCTGTTCGCCAACCACAGCGCCGATGACCTGGTCATCGCGGCCAGTTTCGCGGATCTCGTCTTCCACGTCCTCGAGAGTCGTCGGCTCGGCGTCTTCGAGCTGAGCGATGTCATCTTCTTGTGCGCCGACGTCCTCGCTCGTCACGTCGCTCTTTTCAGAAAAGGTGTTCTCGCCGCTCTGTTCTCGTTCCAGATTGGTGTCGAGCGCGCGGGTCTCTTCCACGACGTCGCGATTTTTATCGGACAGATGAGTGGCATCCTCGGGTGCTTCCTCGACCTCGTTCTGGTCGGGCACCTCGACACTGCGCAGGTTGAGCGGCTGCGGATTGGCCCGGGCCTGGTTTTGTGCCACCGTGGGAGGCTTGATTTCGGGCTCAGGCTGATCCGGTTCGGGTGCGGCGAGCAGTTCCTCGATGGGTTCGGTGAGGAATTCGGCTTCGATCTCGGGATCGGGCAGGGTAATCTGAAGCTCTTTGTCGGCCTGCGCGGGCTCGGTTTCGACCCAGGCGACGTCGACCCGTTCGGGCACGAGCCCGAATCCGACCTGGACCACCGTGTCTCTCTCCAGGGTGAGGCTGCACTCGAGGATCCAGTCCTCTCGGGGCTTGCATTCCTCCGACCAGCCCTCGAACGTGCTGCCCTCTTCAGTCACTGCGACGAGTTTGATCTCGGTACCGGATTCGAACTCGATACTGCAGTTTTTCGAGCACGACAGGCCTGCCGGCTGAGACACCACCGATCCAGTGCCCTTGCCCTTGAACTTGAGTACCAGCCTCGGCAATGGCTCGGGCCGCAGGTGCTCGACAAGAGCCAGCGTACCAGCATGAAACAGAGCGGCTACCGCAAGGGCGATCAGTAGCACCCGAGAATCACGATAATGCCGACGTTTTACCACTTACTTCGCCATTGCGGGGATACAGGTGCTACCCAAACTATGGATATAGCAGTCGTGCTCTGGTACGACAAGCTGCCGTACTAAAAGCAAAAATATTGCAACTACTTGTTAGAGCCCATACCGGCCCATTTGGTTGCCCCGAGGCGGCCTTCCTCTCGAGGAGGACACCGAAACGGCCGAATTGCATGACTATTACTGGGGACGCAGAATCTGTATACAGAGGATCACTTGATACACGCGACAGGCGATGCCGGGGCGAGGGGAGGTGGGGAGGTGGGAGGCTAGGAGAGGTGGAAAACGTTGGCCGAACCATTTGGACGGCACCCGCAGGACGCGGCACTCAGCGCAGTTTGCGATAGAGCCCGACGACAACGCCGAGCAGATCGACCGCGCGAAAATCGCTTTTGTTGACCACGATCGGCCCCATATTCGAGTTAGCCGGTTCGAAGCGGATCCGGTCGGTCTCGGGATAATAGCGTTTTACAGTGGCCTCGCCATCGATCATGGCGACGACGATGTCTCCTGAGCTTGCTGTTGGCATCTTCTTTACGAAGACGTAGTCCCCATCGAAGATGCCATCTTCGATCATGGATTCGCCGACGATGCGCAATCCAAAGACATCCTCGTGATTGCCGATGAAAAATCGATCGACGCGCACGTTTTCTTCGACGTTTTCTACAGCGAGAATCGGTTGGCCAGCTGCTACCTTACCCACGAGGGGTATATGACACACGTCATCGTCTCCGGCGTTGCCGGCATCGACCGGCGCCGGGCCGATCGGAGTCACGTTGCCGTGACTCTTGCCGGACTTACCAGACTTGGACGGTGGCATATGAACCGGTCGCATAGCACGCGATTTGAGGTCCTCTCGCCGCAAGTGACCTTTCTTTTCCAGCGCTTTGAGATGATCATTAACCCCGTTGGTCGACTTGATCCCAAAGTGCTCGCCGATTTCGCGCAAGGTGGGCGGATAGCCGCGTTCATTGATCGACGCAGTGATGAAATCGAGTATCTCGCGTTGGCGCCGTGTGAGTATTTCTGGCATTCCGCCATCCTTTGGTTTTGGTAACCCAGCCCCGGTGGATTGGTTCCGAATCTGTCGCCTTACCTGAACAAATTGACGGTACTGAACACTTTATCCTGTGTCAATTTACTGGCGCAAATTCTTTGGCGATTTTAGAGTGGGCGCCATCCTGGGGCCGCACGTTGAGACATGACCCGGTGGAACTGGATAAGTCGTGTAATTGCGCTGAGTTTGGTCCTTACTCCGGGTGACTCGACCGGTCTGGGGGACTCTCTGGACAGGGAGCTGAGACGATCTCTCCAGCGCCGGGAGAGATCTACCCTGGTCGAGTTGGGGAGGCGGACCTCGCCGCTCGATCTGGCGCCGTTTCTTCTCTCGGATGGCGATCGCGGACTCGTTATGGCCGCCGCTCTTGCCGCGCCCCACTCTCGCGACCCATGGCTTCTTCTCTCGCCGCTCGCGGTTGTTGCCAACAGTCCCGATCGGCCGATTGCCGCGGCCGCCGCGCTGGCCGCCGTGAAGATCGCCGATGTACTCGACGTATCCACTGCGTTCGAACGCGATATTGCCATTGATGCTATCAGCGATGCACTCGACGCCTGGCGTGAAATCAGCGCCTCACACCATCGCTGGGCCGACGTGCGGGTACACGCCCTGGTGATCACAAAACAGCTCGCGATCGTCGAACGGGCGCTCTCGGCCAGCTCTTCGATCGGTGAAAATACCGCTTCGCATTTCTTGCCGGAGCGTTGGGGCGACCTGCAGGCCATGGGTAACGATATCGAACCAGAGGTTCGGCGGGCCGCGTTCGAACTGCTGGCTCAGCCACCTCGAGGCGAGGCGATCGCGATCGCTGCCCAGGCAGTCGCCGACGATCGCGATCCCGTGGTAGCACTCGCCGCAGCCCAGGCCATCTGCAGCGGACTTGCCCCGGGAGAATCCGCGCAGTCGGTACTCGCCGCTTTGGGTGAAGTGGGGTTGAGTCGACTGCGCCAGCTCATCCAAGATGGCCAGATTTTGCAATCGTCCAATCCGGACCGAGTTCATACGGAGGGGAGCAGCCGCCCGGCCGACAATTCGATCGGTCGGACGTCCGCGCTATCGCTGGCTGCTATGCTCGACAGTACCCGCTGTCTAGTCGCGGATGCCAGCCCCGAGAGCATGCGCGCCCTCCGGGTGTTGCGATCGAACCTGCGATCTACCGGCCCCAAATACGCCTACAAACGGATCCGGCGCCTGATGTCTGGACCGATCGAGGCTGGCAAGCCGTGACTCGCGAACAGAAAGACCGTCCACAACCCGGCTCGGATGCCGCTCAAGCCGGTCAGTCTGCGCCGCTGCGCCTGGCTCGCGCCGCCGGCCTGATCTCGGCTGCGACCATGCTATCGCGATTGCTCGGTCTGGTCCGCGAGCAACTTTTTGCCGCGCTATTGGGCGCCTCTCTGTTTGCCGACGCGTTTAATGTCGCGTTTCGCATTCCCAATCTTTTGCGCGATCTGTTCGCCGAGGGTGCTCTGGCCCAGGCATTTGTGCCCACCTTCAAAGAAAAGCTCAAAAAAGCCGGCCAGAGCAGCGCCTACGATCTCGGCAATCGAGTGGCCGGGACCCTCCTTGCAATTATTGGCACCATCGTTTTGATCGCAGCTGTATTTGCTCCAAGCGTGGTCGACGCGATTGCTGGCGACTACCGGGACGTGGCCGGCAAATTCGAGCTCACGGTCATGCTCACCCGCATCATGTTGCCGTTTCTGGCCGTCGTATCCCTGGCCGCAGTGGCCATGGGGATGCTCAACGCCCAGGACAAATACACGGCTCCGGCCCTCGCTCCGGCCTGCTTCAACGTGGTGAGTATCACGGTGGGCATGGCGCTCTATCTCGCTGGGACGTCCGGGCGATGGGTGGCCATCGGCTGGTCCATCGGAACTGTAGTGGGCGGCCTGGCCCAACTCGGAATCCAGATTCCCAGCCTGTGGAAAATCGGATTTCGGCCCCGGCTGCGGACCGACGTATTGCTGCGCAATCCCGGCGTGCGCCGGGTTGCCCTGCTCATGGCGCCAGCAGTCGGCGGATTGGCAGCGGTCCAGATCAATATTTTTGTCAATACCATGTTTGCCAGTAGTGAAGAAGGTGCGGTGTCCTGGCTCAATTTTGCCTTTCGTTTCCTACAGCTGCCCATCGGAGTTTTTGGCGTCGCCATCGCCACAGTATCGACGACCCGGTATGCCGACGCCGCTGCCGACGGCGATCGCGCGGCCATGGCCGAGCATCTCGGAGAGGGATTGCGCCTGGTTCTGTTTTTGACGGTGCCGGCCACAGTCGGGCTGCTCTTGCTCGGCGAGCCGATCGTCCGGCTGATCTACGAGCGCGGGCGTTTTAGCTCGTTCGACACCATGGCGACTGCTGCGGCCCTGGACTTGTTCGTCATCGGCCTGTGCGCCTATGCAGGGGTCAAAGTGATCGCGCCGGCGTTCTACGCGGCCAACATGACCCGAATCGCAGTCTACGCTTCGGTGGGCGCCGTGGCGGGAAACCTGGCTCTCAACATCACGCTGCATCCCCACTACGGCTATCGCATTCTGGCCCTGGGCACGGCAGTGGCCGCGCTGCTCAACTTTGCGGTCCTCTATGTCATGTTTGGGCGACGCATCAGTCGCATTGCCCACGCAAGCCTGTTTTTTTATCTGGTCCGGATCGGCCTGGCCGCGGCACTCATGGGCGTGGTCGTGTGGGTCAGCTATCGCAGTATCGCCGGCTGGATGGGAACGATCGGGCTACTCGCTCGCCTGCTCGGCGCACTCGGCCCGGTCTTTATCGGCGCGGTGGCCTACGCCGGGTTCTGCTATGCCATGGGCATCGAAGAGCTGGGCCAGTTTGCCGACAAGATCAGCAGGCGACTGCGCCGACGCTCGGCCGGTCGATAGAGGCTGGAAACACACAAAAAAGCTGGCGAGGCACACACCTCACCAGCCAAAAAAAGAGCCACGATCCGGCCTCCCGACCTGTCACGCCCCCAACCTGTCAAACTGACCAGTCACCTCAGCCATCACCCCGACCGGTCACCTCGCCCTGTTGTCCCAATTCGTCACCTCGACCGGTCACCTCGACCTTTGCCCCGAACTCGTCCCCCCTGACCGGTCGCCCCAACCGCCATCCCGATAGCACGGTCCCGGTACTGTGTCGTCGAACCGCGACTCCAACGCCTGCTAGGCTAGAGTAGGTCAGTATTGCTCCAAACGTGGATCAACGACTGCCTTTCTGCCGACTCCGACTCCTCGAGCGGCGACTCGCAGGTAAGGCCTTCGTCCTCGGCCCACCGCGGACGCGACATCCAGGTTGCGCCGTCCTCATCGAACCCGGCCTCGGGCAAGAAGCCACTGTCCTGTTCGCGCACGTTGAACCCGTACACGTCAAACATATCGACCAGGGTGCCTTCTCGCGTATGAGCCGTACCGTCGCCGCAGTAATCGGCCCGAGCTGCCCGGGTGCACGCCTGGTGCAAAAGCTGCAAGCTCACTTCCTGGCCGTCCTCAGATTGCAGAGTCTTCCACGGCTTGTAGCCCCATCCCCGGGCACACTTGGCGACCACGCCTCTTGGACAGGAGAACGTATGACCGTCCGGGCTCCACGAAGCATCGACATTCCACTGTCCGTCCACGAACAGACCGCGCACCCTGTCACCCCCGTCCGAACCACACGCGTTGATCCAGTCGTGATCTTCAGTCTCCAGCGACGTGGCGTACTCGACTTCGTACAGCCAGATATCGCTGTTGTCCGAATGCTCGAGCATGGTGTTGCTCGCGGTATCCTGCGCGACGCTCGCGATGCGCAGAAGTACGGCAAAACAAGTGTCGTCGTCGCAAGCCGGCTCGAACCAATGCATGCCGCTCAGCTCGCTGGGATGAAAATACGCCTCTTGCCATGCTCCGGTGCCAGAATCCCAAATCGCGCCTTCCACGACCGCGCCGCGAAAGCTGTGGATCGCCATTATGGTGGGCTCAGGCGCGTCCTCCTCGCCATTGCTCGCTCCTTCCGGGATGATGAATCCGAGCAACGACGAATCCGCGACCGGCGAATCGTAAAGATGAGCGAGATCTGTGTCCTGAATCTCCATGCCCTGAATCTCCATGCCCTGAATCTCCATGCCCTGAATCTCCATGCCCTGAATCTCCATGCCCTGAATCTCCATGCCCTGAATCTCCATGCCCTGAATCTCCATGCTTGCTTCAGCACTCACTCCCAGCGCCATCAACACGACAACGAGCAATGTACCAAGCCAACAGCCGAGTCTCCGCCTACTATAATCTTGATTAAGCATAGAAAACGAATGAATTGTACGATGTCTGTGCATTGATCTCCCTCCTTGCGGTCCCCTGTGACCGTGTCTGCTAACTCCAAGCGACATCCGCCGGACGCGCACCCCGAATAACGCGTCTCAGCGACATCGCCCGTTCAATAAGCAGTCCGAAAACTCCGGGCAGAGTCCGCCAAAAAATCCACTGCAAATGCAGAATTCGTGGCGGTGATTTTTTCGTATTGGTCCTGACAGAGCCTGCGGCTAGCCGAATCTGGTAGAGCTATCGAGTCGGTGCTGGTGCGCAGATGCGCACGCCCACCAGTGGATGGCGCTGATCGCTCGCAAACTGGCCTCGGTTTGTGGACCGGCCAGTCCGATCGCCCTGGAGGTAACTACCACTGCGAAGCACGATGTTCCCCTCATCGAGGATAGATTCGACCATCTCGAGCGCGTTCCCCATCATGTCTTGAAGCCCGAATGGGCTCTGCGATGCGGGATGGGAACCGATTTCGTCTGGACCGTAGGCGGGGTCGCCGTAGGTTTCATCGAAGTTGGCGTCGTCGGGTCGAACGCGGTTACCGTGGGGAAACGGACGTTCGTCGGCACCTCGGGCAGCGCGTTCCCATTCGTCTTCGCGGCACAGGCGTGCGCCTGCAACACGTCCCGAACGGTCGAGCCATGCCAAATAGGCTCGAGCATTGTCACCGGAGACACCGGTCACAGGAAACCGCAACCAGTCTTGCACTCGGCGCTTCTCGCGTGGCTGGTATTCGATGGGAACCGTGGTTTTGGCTCGATACTCGATCGTACCCGGGGCTGGGCGGATAAGCAGCTCGAATTCGTCCCGTTCGAGCATGCGCAGGGCGACGGAAATGCCATGGACGCCTGCGTTGGCATTCGGCAACAGATCGACCCGCTCCTGTGCGGGGAGTGCGCGTAGAAACTCGAGCCAGTCGGCGTAGGTGGTCTCGTACTTCGCGATCAGATAAGCCTCGGTATGGCGTGGGTGAGCGGGCAATGTTTCGTACCAGCGGCGGAAGGGCTCATCCTCGGCGCGGCTGCCATGGCCGAACAAAAACCAACCGGCCGGGACATACTCGAACCCCATGGGCACCTCGGATCGCGCTGGAAGATCGATGTGCAAATGCATCGGCTGGGCAGGCTGTGAACTGCGCGGGATGAGAAACGGGTAACGCACCTGGACAGTGTCATCGGTCGCGGACACGACCAATAGATACGACCCCGGCTCGAGCTTCCAGCTAATGGGTGTGGCGTCGGGTTGGCCGAGTTGCCTCTGCTGCAATGTGCCGTCCGGCAGGGCGTCATAGCGGTAGAGGGTGATTTCCTTACCCGGCAGCGATGTGGTGACCGAGACCGAGGTGCTCCCCCGCCAGCGCTTCATCAGCTTGCCGGTGTCATCGTAGACTTTGAGGCGTTCCAGAAACTCGTCGCGCGCCACCATGCGCCGTTCGCGGTCAGCGAGCAGAGCGCGTTCGAACAGGACTTCGGCGAACAGCCCGCGAACATCGAGCCGCGCGGCATCGCGCTGCAGGGCACGCTCGAGCGATCGGCCCGCCCTGGCATAGGCGCTGGCGATACGTACAGCCTCGGCGGCCGCGGGCTCCCAAAGGGCATCGCCGGATTTTTGGTCACCGCGCACATAGGCGGCAAAGGCCTTGTCACGCGCGTTCTCGAAGGTTTGGTTCTGCTTTCTGGCATGGCTCAAGTGCAGTTCGGCCTCTGCGACATCTGCGTTGACCTGGCGCGCAATTGCCTGCTGTCGCCGTTCTTCGTCCCGTATCTCTTTGTAGCGCACAACACCGTAGACCACTCCGATAGCCAAAAACACCACCAGGGGAGCGAGCCGGCGCCGCCAGCGGAGGTGTTTGGCGGCGCGCCGGCTGGCCAGGAGAAAGGCCGACTCAGCCTCGGCCAGTTCGCCGCTGTCGATCTCGGCCGCCTCGCGCAGCTGCCGGCCGCGCCACAGTGAGTGTCCCGACCGGCCCACTCGAATCCACTCGGTGGTCGCCGAGGCGAGCCGCTCCTTGACCGCCCGATTGTCGCCCTCTCTGTCCAGCCATCGCCGCAGCTCGGCCCAGTCGCGGATCAGTGCTTCGTGCGCGATCTCGTAGACCGGCTTGCCATCCGATTGCCCGGCGACCACAAGCCGGGCCTGGACCAGCTTGTCGAGCGCCGCGTCGCGGGCCTCGCCATCGCCGGGCAGCTCATCTGCGGTCCGCCGCGCCCGCGTCCCGTGCAGGGTGACCAGCCGGACCAGGATGCGCCGGGCATATTGCCGGGTCTCGGGCAACATGCTTGCGATCACCAGGTCGGCGTGACGCGACAGCGCGCCTTCTACTCCGCCGATCTGTTCGAGCGCGGCATCGGGGATGACCTTGCCCGCGGGGTCGCGTTTGTTCCACAGCTCGGCCAGTGCAAATTGCAGAAGCGGCAGGCCGCCCTCGGCTCGCAGCGTCGACCGCACCAGTTTATCTACCAGTGCATCCGACTCGAATTTGACACCCCTGGCCCGGGCTGGGCCGACAATGCTCTGCCGGATGGCCTCTTCGCCGAGCGGGCGCAGTATGTACAGCGAGCGCTCGACAAGTCCGCTCAGTCCGGGCAGATGAGCCAGACGGGCAAAATGATCGCCGCGCACCGTGGCCAGAAGCCGCAGGCCCGGGATGCGCTCGGCCAGGCAGCCCAACACCTCGCTCGCCGCCGCGGCTTGCTCGGGCTCGCTCAAAGTGACCAGCTCTTCGAGCTGATCGATCAGGATCACCGTACCCTCGGACTGGCCGTGCTTTTCGCGAAAGAGCCGACTGGCCGCCATGACGTCGTGGTCGAGGGCCCGGGCCAGTTCCTCATCGCTGATGCCGAGCCGCTCGGCCACGAGCGCGGTCAACTCGACGAGCGGACACTTGCCCGGGAGCATGTGGCAGGTTTTCCATGCGCGATCGTCGCCCAGGGCACCCTCGGTAACCACGGGCATCACGCTGGCCCGCACCAGCGATGACTTGCCCACTCCCGATTCGCCGGCGATTATGACCAGGGGGTCGCTGCGCAGGCGCTCGATGACCTCGCGGGTCTCGGCATCGCGGCCGAAAAACAATGGCCGGTGCTCGGCGTGAAAGGGCAGAAGTCCGCGGTAGGGATTGCCAGGCGGCAATGTAATCGATTGGCCGGTGGCGAGCACATCTTCGAGAGCGTCGCGCACCGCCTCGCCGGAGGGGTATCGTTGGTCGAGATCGCGAGCCAGACAGCGGGCCACAATGGCAACCAGCCGCTCGTCTGTATCCGGGGCGACACTGCTCAAAGCTGGCGCATCGCACTCGTTCACAACCCGGGACAGCTGGGTGTACGGCACCAAATGAGGCAGAAACCCGGCGCACAACTCGTAGAGAAGGACGCCAAATGAATATACATCGGAACGTTCCGTGGCGGCTCCGCGGCGCCATACCTCGGGCGCGATATAGTTCGGCGTGCCGACTATGGCACCGTGGCGGATCAGCGCCGGGCTGAGCGCTGGTGGCCGCTCCTCGTCACTCTCACCACTGAGTGGCATCGCACCCCCATCGGCCAGGTGTGACGCGGGATCGGCCATATCAAGCAACGTGGCGAGGCCAAAATCGAGCAGTTTGGCCTCGCCGGTCTCGGTCACCATGGCATTGGCCGGCTTGATGTCTCGATGCAATACGCCGCGCCGATGTGCCGCGGCCAAGCCGCGCGCCAGATCTCGGCCGATCTCTGCTGCGCGCCGCCATGGGATCGGCTTGTCCAGAGCATCCAAACTCTGGCCGTCGATGAACTCGGACACGATATATGGCCGTGAAGCTAGCTCGCCAACCCGGTAGATGGTCGCGATATTGGGGTGCTGAAATCGCGCCATGGCCCGCGCTTCCACGATGAATTGCTCGCTCCTCGCCAAGTCGGGTCGGGCGGCAAATTTGATCGCCACCGGTCGATCCAGCAAAGTGTCGATGGCCAGATAAACAATGCCCATGGCACCGCGCCCGAGGGCACGCACTAGGTGATATTCGTCAAAGTGCTGGGGCGGAAAGCTGCTGGTCGCATCGCCGCCGTTGCCAGAAAGCGATCGCTCCGAGCTGATCGCTTTCGAAAGAGGCCGCGCAGACGTCAAATCCGCGTCTATCGTGGACGATACGATCCCGACTTGATCTGCCCGGTTCGGCGAATCGGACGAGCCACTACCGGACTCGCTATCCCCCGGACCTTTCATCGACCGGACTCGCTATCCTCCGGACCTTTCATCGTACTGGCCGGCCGCTGGCTAGGTGGCACCTAGAGCGTTTCGATCTCCACGTGGGGAATCCCGAGACGGATCTGCCGCGAGCCAGGCCTGCGCTCGATGATCCCGGTAGCTCCCAGTACCTTGATCAGGGCGAATTGCCGGCGGGCGCGAAATATCGACACGTTGAGCTGATTTACATTGGTGCGGAGCATTGTCACCAGATCTTCGACATGGACCCAGCCCTGCTCACCATGGGGTAGCTCGGAATTTCGACTGTCCTCGAACCGCGCCTTGGCTAGACTGAGTAATAGACTGGCGTGAGCACGAGTCTGAAGCGGCGTCTTCTGGCCGCCGTGGTGCATGGAGATGTTGATGGATTCCTGGTCACGACTGACCGTGAAGTGCAAGCTCACGTTGGACAAGAGGACCGGGCCGGCGTCTGCCTGCAAAGTGCTCTCCAAAACGACAGGCAATTCCAGCCGCCACAACTGTCCGCCTGCTTCGACCTGCTCCAGGTCGTGGGTCGGACGACGGGTGCCGTCTTGTTCCTCGACAAACCACCTGCCGGGCCCGTCTTCGAAGACGGTGAGCTCGGGATGATCTTCATCGGGCAAACTGAGTAGCCCTCCCTCGGCCGCGCGAACCTCGCCGTTGTCACCAAACGCCATCGCAGACGGCGGACCGTCGTCCACGATCTCGAACAGGTCACCCGGGTCTCCAAATGCCACTTGCGAGCCCACGGTGATCTGCATGGTCGCTCCAGAATCCAGGCGAGTCTCGCCGTCAAATGTTCCATTTCGGCTGCCCAGATCCCTCAACTCCCAGTGCGACCCGGTCCAGCGAAATACCGCGTGCTCACCGGAAACCAACCGATTGGTCAAACTCAACGGGCACGTTGGACCGCGGCCCACGAGATGCGATGACAAGAGTGTGTGCGATTCACCGCTGGCTAGATGTTTGATCACTGCCATGTTGCACTCGGTAAAAGAAAGATATGACGTCCTATCTTCGGCCGATAGCCACAATACATCCATGATTGTCGGAAGGTGACCGAAAGCGATCAACCACGACGCCAAAGACTACCGCAACTGCTCCGGCCAGTGAACCGATCCAATACTGCAGTAAATTTTTTGATAAATTCATTAAGTATATGATTTTGTTAATAAAAAATCGAGACACAAAACCCTGGGCAGAGCGATTCTGTCCGGCCAAAAGCCGGGGAAGGAAGCGTGCATGGCGTGCCCGTATTCGGTCGCGAGCGATGTATCTGGCCCGGATCAGTCGTCGCGGCGCCTCGACGAGCGAGCGGGATTCGGAAGGGGTGCACTGAACACGCAAGGCTTGCCCAAAACTGCCGACTCTCGCACAATGACTGGATGGAGTCGCGTCGAGGTGGAAGTGAGTAGAGACGCAGCAGACCAAGAGCATTCACAGACGGAGCCGGGGTCCGTATCAGGTGACGAACTCGTAGAACACCTATACGATGAGCTGCGCAAGCTGGCTCGTGCCCGCATGGCTCATTTGCGGTCTGGGCATACATTGCAGCCGACAGCTCTGGTCAATGAAGCGTATTTGCGTCTGGTCAAGCGGCGCAATTCCGGGTGGAAGGGCCGGGCTCATTTCTTTGGTGCTGCGGCGCGGGCCATGCGCGACATTCTGGTCGAGCACGCGCGGATGAAGGCCGCACAAAAACGCGGGGGCGACCAGGTGCGGGTGGATATTACAGTAACCCTGGCCGGCGATATGACGGTATCGGCCGAGGAGTTGCTGACGCTGCACAACGTTCTGGACAAGATGCAGCACGCTCATCCGCGCAAGGCCGAGTTGGTCCTGTTGCGCTACTTTGCCGGCTTGCCCATGGAAGAGATCGCCGAGGTAATGGCCGTGTCAAAGCGAACTCTCGAGCGCGAGTGGCGCTTTGCCCGGGCCTGGCTGCGCACCCACCTGGGCGGAAATTAGCTACCGCAGACGTCCGAATCATCGGGGCGAAGCGGACGGCCAGCCACTCCTTGCCGGGACTTTCAGTTTATGCTGACCTCGGTTGGCCAATGAGCTTCAAGGATGCAGTCGCGCTGATCCAGTTCGCTTTGCCCGGCGGCGGTGAGACGCGTGGGACCGGATTTCTCGTCACTGAGCGATATGTGCTTACTGCACTCCATGTCGTGGCCGAGCGCCGCGCCAGTATGCAGCGGACTGGCCAGGCTCAGCCGGTGACATTCGTCGATGCGATCCCACTGCGCTTTGGCCAGGAGCAATGCCCGGCCCGGGTGGTCGATCACCTGTGGGATCCGCGTGAAGACTGGGCCCTTCTCGAACTCGATCGCGCAGTCGACATCGAGCCCGTCGCGCTGGGTGAACTGCACGGTGAGGCCGCGACCTGGCGATCGTATGGGTTTCCCGACACCAAGCCCGACGGCATGATGGTCGAGGGCAGAGTCAGGGATGCCAGCGGACGTATCGAAGGAGTCCCCGCTCTTCAACTATTCAGCGAAGAGGCAGCTTCCGGTGGTGGCATGCCGGTGCGCGGACTGTCCGGCGCTCCGTGCATGGTCGAAGGCGCGGCAATTGGAATTTTGCGCTGGGTCCCGATGGCCAATCGAGCCACCGGGCAGGCCCATGCCGGTACAGTCTTCGCCTGCCCCATCCCACTCATAGCGAAGCGATGCATCGATCTTCTCCCCCCACCAGTAGCCGTCAACGCCGGTGGCTCCCAGCCGCAACTGCCAGCCGCCCAGGCGGTGGCGCTACCCAAACACCGTGCGGGAAGGGTCAAGCAGTGGGCCAAATCCCTGCTGCTGGTCGCCATAGGCCTTGCTGTGAGCGCAGTTGCCGCATTCGTGGCGTGGCCACAGTCGAGCCCGCGGCGCAATTCAGACGCTACCTATGTGGCCGTTCGCGCACCGCGAGTTCAGTCCGCCGGCGAATTGAATGGTGTCGAACTCATTGCAGCCGGGCTACGGCAGGCTGTACTGCGCGCCATCACCAACCTCGAGGGACTGGTCGCCATCGCCGATGACGACGTCGACCTGGCCGACTCAGACTCGAAATCGCTGCGCGAGCTGGCTCGCGCGCTGGCTGCCGATGAGGTGATCGCGTCCAAGCTGCTCTGCACCCCCGAGGCGTGCGACGTTGTCCTCAACTGGGTGCGCAGCGATGGCGGAGTACGACAGACCGAGTCATTCGAAATCCGCCCGCCCACCGACTATCGCCGTAGCCTGCACACTGTCGTATCGTACGTTCGGCGAGGCTTTGCCGACTATTCCGAGCGTTCGGGCCTCGCCGCGCTGGAGGTGTCGAGCCAGGACTACGGGCGCTATTTGCGCCTGCAGCGGGCCTATAGCCACAAAGACCCGCCCATGACTACCGACGAGATCCTCGACGGGCTGAACGCAATTCGCGAGCGGTCCCTCGGCTTCGTGGAAGTCTACCTGTTCGAGGCCAATCTGCTGACCGAGCGCTATAAATCGTCGCGCGACCCGGCAGACACTGAACGGGCCAGTAGCCTGGCCGAAGTGGCACAAAAGCTGGCCCCCGAGTCGCCAGAACCACTCAAAGTGTGGTTTCGAGTTGCTCTGGCCAGCGGCGAGCTCGATACCGCCGAACAAATGCTAAACAAGCTCGAGAATATCGAGCCCGGCAATGTGGAGAACCTCGAGTTGCGCGCTCGACTCGAGGCCAAACGCGGCGACCCGCAGCGCGCCATCGCCATCCTGCGCCAGGCTGCCAGCGAACGACCGTCCTGGCGCATCCTGTACAGACTGGCCCAGTACGAGTCCAGTAACGGACAACTCGCGGCCGCCCGAGAGCATCTCGCGCAATTTTTGCAGATCTGGCCGGATAATTACTACGGTCAGTCGTTGCTGGCCAAAGACGAACTGCTGCACGGCAGCCTGGAGCGGGCGGCTGAACTGTATGCCAGGCTGGTCGAGCGCTCGCACGCGTATGTCCCATATACCAACCTGGGCTTCGCGCAGCTCCTCATGGGCCGCGCCAGCGACGCAATTGGCAATTTCGCCCGCGCGGTCGAGCTCAAGCCCAAAAACCCAAACGCCCTGCTCAACCTGGGCAATGCACAAGAACTCGCCGGGGATCGAAAAGCCGCAACATCGAGCTACCAGCGCGCTCTCACCCTGCTCGATGAAAATTCGGGGGCACTCGATAGCAAATGGGCAGCCAGACGCGCCGCCATTCTCGCCCATCTGCAGCGCAGTTCCGAAGCGCTCGAACAGATCCGACCAGCCCTGCAAAATGCCCCCAACAACCGCGACGTACGCTATCTCGCAGCCCAGGTCTACGCCGTCACAGAGCAGGACAAACTGGCCGTCCACAATGTCAAAGAAGCGCTCGAGTTGGGCTATGACGCGATCTGGTTTGGCTTTCCCTGGTTCGACCGCATTCGCCGCGATCCCGAGATCAATGCACTCCTGGCCACTCCACGGCGTCGCGGCAAGGAGTAAATCACAGCGCTATTGGTCGGTAACCACCGACTCAATAGGGGTCCTCGTCTTCGGGCTCAAAGTCGGCAAAAGGATCGATATCCTCCTCTTCGTCGTCTGCTTCACTCATGTGAATGGTCTGCTGCATCGACTCAGCCGTGTTCTTTGCAAGAACTTCGTTGGGATCGAAGGTCGTGTCCGTCATGGTCGTCTCCTCATTGGATGAAGTAGTCGGATGATGAAGTAATCGGATGATGAAGTAGTGATTATCCTTTTACTGGATTGAGTATTTATGTAATTTTAAATACAATAATACGCCGCCTTCTCAGGGTCTGTCTACTCACCGTTGGTCAGAACCGGTCCGCCTGTGTTGCCACGGCTGCGGATGCAACTTCTCGTTGGTCGGGCTGGGTAGGTGCGGTGGCTCGTCGATTTTGGGAGGTGTCGTTGGGTGTGGCACCGAGCCGATTTTTGAGTGAGTCCTCGGTGATCGTGGTAGAGACCGTGCGCGCGCTGCCATCGGCTCGGCCAACCAGCAGGCGGTCGCCCTCGGGGCTGATGGCCAGAGCGGTGATCGGCTGGTCGCCGGCGGATACTTTGACCGATGTGTCCCATCGTTTTGCGTCCTGGGGGTTGGTACCGGCCGCTGCGATGCGGTTTTTATCCCACATTCTGACTGTACCATCGGCCGAGGCGGTGAATACCCTGTCGCTGGTTTTGCTGAAAAGGGCATGGATGACCGCATCTCGATGCTCGTCGAGTGCGACAAATGGCCGGTTCGAGCCCACGAACGAGCATTTTCGGTCGATGCTCCATACCCGTGCGGTCTCGTCGTCCGAGCCGGTGACCAGACAGGATGCGTCTGCGTTGAACGCGATCGAGCCGACTGCAGCGCGGTGGCCGCGCAGTTGCGACGCTGCCTGCCATCGGCCATTTTCGAGCTTCCATCGGTCCACTGCACCGCTAGCCGAGCCGATCACCACCTGGTCGCCGGCCGGGTTGAACGCTGCTGACCGGATCGGATCCCGGCCGTCGTTCAGCTCGATGGCGGTCTTTCCCGCAGGGTCCCATATCCGCGCCTTGCCATCGTTGGACACGGTGAGCAACCATGTGCCTTGCGGGCTGAAATCGGCGATTCTGAAGCCGGTCCGGGGGTAGGCCCTGAGCATGCGGATCTGGTCGCCGTGTTTTTGGCCACCGACGGTCCACAAGCGCACTGTGCCGTCGAGAGAGGCGGTGAGCGCGCGTTTGCAGTCGAGGTCGAAGGCGACGTCTTTGATCAGTTTTGCATGGGTTCGGTTGGGGTGGGCTCCGCCCAGTTGCACCGATTTACCGCCACTGCCGATCGACCACAGCCAGGCGTCGGTTCCCGAGGCAGTGATCGCCCACTGGCCGCTGGAGCAGACGTCCAGGGCGAAGATCTCGGCCCGGTCTCCCCGGTTGATCGGCTGGCAGCGATCTCCCTGCCACAGACACGCCCGGCCGTCGAGCGATGCGGTTACCGCGCTGCCCTCGCGAGTAAAGCGGGCTCCGGTAATCTTGTCCTTGTGGCCGAGCAACGCGGTGAAGAACCCATTGGTCGTGCTGCTCAGGGCCCATTTGTGGGCTCCGCCGCGCTTGTCCACCGTCACCATGGTGTCAAACGATCCGCCGTTGGAATGAACAAACACTGCCCGCACGGCCGAATCGTGGCCGCGATAGACCAGCGGCTTGCCGCGTCCGTCGGTGCTCCATTCATATACCTCGGCGCTGGTTGCCGTGATGACGCGATAGTCATCGCGAAATACCGTGGCGACCACCTGGCCTCGGTGGGGCAAGATCGCCAGTCGGCCGTAGCGATCGGTGCGCCAAATTCGCGCGCTCTTGTCGCGCGATGCGGTAACGGCTCGGCGACCGCTCGGGCTGAACGCAACGGCGGTGACTTCATCGGTATGACCGGGCAACATCATGATCTGTCTCCGGCCGGCGATGTGCCAGATTCGTGCGCTCTTGTCGCGCGATCCGGTGATCAGCTGGGTGCCTTCGGGGTTGAAGGCAATACTGAGAATCCGCCGCTCGTGGCCGACAGCGCGGAATTTGACCTTCAGCGACCCACTGCCGCCATCGAGCTGCCACACCTGAAGGTGCTGTTTGTCCGTGGCTGTGGCGGCCATTTTGCCGTGCCTGTGCAGGGCTGCTGCGGTTACGTGAATCTCGCTTGGCGATTGCCAAAGCTCGGCCCCGGTCGGAACGTCCCACACCCGGGCGCGCCCTGCCCTGTCGAGTGTGAGTACGCGCTGGCCATCCAGGCTCAGCACCGCTGACTCGATGCGCTCATGCCCCGAACGGGGCTCGAGCTTGAGCCCGTCCGAGCCCGGGGAGCCGATCCAGACGGTCCCCTTCTCTGTGCCTCGAGCAACGACGGTCTTGCCATGACCCAATGCAGCCAGAAGTGGCCTCCCCCCGGGGCCGCGAAACTCCTTTTCTTCCTGGGCAAGAGGAGCCTGAAGAGTGTTTACAGCGGTTTGAATCCACATCGACTGCAGGTTTTGGTCCGGCGCGTCGACGCCGCGCAGAAGTCTGGCGCTCGTGGTCGGGTTCTCATCGGTTCCCGCAGTGGCTTCGGCCACGGTAAGCGCCGCGCGCGCTTCTTTGGCTGTCTTATCGAGCTCGCGGTTTGTCTTTTCGAGATTTTCTGATTTGTCTTCTAAATCTTTTCTCTGCGCGTCAATTCTTTCATTCTGCGACTTATTTTTTTGCCAATACGTAACCGCCACGATCGACACCAGGGTCATCACGACGGCTGCGACAAATGCGCTGCGCTTGTGGAACCGCTCTTTGCGCTCGAGTTTTTGCTTCTTGGCCAGGCTCTCGGCGATCATCTGCCGGGACGCCGGATCGAGATCGTCTCGGTATTGCTCCTGGACGTGAAGAGCATGG
This sequence comes from Pseudomonadota bacterium, assembly GCA_022360315.1. GTDB lineage: Bacteria > Myxococcota_A > Polyangia > Haliangiales > Haliangiaceae > JAKSDA01. The sequence goes on from JAKSDA010000108.1 coordinate 72,572, forward strand.
CCGAGCGCCGCATCGTGCAGCAGGGTGCGGCGTTCTTTCCACTCCGCGGTCCATCGCTCGATCTGTTTCAGCTCGCGCAGTTTGACCCGATCTTCTGCCATCCAATCGCGAAGTCGCCGCCACTTTCGGATCAACGCCTCGTGCGCTACCTCGACAGTGGCGCTGCCGTCGCTTTCGCCGCGGACCAGAAGGCGCGCACCGACCATGGTCTTGAGCACGGTGTCGAACGCAGCTGCGGAGACCGGATCGCCAGGTCGCAGTGTGGCGACGTCGACGCGCCGGCGGGTGTCCTGCGCGAGCTCATCGTCGTCGATGTTGACCAGGCGGACCAGCAGGCGCCGGGCCTGCTGTTTTTCCTCATCGGTAAACTGTTCGATGACCTGGTCGGCTTTCTTTTGCAGTGCCCCGACCACCCCACTCATATCCTCGCTACCCAGATTGTGATAGGCCGAGAGTGCAAGGGTTCGGCCGTCGCGTTCCTGCCACAATAGATCCAGGGTGTACTGGACCAGCGGCAGGGCGCCGGGCTCGTTTCCCACATCGTCGAGAATGGTCTCGGCCAGTCCCTCCTGCAGCTCGAGGCCGACTTTTTGTGCCGGTCGCTCGATCGACTCACGCAGCTTGTCCAGGGCCATCTTGGCGATGAAGATCCGGTGCGCCTCGTCGTAGGCCACCGAATCCAGACGCAGACCGGTTCGCTCGTCGAGCACGATCTCGCCACACGCGCCCAGGAAATCGACCCGGATCGTGATCACCACGTGGATTCCGGTATCCTCGCTGGCCAGCCGCCACAATTTGCGGCAAAACGCCTGCCTTAGCTCGGCCCTGGGTGTGTGGGTAAACAGCTCTTCAAACTGATCGATAATCAGCAAAAATCGTCGGTCCGCGTCGATGCGGGTGGCCAGCGCCCGCTCCAGCGCTGCCATGGGCTCACCGCTCAGACGCAGGATCGTGTACTCCCACTGGTCGCCGCCATTGCTGCCCAGCGTGGACACCCCCTGGCGCAAGACCTCGATACCCTGGAGCAGAAACGGGTTCTTGGTCTGCTCGTGTAATTGCTCCAGCTGGCTCAGCGTGCGTTCCAGCCGGCTGCGATGGTTGCCATCGGCCGGTTGTTCATCTTCGCGATCGCCCAAAATATCGGCCAGAGCTCCGCCCATAACCACCGACGACTTACCCGTACCCGAAGCACCGGCAACGACCAAGAAACGCGGTTTTTTGTCGGCCACCAGGTTTTCGAGATCGCTCTTGATCTCGGCTCGCTCGGCACCCCGACCAAAAAAGAATCGAGTGTGCTCGGCCTGAAAGGCGAGCAGACCGCGATACGGGCGAAAGATAATCGGACGCGTATCATCGCCGTCCTCGGGCCGGGCATACATCTGAATACTGGCCCAATCGAGATTGTCCTGTTCCTTGACCAGACGCTCTCGAGCGGCGAGAAAGGCCTCTTCAAGCGATTGCGGTCCGCCGAGCAGCCGGTCGTACAGAGTCTCGATGGCGCGTACCGACCCCTTGATCGACAGCGGAAAACGCGATGCGATCACCGACGGAATGCCAGCCAGGTGCACTGCTTGAGCCAGGCCGCCGACCTGGTTGCCGAATGCGCCCAAATTTGCGCTGTCACAGGCAGAGAGGACGACTAACCGGATCTCCTTGGCAAAATCCTGGCTGAGAAATGCCCGCAACCGATGTGGGCTGACAAATGCCTGTCGTCCCCGGTCGTCGTACCAGCCGAGCCCGTAAACCTCTTCCCCGCTCTCTCCCCGACTGGTGCCGTGACTGAGAATATGCAAGACCGAGATCGGCTGGCGGTCTTTCTGCGCTGTTTCCAGAATCTGCGCCAACTGATCGAGCGACGCGCTGCCGAGTACATCGCGGCCGGGATCGAAAAAATCCGAGTAGTGGCCGCGCCGGCAAGCTCGCTCGATGGCTGTCTGGTGCTCGGCGGCCGGAATTGCTCCGCTCGCATCCGAATGGACAAAGAGGATACGGCCCCCTTCAGACCGCCCTTTTTCCTCGGCAGTCGATTGGGTTTTTGGCCATGCATAACGGATCAACACTCCGGGCAACTCGCCGATGCGCTGTCCCGTGGCCTCGAGAGTGAGAAGCTCCCAGGGCAGAGCATACAGCTCGGCAGCGTTGGAGCTGATGGTGAGAAATACCGGCTCGCCGTCTCTGACCGCCTCTTCGATCCCGGCCTCCTGCCTCGACCAGCCCGCCTTGCCCAAAAATCGCCGCAGTTTGTTGCCCACTCGCTGCACCACCGACGGGTCTGCATCGGGCGAACGCAGCACCTCGAGATCCTCGAGCAATGCCTCGTTCCAGTTCAAAGTCGCTGTACCGACACCGCGCCCCTCGCCGTGCAATTGATACTCCTCGCGGCCAAAGCGAAACGCATATTGATCGTCGGCCTTGTCTGCGCGGGTAAAATGCAACATCAGACGCATGGTGGCTCCTCTTCCAGTCCATTCTCGCGATTCGGTGTCGAGAGAGTGCAAACCGTACGCCAGACGGCTGATTTCTCGTCTGTGGTTGCATGTCGTACACGCATCATTTGCGCTGGTAGTCCGAGCGGTCGCCAGGTGTGCCCAATGACGCCTACCTGCCACCCCCTGACCGACCCCGGGTCACCCCCTGAGGGAAGTTGGTTCATCCTTTCTCCGGTCAGTGTCGCGTGATCTTGAGGACTTTCTTCGAGCAGCACAGTGTGCGTGCACATGTGACGGCACAGTGTGCGCGCACTGGGAGCCCTCCGATGAGCCCGATGCCGATTCGGTTCCGACGGTTATTCGAGCAGCGCTTGGCCGGGAACCCAGCAGGCGTGAAATCCGAGCGGTATTCGGTGTGGGATTGCAACCCGGGCAATCGGACCGCCGGCGATGTCGGTGGCCTCGAAAACCAACGCCTCGGCGCGATCTTCACCCAGGTAGCTCACTATCGTTACCACATAGCCGTCGTCTTCGCCGGCTTCGACATCCGTGCCGTCCTTGCCATTGCGTGGTGCAAATACCGCCTCGCTGCCGTAGCGGCCAGGCCCGAAGGCATATTGCTCGGATACCCCGGTATCGGTGTCGTACTTGATCAGACCGTCGAAGAGCAGAGTGGGCGTATCCGCAATGCTCATGTTGTACGCAAAACGGGTCCGGCGGCCCAGGCGGCCCATATTGGTGCACGGAAACTCGCTATTGCGATCGTCGATGGTTTCCTCGCGAGTCTGCCCGGTCACCAGGTTAAAACGCCACCGATGCAATCGGGCGTTGAGTCGCAAATTGGCCATGGCAGGGGCCCAGGCGCCGTCCCGCTCGTAGTTTGGCGCAGGCAGTGGGTCGTCGACTCGACAGGCGACCATGACGACTTCATCGCCCTCTTCCCAGGCATTGACCGTATGGTAGACGTAACACGGCTCGGCTTCGAACCAGCGCACGGGCTGGGCGGCTGTGCTCGCAGCCCCGGATCCGCTGCGCGGCACCAGGGCAAAACGAGCCGGGACATCGCGGTGAAAAGCCACACGCCAGCGCTTTTGCCGGATCGCCTCGTCGGTGAAGTAAAGCGGTAGATTCATGAGAATGGAATAATTTTCAGTGATGGCCATATCATGCGGCAACCTGGGACCGGGCACGGCGATCGCCTCGGAGTGGACCAGTTGGCCCGCAGCCGAGACCAGGCCGTACTCGAGCTCGGACCGCCGGCCATACGAAAAGAACATGAGCTCGCCCGTGGTCGCATCGACCTTGGCATGGGCCGAAATGCGACGCGTTTTGCCGGTCGCAAAATCGTGCACGCCCAGCGTGGCCAGACCGCGCGGATCGACGCGATACGGCAGACCGCAAATATACCAGGTGGCCAAAAGTTCGCCCCCAAACCAGATCACATCAGTATTGGCAGTGTCCTTGTACGGTGCCTCGAGCGGGTTGTCGGTCACCGGGTGCAGAAGTCCGGTCCATAAAGCACGGCCTCTGGCTTGCTCGTCGCCAAACGGCGCTGTCCGGATCCAGCGGTTGGTATAGCGGGCCCGGCCGCCGGCAAAACCAATAGCATGCAACATGCCGTCGCCGTCGAACCAGTGATACCGGCCGCGTGGTGGATACTTCGGATCGGGCCCGTTGCGCACATAGATTCCACTCAAATCAACCGGGATCTCGCCATCTATGGCGAGATCCCGCAGATCGACCTCGTCGGCAACCGGCCCGTAGAGGCCGGCGAGATACGGGTTGTCCGCGTTGAGATTCGCGTCTGATCTACGGTCAACAGTCGATTGACTCATGGCCAGCACTGTAACAAACCAAAGCCGATCGCTGTTGTTACTGATTCCACTTGACAAATGACCAATGGTCATCAATAAATGATCATGGGTGCGAGAGTTGTGCAACGGGCGCGACGCAGGGAAGACAAAGAAGCGCGTCGGCGTACGATCATGGAAGCGGCATTGGCATTGTTCGAGGAGCGCCGGTTTGCCGAGGTCAAGATGATCGATGTGGCGCGTGCTGCCAATCTGGCCAAGGGCACGGTTTTTCTGTATTTTCCGACCAAAGAGGCGCTTTTTCTCGATATCCTGGAAGAGCTTTTGGTCGACTGGCTAGACGAGGTCAACCGCAACCTGGACAGCGGCAAGGGTCGCTGGACGTCAGCCCGGGTGAGACGAATCCTTACCGAGACGTTGGTTCCGCGCGACTCGTTTATCCGTCTGCTCGGGCTGATTACCAATGTGCTCGAGGAAAATGTCGACGTCAAGCGCGTGGTCGCCTTCAAACGCCGTCTGCTCGACCTTCTCAATAACACTGGTGGTCGGCTGGAAAGGCGTCTGGACTTCCTCGGATCGGGCGAGGGGGCACATCTCATCCTGCAGATCTACGCTGCGGTCGTGGGGGTGAAACAGCTGACGGATCCGGGCCAGGTAGCCCGCGAGGCACTACAGCGCCCAGAATTGGAATCGCTGAATCTCGACTTCGAGACCGAGCTGCGCGAGTTCTTTTTGATCCTGCTCAACGGACTGGAGCGGCGGGCCGAAAAATGAATATATGGGGTCGGCAGAGTTTCTGGACTCGCCGAACGTGTTACCGGGCGACGTTGGCAATCGCGTCCAGGATGAGGGGCCACGCGTCGGGCGGCATATCGTGCCCCATACCGTCGATCATGCGCAGTCGCGCCCCCGGGATTGCACGAGCTGTGGCCCGCCCTCCACGCGGAGGTACGAGCGGATCGTCCGCGCCGTGGAGAACCATCGTTGGTGCACGCACCGAGCGCAGGGCCTGCACTCGACTCTGCGCCTCGGCTATCGCCGCAAACTGACGGCGCAGACCACGCGGGTAAAACGATCGATCGTAGGCAAGAGCAGCACGGCGCCTCAATCGGTCTTCGTCGACCGCGAATCCGCGGCTGCCGATCGCGCGAAAGGTGGCGACATAGTTTGCGATCGCCTCTTCCCGGGTGCGCGGGTACGGCAAGGTGAACGCCCGCAGAGCGCGCGGTCTGGCCAGCTTGCTGAGGGGATCGCCAGGATGCGACATTATCGAGGTCAGACTGCGCACTCGGCCGGGATGCTCGATGGCCATGATCTGCGCGATCATTCCGCCCATCGAAGCTCCCACGATGTGGGCCCGAGCGATGTCCAGGGCGTCGAGCAAACCCACTGCATCAGCAGCCATATCGCGCAGGGAATAGGGGGCGCGCACAGGTCGGCCCAAAGCGGCACGGAGCAGGAGCTGGCGCATGGACGCAACGCGCAGATGATCGAGCCTGGACGACAGACCCACGTCGCGATTGTCGAAGCGAATCACGCGAAAGCCACGCCCCGCGAGCCGGGCACAGAACTCGTCGTCCCACGTGACCAGTTGTGCGCCGAGCCCCATGATGAGAAGCATGGGTTCGCCGTGTCCCATGGACTCCCAGTAAATATCGATCCCGTTGACATGAGCAACTGGCATTGCAACTCCGTCAGTAGTCGAACTCGTCACCTATACACGTACCGCGACGACGACAGCGATGCAAATCCAGCCAGGCATTGCACTGCTCTGCGATTGCAATCATTGTATCGCCCCTCGCTCTATCATCCCTCGTCGCGGACTCTCGCTCATTGGCCAGCTCTGGCGCCCACGGCAATGCGTCGCGGTGGACCCAGGGCGGTCATTTGCGCCAGTGTACCGGGTTTTGGCGCCTTGAATCGCCTGATCCGGACGACGTACTGGACTCGGCGAGTCAGCCGCCAGTATTCGCCCGGAGAGCGCAAGTCCTGAGCGCCGTAAGTCGCGCGATCCCCTGGAAGAACCAGTCGTGCCACGGGTCGACGGGTTCCGGGATCAGAGATGTCCCAGCCGCTCGTCGGATCGGTGGCAATTCGCGTCACCTCGAACAGGATATCACCGGGGCCGCGCTCGATCTCCGAAACCGGCCGCGCTCCCCGGGGCGGGCGGTTGATCGTCGCGATCACGTGGCTACCCGGCGGCCCATCGCCAGGCCCATGATCGAGATCAGTGGGCTCGGCCGAATCGAGAACCTCGATGCGCCCGGCTCGCCAGTACCAGGCTCGCTCGCGGTCGACATGCCAGGCTCCCCACATCACAAGGCGCTGACCCGGGGAAATGTCGCCATCGGCAGCGACGCGTATGGCCAATGCCCCCTGACCCTCGGTCTCGTCGATGAACCAGTGATAGTCCGCAGGCAGAGATTCTCGATGATGACCCCGATCTCGTATTGTCGGCCGGGCCGGCTGTACCACACCGCCGAGACGACCGTAGATGATGCCCTGTCGACCGCGACGAGACAGATATCTGCCGCGCTCAACAACCGCCTGCCATGCAGGCACAGCTCCGAGGGCGTGCAGAGCTTCTTTTTCGCTGCGCTCTCTGTGCTTGAAGAGAGCGGGCTGGCCAGACCCGGTGTCGGCCGGCCCGGTATCCACCACAGCGGCATCCGAAGGCGACACGGATACTCGTCGCGGCTCGCGCGACGGGCCTTCGCTCGAACGGTCAGGGCAACCCATAAAGGCGCAGGTCATCGCCAATAAGACAACCGAGGCCCGCATAACTGAACATTCCGATACTGCATCTGGTAATCAGATGCAACAATCATACGTTACCATATACGGTATGTATCTCATTGTATACAGGTAAATACAACTCAATTCTCGGCTTATCTTATCGCATATGACAGCAATGAAAAAATATCGATATACTGCATGATCGAGGCTGGCAGCGGGCCTATATATCATTCTTCGTTTGGTTCAGCGGGGCAGAGCTTGGGCGGGAATCATCGGGATTCGAATATGCGACGGGTATCGCTTGCTGTGGTAGATGCGCTGAGTAGCGGCGATTGCATCGGCGCCCTTTTTGGGCCGATAGATTGTGGTCGACAGCCATGAACCGTCGCGAGTGGGGACTTTGACATCGCGGTCGACAGCGATCTCGAACTCGGGCCTGGATAGATGGGGATCTTGGTTTTGGGCCGTGCGAAGGAGTTCGTATCCGTCGCGGACAAAGGCCGCGTGCTGGGCCGGGACGTCGAGGAGGTACACGCGCAGTTCTGCATCGACCCAGACCTCGAAGTCGACGCCATCGACGCTCATGGCGTAGCGCTCGAAGGTGTGATCGCGGCCGGCGATGGTTCGCTTCACCGCGTCCTTGCGACTGACTTCGAGGTCGGCCATCTTGCGTGGCAAGATGAACGCCGAAAGCACCTGTTTGCCGCCCCGGATGCTGTCGTAGCGTTGCAGAGCATGGCTGAGCAGGGCCGGCGACGAGTTGGAAAACAGGACCGCCCCGGGTGTGAGCTCGACGGTGATGCTCTTCTCTTTGTGCGTGACCACGGCCTTGTTGCCACGCCGCTCGACATCGACCTGGCCGCTCGGACTTTCGAGCGAGATGCGCTGCCAGCGGCCGCTGTCATCGGTGGCGATGTCCATGGCAGTACTCACAGTCTGACCCGCCATGCTGAGAGTGAAGCGCTCGCTATAGGTGCGGTTGGCGCCGAGTTTGTAGTCGAGGCTGCCGATGACGTCTTCGTTGAGATAGAGCTGAAATCGTCCACTGTCCTGCAGCCCGGGCCCTCGATCTGCCCGACTATCGAGCTGTCGGGCGGAGTCAGAGCTGCGCTCGGTTTGCGTTGTGGCCGCCTGTGTCGGCTCTTTGGTCTGTTCTCCTCGAGGAGCACACGCGGACAGCAATAATGCGGTATAAAGCCAGATTCGTCTCATGATTCGGTCCTCTGGATCGTGTCTCTGAGTGTGAGCCGGGTGCATTGGCCATCACATCTGGCCTCGCCGCCGCCGGTAATGGCCAGGCCGCGCAATCGCCGATTCTGCCGCCAAGTAGGCCGGCATGCTGCTGCAAATCGCGCTACTATCGCTGCACCGAATGATCGACTCGATGCTCGGAGATTATCGCATTCTCGACAAACTGGCTGAGACCGGCATGGGCATTTTGCACACCGCGCGCAGCCAGCGCACAGGCCGCGATGTCACGGTCGAGGTTCTTCACCCCAGCGTGGCCAGCAAACCCGATGCAATCATCCGATTTTCGGAGGGCGCGCGCGCGCTGGCCCGAATGGTACATCCCGGTATCGTCGCCATCCTCGACTACGACGAGGTCGATGGCAAGGTGTTCATGGTGCTCGAACCGCTGCGCGGCGATAGTCTCGCCACTCGTCTCGAACTGGGTCCAATGCCGGTCAAACAGGCAGTGGATATCGTCCGCCAGCTCGCTGAAGCGCTCGGTGCCGCACACGAGTTCGGGGTGGTTCACCGCGATCTCAAGCCTCAAAACGTCTTTCTGATCTCCGATCCCGACACCGCCACAGGTGAACGGGTCAAGGTCCTCGACTTCAGCCTGGCCACAATGCCGGAGCAGCGCGAAACGGTGGTCACCGGAGAGGATTATCTGCTCGGTACGCCGACGTATATGGCTCCCGAGCAGGGTTCGGACATCGTCGATATCGATCACCGGGCCGATCTGTACTCGCTCGGCTGCATCCTGTATGAGCTGTTGTGCGGCATGCCGCCATTTGGCAGAGGCGGTCTGGAAGTCCTGGCCGCACACTTGAGCGACGAGCCACCGCCGCTCCGGACCCGCGCGCCCAGCGTGTCGCCCGCGCTCGAAGCGGTGGCGATGCGACTTCTGGCCAAAAACCCCGATGAGCGCTATCCCTCGTGCGATTCATTGATCACCGCGCTCGACCGCGTCGCGCCATCGTCGAGGAGCTGAGGCCCTCGCGGAAATAACTGTGCGGGCCCTGAACCGAGCTCGCCAAGTGGCGAGCTGGACGGAGAACACAAAGGCCCGTACTCTATTACTGTAATGCCCGAGATTGGCAGGCCGTTACGGCGATTATTGGACAGGGTTCCCGGTGACACGAGCCGTGCCCGACGAGGTGTGCATCTTCTTGTAGTGCTTGCCGCATTGTCGGGCGCCACGCCGGTGTTGGCCAGCGGCAATGGGTCCTCGGGTGGGCAATGGACTGGCCCGATTCCCCAAGTCGTCCTGTACACCATGGGCACAGGGAGCCTCATTTTCGAGAAATGGGGCCATGCGGCTCTGTGCATCGAGTACTCCGGCAGCCAGGCCCAAGGGATCTGTTACAACTACGGCACCACGGATTTTACCCGCCCGATCAAAGTCGTATGGGACTTCGTGCGCGGCGAGGGCCTCTTCTGGGTGTCAAGGGATACACCGCGCCGCATGATCGCTCGATACCGCTCCTACGATCGCTCGATGTGGCGGCAAGTCTTGCCGCTCACCCCCGAACAGGCGGTAAATGCAGCCCGTACGCTCGCGCATGCTGCCATGCCGGAGAATCGACACTACATTTACCATCATTTTTTCGACAACTGCACGACCCGGATTCGCGACATTATCGATGAAGTCACGGACGGGGCACTGCGCCGGGACAGCTCCGACAAACTCGGTCCGACGTTTCGCGATTACAGCCGGCAGGGGTTTGCCGAGATGACCTGGGCGCTCATCGGTACCGACTATTTACTCGGCCGTCAGGCCGATCTGCAGCCCGATCGATGGCAGGTGATGTTCTTACCCGACTTTCTGCGCCAGCACGTGACCGAACGGCTGGGTGCCGAACCAGAACTGGTATACGAACGCCGCGGCCCGGCTTTTTCGCAGGATCCGGGGATGGGTGGTCGCGGCTTCATGTTCCTGCTCGCCCTACTACTCGCCGTGCCCGTTGCCGTGACCCGCTGGCGCGGTCGCTTCGAGCGCCTCGGCATTGCTGCCGCCATCGTGCCGTCGTTTCTGTTCTCGTTTGTGGTGTGGGGACTGCCCGCGATCTCTTCGCTCGAGGCGCTGCGCTACAACGAGGTACTGCTGGTTTACTGTCCACTCGATCTGGCACTACTGGTACTGGGACAAAAACGCCGGCAGGTCTACGCCCAGCTGCGGGTTGCCTGGCTCGTCGCAGTTTCATTACTGTGCGCCGTCGGCGTATTCACCCAGCCCTTATGGGCTCCCATTGCGCTGGTTTTTGTCCCACTGATCGTGATTGCCATACCGGTGTTTCCGGAAAAATCGAGCTCTGTAACGGACGACGCAACCGGATCAACCCACCGGGCCGGCGCGGCGAAGAGCGGGGTTGGCAACCCGGGCAAGGGCAAAAAAAAGGGCAAAAAGCGCCGCTGACCGGTATTCCTCGTCGCCGCTCATTTGTACCGATTCCACTCGTTGTAGAAGTGAGTGAGGATGGCGTCGACCAGCGGCGCGGGCAGGGCATTCATGATCTGGTTGATGTCGGCCATCCGGTCAGGCAGCTGTCCGCCCCCGCGCCGATCATGCCGAGCGCCTCCTCCACGGTAGCCACCGTATCTTCATCGGCATGGAATATTTAGCCAAAAATACGGCCCTGCATCCAATCGGGATCTTGCGAGCGATATGTGCGCAGTTTGCGCATGATCTCCGCCCTGCTCTTGCTGTGTTGGGGAATTTTCATAGCCTCACTCGGGTGGCCGGGTCAAGGTACGCCCGTAGAGGGTGGCTTCTTCTTGCAACGGCGCGCCGAATTGCAGAAAGACTTCATTGGCCAGACGAACCTCGCTGCCCGGCTCGATTGCAGCCTCGTCCCCCTTGGCAACTGCCTTGCCGTCCACCTCGGTGGTCTGCGGCGAGAGCTGGCGCAAGTAGTAGCCGTCGGGCTTGCGCCGGAGTTCGAAGTGCCAGCGGCTGATCACCGGCTTGCTGTGGGTGATGACAATGTCGTTGGCCGGCGTCCCGTCGGGCAGCTTGTCCAGGCGGCCGAACGAAATAGTATCTTGTCGGGGTAGAACGATCTCGTCACCGGTATTCTGGTTGATGACCACTGTCGGCTAGTTGGCATCGCTGTGGCGGGGCAAATGATATAGATTGATCGTGCGGGTGTCGTCGAATACATCGATGCTCGGCAGCGGTCGACAAAGGGCCTGGACGCCCTTGGCGGTCTGGCGAAAAGCCCGCTGCGATAGCTGGATTTCACCCTTCTCGGCCTGGGCCACGATGCTTGCCGCGAGTTCGACCTCTTCGCCGGCAACGATATCGCCATTGGTGAGGACCGGGCCGTAATGAATCCCCACCCGTACGATGAGCTGATCCTCGCGACTGATCTCGTAATTGTGCTTCGTGATCGAATCCAGAAAGGCAAAACTCGCCTTGATAGCGCTTTTTACCGCTGGAAAACAGGCGCGCAGGCCATCGCCGTCGCTGGCGAAAATGCGCCCTGCCTCGATGGTGGCGACCTCTTCGAACAGCTCTCGATAGCGCTCTTGTAGCTTTTTCGCGGCTTTGGAACCGAGGCGGGCAAATAGCTCGGTCGAGCCGACGATGTCGGTGCACACCAGGGCCAGACTGTGGGCGAAACGAGACGATAGCTCGCCGGTGACGTGGTTGCGCAGTTCCAGGAGATCACCGAGGCCGAGGGTCGCGATATCTGCCAGGCTGAGCGCTTCTGATTGGCCGCTGCCAGTGGACTGTGACGGAGCGGCCCGGGTACTGTGGGCGGCAGGTGCGGCAGAAAGAAGATTTGTCTCGTCACCGTCGGCCTGACGCGCATAGAGCTGCAGACTGGCCCAGTCGAGCCGGGTCGTATTTCTGGCCAGACGCGAGCGGGCGTGGAGAAACGCCTGCTCGAGAGAAGAGCGCTTGGCGAGCATCTCCTGGTACAGAGTCTCGGTGAGATGGATGGAGCCCTGAACCGAGAGCAGAAAACGCGACCCCACGACCGCCTGGAAGCCGACCCGGTGAAGAGCCTGGGCAACGCTGTCGAAACGGCTGGCTTGTGCACTCTCGCATGCTGCTATGACAATCAAACGCAGGGTGGAAGCATAGGGGGCCAGGAGCTGACGAAGTCGCCAAGCATCCACAGCTACGGCACCGCGCCCGCTTCGCTCATCGTCGAGCATCAAACCGGCGGTTTGCCCGACCGCACCACCGTGACACAATATGTGCAACATCGACACCGGGCGACCTTCCTGGATGGCTCGATCGAGGGCGTCGGCCAGCTTGCCGATCGAGGTGTGAGGGACCACGTCGCGGTCCGACTCGAAGGCGATGTTGCCCCGTCGACACGCTTCGTCAATGGCTGCAATATGCTGGTCAGCAGGTACGGCTCCAGCGGCATCCGACCATGCGACCAGAACGCGACCGGGCCGATTCGCCGTATCTTGTTTGATCGGCGCAGTTCGCGTATCGGGCCACTCGTAGCGGACCAGCACGCCGGGAAGCTCGCCCACGCATTGGCCGCTCCCCTCCAGCGAGAGCAGTCCCCACGGCAGGGTATAGAGCTCGGCCGCAGCCGAACGCACTGTGATGCGGACCGGTTGAGCTCTCTGCACTGCATCGGCGATATCACGAGCGAGCCAGCTCCACCCGGCAGGCTCGACAAACGTCTGCAGAGTATGGGCGAGGCGCTGAATCACCGCCGGATCGCAGTTGGGCTCGCGAAGCGCTTCGAGCTCGCCGAGGAGTTCATCTGTCCAGTCGAGGTCCATTTGCTTGCGTCCACCCTCGCGAGTACGAAGGGCATAGCTCTGTGGCCCGAAGCGAAATGCGTATGGATCATCGGGCGTGTCGGTGCGCGCAAACTCGAACTCGATAGACAGGGACGACTGGGTCATCAGACTTGATGATATACCCGAAACGCCAGCATCAGACCCTGTACCCCAGTTTTGCCTGTTCCCCTCATGGTGCGATCGTGAAACCTGCAAACGGTACAGGTGCAATACGCATGACTGGCTCGATGTGGGCGACTGTCATTCGCGTCCATGGCCAACTTTGGCTGCGGATCGCCATAAAATGCAACGCATCAAGTTCTAGCTAGGCAAGGCCGATGAGTCTTGCCGGCGTTTCAGTTCCGTGCTTCTCTGATCGGCCAACGAATTACGTTGAAAGCGTATCGGCTATGCAGTCCATGACTCAAAACGGAATATCGGTAGTCCAACGCACGGAAGCAACTCGTACTATACGGGACCTAGCCGAGGAAATAAGCCACTATGTGGCATATTTCCCCGTAGCGGATCACCCCAGTAGCCCCCACGTAGGGAAGCCATACCTGCTGGGTGCACAGGCGGGTTCACAGTTTCCGGCGATTTGTGGCCTAAGTGTAATTGGCCCATCGAGTGCATTGAAGTGTCCCAACGTCGAGCCGAAACAAATGCAACCGAGTAACCGCTGGTCGGACCGCATATGTGACACCTAGGAGTTGTTTTGATGAAATCATCTGGAATTGGCCTAACGGACATCGGAAAGCAGCGCCAGCGCAACGAAGATTTCTTGCTTGTCGATGATGAGTTCGGCCTTTACATCATCGCCGACGGTATCGGCGGCTATGCCGCGGGTGACGTGGCCGCACGACTGGCCATCGAGACCGCGGCGCAGCACATTTACGAGCAGCGCGTTGAGATCGAAAAAATACGGGCTGGACATGGTGACGAGGTCGCACTGTCATCGATGGCCGCGACCGCGGTGGCCAATGCATCGCGGATAGTATTCAAGACAGCATCGGCCAACCCACATCTCATGGGTATGGGGTGCACGCTTACGCTACTTCTTCTGGGCAACCGAGCAGCGGCCATGGCTCATGTTGGTGACAGTCGTCTATACCTATCTCGCCACGGGCGCATGCGCCAGTTGAGCACCGACCACAACCTGGCTGCCGAACTCGTCGAACTCGGCATCATCGAGCCCGCACAAACAGCTCACCTCCGCTCGGCCCATGTACTCACACGATCGATTGGACGCAGAGAAGATGTCATCGTAGAAGAACTGCTCGTCGATGTGAATGTCGACGATCAATTCGTCCTGTGTACCGATGGGCTCAGCAACTACCTGGCCGAACCCCAGGATCTCCACAGCCTTCTGTCCGCCGAGGAGTTCGAATCGAGTGCCCGACGACTGGTCGAGTTCGCCAATGCCGCGGGCGGGGATGACAATATTACTGCGATCGTCGTGCGGATCGACCAGATCGACGAATCCGCGGTCGCGTCGTCGGCCAATGTGGCGTTGGCCGATGGCGACACCCCCCCGATCGAATACAGTGCTGCTGTTTAGAGCGTGCGACCTTGGAGCTTGGCCAGGTCGAGTGGTAGCATTGTGCCCATCCAGATCGCGTGATCGGTGTGATCCTTGTAGTCATTGCCGGTCTCGGGATGGATGAGCACGGCCAATCCGCCGCGGTTGGTGGCCAGCCAGGGCACGACCGCGCCAAATTTATCGGGGGAGAATGCGATCAGACAGCTCCATCGCGGATGTGGCCCCACCGGCTTGCGGTGCATTCGGCCCATACTGACCCCAAAGCGATCGCGAGCCTGCTCGCACAGTTCTCTGGCCTGATCAAAGGTCTTCTCGTCGAAATAAATATGCGCGTGGTATCCGGCGATCTCTGCCACGTCGGGCGCTCTCGATCTGCGGCCGGCCGCGCCAGGAGCCCGGGCAAAAGCACACCCACATTGTCTGGCCGGGAATGGCCGCCGCGAATTTTCCGTGAAATTGCTCTCTGATAAGATAATCTAAGTAATAGACAATGCCGACCAAAGATCCGCCTGTTCTCGCCCCCGCTGTCGATCAACGCGCAAGAGTCCAGAGTTTAAAAAGACGAGAATTCGTCGGCTTTTTGGCTGGTGTAACGGTCTCTGTGCCGCTGGTTTCGGCGCTTGGCTGGCTGTCCGACCGCTCGCGGAATGAACTGAGGTTGATGATCTCGCCAGGCTCCTCGCTACCCCGTATCGACTTCACAAACCTGCCGCACAGCAGCCAGGTCGTGGACGAACGGCCCCGTCTGATCTTCGCGATCCCGGCCGAGTACAGGCAGCGGTACCGTCTCGGCACTGTGTTGGGAGAATATTTGAACCACGGATCCGACGAGTTTTTGGCACCGCTCGCCCTGGTTTACGTCGAATGCATCGCCGAGAGCGACCTCGAGCTGCCGGCAGCTGCGTCGGGCGTCGGGCCGTTTGCCGCGCTCCTGGTCGCCCGGGAGACAACTCGTCTCATCCGATTCGATCTGCCCGATTTCGGCGTGATCCGATTTCGCAGCAATAGCGACGCAAATCGCTACATCAAGCAGCGGATCGCAACCATGGCAGTAGTGGTGCGCACTGCGATCTTCCAGACCGGTTCACTCGAAGGTGAAAGTTCCAGCCCGGTCGACACCCTGTGGCCCGGCGCTCTGTCTCATCCCCGCGTGCGCGAAATGGCCGAACAAGCCCGGCAAGGCGCGCGAATCCGGCCAGCAAACGGGGATTCGCTCATCCCCGGTCAGGATGGTTCCGGCGCAGAAGAGATGACGCTGGCTCCCAGCGAGATCGAGCGCCATGCGCCGGGGCTCTTTGCCGTTGCGTTGCAGGCCGAGGGCGAAACTCGCGGGGATCTCATGGGTATGCTGGCCGAATTGGTTCGCGAGCGCCTGGTCCGTGGATCGGTCTCCGGTGCCGAATGGGCGCGGACAGCAGGCTGTGGAGTCACAATCGAGGGCCGAGAATCCAAATCGGTCATCGGATGCAGCATGGGGTTCGTGCCGGAGCGAAGCCAACGCTTTTTGCACTTCTACGTCCCGGCCAAAAATGCGACGCGGAGTTCCGACCGGGCGAAGCGGCCGGGCGGCCGACAATTCGGTCGATGATAGCGGAGCATAGTGATTCTACGTGACCGACGAGCAACGCAGTCATCGAGGGCTGGTCGGCCATAGTGGGCACTTTCTTGCGGGGAACCATAGTTAGATCGAATACGCTGACATCGTGCCCGAGACCACCTGGTCTGCCCCATGTAGCACGTTGCAGACCAATCGCTTCCACGACTTTTGCCGAGATCGTATCTGGCGCGAACATCTTCGCTGTGGCTTACGGTGTGAGACTATCATGGGGAGCTGTGTACTCAGGTGATGCGCCGAGACAGCAGTGCTGGTTGCGCAGCCGGACCAGGCAATGCGTGCCATTGCCGACGACGAGAACCTGCCAGCCGAACTGCGCCGTGCTGTGGCCAGTGCCAGTCACAACACGGCGTGGAACTCACTGCGCTTCTGATGGCTCGTTTGCGTGTCGAACGTCTGATGCAGGGCAGCCCGGACGCCACGTCCTGGTTTTTAAGACGATCCGGCTGAATTTGCAGCTGCGTCTCGGCAATATCACCGATCTGTGACACCAACAGCGTTCTTTCCGGCCGAGGAAGGCCAGCTCTTCACAACCTGGCTGCCGGCCCAAAACACCAACTCGACCGGCTGACAGATATTTCGACACAGGTGCACGGTTTCCCGGCCGGAATCGTGTGTCGCTGGTGATAGGAAATTAGCCGAGGAGATATTGAGTCAACCTGCCTGCGGAAACAGGGGATTACCCGACAATGCATTGAGCCAGACTGGACGGCAGTAATAGGGGAGTATCCGAGGAGGTGTCCTGAGCGACCCAGTCGTCGGTGACAGGCATGCCCTGAGCGTAGTGTCGAAATGACCCGGTCGCCCATGACTCGCCAATGACCCGCCGCCCGACTGGCCACGCGTGCCACTGCAATCGACCTCAGTGCCCAAACGCGATGCCGAGGGCCAGCGAAATGCTGCGCGGACCGCCCACGATGAGGCCGTAACGGGCCTCGAACGACACGATGAACGACCCGGCTAGAAACTGCTCCGCTCCCAGCGATACGTGCGGCCCGATATAGTCTCGCTCGAGATCTGGCGGGATGGGCACATTACTGCGCAGGAGGGTTACTCCGGTGCCGAGCCAGAGAAATCGCTGGGGGTCACCCAACATCCGCCTGATCCTGGTACCGAAATGAAGTTCGAGCAGCTTGAGCGAACCAGTCACACTGGCCTGATTGTCGACAAAGCCAAACCATCCCCAGGCCACCGACCAGTGCAGTCCGATGGAGAGGCGTTGATCGAACGCGGCGGGGTGAAAACCGGCCTCAATTGCTCCCACAGCTCCGGGTCCAAAATCGTCGCCGAGTTGGCCAAAACCCTGGCGTACACCGACGCTCACGCCGAACTTACCCGGCGGCAGGGAATCGTCGTCCTGAGCCCAGGTCGGCGGGCACAGCACGATGATCAGTGCAATCACCAGCGTCGTTATTCGCGTCATGGAGCGCGGCTCAAAATTTGTTTGTCGTCGCCAGGAACGTCATCTTGTCATTGGTCGCCCGCAGTCGCCGCGATAAAGTCCTCACAAAGCGCCACAGAAGCTCGTAGGCGAGATCACGATCGACAAACAGAAGATCTTGCAGGTCGCGCCGGGTGATGACGAAGAGACGGCACCGCTCGTGTACGATGGCATCAGCCGAACGAGGTGCCTCGTCGACCAATGACATCTCGCCGAAGTATGTACCGGGCCGGAGAACCGCCAGAGCCTCTTCCCCCATGCCAGGGACAGTACGGCTGATGCGAATCGCGCCGTCGAGAATGAGATAGAATTTATCGCCCGCGTCGCCCTCGGAAAAAATGTGCTCGCCGCCGCGGAACTGTTCTTCCGAGCCAATCTCTGCGATTTCGCGCAAGTGGCTCGAGGGTAGATCGGCAAACACCTCGATCTGGGCGAGGATCTCCTCGGTCGATTTACCCGCGACGTCCACGACCTGGGGGTCCACCTGTGCTTGTCCCGAGGCTCGACCGGCAGGGACATTGCCAACACCGGGGAACATCGGACTCTTGTCGTTCGCAGACATCACTCGCTACTCCTGGCGGATCAGTATCTATTGTACCGCGAATTTGTACGCGGATTCACTGGCTCGACGACCGTCATTCCTCTCCCCGTGGAGATCAGCGTCCGACTGGCTTTGCCAACCCGATCGAGGTGGAGTCCCATTTAGCGAGGGCGACAGAATCTCTGTCGACCAGGTCATCTGCGGCCAGGCAGGCTGCGCGCGTACCGCACTCCCACGCCGATCTTGCGCCGCCTGGGCTCGAGCCACTCTCGACTGGCGGAGCGAAACACCCCGGAGTCGATGTCAAAAATGACCGACCCACCACGCACAACCCGGTATCGGCCGGACAGCGGTCCGGTCGGGTCTGTCTCTTCGCCGGGCGTGTACGCTCCATACCAATCCCATACCCACTCCGATACGTTGCCATAGATATCGTGAAGGCCGAATTTACTGGCAGTTTTTTGCCCTGCTGGATGGATACGGCTGTCCGTCCCGTGATACCACGCATACGCTCGCAACCCGGCGGGGTTGTCTCCAAAGCTGTACGCGGTGGCAGTACCTGCTCGTGCCGCAAATTCCCACTCGGCCTCTGTCGGCAGTCGGTAGCCTTGGCACGAGCGATCCCACTCGATCTGGTCGCCGAGTATCCGGTAGCAAGGCCGCAGACCCTGCCTTTCTGACAACTTGTTGAGAAACTCCACCGCGCTTAGCCAGCTGATGTTCTCAACCGGGAAATCATCTCCGCAGCCGCGCTTGCAGTTGTCCGGACTGCTGCCCATCACCATCTTCCATTGGCCCTGAGTCACCTCGTATTTGCCGATTGCAAAAGGCGATACCGTCACCGCATGCCGAGGGCCTTCATCCTCCTCCCTGTACCGCTCATCTGGTGGGCTTCCCATTTTGAAGCTCCCTCCCTCCAGCGTGACCATTTCGGTGAGCGATCTACTCGCCGCACGCTTCTCAGCCACAGCTTTCGCCACAGTTTCACCCGAACTGGAGCGCGCATTTTCGCTCGTCGAGTCGCGTGCGCTGGTCATCGCGTCCACACTGGTCACATGTCGACTTCGAGCCGGCTTGCCAGGATCCCATGTCGCATTTGGCTCGCTCCTCGGCCATAGCCAAAAAACTCCTACCAGGCCAACCAGCGTCAACAGCGCGAGGGTTGAAGCCACGAATGTCCTCGGCTTGTGTTCCGGTACCTCCAGTGATTTATCGACAGTAGTCTCCTGGGTAGGAGTGCGATCCGATCTCTCGAACGCCTCGATCGACGACGGATTCAGCTCGATCGTCGCCGGTTCGACGGCCTTGCCGGCCAGGGACTTCGTCGGTTGTGTGTCATGCATCGAAAGCGGCCGCTCGTGACGGCCCGAGCCGACCTGGGAATCGATCCCACTGGCCTGGATGTCGATCCCACTGGCCTGGATGTCGCTTCCGGTCACCTCGAATCCGTTCACCGAGAAAGGTTGCGACGTCATGCCTATCGTCTGTACTGCGCTCAATGCCTGAACCAGATCAAACGCCGAGTGGTAGCGGGCATCTGGTTCTTTTTCGAGAAGACGAGCGACAATCGCTTCGATCTCGACCGAGATAGTGTCGTTGAACTGTGCGACGCTCGGCGTCACCTCGTGCTGGTGGGCGTGGAGATACCCAATATCGGTATCGCTGCGGAATGGACGCCGCCCGCACAGCATCTGGAACATGATGATTCCCAGTGAGTAAAGATCGCTGCGATGATCGACATTCTTGGCGCCGCGGCACTGCTCGGGCGACATGTACGCGGGCGTCCCCAACATGATTCCGCTCCTCGTCTCGAGGCCGTTGCTCTCCTTGAGCTTGGCGATGCCAAAGTCGAGAAGCTTTACACGTTGCTCACCAACGACCAGACGATCGGGGACCAAAAATATATTATCGGGCTTGAGATCTCTGTGTATTATTCCCTGTTGATGAGCGATTCCCAGGGTTTCCGAGGCTTGCTTTATTATGAGTACGGCTTCGCGCTCACTCAGTTTTTTTGCGCGTCTGAGCCGACTTGCCAGGCTCTCTCCGTCGAGAAACTCCATCAGAATGTACAGCTTGCCCTTGTGATGGCCCACATCAATGACATCGACGATACCGGGATCTCGGATACTGGCGGCGGCCTTGGCCTCGTTGATGAATCGCTTGGCGGTGTCCTCCCTCTCTGATTGGCTCTGGTTCAACACTTTCACCGCTGCACGCTTTTTGAGCTCCACGTGCTGCGCTGCGTAGACGATTCCCATTCCGCCCGCACCGATCTTTCGGGTGATGCGGTAGCTATTTATCACGCTGCCGAGCATGGCCTTCGGAAAGTCTTCACTGCTGGATGATTTCCCTACGCAATTTTCTGATATTTGGATTGTCGAGTGCGTAGTATTAGCAAATTTTTTCGAAAAAACCAAGCTATTTCATAAATTTGGATGACTGATGGAGGACAGGGTGGGAGAGCTCTATCGGTTCTAGTGGCTGCCTGAGGCCTCTCTGTGCCAACCCGCTGCGCTCCGCTCATTCTGCGTTGGTGCCAGAACCTTGCACTGCTCGGCTCCATATGATTCCGACAAGTTGGATCATGCCATCGTGATATCACCCCGGAATCATTCACGATGGCACCGTCGCCATCGATCCGGCCCGGCTTGGCGCCGACTATCCCGCGTTTTGGTGATCATCAACAGTGAGAGGGCAGGCCGAGTGCTGGGAACACGTACCTTCGGTTATTGCAGCACGGTTATGCGGATACTGCGATTGATCCTCTTGCATTGCTCGAGAGAGACGCCAAAATCATCCGGTTTGCTCTCATCACAGGGTGCCTCTTTCGGGTCCGCGTTTCCGGGGTCGAAGCATGATTTCGAGAAGTTCCACTGGCTCGTCAAGTACTGTATGACGGCCGTTGCACGTTTCCAGCTCAGTTTGCGGTCGACCTTCTTGTTACCGTCTGAATCAGAGTTACCTCTGATGCGAAACCTGGATCCTGTATGGATCTGGATAAAAGGTACGAAGTATTGGTCGATGCTGATTCTGGCCCTGCGACTCAATTCACTGCTACCACGTCGGAAGTTTACAAAAACCGGCTGACCGAGGACCGCGTCCATAGAGCCGCCGTCCGCGCCCGCAGCGCATTGGGAGTCGTCATCTTCGCCGGGGAAACTCGATTCGCCTGCCGGCAGGGCACGCTTTAACAAACGCCAGGCCACCGTGTCGGCGGGATCGATGGACTCCAGGCCTAGATTTGAATTTCTGCGCTCGTTGAGGGCCATGGCGGTAAATCGGTCGTATAGATCGTGATAGCCCTTTGCATTTCCCGATAGGCCAAAGAACCGGCTCTGGTGTCTGCGGTTTGGCCAGTCTATCCGGCCGAACAGTTCCCTCGTCTGCTCTGTGCTCCTGGACGCTCCTGGCGCTCCTTTGCCGCTGGAGGCGAGGTTTCGGGCGAGGATATCGAGGACCTCGTCATCGCGCCGAGTTGCGAATTCTGCCGCATTCAGCCAACCCTTTATCAGCCCGACAAAAGCTCCTTGTAGAACGTCGCGCTCCATTGCTTCGGTGCTGCATACGATAACGGTATAGAGCAGTCGAGTTGCCAGGAGCGACGAGTAGAGCGTCTTCAGCGATGTGAATTCTTCATCGATATTTGCCAGATCGGGGTCACTCAGGGCTGCTGCGTCCAGTGTGCCTTTGCGAAACCCCTCGCGTATTGCCGCGGCGTCGGGATAGGATTCGATCCTCAGCGACTCTTTCTTGCTGCCCGAGAGGAACGAGCTGTCAATGGCAAATTCGAATAGAGTTTTGGCCAAACCTCTATTCAATATGCCGATCCGGTTGCCGGCGAGCTCTTCAATTCTCTGAATTTGACTGTTTCTGACCACGATTGCATCTGCGCCTCGACTGACGGAAGATGCCAAAATGACCCTGGCGTCGAGCCGGTTCTTTTGCAGAATGGCATACTGTACAGGCCAGTCTTTTAGCGGAACTTGAACACAATCGGCCGAGTCATCAGAGAATAGTTGGTAGAGCTGCGGTGGTTGCTCCTGCTGGGTGATGCGGACCAGCCGGCTGTCCGCAAAAGGTATGCCACCAGCGTCGGCCCCCGTGCCTCTGTTGGCCAGCCATGCCGGTAATGCGTGCAAGTCATCGGAGATGCTCAGCCTCAAAAACTCTTTGCCGAATTTCTGAACGCTGGGCGCCGGGCGGGCAGCGGGTGGATTGGGGGGATCAGGACTGCTCCCCCGGACGTTTGGCCTCTTGGGGCCAGCGTAGCGCTCGAGTGAAAACACTGCTACCAGCACCACCGCCGCCATGGCGACAAAAACCATGGGAAAGAGAATCGAGCTTCGTCTTTTCCTTGCTGCAGCCACGTCCCATCAGTGCCGGCGAAGAACTGAGACACCGAATATCGCGCTTTACCGCCCACGTCGCAAGTCTACTACCCTGATGCTCTGTGACGTCCGATCGCCATTCGCCCTGACCCCGGCGCGTCGCCGCTGCGATCGGATCTGCGCCCGCGGTTTGCACGTCCTCACTCGCTGAACCGCCCGGTTCCATCACTGCCCACGCGGGGCGCGAGAGCACACCCTGGAGCCGCGTACGCCACCACGCCGCACTGACATCATGGAATGCACGAAACCGGAATGCGAGCGTGAGCTCCCTTTCATATTGCTGGGATCGAGAAATGTAAAACCTGCCTTGGTACGCCGAAAAACAAATAATTTCAGACGTTTTAAGTGAACACAGAGCAGGGTAGTTCGGCAGTACGTTCTTGGAAGACCTGACCAGAGATCGGGATGAGTCGAAGGGGTTTATTATCAGTACTGAAATATGCAATAAAAAGCACTGAATGGATACGATCAAATAAAAACACAGTGGCCAGAAGCGAGCACTGGCAGCTGTGCCCGGCGAGATCAATTTCCCGCCGTTTCGGGAGCGGCATTGCCGAAGGTTCCCGGCAGATACGACCACAGCAGCTGCAGTGGCGAATAATTCGGCTAGTGGCTGACTGACACTGCGACGACAACCTGTCCAGATTCTGGCCTTTGTCCTCGGGTCGGGTTCTAATGCCTGGCGATATAGTGGAACTCGACGCGACATGGTTTGCAGGACAGAGGGATCCATGACGGCACAAGCGTGCAATTTGCCAAAACTACAGCCACTAGTTGGCTTTATCGAACGCAACTTGAAAACGCTGTTAATTGTATCACTGATACTCATGCTCCCTGGGTGTGTCCAGGAGCAGGTTAGCCGGTCACCGGGTGGGTACGAAAATACCCCATGGATTCTCTTCTGCGCGATATTGGTCGTGCTGATGCAGCTGGGCTTCGCTCTGCTCGAGGCCGGGCTCGTCGAGGCGAAAAACGCTGTCAGCATGCTCTACAAGAATACGCTCGACTTCTGTATCGGCATGATGGGCTACACGTTCATCGGATACTATATCGTCTGGGGTTCGCATCCATTAGCCGCTGACTTCTTGGTCGGGTCGGAAAATAATCTGGTCCATCCATACGCCGATCTACTTTACCAGGGAGCGTTTGCAGCGACCGCGGCGACCATCTGCTCGGGTGCGCTGGCCGGCCGGATGAAGCTCGGCGCCTACGTTCTCTTCAGCTTCTTCATCGCGTCGATTCTCTACCCGGCCGGTGCGAGGCTCCTGTGGGTGACCATGGATGGTCTCTTCGTCGATTATGCCGGCTCTGTGGCCGTGCATGCGGTTGGCGGTGCGGCGGCGCTCGCGGGGGCCTGGGTACTGGGGCCCAGGCGACGGCGGGGCAGCCCGGCTCATAACATTCCGCTGGCTACGACGGGCATGTTCTTGCTCCTCGTCGGTTGGTTTGGCTTCAACATGGGGAGTATCAGAAGCTCTGGATACACCCAACCCGAGGGCCTGGCCGAGATCGCGCGAGTTGGACTGAACACGACGCTCGCTGCGGCCTCTGCGGGACTGACGGCGTATTTCATCGGGCGATTTCGAAGCTTGCCGATGTTGACCCTCAACATCAACGGCATCCTCGGCGGGTTGGTCATCATTACAGCAAATTGCCATACTCACTCACCGGGGATTGCAATTGGCCTGGGCTGTGTGGCCGGCTACGCGATCGTCGAATGGCACAGCTTGATCGCCAGGCGGGGTCAGGTTTACAAAAAGATCGACGATCCTGTCGGCGCAGTCTCTGTACACGGAGTATGCGGCATCCTGGGCGGACTTGCCGCCGCTGCAATATTCGTCGTGACGCCGGGGGAGAGTGCTATCGACTGGCGATGGCAGATCGGTCTGTCGATCGCTGTACCCGGGGCCGGATTCCTGGTCATGCTGGTCCTGTTCTGGGCTGGAAACAAGATGACATCCGAGACCGATCGATTTCAAATCAGGGTCAGCGAGCAGGTCGAATCACTCGGGCTCGATACCAGGGAGTTTCGTGAAAACGCATATGTCCTGGGGCTCACACCCATCAGCCCGCTGACTGTACGTGACCGGCTCGAGGTGATATCCGCCGAGGTCTCCGAGGATCCCTTTTCGTTTGACAGAGACGCCGAGTACAGACACGACAAGCCGGTAAAGTCCGATTCGCCGCTGAAGACCCGGATGACCACCTGGCTGGAATCTGTCATGCGACTGGCCCATATGTATCAGGAGGCCCACGGTGACCTGGTGTTTTTGGACGAGAGACCGGCCGACATCTTGCAAAAACTGGAGAAACACAGGACCAAGCTGCTCAGCTACTGCCTCTACGACAGTCCCGAGACCAAGCAAGTCGAGTTCAACGAAGCCACTATAAGCATCCTGAATGAGGTCGAGCGGTTCAAGCTGTGCGTGTCACATCATATTCAGACATTGCGCAAGAATCCCGGTTCAGGAGCGCAGGTGCCGACCGGAGTGCACGAGGACATGGCGATGCACTCCCGCGTTGTAACCCAGCTGCATCAGAAACTGGAGACCCAGACCAGTGAACTCGAGCAGTTCCATCAAAAACTGCTGACTCAGGTGTACAAGCTGCAACGAGACGTCAACAGCCTCGATGACAGCAACGGCCAGCTATGGGAAGCAGTGAAGAATCTCAAGCCGGACAACTGACCTCGACCTGAGTACCGCGACCCGCTTTCTTTCTCACTCTCAGCGTTATCAGCTGTGTCGGGCAGGCAGGGAATCGCGTCGTGACATTGTCTGGCATACGCACCTCTCCGCTTGGCAGTACGCCAACCACGCTATATCTCGGTTCTATGCACCGCTGGTGGGTGTCATTCGTGGTGAGTATCGTCGGTGTTCGCGGCGATCGTACGAGTCGCGACGAATGGAGCGAGCAAGTCCTCGCCGAGGCTGCCCAGAAGGCTCTCGTCGACCGCGACGATATTGTACACCGCCGCTGTTTCATGATGTTTGGTCAGCTGGACGCCGTCGACCTTTTCAAATTCGAACGCCTCTCCCAGCTGTTCGGTCAAGGGAGCGGCAATGAGGAGCTGATCGCGCTCGGCGTGGTTTTGCAGCCACAGGGCAGCACTCACCACATCTCCCAAGATCGTGTAATCGAGGCGCCGCATACTCATCGAGCCAATGCTGCCCGCGACGATAGCGCCCGAATCGATGCCGATGCAGACTCCCTGCGCATAGGCCGAATCGGGTCCCATGTTAGCTGCCAGCCCGTGCAGTTTATTTCGTATGTACACCCCGGCGCTGCAAGCTCGAGTCAGATGGGCTTCGCCCTGAAAGACCACCATGACCATATCGCCGATGAATCGAACCGCCCTGCCGTTCCACGAGTTGATGGCAGGCACGATGACATCGAAGTTCTGGTTGAGCATTTCCAGCAACACGTGGGGATCGGCCGAGCGAGAGTACTCGCGGACGCCGTATATGTCGATACACATGACCGTTCCATCCACGGCCTCGGTGCTCATCTCCTGGGATGTGCGCAAAATGGGCAACAAACGCTCCATAAGGCTGTTGTCGACGAACATACGCAAAGCGTCGTTCTCCTCGATGGAGCGCAGGGAGCGGCGGAGCTCGCGAATGTCCCGCGCCGCCTTGCGGACCGTGGCGTCGAGATCCTTAAAATCGATGGGTTTGACCAAGAAATCAAAGGCACCGCGATTCATGGCTGCGCGGATATTACTCATATCGCTGTATGCCGATATGACGATGGCTTTGATAAACGGCCGAATTTCATTTGCCCTATCCAGAAATGTCAGTCCGTCCATCCCAGCCATATTGATATCGGTGAAGATAATATCGATATCCGGATGCTGGCGCAGCTCTTCGAGGGCCTGCTCCCCAGTAAGAGCGAATATGAACTCGTAGACCTTGTCGCGTATTTGCTGACGAAACCGCTTGCGCATCAGCGGCGCCAGATCGGGCTCGTCGTCGACTACCAGGATTCTGATGCTGTTCCACGAACTCTGCTGGATCTCGGAGAATGCCGCCGCCATCTCGAGCGCCGACTGGAAACGGGACGCCGGATCTTTGGCCAGAGCGCGCTCGAAGAAGGCGTCGACATCGAGCCCGAGTTCCGGAACCCGCGAGGATGGCGGCAAGTGGGGCGCATACTGGATACTCCGCAACATCGAGTTGAGTTCTGACCCGGTAAATGGCAGAGCACCGGTAAGCACGCGGTAGGCAACAACGGCGAGGGACCACAGGTCACTGCGATAACCGACCTCGCCCATTCTCGCCTGTTCGGGGCTCATGTAATACGGAGTTCCGATAAGCGAAGGCGTGCCCGAATGGGTCGAGTCACCGGACTGGCCCCCGCACATCGCCGCAACGCCAAAGTCGAGAATCTTGACCACAAATTCTGCGCCCTGCTGGGCCAGAAATATATTTGCCGGCTTGAGGTCTTGATGGACGATTCCAGCACGATGGGCCGCATCGAGCGCCTTGGCGGCCTGCAAGAAAAGCGGCGCAAATGCCGTCAAGGACATGGTTTGAGTTCGCTCGAGCCGGGTGGATAGATCTTCGCCTTCGAGGAGCTCCATCACGGTGTACGAGGCACCAGAATCGTCAATTCCATAATCGTATATCTGGACGACATGAGGATGCTGCAATCGGGCGACGAGCTGGGCTTCGCGCTCAAATTGATTCCGCTGGGCAACGGTCGACTCTCTACCCTTGAGCATGAGCTTGACCGCCACCTGGCGCTGAAGCTGCTCATCGTAGGCCACCCATATCGTCCCCATCCCGCCGCTCGCCAGCTTTTGTTCCAAGCAATATTTTCCCAGCTTGGTCACGACACCATAATACAAAGTGGCAACGTACACATCTAATTTATGATGTTAGAATAACTCACTTCTGATCAGCGAGTCAATGTAGGTGCACTATTGTGCAATGAACTGCGCACTGTCCTTGAATGAGATAGCATTGAAACATGCTTCGGCAGTTGTACTCGGTTGTTGAGGAAGACAACGATTGAGCAAATCGCCATCCATGGCCGGGCCGCTCCCTCCCCACGAAGTCAAGGAAAATCATCATTGTCCAGGAAGTATTAGGTAGGAAATGATGGAAAAAGCGACAATTCGACGCATCGATCGAGTTCAAGTGTGTCAAATTGGACTGTACTGAATGGTCGGAGCGCCGACCTTTTTGCCGCGATCTCACGGCAGTGAGGTGGGCGCGCAACTTCGAGTCCGTGGAGGATTGGTGCTTGTCTCTATTCGGTCTGGTTTTTGAAAATAGCTCTATTGGCAATTGGCAGGCGGCCAGACCTGGCTGATTCAATACCAAGGGGACAGGAGGGGTTGCCCAAGGGGTCACCAGGGCGTAAGTCATGTTACATGGCCACAACACTGAGGCTATCAGAATGTGTTTTATGATCGACCATATCGCCATGATCGATTGTGAATCCGAGAAATCCGAATCCGGTGCCCGGCTGAACTTCGGTCGCTGAGCGCTCGAGTTCAGGGATCCTGCGCCGAACTCTTGTCATTGGCCGGTGTAAACGCGGTGCAGCAATTCATCGGCTGGGGCAGGTATTTGGGTAAATCGGGATGCCGGCACTGGAGAAAGATCGAGCCGCGTTTATTGTGGCTGAGACGCAGGTAGTGGCAGCTGTGGCACTGACTGTCGGGAAAGGGCAACTTGTGCATGATGAGCTTTCGGCGCGCCGGATAGACCCTACTGGGCATTTACTTGCGATTCGTAACAATTAGCCCGTTTTCGCGGCCCGCGAGGATCTGCTACAAGTCGTCTCATGCAGTTGTCTTTGTACCGTCACTTGTTCCCCTTACTGGGGCTTGTCGCAGCGGGCTGTGCCAGTACTCCAGCATATCACGGTGCCGGCCCGGCCGCCTTGCGCGAGCGGCCTCTACTCGACGTATATGCCCCATGGGACGATCCTGAGCAAGATTACGCGAAAATCCGGGGCGACCGGACTGCGCGTCGGGATAGCCGAGACCCGCGCGTCAACCCAGCTGCACCGATCGTTGCCGTGGTCGGCGCGACCATATTGACCGCGACCGGCAAACGATTCGACAACGGTACCATCCTGTTGCGCAAAGGGAGTATCGAGTATGTAGGCGATGGTCGGACCGAGATACCAGACGGCGCTCGCGTCATCGACGCTGCGGGAAAATTTGTAACGCCGGGTTTGATAGACACTCACTCGCATCTGGGAGTGTATCCCGCCCCGAGTGTGAGTGCGCACAGCGACGGCAATGAATACACCGCACCGGTGACTGCGCAGGCTCGGGCCGAATCGGCGTATTGGCCCCAGGATCCCGGGATCACCCGCGTATTGGCAGGAGGTGTGACCACGGCTCTGATCTTGCCGGGCTCGACCAATCTGGTCGGCGGCGCCGGGTTCACGGTGATCATGCGGACCGGTCGTACGGCCGACGATGTTCGCTTTCCCGGAGCGCCAGCCACGATCAAAATGGCATGTGGCGAGAATCCCAAGCGGTATTACGCCGAAAAAGGTGGCCCATCTACTCGCATGGGCCTTTACGCTGCATTCCGTGCCGCGTTTCGCGGGGCCGCCGAGTATGGCGCCAAAGTGGCCGCATATCGTCGCAAGCGCGACGTATGGCTAAAAAAGCGCGCCCGAGCTGCCGAGCTCGATACCCGGGCGAAATCGAAGGGCCAGCCGGGCCGGGTCAACGTCGAGCCAGCTCCCGAGCCGCCGCCGCGCAACTATGGACTGGAAACTCTGGCTGCCGTACTGCGCGGCGAGGTGCTGGTTCAGATCCATTGCTACCGCGCTACCGACATGCGCGAGATGGTGGCCATTGCCGAAGAATTCGGTTTTGCTATCCGTTCATTTCACCACGCACTCGAGGCCTACAAGATACGCGACCTTTTGATCGATCGCGGCATTGCCATCAACACCTGGACCGACTGGTGGGGATTTAAGATGGAGGCTTTCGATGGCATTGCCGAGAATGCTCCGCTGGTGGCCGCGGCTGGCGGCCGGGCGGTTATTCACTCGGACTCGGCCATCCTGGCTCAGCGGCTCAATCAGGAAGCGGCCAAAGCCATGTACGCAGCTCGCCACGCCGGGATTGAGATCAGCGAAGACCAGGCGCTGCGGTGGATCACTGCCAATGCGGCCTGGGTATTGGGCGTCGATGAGGTCACTGGAACCCTCGAAAAGGGCAAGCGTGCCGACGTGGTGATCTGGAGTCGACACCCGTTTAGTGTGTATGCCAAGGCCGACGTGGTCATCCAGGCCGGCGAGATCATCTTCGAACGAAAGCGCGGCCGGCCACTCACCGATTTTGAACTGGGCAATTCGGCCGGCCAACACAAGGGAGCAGCGAAATGACCATGACCACGACAACGGCACTGCCGACGAGAGAGACCTGTACGAGAAAAATCCAATCGAGCCGGATCGGTCATCATATTGTTGTTGCTGCGATAATATCGATATTGCCAACCAGCGCAGGGGCCGAGACGATCGCCATAAAGGGCGGTCGTGTATATGTCGAGCCAAACAAGGTGATCGACCGTGCGACACTGGTGATCCGCAACGGCGTGGTACGCAGCGTGGGCAAGAACGTCGCTGTGCCATCTGGTGCTCGTGTCATCGATGCCAGCGGCAAGATTGTCACCGCGGGGTTTATCGAGTCGTCTACAGCCTTGGGTCTTCTCGAAGTCTCGCTGGAGAGTTCCACCCGTGAGGGGAGTTTTGGCGACAGCAGCCAGCCGATTCACGCGGCCTATCGGGTGAGTGACGGATACAATGCCACATCAGTGGCCATTCCGGTGGCTCGCGCGCAGGGCGTCACCTCGGCCGTGGCTGTGCCGCGCGGCGGTCTGGTATCGGGAACGTCGGGTTGGTTTTCGCTGGCCGATGCAATGACACCGGATGTGACGGTCAAGGCGCCGCTTGCCATGTATGCCAGCCTGGGCGAAGCATCGCTCGGCAGCGCGCAGGGTTCGCGGGGTATGGCCATCTTGCGCCTGCGCGAGCTTCTCGACGACGCCCGTACCTACAGCCGGCAAAAGCCGAACTACCAGCGCAATCAGTCGCGGCCATTTGCTGCGGCCAGGCTCGACCTCGAAGCGCTGATCCCGGTCGTCCAGGGTCGTCTTCCTCTGGTCGTGCGTGCCCACCGCAGTTCGGACATCCTGGCTGCGCTGCGTCTGGCCGGCGAGTTTGGTTTGCGCGTGGCGATCGAAGGGGGTACCGAGGCTTGGATGGTGGCCAAAGAACTAGCTCGAGCCAGGATTGGAGTGATTTTGAATCCGGCCGCAAATCTACCCCAGCGCTTCGAGCGCACTCGGGTGCGCGACGATGCCGCCAAGCTGTTGGCCGAGGCAGGAGTTGCGGTGGCCATTTCGAGCATACGCGGGCCCATGGATGTGGCAACCATACGCCAGCTGGCCGGCATTGCGGTGGCCAACGGCATGGCATACGAGCATGCACTGGCTGCGGTCACCTCGGTTCCGGCCGCGCTATTCGGCGTCGATCGCGGAACCATCGGGCCGGGCAAGGCAGCCGATATCGTGATCTGGTCGGGCGATCCGTTCGAGCTATCGACCCGTGCCGAGCACGTGATCATCGCCGGTCGGGTAACCAGTACGCGCAACCGGCAGACTCTGCTTCTCGAGCGTTATCGCACCCTGGCCCGGTAGCGGCCCGAATGCGACCAGAGCAGGCGGCGTGATGCGGTTTTGAGCGGGCCGAGCTATCATCCCGGCCCATGATTCAACGCTACAGTCGCCCGGAGTTTGCCGCGATCTGGACTGACCCGGCCAGATTTGATACCTGGCTCGAAGTCGAGCTTGCGGCTTGTGAAGCCATGGAGCGGGTCGGAATGGTTCCCGAGGGGCAAGCTGCCGCGATTCGGCAACGCGCCCGGGGCAAGCTCTCGGTCGATCGCATTGTGGAGATCGAGCAGACCACGCGCCACGACGTGATTGCGTTTCTCACTCATGTCGAGGAGTTGGCCGGCGAGCCGGCCAGGTGGTTGCACCTGGGCATGACCTCGTCGGACGTTCTCGATACCGCGCTGGCGTTGCAGAGTCAAAAAGCACTCGATGGCATTTTGGTCGCTCTTCGGGGCTTGCGGTCGGCGGTGGCCGAGCGCGCCCACGAGCACCGGCACACCCCTGCCATCGGCCGCAGTCACGGCATTCACGCCGAGCCGATCACGGCCGGCCTGGTTTTTGCGCGCTGGTATGCCGAACTCGGTCGGGCGCTTCGCCGAATCGAACGCGCGCGCGAGGCCATTTCGGTCGGCAAGATTGCCGGCGCGGTTGGCACCTATGGCAATCTTTCGCCCGAGGTCGAAAAAATGGCTCTCGACGCACTCGGCCTCGAGCCCGAGACGGTGGCCACGCAGGTTGTGGCCCGCGATCGCCACGCCGACGTGCTCTTGTCCCTGGCCATGCTGGGTACGGCGATCGAGCAGATCGCCCTGGGTGTCAGGCACTGGCAGCGCACCGAGGTAGGCGAGGCCGAGGAGGGATTTGGCCGCGGGCAAAAAGGCTCGAGCGCCATGCCGCACAAAAAGAACCCGATTTTGTCGGAAAATCTCACCGGTCTGGCCCGTTTACTGCGCGGCTATGCCGGCTCGGCTCTGGACAACATCGCTCTGTGGCACGAGCGCGATATATCGCACTCGTCGGTCGAGCGGGTGGCCTTTCCCGACGCGACCATCCTGGCCGATTTCATGATCGCACGGGCCGAGCGCGTCATCCGCAATCTGGTCATCAAGAGCGACCGAATGCGTCACAATCTCGATACCTCGGGTGGGTTGTATTTTTCCGAGGCCGTGCTTCTGGCCCTGGTGAGATCTGGTCTACCCAGGCAGAAAGCCTACGAAATGGTCCAACGCTGCGCCCTGGCCGCTCATTCGGGTCAAGGTCATTTTCGCGACCTTCTCGCCCGAGACCCGGACATCGGGCGACATATTTCGCAAAGCGACCTCGACGCCGCGTTCGATCTCGACCATCATCTCCGCCACGTCGAGGCCATTTTTGCCCGGGTATTCGACCAAGATTGAACTGGGCGGGCACAGTTCCGACTGAGACTGTATAGTTAGAGCCGGTCCAAAAACCTCGGACCGAGCCAGAGCGGCGAGGCGCGCCGCCAGTGGGTGCGCGAGGAGTGGAGAATACTGGGTGTATTTGACCGACGAGCAAGCCCGCTGGCGGTGATGGATCGCCGCTCTGGCGACGC